>CAVTDL010000001.1:0-745078 GCA_963733485.1 uncultured delta proteobacterium | reverse complement strand
CTTGCAGGCCGTCGATCCGTCGCTCGAGGAGGCGGCGCGGCTCGTCGGCCGGACCGCGGCGGACCGTCGCTCCGCATCCTCCTGCCGCTCATCCGGCCCGCCATCGCGCTCGCCGCGCTCGTCGTCTTCTCGCTCGCCTTCTCCGAGCTCGGCGTCCCGATGTTCCTCCGCGTCGAGCGTCTATCCGGCCATCGTCTTCTCCCGGCTCGGCGGCGTCGACTACGCGCCCGGCGAGGCGTTCGCGCTGGTGCTGCCGCTCTTCGCCGATCGCGGTCGGCCTGCTCGCGGCTCGAGCGGCGGCCGCCGGGCTGCGCTCGTTCGCGGTGCTCGGGCTGCGCAGCCGCGAGGTGCCGGCGCTGCGGCTCGGTCGCTGGCGGCCGGCCGCGACCGTCCTCGCCGCGGCCGCCGCCCTCCTCCCGCTCCTCCCGCTCGCGCGCGCTCGCGCTGCGCGCCGGCCGGGCGGCGGCTTCGCCGCAGCTGCCGCAGTGGATCGGGCGAGCGCCTGGAACAGCCTCGCTCGACGCGCTCCTCGGCGGGACGGTCGTCCTGGCGATCGCGGTCGTCATCGGCCACGCCGCGGCGCGGCGCCGGCGCGGCGGCGTGGGGCTCGACGCGCTCGCGGTCCTGGCCTTCGTGACGCCCGCCGCCGTCCTCGGGCGTGGGGCTCATCGTCCACCTGGAACCGCCCCTCCCTCCAGGCGGTCTACGGGACGAGCGCGATCGTCGCCCTGGCCTTCGCCGCGCGCTACGGCGCGGTCGGCCTCCGCGACCGCCGCCGTGGCGTTCTCGCAGGGCTCGGAGCACCTCGAGGAGGCGGCCGCCGATCGGCGGCGCGCGCTTCCTGCGCCGCCTCGGCCGCATCCTCGTGCCGATCCACGCGCGCGGCCTCGCCGTCGCCTGGCTCCTCGCCATCGTCTTCTGCCTGCGAGATCTCGAGACGGCGGTCCTCCTCTACCCGGCGGGGCAGGAGCCGCTCACGGTGCGGATCTTCACGCTCGAGGCCAACGGGCCCGGAGGCGGTCGTGGCCGCCCTGTCGTGCGTGCAGGTGGCGATGACCGCCGCCGTGCTCGCGCTCGGGTCCGCCCTCCTCTTCCGGAGGCGGCGTGAGCGCGGCCATCCAGCTCGACCGCGTGGGCGTCGCTGCGCGAGGGGCGCACCGGTCCTCGACGACGTCTCGCTCAGCGTCGCGCCGGGCGAGACGCTCCCGCTGCTCGGGAGCTCCGGCTGCGGGAAGACCACGCTCCTCCGGGTGGTGGCCGGCTTCCTGGCGCCGAGCTCGGGCGTCGGTCCGGGTCGGCGAGGCGGTGGCCGCGCGGGACGGCCGCAGCCTGCTCCCGCCGGAGGAGCGAAAGCTCGCCATCGTCTTCCAGGACCTCGCGCTCTGGCCGCACCTCACGGTCCACGGGAACCTCGCCTTCGGCCTCGACGGGAAGAAGGTCCCGCGCGGCGAGCGGGACGACCGCATCGCGTCGATCCTCGCGCGCGTCGGGCTCTCCGGGAAGGAGCGCCGCCACCCTGGCGAGCTCTCCGGAGGCGAGCGCCAGCGCGTCGCCATCGCGCGGGCGCTGGTCCTCGAGCCGCGCGCCGTGCTCCTCGACGAGCCCCTGTCGAACCTCGACGTCGGGCTGAAGCAGGAGCTGCTCGCGCTCTTCCGCGAGCTCCTGCGCGAGCGCGGGACCGCGGCGCTCTACGTGACCCACGATCCACGCGAGGCGCAGGCGCTCGGCGAGCGCACCGCCGTGCTCGACGGCGGGACGATCGTGCACCTGGGGCGCCTCGAGGAGCTGAGCCGTCGCCTCGAGGTCCCGTTCGCGCGGAGGATCCTCGACGCGCTCGGGTGAGCGAGCGCTAGTCATGCCTCGAGGGGCACCCTTCGGGACCGCGTACGCAGCGTCGGGTCGCCGTAACTACCTCGCCGCGAGCTCACGCGCGGACGACCCGTTCGCGCCGCTCACGCTGGAGGCACGATCATGGTTCGAGCACTCTCCGCCTGGATGATGGCGCTCCCCCTCGCGGCGCTCGCCGCGGGGCCGTCCGCGAAGGCCTCGCTGAAGGACGCCGAGGGCAAGGACGTCGGGACGGCCACGTTCTCCGCCACCGGCGGCGGCGTGAAGGCCAAGGTCGAGGTGGCAGGCCTTCCGCCCGGGCAGCACGGCATCCACATCCACGCCGCGGCGAAGTGCGAGCCGCCCGACTTCAAGTCGGCCGGCGGTCACTTCAACCCCGCCGGCAAGCAGCACGGCCTCCACAACCCCGCGGGCGCCCACGCGGGCGACCTGCCGAACCTGAAGGTCGGCAAGGACGGCAAGGGCAAGGGGACCTTCACCGCGAAGGGCGCCACCCTGGGCGAGGGCGAGGGCTCGCTGTTCGGCCCGGAGGGCACGGCCCTCGTCATCCACGCGGACCCGGACGACGAGAAGACCGACCCGGCCGGCAACTCGGGCGGGCGCATCGCCTGCGGGGTGATCGAGCATCAGGGTAAGTGAACATTTCACCGTTTCGCTGGTGGCCCGGAGCTGGACGAGACACGGCGCCTCGGGACGCCTATACGGTGCCTGTCCCGCCGCTCGCGTGAGGGCTCATGGCCGCCACCTGCCCTGTCGACTTCGACACCGTCCGCCTCCGGAACGAGGTGCAGTCCATCTACGCCCGGGTGGCCTCGGCGCCCGACGGAGAGTTCCACTTCCATCGGGGCGCTGCATACGCGGAGACGTTCCTCCGGTATGACCGACAGGCGCTGGCACGGATCCCCCGCTCGCCACCGAGTC
This sequence comes from uncultured delta proteobacterium, assembly GCA_963733485.1. Lineage (GTDB taxonomy): Bacteria > Myxococcota > Myxococcia > Myxococcales > Anaeromyxobacteraceae > Anaeromyxobacter. Next base: position 742,309 of record CAVTDL010000001.1, on the reverse strand, counting down.
GTTCGCGGGCGTGGGGAACCCGCTCCGCATCGAGTCGATCCCGGCGGGATCGACGGTCGTCGACATCGGCTGCGGAGCGGGGATGGACCTCCTGCTGGCGGCGCACGCCGTCGGACCTCGCGGCCGCGCCATCGGGGTGGACATGACCGACTCGATGCTCCGCAAGGCCGAGGCAGCGGCGGCGGAGGCTGGCGTCTCGAACGTCGAGCTGCGGCGCGGCGACGCGCTCGACCTCCCTGTCGAGAGCGGCTCGATCGACGTCGTCATCTCGAACGGCGTGCTGAACCTCGCTCCGGACAAGCGACGCACCTACTCCGAGGTCCTGCGGGTCCTCCGCCCAGGCGGCCGATTCCTGTACGCCGACATCGTCGTCGCCTCGGAGCTGCCCGACTCCATCCGTCGAGACATCGACCTGTGGTCGGGTTGAATCGGTGGCGCTCTGCCGGAGGCAGAGCTCCTCTCGCTGCTCGCCGACCTCGGCTTCGAGGGGGTCGAGATCCGGGAGCGCTTCGATCCGTTCCTGGGAACGTCGAAGGAGAAGGTCGCGCGCAAGTTCAGCGTGACCGGCGTCAACGTCCACGCCGCCAAGCGGCAGGCGTGATCGCGCTCGCTACCCAAATGCCCGCAAGGCCCGGCGTCACGCGCGCTCGCGGACGGGTTCTACTTTGGGTACGGTTCGTTCTCCGTTCCCATCGTGCGCCTTGACCCGCTCGCCCGGGCGGGGCGATCGGAGCGACGATGCAGCGTCCGGCTCGTATCAAGGGCTTCACGCAGGCCGTGCGCCGGCCCTTGAAGATCTTCGCCTCCGATCCGCTGCTCGGGCGCACCTTCGGGAACCGCGCGCAGATAGAGGTCGCGAACGAGAAGCTCTCGCCGGGGCCGGTCGGCCCGCGCGTCGAGGTGATCGACTACGACGGCGCGCGCGGCTGCTTCTACGAGGCGGTCGACCTGAACAACGCCGCGGTCCTCATGCAGAGCGGCCTCGATCCGTCCGAGTCCGACCCTCGCTTCCATCAGCAGATGGTCTACGCGGTGGCGATGAAGACGATCGAGAACTTCGATCGCGGCCTCGGGCACTCGATGCGCCTCGCCGGCGTGGGGCGGCGCGCGTCGGTCTACCCGCGCCTTCGCCTCTTCCCTCACGCCTTCTACGGCGCGAACGCCTTCTACTCGCGCGAGCTCAACGGGATCCTGTTCGGCTACTTCCTCGCGGACGTGGAGAACCCGGGGCCGAACCTGCCCGGGCAGACCGTGTTCACGTGCCTGTCCCACGACGTCGTCGCCCACGAGACCACCCACGCCCTCGTGGACCGGCTGCGCCCGCTCTTCCTCGAGGCCTCCAACGAGGACGTGCTCGCGTTCCACGAGGGCTTCGCCGATCTCGTCGCGCTCTTCCAGCACTTCTCGTACCCGGACGTCCTCCGGCAGCACATCCAGCAGACGCGCAGCGACATCCGCAGCCCGACGCCGCTCGTCGAGCTCGCGCGGCAGTTCGGCTATGCCACCGGGAGCGGCAAGGCGCTCCGCTCGGCGCTCGACGCACCCGGCACCCAGCTCTCCGACTCCGTCCTCGAGCCGCACGACCGGGGAGCCGTGCTCGTCGCGGCGGTGTTCGGCGGGTTCTACAAGAGCTACCGGAACCGCATCTACGACCTCATCCGCATCGCGACGGGTGGCTCGGGCCAGCTCCCGTCCGGCGATCTCCACCCCGATCTCGTGAACCGCATCGCGCTCGAGGCGTCGCGCACCGCGCAGCGGGTGCTCGACATGTGCATCCGCGCGTTCGACTACCTCCCGCCCGTGGACGTCACGTTCGGCGACTTCCTCCGCGCGCTCGTCACGGCGGACTACGAGCTCGTGCCTGCCGATCCGGACCTGCGCGACGCGATGATCGAGGCGTTCCGGATGCGCGGGATCCATCCGGGCGGCGTGACCTCGCTCGCCGAGGAGTCGCTGCTGTGGCCCTCGCCGGACGGGCTGCCGCCCATGGGCACCGCCATCGTGAACCTGCTGCCGGACCTCTTCTTCCAGGCGATCCAGTCCTTCGACACCTCCGGCTGGCGGTCTCCCGTGGATCTCCCGCCGCGCTCCTCCCCGAGCCGCGAGCAGTACCGGACCACCGACGACGAGGACGGCGAGGAGTACCGGCTCGAGCTGAACACCGAGCTCGCGACGCAGCTCGCGAAGTACGCGAGGGACAACGCCGAGACGCTCGGGCTCGATCCGGACGCGCCCACGCAGGTCCGCGGCTTCCACCCGGTGTTCCGCGTCGCGCCGAATGGCCAGCTGCTCATCGAGCTCGTCGCGCAGTTCGCGCAGCAGGATCGGTCCACCCGGAAGGACCTCGGCGGGATCCCGTTCCGCGGCGGCGCGACGGCGATCGCGTCGGCGAACGGGACCGTCCGCTACCTCATCACGAAGCCCTTCCACCGCGGCGCCAGGGGCTCCACGGGCGAGCGGGCGCGCGCGCGGCTCGAGCGGCAGCGCGGCTTCGTCGCCTCGGCGGACATGATGAACCCGAAGACGCCCTACATGAGCCGGGAGGAGCACGCCGTCCGGATCGCGGCCCTGGCGAGCTTCTCCTCCCTCCACGGAGGAGGCTGATCGTGGCCACCCGCAAGCGGACGCACGCGCCCCCGGCCCGCAGCCGGCGAACCCCCGCGCCGGCCGGAGACGCCCGGGCGCGCGCGGACGGCAGCGTCTCCGTCCGCATGTACAACGTGGGCTTCGGCGACGCGTTCCTCGTGACGGTGCCGTCCGGGGAGCGCCGCTGCCGGATCCTGTTCGACTGCGGCTCCATCGCCGCGGCGCCCGACCGTCCGATGAAGGACGTGGTGGCGCGCATCGTCGCGGACGCGACGGATCCCGACGGCGTCGCGCGCCTCGACGTGGTCGTGGCGACGCACCGCCACCGCGACCACGTCTCCGGTTTCGAGCTCGACGTCTGGCGGGACGTCGAGGTGCGCGAGGTGTGGATGCCCTGGACCGAGCACCCCACCGATCCGGCCGCCCGCGAGATCCGCGACATCCAGAGCAGGCTCGCGGCGGCGCTCGAGGCTCGGCTCGCCGCGCTCGCAGGCGCGGTGGATCCAGGGCTGCGCCTGCTCGTCGACAACGCGCTCACGAACGAGAAGGCGATGAAGACGCTCCACTCGGGGTTCGCGAAGCGGCCACAGCGGCGCTTCCTGCCCACGACCGATCTGAGCGAGCGGACCTTCACGACCGAGGCGCTGCCGGGCGTCACCATCCACGTCCTCGGCCCGTCGCGCGACAAGGAGGTCGTCCGCGACATGACGCCGCCCAGAGGCGAGGCCTACCTGCGCCTGCGCGCAGCGCCGCTCGACCCCGCGACCGGGAAACCGAGGGCGCCCTTCAGCCAGCGCTTCGAGACGGACTCGCCTCCCGCCGGCGTCGACTTCGACGAGGCAGAGCGAGAGAAGATCCGCGAGGCGGCGGCGTTCGCCGACCTCGACGCCGCGGTCGCGCTCGACCAGGCCGTCAACGGGACGAGCCTCATGCTCGTGCTCGAGGTCGCGGGCACGCACCTCCTCTTCCCCGGGGACGCGCAGTGGGGCACCTGGGCGGCGGCCATGCGGGACTCGACCTGGGAGGACCTGCTCCGCACGGTGCGCTTCTACAAGGTCGGCCACCACGGCAGCGAGAACGCGACGCCGCGGACGTTCGTGGAGAAGCTCCTGCCGGACGGGCCCTGGGCGATGACCTCCACGATCCAGCGGCCGCAGTGGAAGAACCTCCCGAAGCGCGAGCTCCTCGAGGCGCTCTCCGTGAGGAAGCACGCCATCCAGGCGCGGAGCGACCACGACGAGGCCGCCCCGAAGGGCGCGGGCGGGTACGAGGTCGAGCCCGGGGTCGTGGTGGAGGCCCGGATCCCGCTCGCGTGATCCCCGCCACGGAGGACCGCCGGGATGCCGTTCGGATCGGAGGGGATGTCGGAGGGGATCGGCCTCGCCCTGTCGGGCGGCGGCTTCAGGGCCACGCTCTTCCACTGCGGGGCGCTGTGGAGGCTCGCCGAGCTCGGATACCTGGGACGGCTCGACCGGATCTCGTCGGTGTCGGGCGGCTCGATCACCGCGGGCGTGCTGGGGCTGCGCTGGAGCACGCTTCGCGCGGACGGGTTCGCCCTCGCGAGCCTCCTGGAGCACGTCGTCACGCCGCTGCGGGCCTACTGCGCGAGGAACGTCGACGCGCCTGCCATCGTGGGGGGCCTGCTCGTCCCGTTCAAGAGCATCCCGGACTTCCTCGTGGCCGACTATGCCGACCACCTCTTCCGCCGCGCCACGCTGCAGGACCTCCCGGACCAGCCCCGGTTCGTCATCAACTCGACCAACCTGGCCACGGGGGTCGACTTCCGCTTCTCGAAGCCGTACGCCGGCGACTACCGGATCGGCCTCGTCGAGCGCCCGAGGTTCCCGCTCGCCCTCGCCGTCGCGGCGTCGAGCGCGTTCCCGCCCGTGCTGTCGCCCGTGGTGCTGGAGACCGATCCGGCCTCCTTCGTCCGCTGGACCGGCTCGGACCTTCACGAGGACGTCCACCTCCGCGAGCGCATCCTGCTGACCGACGGCGGCGCCTACGACAACCTGGGCCTGCAGACGGTCTCCACCCGCCTGAGGACGATCCTCGCGAGCGACGCCGGCGCCCCGTTCGATTATCAGTGGGGCGAGAGCCGCGACTGGGTCCGGCACGGGCTCCGCGTGCTGACGGTCGTGACGAAGCAGGCCCTCAGCCTGCGGCGGCGCTGGCTCCTCGAGCAGTACCGGACGAGGCAGCGCAGCGGCGCCTACTGGGGAATCGGAAGCGACCTCGGCAAGTACCCGCGCGCCGCGTTCCGCGTGCCCTTCTCGACGTCGTCGAGGTTGGCGCGGATCCGCACACGCCTGAACGCGTTCAACGACGAGGAGCAGGAGACGCTCGTCAACTGGGGCTACGCCATCTGCGACGCCGCGATCCGGTCGTGGGTCGATGTCGGCGCCCCGACGCCGGGCGGATGGCCCTACCCGGCCCGAGCGCTCGATCGCGAGCTGTCGCCGAAGGTGAAGATCGAGCCCTCGAGGGATCTGCCGGAGACCGATCCCATCGAGGACCCATCCTGAGAGGGCCCGCCGCTCCTGGCGCTACTTCGACTTCCACAGACCGAGCGCGGCGCCGGTGGGATCCACGATCAGGCTGAACCATCCAGCGCCGGGCACCTCGGTCACGTCCTTCGCGATGGTGGCGCCGAGCGCCCTCGCCTTCTCCGTCGCCGCCCGGACGTCATCCACCAGGACGTACGCCAGCCAGCTCGAGGGAGCGCCCGGCCTCGGCTGCTTCATCAGCCCGCCGCCCGTTCCCTCGCCCACGTTGATCATCGTGTAGGGGCCGCCCGTGTCCATCGGGACGTCCTCCAGCTTCCAGTCGAACAGCTTGCCGTAGAACTCCCTGGCCTTGGCGACGTCGGTGGTGTTCAGCTCCACGTGCACGAAGGGATTTGGCATCGCGTCTCCTCGCTTTCTCGCGTGCAGATAGCTGAGGCGCTCGCCGGAGCCACGTTCAGCTGAGCTGCCGCATTGGCGGGAGCCCGTCTGCAGTTCCACCGGTAGCGCCGCGAGTTACAGAGCCCGCGCGTCGAGGTGTTTGGTGGATCGCTGGCTCCGCTCCTTCACGCGCAGCACCAGCACCGTCCCCGCGAGCACCAGCACCATCCCGGCGAGCCCGGCGACCGACCAGCGGTAGCCCTCGAAGAGCGTCGAGGCGAGCATCGCCGTGACGGGGATGACCGCGGCGGTGTAGCCCGAGCGGCCCGCGCCGATGCGCTTGAGCAGCGTGAGGAAGGAGACGAAGGCCACCACCGAGCCGAACAGCGACAGGTACGCGAGCGAGAGGACGTAGGCGGGCCTCGCGTCGAAGGCGAAGGGGATCCCCGTCACCGCGCACCAGGCGAGGACGGCGAGCGCCGCGTACCCCATCGCGAAGGCCGTCGCGGAGACGACGGCGACGCCCCTGGCGAAGAGCGCCTGCGAGTAGAGGTTGCCGCCCGAGGCGATCACCGTGGCGGCCACGGCGAGCGCGATCCGGTGCCCTGACCGTCGCCCGCGCGCACGGTCGCGACCTCGGGCCAGAAGAGCAGCCCCACCCCCGCGACCCCGAGCACGGCGCCGAGGAGCACCACCCTCGGCGCGTGGGTGCCGAAGAAGACGCGCGCGCCGAGCAGGTTCCAGAAGACGAGGAACGCGAACAGCACGGACACGAGCCCGGAGGTGAGGTGCTGCTCGCTCCGGTAGACCAGCACGTAGTTGATCCCGAAGAGGAGCAGGCCCAGCACGGCGAAACGGCCGTGGTCGCGGACGCCGAAGCGCAGCGGGACGCCGCGCACCGAGCACCAGCCGAGCAGGAGCAGCGAGGCGAGGGCGAACCGCCAGCCCACGGACACCTCGGGCGCCACCACGCCGAGCTGGAACTTGATGGCGAGCCAGGTCGTCCCCCAGATGAAGGTGGGGAGGACGAAGAGGAGCAGGTCGGACGAAGCGCCGCGCCGCGGCTCGACCGCCGCCTGGAGAGGCGGACGCACGGGGGCTGCGATGGCGGTCTCGTCGTTCATCTCGTGCGCTCGGTCCTGCCGGAAGGGCGGGACCCCCATCCCATGCAGTCGCTGGTCCACGCCAGCCGGGTCCACAGAATGCCTGCGGGACGTGGAGCTGTCGCGACCGGAATCGTGGGCGACGGCGAGACACCAGGGAACGGGACGGCAGATCGCTCAAGCCTTGAGCAGCGGGCGGACGCTGGCGCCACTCCTCCGACCCGGCCGGGCGCCCGACGAGATCCACCGCTCCTGAAACGACGAGGGGCCTCGGGAGGCCCCTCGCGCCCAGGCATGTCGGGCTTGACTACGCGTGCGGCCGCCGCTCCGCCCCGCCCTTCGGCGCGGACAGCTCGAGCTTCGGGACGATCCCCAGGGTCTGCAGGAACCGGAGCGTGTCCCACTGCGTGAAGCTCTCGACGAGCTTGCCGTTCCGGAAGCGATCGAAGCTGATGCCGTCGACCGTGATCTTCTTGCCGGTGGGCTGGACGCCCATGAACGGCTTCTGGTGCGTGCCGGTGCAGCGCCAGAGCATGCACACCATGTCGCCCTCGCCGCAGAGCCCGAGCACCGTGGGCGTCAGGTCGGGGAAGGCCGTCCGGTAGCCCTCGACGTCCCGCCTGAACCCCGCGATGTCGTACTCGCCGGAGAGCGGATCGTGCCCCTTGAAGGACGCGTCGCATACCTGGTCGAGATACTCGAGCTTACCCTTGCCGAAGACGTCCTCGAGTATCTTGCGGCTCACCTGCTTGATGTCGACCGCCATACACGACCTCCTCGGACTCGTACGAGTCCGAGAAGGATCTGCGCACGTCGCGAGCGAGCTGCCTCCCTGGACTGCCGTTCGACGAGCAGCGCCGCCTCCGCGCGACCAGGGTGAGAGTTGGTGAGCCGCAGGGCTTCGGGCGGTCCAGGGATCGAGGGGGCGACCTGGCCGACGCGCGTGGTCGGCCCGGTCGACGCGGTCACCGCTCCCAGGCCTCCATGGCGCGCGCCAGCCGCGCCACGCCCTCGCGCAGCGTCTCCTCGCTCGAGTAGCTGAAGTTGAGGCGCAGGGTGTCGCGCCCCTCCCCCTCGGCGTGGAACTCGCCGCCGGGCACGAAGGCCAGCCCCTCCTCCAGCGCCCGCACCAGCAGCGACGCCGCGTCGCCGCCGCCGAGCAGTCGCGCCCAGAGGAACATTCCCCCCTGCGGCCGCTGCCAGCGCAGCCGGTCGCCCAGCCGGCTCGCCAGCGCGCGATCGAGCACGTCCCGGCGGGCCCCGTACGCCTCGCGGAGCGTCGCGACGTGCTCCTCGAAGCTCGGCTCCGCCAGCAGCCGCGCCAGCAGGTGCTGCCCGAGCGAGTTGGTGTGCAGATCGGCGGCCTGCTTGGCGAGGACGAACCGGCCGATGAGCCCGGGCGGCCCGAGCAGGTACCCGACGCGGAGGCCGGGCACCGCGATCTTCGAGAAGCTGCCCATGTAGACGCGGCGCGCCGGATCCAGGCTCTCGCCGATGGGCGGCGGCGGGGGCGCGTCGAACCAGAGCTCGCGGTAGGCGTCGTCCTCGAGCAGGACGGTGTCGGAGCCCCGCAGCACCTCGGCGACCTCCAGGCGCCGCCGCGCGGAGTAGCAGAGGCCGCTCGGGTTCTGGAAGGTCGGCGTCAGGTAGACGAGCTTGGGCCGCCGGCGGAGCGCGCCGCGCAGCGCCTCGGGGTCGACGCCCTCGGCGTCGCACGGCAGGAAGGTGACGCGCGCCCCGAAGAACCGGAACGCCTGCAGCGCCCCCACGTAGGCCGGGGACTCCACCAGGACCTCGTCGTCCGCGTCCAGGAACAGCTTGGCGGCGAGGTCGAGCCCCTGCTGCGAGCCCTGCGTGACGAGCACCCCGTCCATCCCGAAGGTGCCGGGGGCGAAGGGCGCGCGCGCCAGGATGCGCTCGCGGAGCTTCACCACGCCGTCGGTCTCGCCGTACTGGAGCGCCTCCCGGGCCTCGCCCGAGCGGAAGAGCTCCTGCGCGAGGCGCCCGAGCAGCTCGGTGGGGAAGAGCTCGGGCGCGGGCAGGCCTCCGGCGAACGAGATCACGCCGGGGCGGCTGATCACCTGGAGGAGCTCGCGGATGGCCGAGCTCTTGAGCCCGGCCACGCGGCGGGAGAAGGCGTAGGCGTCCCGGTCGTCGCTCATGTCTGTCCGATCTGGGAGAAGCGCCTCAGGAAGGCGCGGGTCCGCTCGTTCCTCGGGTTGTCGATGAGCTCCCGGGCCGGCCCCTCCTCCACCACCACCCCGGCGTCCATCAGCATGGCGCGGTCGGCCACGTCGCGGGCGAAGCCCATCTCGTGCGTCACCACCACCATGGTCATCTTCTCGGCGGCCAGGTCGCGCATGACCTTGAGGATCTCGCCGGTCAGCTCCGGATCGAGCGCGCTGGTCGGCTCGTCGAAGAAGAGGACCTGCGGGTCGAGGGCGAGGGCCCGGGCGATCGAGACGCGCTGCTTCTGCCCGCCGGAGAGCTCGCAGGGATGGGCGGCGGCCTTGTCGGCGAGCCCCATCTTCGCGAGCAGGGCCATGGCCACCTCGCGCGCCTCGTCCTTCCCGCGCCGGAGCACGCGCACCTGCGCCTCGGTGATGTTGCGCAGCACCGAGAAGTGGGGGAACAGGTTGAAGTCCTGGAACACCAGCCCGAGCTTGAGCAGCGCGCCGTGCAGGGTGGCCTTGTCGGCGTAGACGCCGCCGTCGAGGATCCGCGTGCCGCAGACGTCGATGGTCCCGCTGCCGGCGGTCTCGAGGTGGGTGATGGCGCGGAGGAGCGTCGACTTGCCCGAGCCGGACGGCCCGATGATCGCGAACACCTCCCCCTGGTGCACCGAGAAGGAGATGTCGGTGAGGACCCGGAGGTCGCCGAAGGACTTGGACAGGTGCTCGACGGTGACGACGTCCATGGCGGCGCTCAGCTGTAGTACTCGAGCTTCCGCTCCGCGCGGAGGAAGAGCTCGGAGACCGCCCAGTTCATGACGAAGTAGAAGACGCCCGCGATGAAGATGGGCATGGTGGAGAACTGTCGCGCGGAGGCGTTCTGCGCCACCCGGAACAGCTCGGCCACGCCGATGGTCTGGGCGAGGGCGGTGTCCTTCACCAGCGTGATGACCTCGTTGGCGCTGGCGGGCAGGATCCGCTTCACCACCTGGGGCAAGACGATCCGGAAGAAGGTGTCGGCGCGGCCGAAGCCCAGCACCTTGGCCGCCTCGTACTGGCCCTTCGGGATCGCCTGGATCCCGCCGCGGTAGATCTCGGCGAAGTAGGCGGCGTAGTTGATGGTGAAGGCCACGATGACCGCGGTGAACCGGTCGTACGAGGCGTCGAACAGGTAGTAGGGCGCGAAGTAGACGAAGATGATCTGGAGGATGAGCGGCGTCCCGCGCATCACCAGGATGTAGAGGTTGACCGGGACGCGGACCAGCCGGCTCCGCGACATGCGGCCGAACGCGATCGGCAGCGCCAGCGGCACCGCGAAGAGCAGGGTCAGGAAGAAGACCTCGAGGGAGACGACCGTCCCCTCGAGCATCGCCCCCAGCAGCTTCACCATGATGCGCTGGCGCTCCGGCGCCTACTTGCCGACCACCGAGATGTCCTGCCCGAACCACCGGGTGGTCACCTTGGCGAGGGTCCCGTCCTTGCGCATGCCCTCGAGCGCGCCCTGCACGGCGTCGCGGAGGGCGAGGTCGCCCTTGCGGAAGCCGACCCCGAACACCTCGGGGGCGAGCGACTCCTTCAGGATGGCGTAGGCCTTGCCGGAGCGCTTGATGTTGTCCTCGGCCACGATGAGGTCCATCACCACCGCGTCGACGCCGCGGGCCTCGAGGTCCATCAGGGCGGTGAGGTTGTCCTTGAACTCCACCACCTCCTTCAGCGAGGCGCGGAAGTCCTTGGCGGCCTCGAGCGCGCCGCCGGCCGAGGAGCCGGCCTGCAGGCCGACCTTCTTGCCCTTCAGGCTCGCGAGGGTCGAGTAGCCGGAGCCCTTCTTCACCACCACCACCTGCGCGTTCCTCAGGTAGGGCTTGGTGAAGGCCATGGCCTGCTTGCGCTCGTCGGTGATGGTGAAGCCGTTCCAGATGCAGTCGATCTTGCCGGTGTTGAGCTCCTGCTCCTTGGCGTTCCAGTCGATGGGCTGCGGGACCAGCTGCACGCCGAGCCGCTTCGCGACCTCCCTGGCCAGGTCGATGTCGTAGCCGACGATCTGGTTGTCGTCGTTGCGGAAGCCCATGGGCGGGAAGGAGTCGTCGAGGCCGAGGACGAGCTTCCCCTTGGTCTTCACCGCCTGCAGCGAGCCGTCGGCGGCCGGCGTGAAGGTGGGGAGCGCGGCGAGGCAGAGCGCGGCGAGCAGGATCCTTTTCATCGTGCGGCTCCTTGCGAGGTCGTGCGGACGGGCGTCGTCATTCCGGTCCGGGCGCGGCGGAACTTGGCACGCAAGCACGCGTCGAGCAAGGGGAAAAGCGCGATGCGCGGGATCGCGGAGGGCCGCCCGCGCGCCGGGTTTGCGGCTGGTCCCGGGGACCCCCAACGTATGGGCTGGGCCGCCCCGCTGGCCGGCCCTGCTCGCGAGGAGGACGAGATGCCAGAGAAGAAGACCCTGCAGCGCGCCCGGCGCGCGAAGCGCCAGGGCAAGGCGGCGACGACGCAGGCCGGCGCCTTCGTCGGCGAGGAGATGCGTCACAAGAAGAGCGGGAAGCACCCGGTGAAGAACCGCAAGCAGGCCATCGCCATCGGCCTCTCGAAGGCGCGGCGCGCGGGGGTGAAGGTGCCGAAGAAGAAGGGCGCCTCCTCCACGAGGAAGAAGCGCGCCACCCCCTCGCGCTCGCGCAAGAAGACCAGCAAGGCAGCGCGGTAGGGGCCGACGAGGACCACCGCCGCGCCCCGCGTCAGCCAGTGCTGCCGCGACGGATCACATGCGCTCGAACGTGAACCGCTGCCCGCCGATCGAGGCTTCCACCATCGCGCCGCCGATCGGCTTCACGAAGACCGCCACGCCGTCGGAGTACTTGGCTGCTTCGGCGGCGCCGCTCTTGAGGATGACGGCCGACACGTTCGCCGCGAAGGCCAGCTTGCCGGTGGTGAAGCGCTCGAGGTCCTTGGCGCTCTCGAAGGCGAGCAGCTCCATGAAGGTCTGGCCGCCGGCCTGAAGCCCTACCGTCGCCTGGGAGATGTCGGCATAGCCGATCGGAGCGCCCTTCTCGTAGACGATGCCCCGGCCATAGGAGCCGCCGACGATTGCGCCGGCCTTGCCGACGTGGGGGAAGATCACGTAGCCGTGAGAGCTGCTCAGGAATGCATTGAGGCTCGGGTCGTCCGACTTCATCTCGGCGAGCGCCTTGGTCGCGTCCGCCTTCAGGTCTTCGCGCTTGGCCTCGGTCTTCGGTTTGGTCGCGCAGCCGGAGAGAGCCAGGAGCGCCGACAGCAGCGACATCGAGATGGCCTTCGACTTGTTCATGGTGGTCGTTCCTTGTCTGTGAACTTCGCGAACCTCGTGAAGCGACTGTCGCAGAACGATGGCGACTGTGCGCCTGAGTGAACAGGGCACGAGGCCGGAAATAGGGTTGGCCAGGCATGGCGCGACAATTTGCTCGGCAATGCCGCCGCACGGACGGCCCGCGTGGGCGGTCTGCTCGCTCGGAAGGGTCGCTGCCCCACGCCCCCGTCGAGGTCGGAGGACGGTCCTCAGCTCCCTGGCGTCGAGCGGAGCCGCAGCGGGAAGCTGGATGCCGAAGATGCAGCCCTTGCCGGGCAGGTTGTGGGCGTGGATCTCGCCGCCGTTGGCCTGGACCGCCCTCCGGCTGCTGGAGAGCCCGCGCCCGGGCGTGGAACGATCACTCCCGCGCCTGTCGCCGGTGGGCCGCCCCGGATCTCCTTCAGTCGTCGTCGCCATCCCGCCGCACTCGTCCTCGACCTCGACGAATGCGCGGCCGCTCTCGCTGCGCGTCCGGAGCGTGACGCGTCCATGGGGGCGGGTGTACTCGAACGCGTTCTCCAGCAGGCTCATCAGCGCTGACGCGAGGAGCTGAGGGTCCACGTCGACCGCCAGCGCGGGATCACCGGGCTCGATCGTGAGCCGGATCTCCCGGTGCTCCGCGTCCGGGTGGGCCGCGGCGGCGACCTCGTGGACGAACGCCGCCAGCGACACGCGCGAGGTCGCGGCCAGGCGAGGCTCGGACAGCCGGGTGCCGACGAGGTCGCGAAGGCGGACGAGGCTGCGACCGAGCGCATCGCCCGCGCTTCCGCCGATGTCCACGCTTCCCGTCTTCAGGGCCCTGAACGACAGGAGCGCGGTCTGGAGGTGGGTGCGGAGATCGTGCCCCACCTGCCCGAGCCGCTCGATCTCGCGGTGGGAGGTCGCCTCCTCCTTCAGGCGCGCGTACTCCGCGACCGCCTCCGCGAGCGCGTCGTCGAGGCAGCGGCTCATGACGCCGAGCTCCTCCAGGCCGATCGCCGCCCCCTTCGCGACGGCGAGCTCCGTGATCGCCTGGCGGACGGCAGCGTGGTCGTGGACGACCTGCGAGACGGACCATCCCTTCTCCAGCAGGGTGCGCGCGTACCGCGCGGCGGAGCCTGTTCCGCCGTCGGCGAGGGGCACCGTGCTCGTCTCCTCTCGCAGCGTCTCCACGAGCTGCGCGAGGAGCTGTGAGAACCCGCGCTCCGGAGCAGGCGTCGACACCGATTGCCCCCGGCGCGCCGACGCGATCGCCTTCGCGCGCGCGACGAGCTCATCGAAGTTCTGGACGAGGAATCCTTGCAGCATCATCTGGAAGCTAGGGTCTCCCGCGGGGGTGCGCGCGGGAGACGACCGCCGGGTCGCCTGCCCGAGATCGGAGCGATCGCAAGCTCAGGGGGCCGTGAGCGTGACATCCACGTCGCGCGGCCGCGCCGACTGCGTCACGGCGCCGCGAGGCCGCCAGGCGACGGCCGCGGCTCCGCACGGCCCAGGACCTCGTGGACCGCCTCGACCGACGCGGGCTTGGTCAGGTGCGCGTCGAACCCGGCGTCGGCGGCGCGCCGCTGGTCCTCCGGAAGCGCGTAGCCGGTGAGCGCGACCAGGAAAGTGTCCCGCAGGCCGGGCTCGCCGCGGAGCGCCTTCGCGACGGCGTAGCCGTCCATGCCCGGGAGACCGATGTCGCAGAGCACCACCTGGGGCGTGAGCTGCCGGGCGCGGTCGATCCCCTGGGGACCGTCGTGCGCGACGGCCACCTGGTGTCCTTCCAGCTCGAGCACGAGCCGAAGGCTCTCGGCGGCGTCGAGGTTGTCCTCGATCACGAGGATGCGGCGCGGGCGCGGCGCTGCGGCCGGCGCGACCTCGATGCGGGCCGGCGCCGCCACGAGCGGGAGCCGAACGACGAACTCGGCGCCCGCGCCCTTGCCGCCGCTCGACGCCACGATCGTACCGCCGTGCGTCTCGACGAGCCCCTTCACGAGGGCGAGGCCGAGCCCAAGCCCGCCGAGGCGGCGGTTGAGGCTCGTGTCGGCCTGCGAGAACGGCTGGAAGAGTCGCGCGATCATCGCGGGGTCGATGCCGACGCCGGTGTCCCGGATGCGCAGGACCGCGAAGCCGTCCACCCCGTCCAGGGACAGCCGGACCGAGTCGCCGCTGGAGGTGAACTTGGCCGAGTTCTGGAGCAGGTTCCCGATCGCCTGCGCGAGGCGAGTCGCGTCCCCTTCGACCCACAGCGCCTCGTCCGGGAGGGCGACCTCGAGCGCCACCTCGCGCGCGGTGAAGAGGCCCCGGTGATCCTCGGTCGTGCGCCGCGCGAGGTCCCGGAGGTCCACCGGCCGGCGCTCGACCTGGAGCTTGCCGTTCGCGATGCGCGTCACGTCCAGGAGGTCGTCCACGAGCCGCGCGAGATGCCCCACCTGGCGGGCGATGATCTCGTGCGCCTTGGCAGCCGCGGCAGCGTCCGCCGTCGGGTGGTCGAGGACGTGGAGGCTGCTCCGGATCGGCGCGAGCGGGTTGCGCAGCTCGTGGGACAGGACGGCGAGGAACTCGTCCTTCCGCCGGTCCGCCTCCCGCAAGGCCTGCTCGGCGAGCTCCCGCTCCTCCACCGCTCGCCGCAGGGCCGCCTCCGTCTCCTTCAGCTTGGTGATGTCGATGAAGGAGACCACCACCCCCGCGATCACGTTGGAAGGGGTGAGGTACGGGTTCATGCGCATGAGGAAGATGCGCTTTCGGTCCGCCAGGCCGACGGTGCGCTCGACGGGCGCGAGGGTCTCGAGCACCCGCGCCACCTCCTGGGGCACGTCCTGGGCGTCGAACCGGGCCGCGAAGTCGGACAGCGGGCGCCCGACATCACCGTCTGCGAGCCGGAAGACCGCCGTCGCCGCCGGCGTGAAGCGCGCGATCCGGGACTCACGGTCGAGGAAGATGGTCGCGATCTGCGTGCTCTGGAACAGGTTCTGGAGGTCGCCGTACAGCAGCTCGAGCTCGTCCACCTTCTTGCTCAGCTCGGCGTTCAGGGTGTTGAGCTCCTCGTTCACCGACTGCAGCTCCTCCTGCGAGGTCTGCAGCTCCTCGTTGGAGGAGTGCATCTCCTCGTTCAGCGCCTGGAGCTGCTCGTTCGACGTCCGGAGCGCCTCGTTCGTGTTCTCGAGCTCCTCGATCGTGACCTGGAGGCGCTCCTGGGTGCTCTCGAGGTCACGCTGCAGCTGCCGGTGACGCTCCAGCGTGGGCGCGTCGAGCGGCGTGCCGTGCGCGACGGGAGCGGCCTGCAGCTCCTCGAAGACGACCAGGAACAGCTCGTCCGGATCCCGATCCGTGGGCGGGAGCGGCCGGACCACGATGTTCAGCCGGCGCTGGACGCCCTCCGCCTCCATCACCACGTCCTTGTACGTGACGGGCTTCGCGTGGCGCGCCGCGTTGTGCAGGGCGGCGGACAGCTCGACGCGGAGCTCGCGCCGGGCGAGGTGCATCAGGTTGGTCGCGGGCGCGCCGGCGCGGGCAGGCAGGAAGACCGAGAGCTTCGTTCCCCAGTAGTACCGGATCTCCCCGCGGGCATCGACCACCACCGATGGAGGCGCGTACTCCTCGAGCACGATGCTCCGCGAGCGATCGGCGGCGCTCTTCACCTCGGGATCGGCTCGACGGGTGGGCGTCGCCAGCTCGATGGGCAGCGTCCGCCGTCCCGCCGGCAGGATGGCCGGGCGCCGGTTCACCTCGCGCCGCCTGAACACGCGCCCCGCCTTGTCCACCACCTCGAACAGCTCCAGCTCGCGCGCGCCGATCATCTCGGCCTTGCCGAGGAGCAGGTAGCCGCCCGGCCGGAGCGCGTAGTGGAAGATCTCGATGATCCGCTGCTGGAGGGCGGGCTCGAGGTAGATGAGCAGGTTGCGGCAGGACACGAGATCCATCCGGGAGAACGGCGGATCCCTGACGAGATCGTGCTCGGTGAAGATGCAGAGGTCGCGGAGGGGCTTCGTGACCGAGTACCAGTCCCCGCGCTTCGTGAAGAACCGCGCCAGCCGCTCGGGGCCGACCTGCCGCTCGACGACGGTCGTGTACTGGCCCCGCCGCGCCTCCGCGAGCGCGGACGCGTCGATGTCCGTCGCGAAGACCTGGATCTGCGGCGGGCGCGGGAACGCCTCGCCCCGCTCGCAGAACAGCATCGCGAGCGAGTAGGCCTCCTCGCCGGAGGAGCAGGCCGGCACCCAGATCCTCACGCCGTCCGTCCGCCGCCGCTCGAGGATGTCGGGGATCACCATCTCCTCGAGCAGCCGGAACGGCACGTCGTCGCGGAAGAAGCTGGTCACGTTGATGGTCAGGTCCTCGCCGAGGCGGCGCGCCTCGTCGGCGTCGCCCTCGAGCAGGGCGGCGTACTCCCGGACGGTGGCGGCGCCGGTGGCGGCCATGCGCCGGTGGAACCGGCGGAGGATCGTGGTCCGCTTGTACCGGGTGAAGTCGTGCCCGGTCGTGCGCCCCACCACCGCGAGCGCCTGCCGGAGACCTTCCGCCTCACCCCGCGCGCTCTCCGGGGGGTGGCGCCGACGCTCGGCGGCGAGCTGGACGAGCGCCGCCGGGATCTCGTCGGCGGGGAGGATCTGCTCCACCATCCCCGTCGCGATCGCGGCGGCGGGCATGCTCTCGTACCGGGCGTCACCGGGGCGCTGCGCGAAGGTCCGACCCCCGTGCCGCTTCACCGCCGCGATGCCGAGGGCGCCGTCGGAGCCCGTCCCCGAGAGCACGATGCCGACGGCGTTCTCGCGCTGGTCCTCCGCGAGGGAGGTCAGGAACGCATTCACCAGCAGACGAACGCCCTTCGGGTCGAAGGGGACGAGCCGCAGGACGCCGCCCTCGACGGTGAGGCTCGCTCCCGGTGGGATGACGTACACGTGGTCGCGCGCGATGCGCTGCCCCTCCGTCACGGTCACCACCGGGAGCCTCGTGGCGCGCGCCAGGATCTCGGCGAGGCTGCTCTCGTGCTCCGGGGAGAGGTGCTGCACCACGACGTAGGCGAGGCCGCTGTCCTGTGGGACGCGCTTCAGGAAGCGCTCGAGCGCCTCCAGGCCACCCGCGGAGGCGCCCATGCCCACGACGAGGAGGCGCTCCCCCTCGTCGGCGCGCCACTCGGCTTCTTGCGAGTCGCTCGCCGGTGACGTCGTGGATTCTTTCGGGGCCATGGCCTGGGGAAGGTGGTGAGTGTCCTCCGGTTCGTGTAGCAGGTGCGGAGAGTCGCCGAAGGGATGGCCAGGCCCCGGCCCCCTCCACCGACCCCTATAGAGACCGAGCACATGCGCCAGCCGCGCGCAGTATCTGCGAGGGTCGCCGGCCTCGGCTCTCGCCCCTGTCAGCGCCCTTCGCGCCACCGAGCCTTCCTGCCGCGCTCGCCGGCGTGTTCCTTGGGGCTGCACGCGCCGCAGCGGACTGCGATGATTATCTGACACGCGAGCTTCACCCGGAGCGCCTCCCTTATCGTCACCGAGATCGCGCGCCGGCTCTCGCAGGCGCCGGAGCTGGTCATGACCCAGGTCGGCACGGCTTCGATCCTCGCCGACCTCGCGCACGCGCTCGAGTCCGGCCAGGACGCGGAGGCTCGCCTCCGGTGCGCGCTGGACCAGATCGCCGGCGTCCTCTCGTCGAGCGCGACCGCGACGCGTACGGCGAGCAGGACCTCCAGCTGCTGCTCGGTGGTCGCCTCGCTGCTCGGCGCCCACCTCGCGTCCCTGCGGCTGCTCGGCGAGGAGCGGCGGGTGACGCAGGAGCTCCGCGAGGCGAGCGTCCGGCGGACGCACTTCCTCGGCAGGCTCTCGCACGAGCTCCGGAACCCGCTCGGGCCCATCGGCAACGCGCTCCACGTGCTCGCCCGCGTGGCGCCCGGCACCGAGCAGGCGCAGCGCGCGCGCGCCATCGTCTCCCGGCAGCTCGACCACCTCACGAGGCTGGTCGACGACATCGCCCGCAGCAACGACCCGGGGCGCGACACCGAGATCGCCGTCACGCTACCGCTCCTGCCGCAGCAGGTGGCGCCTGCGCCGGATCGCGCGCCCACCGCCGTGACGAAGCGCGCCCGGAGCGTGCTCGTCATCGATGACGACGTCGACTCGGCCAAGGCGCTCCGTGACTTCCTCGCGGTGTCGGGCCACACGGTCGAGATCGCCTACGACGGCGCCGAGGGGCTCCGGCGCGCCGCGGCGCTCTCGCCCGAGGTGGTCCTGTGCGACGTCGGCCTCCCCGGGATGAGCGGCTACGACGTGGCCAAGGCGCTGCGTGCCACGCCCGGACCGCGCGCGCTGCTCGTGGCGCTCACCGGATACGGCTCCGACGAGGTCCTGCAGCGCGCCCTCGCCGCCGGCTTCGACGCGCGCGTCGTGAAGCCCGTGTCGCCGGAGCAGCTCCAGCAGCTGGATTGCAGCGCGGAACGTCGTCGCGCCGGGAGACGGCGGACAGTGCCCCTCGCCCGACCTACTGAGCCGGCCTGGCCTGCTTGCGGACCTTCTTCAGGAAGGTCTTCGTGCATCGCCCGTGCGTGCTCTCGTCGTTCACGATCTCCGCGATGAGCCGCGTCTTCGCGTCCTGGCGCCAGGACCGCGCTGGCGCTCACCTCGGTCGCGAGCTGCGATCCCTCCGAGGTGACCGGCGCCCTCGGGCCCGCCGGAGACCGCGACGGCGCCGGGCGGTAGTGCGACGGCTTCGTCTTGGTGACGTCGTGGAACCCGGCGCCGCCTCGGCGCGCCGGCCGGACGCCGTGGCAGCCGGGACAGGTCGCCGTGCTGCCGCCGAGCGCGTTGCCGATGCGCCCGTCTCCACCGCAGACCCGGCAAGGCTCCAGCTTCCATGGGATCCTCGATACGCACGTCCGGGTACGGATCACGCCGGGTGAGCCACGGCCAGCCACGCCGAGCATCGCCTCCACGCGCGCCTTCAGCTCCGTCCGCTTGATGTCCTCGCCGGTCAGCCGCTCCCCCTTCTCCTTCCCGCCGGCGAGGAACACCAGCGTCGGGCTCGCGGTGACGCCGAACCTCGTCGCGAGCTTGGCGTTCACCGGGCCGCAGGACCTTCAGGAAGCGGACCTTGCCGGCGAACTTCTCCGCCGACCGCGGCGAGCCTGGGGCCGAGCGTCCGCGCACGCCTTGGAGTCGGCGCCGTAGAAGTCGAGCACGACCGGCAGCGCCGCCCCGACCACCTCGGCCTCGTAGTCCTTCTCGGCGAGCTCCTGCACGTGGAGCGCCGCTGCGTCACTGACCTGCGCTTCCTCCGTCCGCGGGACCTTCACGTTGAATCGGTTTGCCATTGGGCGTTTCCTTTCGACGGCGCGGACGAGGTCCGGCCAGGGGCGAGGGGAGGTCGTCTCGGGTGCACGGGCCGCCGGCGGCCGGGCATCATCCCGGCGACCGCGGTCCGCTGGCGAGCGCGTCTGGAGGGGGTCACCTGGGCCCCGGCTGGAGTTCCCGCCAGGAGGGACGGCCGCCGCTTCGCCGTATACATACCGGCGCGCCGGGCCGAGCGCACCCTCATCGCGATCGCGCCAGCGCGCGCGCGAGCGTGCGCACGCCCTCGCGAATGTCGCGGACGTCGAGCGCGACGTCTCCGAGCACCAGGCCGCTCGCACGGGTGGGCGCGTGATGGAGGGCCGAGAGGGGCGGCGCGTCCACGCCGAGCGCCAGCGCGCGCTGGTGCACTGCCACGTCGCTGGAGCGCGCGAGGTGCAGGACCGCGTGCAGCCCTGCCCCCGTCGGCCCCAGGGCGCCTTCGCCCGCGAGCTCCGCCCGGACGGAGTCCACCAGCGCGGCCCTGCGCTCCGCGTAGAGCGTCCTCGTGCTGCGCAGGTGCGCCCCGAAGTGGCCCTCCTCGATGAAGTCGGCGGTGACGGCCTGGATCAGGACGGGCGGGTGACCGTCCACCAGGTGGCGAGCCCGGACGTACGGCTCGACGAGCGCGTCCGGCACGATCGCGTAGGCGAGGCGGATCGACGGGTAGAGCACCTTCGTGAACGTGCCCACGTAGACGACGCGGCCCGTGTCGTCGAGCCCCTGGATCGCGGCGGTCGGGCGGGTCTCGTAGCAGTACTCCGAGTCGTAGTCGTCCTCCATCACGACGGCCCCAGCGCGCGAGGCCCAGTCGAGCAGCGCGAGGCGCCGCTGGAGCGAGAGCGTGGCGCCGAGCGGGTACTGGTGCGACGGCGTCACGTAGGCGAGCCGCGCGCGCGGCGCGGCCCGGCGGCCGGCCTCGACGTCGAGCCCGGCGGCGTCGACCGGCACCGGGATGACCTCGGCGCCGGCGCAGCGCAGCGCCGCGAACGCCCCAGGGTAGCCGGGCTCCTCCATCCAGACGGTGTCGCCCGGGTCGAGCATGAGCCGCGCCGTGAGCTCGATCGCCTGCTGCGAGCTCGACAGGACGATGACGTGATCGGCCGTGCAGCGGACGCCCCGGGCGCTCGCGACATAGCCGGCGATGGCCTCGCGCAGCGGCCGGTAGCCCTGCGCGTCCCCGTAGTCGAGCATCCTCGTCGCCCTGCGCCCGAGCCTCCGCGTGACCAGGCGTTGCCACGTGCGGACCGGGAAGGCGCGGGTGTCGGGCTGGCCGCCGCGGAACGGCCGGAGCTGGGCGGGGTCGGCGTAGGTCGAGAGGCCGGCGGTGATCGCTCCGCGTGCAGAGAGCGTCACCCCGCGCGGCACGGTGGCGCGGCCGGTGCGTGACGGCCGGACCGCGGAAGAGACGTACGTCCCGTCGCCGACGCGCCGCTCGATGAAGCCCTCCAGCACGAGCTGGCCGAACGCGTCCTCCGTCGTGGTGCGCGACACGCCCAGGTCACGCGCCAGCGTCCGCGTGGACGGCAGTCGCGTCCCGGGGGCGAGGCTCCCACCCAGGATGGCTCCCCGGATCCGCCGGTACAGCTGGGCGCGCTTCGACCCTGCGTCGGCGTCGGGGCCGCGCAGCGGCGGCATGCAGCGCTCCGGCGGGCTGCTTCATGTCGAGCCTCGAGGGTCTGGTGCAGTCCTCGCGAATGGCTCTGACCACCAGACCACTGCCCTCCCATAATCCGCCCACCGCCAGGGAACACGGCGGCAGGAGAGGAGGACACCATGCCGAACGGAGCCACCCACCTCGCAGAGCCAGACCACCTGCCGGGAGCCACGCTGCCCTACACCCGATCGGCGCGCGCGCCGGCTCCTTCGAGCGCCCTGCAGTGCCTGCGCTGCCAGCTGCTCGGGCGGCGTCGGCTCCTCTGCAGCCGCGCCGACCTGTGCCGCGAGCTCCCGCGCGACCATCTGCTCGGCCCGCTCCTGCTGGCCGGCTGGCTGGTCACCGCGGTCGCGTTCTTCGCCGCGGCCATGTGACGGCCAGGGCCCGGGGCGCCGACTCCGCCCCCGCCGACTCGCGCAAGCCCGGAGCGGCGCCGGGCGATGCGCCGGGCGGCGCAGGCCCCTTCGCGGTCCTGACCCTGGAGCGCGCGCCCTCCCCGGTGAAGGGACGGGGCGCAGCGCCCCGGCGGATCACGCGGCCTGACTGGGCTGCGGGCCTGGGATGATCCCGGCGAGGTCGGGGTCGCTCCCGGGTTCCAGGTTCTGGCGCCGCAGAATCGCTCTCGGCGCGACGCTCCTCGCGCCGGCGCTCCTTCACCTGCTGGCGCTCGCGTCTCGCGAGCTCCTTCTGCCGCTTCAGCTGCGTCGTGCTCCAGGCCATGGCGGCAACCTAGGGAGCGTCGAGGGTGCGGGCGCCCCGCACACGGGGGCTTGCACGCAGGTTCCGGGACCAGGCGGGAGCTCTGCACCCCCGCCGAGGCGCCGGTTATCTTGGAGGCATGAGCTCGACCGGCCCGGGGAACAGGAAGGTGCTGAGGGACGTCGCCCGCCGCGCCATGCTCGAGCGCGGCCTGCTGCCGGACTTCTCGCCGGAGGCGCTGGCGGAGGCCGCGGCCTCGCCGAGCGCCGCCGCCCGAGGACGGCGCGGACGTTCGCGACCTGCGCGACCTGCTCTGGGCTCGATCGACAACGACGACTCGCGCGACCTCGACCAGCTCACGGTGGCCGAGCCGCTGCGCGGGCGGCGCGGTGAAGATCCTGGTCGCCGTCGCCGACGTCGACGCGCTGGTCGACGGAGGGCTCGGCGCATCGACGCCCACGCCCGCACCAACACGACCTCGGTCTACACCGCGGCCGCAGATCTTCCCGATGCTGCCGGAGCGGCTCTCGACCGACCTCACCTCGCTCGAACGACGGCGAGGAGCGGCTGGCGATCGTGGTCGAGATGGCGGTCGGCGCCGACGGCGGCGCGGTGCAGGCTCGGACGTCTACCGGGCGCTGGTGCGCAACCACGCCAAGCTCGCCTACGACGGCGTGGCCGCCTGGCTCGACGGCACCGGCCCGGTGCCCGCAGCGCGATCGCGCGCGGTGCCCGGGCTGGAGGAGCAACTCTGCGCCTGCAGGACCGGGTGGCGCAGCGCATGCGAGGCGCTCGCGGCACGAGCACGGCGCGCTCGAGCCTCGAGACCATCGAGGCGCGGCCGGTGTTCGACGGCGACGTGCTCGCCGACCTCGGCCGCGGACGAGAGAACCGCGCCAAGGAGCTCATCGAGGACTTCATGATCGCCGCCAACGGCGTGACCGCGCGGTACCTCGGAGCCGAACGGCTTCCCGTCGCTGCGCCGCGTGCGTGCGCACGCCGGAGCGCTGGGAGCGCATCGTCGAGCTGGCCGCCGGGCTACGGCGAGACGCTGCCCGACCGACCCGACGCCGGCGCGCTGGAGGCCTTCCTGGCGAGGCGCGCGCCGGCCGACCCGCTGCGCTTCCCCGACCTCTCGCTCGCCGTCGTCAAGCTGCTCGGCTCGGGCGAGTACGTCGCTGGAGCTGCCGGGCGAGCAGGCGCACGGGCACTTCGGCCTCGCGGTGCAGGACTACACCCACTCCACCGCGCCCAACCGCCGCTTCCCCGACCTCGTCACGCAGCGCCTGCTGAAGGCCGCGCTGGCCGGGGCGCCCGTCGCCCTACGGCAACGACGAGCTGGCCGAGCTGGCGCGGCACTGCACCGAGCAGGAGGACGACGCCAACAAGGTCGAGCGGCAGGTGCGCAAGTCCGCCGCGGCGCTGCTGCTCGATCGGCGGCTCGGCGAGCGGTTCGACGGCATCGTCACCGGCGCCTCGGCCAAGGGCACCTGGGTGCGCGTCCTCGCAGCCGCCGGTCGAGGGCCGGGTGGTGCGCGGCTTCGAGCGGCCTCGACGTCGGCGACCGGGTCCGCGTGCGAGCTGGTCCGACACCGACGTCGAGCGCGGCTTCATCGACTTCGTCCGCGCGCGGGAGGGCACATGAGGAACGCCAGGCGCGCCTCGCTCGCCTACCTGGACGAGGACTTCCTGACAGCGACGACTGCGCGGCCGCTGCGCATCCTGGCCGAGTACCTCGGACCGCTCCAGGCCTTCCAGCGCGAGCGCATCCACGACACCATCGTCTTCTTCGGCTCGGCGCGGCTCACCCAGGACGGGCCGCTGGGCCGCTACTACGAGGAGGCGCGCGAGCTGGCGCGGCTGGTCACCACCTGGTCGAAGAGCCTGCCCTCGGGCTCGGCCCGCTATGTCGTCTGCTCGGGCGGCGGCGGCGGGCATCATGGAGGCGGCCAACCGCGGCGCCTCCGAGGCGGGCGGCCGGACCATCGGCCTCAACATCGGGCTGCCGCACGAGCAGCGGCCCAACCCCTACATCACGCGCGAGCTCACCTTCGAGTTCCACTACTTCTTCATGCGCAAGCTCTGGTTCGCGCACCTGGCGCGCGCGCTGGTGGTCTTCCCGGGCGGCTTCGGCACGCTCGACGAGCTGATCGAGATGCTGACGCTGCAGCAGACCGGCAAGCTCGACGCGCAAGACGCGCGATCGTGCTCTACGGCTCGAGCTACTGGAAGGAGATCATCGACTTCGAGGCGCTGGTCCGCCACGGCATGATCGCCCCCGAGGACCTCGGCCTGTTCACCTTCGCCGACGACCCGGACACCGCGCTCGGCCTGCTGCAGGCCTGGCTCCGCCCCGAGCCGGAGGAGCCTGGCCCCGCGTTCGCCAGCTCCCGGAGCACCGAGGAGCAGGCGGACGCGCCGCTCGCGGGGGGGCAGCCAGCGCCACGGACCTGAGCGCCTCCCCGGAGCGGTCGCCGGAGGCGCGCCTGGACGGGCGACGCCGCGGCGGCATGCAGTCCCCTCCCGGGCACGGGGTCCGCGTGTCCCAGCCCCCAACGCGACGCGCTCGACTGGAATGTAGCCCGCGTCCGGCGGTTGATCCCGACGTCCCCGCACTCCGAGTCGAAACGACGGGTCGAGTCGCACCCACTCCACCACTCGGAGGAGGCGAGATGATCCTGCACCGAGACCGCGCGCCCAGATCTACCTGCTCCTCGTCGAGGACGACGACGATCTCCGCTTCGCGATGACGAGCTGCCTCGCGAAGGCGGGGTTCGCGGTGACCCTGGTCGCGACCGGCGCGGACGCGGTGCGAGCGGCGCGCGCGCGCCGCCCCGACGTGATGGTGATCGACCTCATGCTGCCGGACTCCGGTGGGCTCGGGGTCGCGAACGCCATCCGCTGCCTGCCCGAGCTCGCCGAGATCCCGGTGCTCTTCACGACCGGCCTCGACTCGCCGGCGGTCAAGGAGCGGCTCGCGCCGGCGCCGGTGCTGTTCAAGCCGTTCAACACGGTGCAGCTCGTGAGCGCGGTGCGCGGTGCCCTGGCCCGTGCGCAGCCGGCCACGCAGATGCGTCCGCCGCTCCCTGAGGCGCGGCGCGGCTCAGCTCGCCTGCTCGGAGGAGGTCCCGCGCGGCGGCCGCTCCGCGTAGAGCTCGGCGATGAGCGGCGCGAACTTCTCGTAGATGGTCTTCCGGCGCACCTTCATGGTGGCGGTGACCTCGTTGTCGTCGTGGTCGAGCTCCTTGTCGAGCAGCCGGAAGGCGCGGACCTGCTCGACCGGGGCCAGCCCGTCGTTGGTGCGGTCCACCTCGGCGGCCACCAGGTCGCGGACCTCGGCGAGGCCGCGCCAGGCTCTTGAAGTTGGTGTAGGGGAGGCGGCGCTCGGTGGCCCACTGGCCCACGTTCTCGAAGTCGATCTGGACGAGGGCGGCCAGGTACTTCTCGCCGTCCCCCACCACGATCGCCTCCTTCACGTAGGGCGAGACCTTGAGCGCGTTCTCGACCAGCGAGGGCGAGACGTTCTTCCCGCCGGCGGTGACGAAGATGGCCTTCTTGCGGTCCACGATGCGGAGCTGGCCGTCCGGGATCCTGCTCGGCCACGTCGCCCGCTGTGGAGCCAGCCGTCCCGGATGGTCGCGGCGGTGGCCTCCGGGTCGCGGTAGTAGCCCATGAAGACGGTGTCGCCCCGCTTCAGCAGCTCGCCGTCCGGCGCGATCCGGTACTCCAGCCCGGCGATGGCCACGGCCCACCGTGCCGAGCCGGACCTCGCCGTCCCGGTGCACGAAGGAGAAGCCGGTGCACTCGGTCATCCCGTAGCCCTCGCGCACCGGGACGCCGATGGCGTGGAAGAAGCGCAGCACCTCGGGCGAGATGGCCGCGGCGGCGGTGAAGGTGAGCCGCGCCTCGCGGAGCCCGACGAAGTTCTGGAGCGCCCGCGTGACGAGGACGTAGCGGAGCCAGCTCGAGCGCCCGGTCGGCCAGGCCGAGGGGCCTGCCGGCGAGGCGCGCCTCGGCGCAGCGGCGCCCGTGCGCGACCGCCCGCTCGAAGAGGGCGCGCCGCCAGCGCGGCGCCTCCTGCATCTTCACCACGATCGACGCCTGGAGCTTCTCCCAGATGCGCGGCACGCCCAGGAACACGGTCGGCGCGATCTCGCGCAGGTCCTCCTGGATGGTCCGGACGCTCTCGGCGAAGTTCACCTGCATGCCGAGGTGGAGCGGCAGGTAGACGGAGAGGATCTGCTCGGCCACGTGGCAGAGCGGGAGGTAGCTCACCACCGAGTCGCCGGGGCGGATGCCGGTCGCCTCCGCCGCGGCCCGCGCCTGGGCGAGCACGTTGCCGGTGGCTGATCATGGCGCCCTTGGGGAAGCCGGTGGTCCCCGAGGTGTAGATGAGGAAGGCGAGGTCGTCCTCGCGCGTCGCGTCCACCAGGGCGTCGAAGAGGGCCGGGTGGGCCCGCTCGTGCTCGGCCCCCAGCCGCTCCACCTCCTCGAAGGAGAGGATGCGCGGGTCGCGGTAGCCGCCCACGCCGCGCATGTCGGCCACGATGATCGTGGCGCACCCGCGGCAGCTCGGCGCTCACCTCCAGGATCTTGTCGACCTGCTCCTGGTCCTCGCAGACCACGAAGGACGCCTCGGAGTGCGCGACCACGTACCTCACCTCGGCCGCCGGGCTGGTCGGGTAGACGCCGACGCCCACCGCCGCGGCGCTCATGGCGGCCAGCTCCGCGTAGACCCACTCGCGGCAGTTCTCGGAGAGGATGGCGATCTTGTCGCCGCGCCGCGAGGCCGAGCGAGACCAGGCCGAGGCAGAAGCGGCGCACGTGGCCGAGGTAGTCCGCCCAGGTCGACGCGCTGCCAGATCCCGTACTCCTTCTCGCGCAGCGCCACCCCGGCGGGCGCGGCGCGCGCCCGCTCGCGGAGGAGCTTGGGGAGCGTGTCGGTCAGGAGAGCCAGCGCTTCCTCCGCTTGTAGTGCTTCACCTCGCGGTAGCTCTTGCGGTGGCCGCCGCGCCGCCCCAGGTAGAACTCCTGCACGTCGCGGTCCTGCCTGAGCCGCTCCACCGGCCCGTCGAGCACCACCTTGCCGTTCTCCATGATGTAGCCGTAGGACGGCGACCGCCAGCGCCATGTTGGCGTTCTGCTCGACCAGCAGGATGGTGGTGCCCTCGTCGCGGTTGATGCGCTCGATGATCCGGAAGATCTCCTCGACCAGGAGCGGCGAGAGCCCGAGCGACGGCTCGTCGAGGAGCATGAGATCCGGCCGGGCCACCAGGGCCCGGCCGATGGCCAGCATCTGCTGCTCGCCGCCGGAGAGGTGGCCCGCCAGCTGCTTCCGCCGCTCGAGCAGCAGCGGGAAGTAGGCGTGGACCTTCTCGAGGTCGCGCGCGAGCGGGCCGGCCCCCGGCCGCCGGGCGTAGGAGGCGCAGCGGCAGGTTCTCCTCGACCGTCAGCTCCTCGAAGACGTGCCGGCCCTCCCGCACCTGGAACACGCCGCGGTGGGCGATCTGGTGCGGGAGGAGGCGCCCGAGGTCCTCGCCCCGGAAGCGCACCGTGCCGGCCGCGATGTCGACCGTCCTCGAGCGGGAGGAGGCCCGAGATGGCCTTCAGGGTGGTCGTCTTGCCGGCCCCGTTCGACCCGAGGAGCGCGACGATGCGCCCCTCGGGCACGGCCAGCGAGAGCCCCTTCAGCACCTGGACGGTGTGGTGGAACACGACCTCCAGGTTGTTGACGGCGAGCAGCGGCGGCGCGGGATCGGCCATCGCCTTCACTTCACGTAGATCCAGTCGGAGACCGGCTCGAACCTGAGCTTCTGCACGTTCGCCTTGTAGACGCGCCCCACCGGCGCCTTGTTGTTCACGAAGGTCACCTTGCCGGTCACGCCGCCGGTGTCCCAGTCCTTGATGGTGGCGAGCGCGTCCTTGAGGTTGTCGCCGGTCACCGGCTTCTTGGCCGCCACCACGCGGCGGATGCGTCTCGACGTAGACCATGCCGGTGAACCAGCCCTGGATGTACGAGTTCGGGCGGTAGGTGATCTCGGGGTGCGCCTTCTCGTTGTACTTGCGCATCGCCACGATCCCGGGGGCGTCGTCCCAGTAGTAGGCGTAGGGGTTCACGCCCATGTAGCCCTCGGCGTCGGGGCCGAGCTTCTCGATGATGGCCCGGTCCATCGACCAGAACGTGCTCATGAAGGTCGTCTCGAGCCCGTGGTCACGCGCGGCGCGGATCACCTCCGGGATGGGGGCGAGCACGTAGCCCTGGAAGATGACGTAGTCGGGGTTCGCCTTCTTGAGCGTGAGCACCTCGGTGGTCACGTCCACCGCGCCGACCTTGGTCACCACCTCGGCCACCACGTCGATGCCCAGCGCCTTGGCCCGGTCCTTCGCCCACGCGATGGGGTCCTTGCCGAACTCGGTGTCGCTGTAGAAGAAGGCCACCTTCGGCTTCCCCTTCTTCGGGTGCTTCGCGACGTACTCGAGCAGGATGCCGAACTGGTCCGAGTAGGTCGGGCCGGAGACGAACATGTAGGGGTGGTTCTTGGGATCGGCGAGCTCGGAGGAGAACGAGGTCGAGCCGTACAGGATCTTGTAGCGGCTGTTCAGCTCGGGGGCGAGCGCCTTCCCCTGGCCGGTCGACTCGCCGTACATGATGTGCGGCGACTGCTGCGCCATCATCTTCTTGAAGGTCGCGACCGCCTTCTCGGTGTCGTAGCCGGTGTCCTCGTAGAAGTAGACCAGCTTCTTCCCCTTCACGAGGCCCTGCTCGTTCGCGTAGGCGATGTAGTCGCCCAGCCCGGCGTTGAGGTGGACGCCGGCGAAGGCGAACCGGCCGGTGATGGGCTGCGTCGCGCCGATGCGGATCTCGTCGTCGGCCGCGCGGCCTGAGAGGGCGGCGCCGGCCAGCAGCGCCGCGAACACGAGCTTCGTCGTCATTCGGGTGATCATGCGTGCACCTCCGTGCATCGGTTCACTTCGGGAACGGCCACAGCGCGAAGAAGCGGCGGACGCGGTTCGAGATCTCGGCGAGCCCGTGCGGCTCGAAGACCAGGAAGCCCACGATCATGGCGCCGAAGAGGACGTCCTTCATCGGGTGGAACCAGGTCATGGCGTCGGGCGAGAAGCGCTGGGCGACCTGGGTGAGCGCCGCGCAGCGCCTCCGGGACCAGCGTCACGAAGACCGTGCCGTAGAGCGTGCCCTGGATGGTGCCGAGCCCGCCCACGATGATCATGGCGAGGAACTGGATGGAGAGGGAGAGCGGGAAGCTCTCCGGCGTCACCACCTTGGTGAAGTAGACCCACAGCCCGCCGGCGATCCCGGCGTAGTAGCTCGACACCATGAAGGCCAGGATCTTGGTGCGGAAGAGGTTCACGCCCATGAGCTCGGCGGAGAGGTCGCGGTCGCGCACCGCCACGAAGGCGCGGCCGACCCGGGTGCGCATCAGGTTGGCGGTCCCGTAGGCGTGGAGCACCGCCGCGCCGAGGACGAGGTAGTAGGTCCGCAGGTCGGAGTCGAACCGGAACCCGAGCAGGCTGGCGGGGGCCACGTTGAGGCCGCGGATGCCCCCGGTGACGCCGGTCCAGTTGGTGAACACCCACTCGAAGATCACCTGCGCCGCCAGGGTGGCGATGGCGAGGTAGAGCCCCTTGATGCGCAGGGACGGCACGCCCACCACCGCGCCGGCCAGGCAGGCCGCCAGCCCGCCCGCCGGCACCGCCAGCCAGAAGGGCAGCCCGAACCGGGTGGCCGCGACGGCCGTCCCGTAGGCGCCGACGCCCATGAAGGCGGCGTGGCCGAGCGAGATCTGGCCGGTGTAGCCGGTGAGGGTGTTGAGCCCGAGCGCGGCGATGGCGAGCACGCCCACCAGGTTGGCGAGGTAGAGCAGGTAGTCGCTGGCGAGGAGCGGGAAGATCGCCAGCGCGGCGAGGAGGACGCCCATCCAGGCCCGGGCGGTCGCGGTCCGCAGGAGCGCCTCGTCGGCGGCGTAGCTCTCCTTGAAGTCGCCGATGCGCACGGGGGCTAGAGCCTCTCGATCTCGCGGGTGCCGAACAGGCCGTAGGGACGGACCATCAGGATGAGGACCAGCGCCACGAAGGGGATCACCTCCTTGACGCCGCTGCCGGGCAGGAGCGGGTCGAGGTAGCCGCCGGCGAGGTTCTCCAGGATCCCGATCACGATCCCGCCCACCAGCGCCCCGCCGATGCTGTCGAGGCCGCCCAGGATCACCGCCGGGAAGATCCGCAGCCCGACCGCCCCGAGCTGCGGGCTGATGCCGCCGATCACCCCGATGACGATCCCGGCCAGCGCCGCCGTCCCCGCCGCCAGCATCCAGGCCACCGAGAACATCCGCCGGATGTCGATCCCCATCCCGAAGGCGGTGGCCTGGTCGTTCGCGGTGGCGCGCATGGCCGTCCCGGTGCGCGTGAAGCGGAACACCAGCGCGATGAGGACGATGGCCGCGACCGCGATGAGGGCGGGATAGACCTGGCGCGAGGGCAGGAGCACCGGGCCCATCAGGATGGGCCGGCGCGGGAAGATGGGCGGGAAGCTCCGGTACTCGCCGCTCCACACGATCTGGGCGAGCCCCTTGAAGATCGCGCTCAGCCCGATGGTGACCATGATGATCGAGATGGCGGGCCGCCCCATGAGCGGGCGCAGCACGAAGCGCTGCACGAAGGCGCCGACCAGGGCGGTCCCCGCCGCCGCCACCGCCAGCGCCGCCACGAACGGGAGCCCCGCCGTCATGGTGGTCCAGGCGAGGAACGCGCCGATCATCATCAGCTCGCCGGTGGCGAAGTTGATGACGCCGGTGGCCTTGTAGACGACCACGAAGCCGATCGCGATGAGGGCGTAGATCGACCCGGTGACCACGCCGCTGGCGACGAGCTGGAGGAGCTCTTCCATCGTCAGCCCCGGTGGCTCGTGCCGAGGTAGGCCGCCATCACGTCCGGGTTCGCCTGCACCTCGGCCGGCGTGCCCTCGGCGATCTTCTCGCCGAAGGAGAGCACGATCACCTTCTCGCAGAGGTCCATCACCACGCCCATGTCGTGCTCGATGAGGACGACGGTCACGCCGCGCTGCTCCTGGACGTCGAGGATGAAGCGCGCCATGTCCTCGGTCTCCTCCTCGGTCATGCCGGCGATGGGCTCGTCGAGCAGCAGGAGCCTCGGGCGCATGGCGAGGGCGCGCGCCAGCTCCACGCGCTTCTGGAGCCCGTAGGCGAGGCTCCCCACCCGGCGCCGGCGCAGGTGCTCCATCTCGAGGAAGTCGAGGATCTCGCGCTCGACCTCCTCGCGCAGCGCCCGCTCCTCGCGGCGCGCCGCCGGCGAGTACAGCAGCGCCTGGAACACGTTGGTGCGCAGGTGGGCGTGGGCGCCCAGCTTGACGTTGTCGAGGACGGTCATGCCCTCGAACAGCGCGATGTTCTGGAAGGTGCGCGCCAGGCCGAGCCCCGGGCGCCGGTCGGGCGGCACCCGCGTGATGTCCCGCCCGTCGAGCCGGATGCTGCCGCGCTGCGGCCGGTAGAAGCCCGCCACGCAGTTGAGGAGGCTGGTCTTCCCCGCCCCGTTCGGCCCGATGATGGCGGTGATCGAGCCTCGCCGGACGGTGAAGTGGACGTCGGTGAGCGCGCTCAGCCCGCCGAACGACAGGGACAGCCCGTCGACGGAGAGGATGTCGCTCGTGACGTCTGGCCCGACCGGCTGCGCGAGCGGCATCCGGCCCCTCCGGAGGTGCGACTCCGCGGATTGTGACGGGCCCGCGAAGCCTGCGTCAATCCGCCCCGGGCGGGGCGATTCGCTGTCCGTGAACCTCGAGGACCGGCCCAGGACGACGCCGGGTTCCGGACGACTACGGAAGGCGCCGCAGCGGGACGAAGCGCACGGGCGCGAGCCGCTCCTGGCGCGGGCCCTCCCGCGTCTTCGTGACGAGCACCAGCTCCTGATCGTCCGCGGTCGTGCCCCTGGGGTAGAGCAGCCGTCCCCCGTCCGCGAGCTGCTCCCACAGCGGCCCGGGGATGTCCTCGATCGCGCAGCTCAGGACGATCGCGTCGAACGGGGCCTTCTCCGGCCAGCCGCGGAACCCGTCCCCGCGCCGCAGGTGGACGTTCGAGTAGCCCAGCTCACGGACGGTGACGAGGCTGCGGTCGTGGAGCTCCTGCTCCAGCTCGATGCCGTACACCTCGGCGCCGAGCAGGGAGAGCACGGCCGCCGCGTAGCCCGAGCCCGAGCCCACCTCCAGCACGCGCTCGCTGCCCTTCAGCTGCAGCGCCTGCGCCATGAAGGCGACGATGTACGGCTGGCTGATGGTCTGGCCGCGGCCGATGGGGAGCGGCGTGTCCGCGTAGGCGTAGCGCTGGAGCCTCCGGGAGACGAAGCGATGACGCGGGACCGCGCGCATCGCGTCGAGCACGCGGGGATCACGGATCTCACGCGCCTGCAGCTGCTCGCGGACCATGGCCTGCCGCTCCGTCGCCGGCGTGGCGTCCGCTGCCGGGCTGCCAGGGCCGCCTCGCGGCGCGGCGCGCTCCCGGCACCCGCCCGCGACGGCGGCGCACAGCGAAGCGACCAGGAAGGAGGTGCGGAACAAGGGGCCCCTCGCTGGAGCCCATATAAACCGCACCCCGGTCGAGCGCCGCCGCCCGGCGCGGGCGTTATCTTCGAGCGATGACCTCACCTGGCCCTGGCAGCAGGAAGGTGCTGAAGGAGATCGCCCACCGCGCCATGCTGGAGCGCGGGCTCCAGCCGGACTTCTCGCCCGAGGCGCTGGCGGAGGCCGGCGCGCTCGGGGAGGCCGCGACCGAGAGCGGCCCCGCCATCCGCGACCTGCGCGGCCTCCTCTGGGCGTCGATCGACAACGACGACTCCCGCGACCTCGATCAGCTCTCGGTCGCCGAGCCGGTGGCGGGCGGCGCCGTGAAGATCCTGATCGCCATCGCCGACGTGGACGCCGTCGTCCGGATGGGCTCCGCCATCGACACGCACGCCCGGACCAACACCACCTCGGTCTACACCGCCGCCCAGATCTTCCCGATGCTGCCGGAGCGGCTCTCGACCGACCTCACCTCCCTCGGCGAGGGCGAGGAGCGGCTCGCCGTCGTGGTCGAGCTGACCGTCGACGACGACGGCACCGTGGCCGGGTCGGACCTGTACCGCGCGACGGTCCGGAACCAGGCGAAGCTCGCCTACGACGGGGTGGCGGCCTGGCTCGACGGCGCCGCGCCGGCCCCGCCGCGGATCCCCGCGGTCCCGGGGCTCGAGGAGCAGCTGCGCCTCCAGGACCGGGTCGCCGGGTGGTTGCGGCGCCGGCGGGCCCAGCACGGCGCGCTCAATCTCCAGACCGTCGAGGCCCGCCCGGTCTTCGACGACGGCCTGCTGACCGCGCTGCGGCCCGAGGAGAAGAACCGGGCCCGGGCGCTCATCGAGGACTTCATGATCGCGGCGAACGGCGTGACCGCGAGGTTCCTCGAGCGGAAGGGGTTCCCGTCGTTCCGGCGGGTGCTGCGCTCCCCCGAGCGCTGGGAGCGGCTGGTCGAGCTGGCCGCCGGGCTGGGGGAGACACTGCCCCCCGAGCCGAGCGCCGCCGCGCTGGAGTCGTTCCTCGCCAGGCGCCGCAAGGAGCGATCCGGTGCGCTTCCCGGACCTCTCGCTGTCGGTCATCAAGCTCCTCGGCTCGGGGGAGTACGCGGTCGAGCTGCCGGGCGAGCAGACCCAGGGACACTTCGGCCTGGCCGTGCGGACTACACGCACTCGACCGCGCCGAACCGGCGCTTCCCGGACGTGATCACGCAGCGCCTGCTCAAGGCGGCGCTGGCCGGGCGCCCGCCGCCGTACGCGAACGACGAGCTGGCCGTCCTGGCCCGGCACTGCACCGAGCAGGAGGGGAACGCCACCAAGGTGGAGCGGCGGGTGATGAAGTCCGCCGCGGCGCTGCTGCTCCAGTCCCGGGTCGGCGAGCGGTTCGACGCGATCGTGACCGGCGCCTCCGAGAAGGGGACCTGGGTCCGCATCCTCGCGCCGCCGGTGGAGGGCAAGGTGGTGCGCGGCTTCCAGCGGCTCGACGTCGGCGATCGGGTCCGGGTGGAGCTCGTGCGCACCGACGTCGAGCACGGCTTCATCGACTTCGTCCGGGAGGGCACGTGGAATCGGACCAGGCCCGCCGGGCCCAGCTCGCCTACCAGGATCCGCGGTTCGTGGAGAGCGACGCCGCGCGGCCGCTGCGCATGCTGGCCGAGTACCTCGCGCCGCTGGAGGCCTTCCGCCGGGAGCGCATCCAGGACACGGTGGTCTTCTTCGGCTCGGCCAGGCTCTCCCCGGACGGCCCGCTCGGCCGCTACTACCAGGAGGCGCGCGAGCTGGCCCGGAGCCTCACCGCGTGGTCGAAGGGCCTGCCGCCGGGCGCCGCCCGCTTCATCGTCTGCACGGGCGGCGGCGGCGGCATCATGGAGGCCGCCAACCGGGGCGCGTCCGAGGCGGCCGGGCGGACCATCGGCCTCAACATCGGCCTCCCGCACGAGCAGCGGCCGAACCCCTACATCACGCGCGAGCTCAGCTTCGAGTTCCACTACTTCTTCATGCGCAAGCTCTGGTTCGCGCACCTGGCCCGCGCGCTGGTGGTCTTCCCCGGCGGGTTCGGCACCCTGGACGAGCTGATGGAGGTGCTGACCCTGCAGCAGACCGGGAAGCTGACGCGGCGGACGCCGGTCCTGCTCTACGGGACGGCGTACTGGAAGGAGATCGTCGACTTCGAGGCGCTCGTCCGCCACGGGATGATCTCGCCGGAGGACCTCGACCTGTTCACGTTCGTCGACGATCCGGTCACCGCGCTCGGCCTGCTCCAGGCCTCGCTCCGGCCCGAGCCGGAGGCGCCGACGCCGGCCTTCGCGGACTCGCGCACCTCCGGAGCGGCGCCGGGCGACGCGCCGGCCGGGGGACGGGCCCCTTCGGGACCGTGAGCGTGGTCGCGCCGGGCGGCAAGAGAGCGATCATGGGAACCGCCCTCACGAAGGCCCAGCTCGATGACCTGCGCCGGAAGCTGGAGGCGGAGCGCGCCCGGATCCTCGAGGTGCTCTCCGCCGCCGCGCCGGAGGCTCCCTCGCGGGACCAGGAGTCGGAGCTCGAGGAGTCGGCGCAGCGCCAGGACGAGCTGACCCGGCGGCTCGAGATCGAGGCGCGGGAGCGGGCGCTGCTGGTCGACGTGGAGCGGGCGCTCGGCAAGTTCGAGCAGGGGAGCTACGGGGTGAGCGAGGACACCGGCGAGCCAATCCCCTACCCGCGCCTCGCGGCGGTGCCGTGGGCCCGCGGCGGCGTCGAGGAGTGACGGCGCCGTCGTCCTCCTGCCCGCGACCTTGGTGAAGGCCGCTGGTCTCGCCGCGCTCCCGCTAGACGGTCGGGGCCCCCAGCTTGCGCAGGTAGGACAGCCCGTCCATCCGGGCCACCTCGAAGTAGCCGCGGCGCGCCCCCCACTCCGCCCAGGGCACCGCCTCGCCGCGAACCCAGACGACCGAGTGGCCGGGGACCGCGAGGTGGCGGCGCTGCTTGCGGCACCACGCGCCGCGCGCCAGGGGACCCAGCGTCGAGCCGAAGAGGTCCTTCTGCAACGCCGCGAGGAACGCCGAGATGTTCATGGTCTTCGACTCCTTCGTCGTGGGTCCCCGAGGCGGCCGCTCACGTCGCGAGGACCGGCTTCGACCTCGGGCGGGAGTGCTTCGTCGTCACCGCGTGCATGAACGACTCGACGTCGACGTGATCGCGCGCGCCGAGCGGCCGGAGCTTCTCGAGGAGCACCGCGGCGGACCTGAGGAGGGCCGAGTACGTGGCCCAGCTCGGCCGAGCGCTCGTAGGCGAGCTCGAGGCCGAGCCGCTGCGCGACCTCGCAGGCGAACTTGGGCCGGAGCAGCAGGTGCAGGTCCGGCCGCGCGACGAACGGGAGCAGCGTCACGATCGGCCACTGGGACTCCGGGGACGCGCCCGGCGCCAGGGCCGCGACCGCGGCGGCGAGCGCCTCGAAGCGGGACTGCTCGGGCGCCGGCGCCGCCAGGAGGTCGAACAGCGCCGCGAAGTATCCGGGCGCCGCCTCGAGGTTCTTCAGGGCATCCTCGAACGAGGCCTTCTCCGCGTCCCGAGCAGCGGACGGACGTGCCGCTCCACCCCGAGCGCGCGCTCGACGAGCCCGCCGACGTCGCCCGCCGCGAGGAGCCGCTCCCCCTCGCCTCCCCCGAGCGTCTCCTCGTACGACCTCGTGCGCGCGCCGCCAGCGGTTGACGCGCTCGGGCTTGTCGGTGCCGTCGCCGACGTACTTCGGATCCTCGAAGGCCTGCGGGAACAGGTCGCGGAAGCGAACGACGGCGTCGGCGTGGGAGAGCCATGACCCGGCGAAGCCGTACCGGCCGGTCTTCGCGTCGAGCGAGAAGTCGGACAGGCCGGAGAGCCAGGCGCTCGTGCTCGCGGACCGGGTGAGGAGCGGCAGGGACATCGGCAGCCGCAGCTTCGTCGCGAAGCGCGCGTCGCTCCCCGCGAAGAAGACGTGAACGGCCTTCTCCTCCAGCGCGACCACCTTGCCGAGGCCCAGCGAGGCGTGCTGCACCAGCATTCCGTTCTCGAGATCGCTCATGTTCCGCTCTTTCCGATCGGCGCTCATCGCGGTCGCGCACCCGTCGCGCACCGCGCGCCCGCTGGGGCGCGCTGGCGGCTCGTCGTGACACGAAGGGGTGGCGCGTGAATCCGCCGTGTCGCTCACGGCGGGCGTGGGAGGGCCGGCAGCTTCGCCGACCGACCCTTCCATATATACGCCAGCGCGCGCTCCGGCGCTCGTCGCGCCCCGGCGCCGGCTTCTTGGGGCGTCTGCGCGACCTGCGCGCGCCACGTCGATTCGACTTCCAGCTGCAGCCCGCGCCCGCCAGCCTGCCCGCACGGCCTGCCGCGGGGCGGCGGCGAGCCGCACCTGCTATAACCGGCGCGACGCCAGCCCAACGCATCGCCCCGATGACGCGCTGACTTCCGTCCGGAAGGTGCGTGCTCGTGGCGACGAAGCTCGACTCGGCGTTCTTCGGCAATGCGCGCGGCGCGGGGGCGGTCCCGGAGAAGCCGTTCCGGGACGAGCTGCTCAGCGTCGAGCGCCTCGACGAGCGGGCCCGCTCGCTCGCGGCCCGCTTCACGGTGGACCCGACGCGACGCACGGCGCGGAGCGTCTTCCCGCGCTTCGACGACAACGTCCGCGTGCTGCGCGAGGCGTACCGCACGCTCGCCGGCGACGTGCACCGCGGCGAGTTCGTCACCGCCGCGGCGGAGTGGCTCCTCGACAACTACCACCTCGTCGCCTCCGAGATCCGGGACGTCCGCCAGAACCTCCCGCGCGGCTACTACCGCGAGCTGCCCAAGCTCGCCGCGCGGGAGCAGGCGGGGAACGCCCGCGTCTACGCGCTCGCGGTCGAGCTGATCCGCCACAGCGACAGCCGCCTCGACCGCGCCCAGCTCGTGCGCTGGCTGGACGCCTTCCAGACGGTCGCCCCGCTCACCATCGGCGAGCTCTGGGCGTGGCCGAGCATGCTGAAGCTCGCGCTCGTCGAGAACCTCCGGCGGCTCGCGGACGAGACGCTCGCCGCCCGCGCGGCCCGGCGCGCGGCCGACGCGTACGTGGCGCGGATCGACGCCGCGGGGAAGGGCGTGCCCCCGCCGCTGCCGCGCGCGCTCCACCCCGCGCTTCGTCGTCCAGCTCCTCCAGCGCGTGCGCGAGTACGGGCCGCGCCTCTCGGCGGTCCGGAGCGGCCTCGACGCGCACCTCGCCGTCGACCGGCAGACGGCGGAGGAGGCGATCCGCGGCGAGCACCAGCGCGAGGCCGCCGCCCAGGTCTCGGTCGCGAACGTCATCACGAGCCTGCGGCTCTGCTCCACCCTCGACTGGACCGAGTACGTCGAGACGGTGAGCCTGGTCGAGCGGGTGCTGCAGCGCGATCCCGCCGGCGTGCACGGGCGGATGGAGTTCCTCTCCCGCGATCGCTACCGGCAGGCGGTCGAGGAGCTCGCCGACCGGACCGGCGAGGCCCAGGTGCGCGTCGCCCTGCGCGCGGTGGAGAGCGCGCGCCAGGCCGCCGAGACCGAGGGGCCGGGCGCGCGCGCCGCGCACGTCGGGCACCACCTCATCGGCAAGGGGCGTCGCGAGCTCGAGGCCGACGTGGCCTGGCGCCCCGGCCCGGGAAGGGCCTGCGCCGGTTCGCGTTCGCGCACGCCACCGCGGCGTACCTCGGGTCGATCGCGCTCGCGACCGCGGCGCTCGTCGCGGCCGGGGTCGCGTACGCCCGGCACGCGGGCGGCTCGACCTGGGCGCTGGTCGGCGTGGCGCTGCTCCTGCTCCTGCCCGCGAGCGAGGTGGCCATCGCGCTCGTCCAGCGCCTCGCGGCCCGCTTCGCCCCGCCGCGGCGGCTGCCGCGCCTCGACCTCTCGGCGGGGATCCCGGAGGACGCGCGGACCCTGGTGGTCGTGCCGACGCTGCTCACCAGCGTCGAGGGCGTCGAGCGGCAGCTCGAGCACCTCGAGGTCCTCGCGCTCGGGAACCTCGACCCCCGCGTCCACTTCGCCATCCTGGGCGACTTCGCGGACGCCGCGGCGCGCGACATGCCCGGGGACGCCGCCATCCTCGCCGCGGCCCGCAGCGGGATCGAGGCGCTGAACGTCGCGCCTCGGCGAGGGCCGGGGCGACCGGTTCTTCCTCTTCCACCGCGCGCGGCAGTGGAACCAGGGCGGAGGGCGCCTGGATGGGCTGGGAGCGGAAGCGCGGGAAGCTCGAGGAGCTGAACCGGCTCCTGCGCGGCGCGACCGACACGAGCTACGACGTCCAGGTCGGCGAGCTGGAGCGTCCTCCCGCGGCGTGCGCTACTGCATCACGCTCGACTCGGACACGCGCCTCCCGCGCGACGGCGCGAAGAAGCTCGTCGGCGTCATCGCGCACCCGCTCAACCGCCCCCGCTTCGACCCGCGCTCCGGCCGCGTCACCGAGGGCTACGGCATCCTGCAGCCGCGCGTCAGCGTCACCACCGCGAGCGCCGCCGGCTCGCGCTTCGCGCGGATCTTCGCCGG
This sequence comes from uncultured delta proteobacterium, assembly GCA_963733485.1. Classification (GTDB taxonomy): domain Bacteria; phylum Myxococcota; class Myxococcia; order Myxococcales; family Anaeromyxobacteraceae; genus Anaeromyxobacter. Next base: position 703,551 of record CAVTDL010000001.1, on the reverse strand, counting down.
CCACACCGGCGTCGACCCGTACACCACCGCCGTCTCGGACACCTACCAGGACCTCTTCGGCGAGGGCAGCTTCACCGGCAAGGGGCTCTACGACGTCGACGCCTTCACGGCGGCGCTGGAGGGGCGCGTCCCGGACAACACCCTCCTCTCGCACGACCTCTTCGAGGGCCTCCACGCCCGCACCGGCCTCGTGACCGACGTCGAGGTCGTCGACGACTACCCCTCGAGCGTCCTCGCCCACGCGCGCCGCCAGCACCGCTGGACGCGCGGCGACTGGCAGATCCTCGGCTGGCTCCTCCCGCTTCGTGCCGACGCGCGCGGGCCTCGCGCGGAACCGCCTCCCCGCTCATCGCGCGCTGGAAGATCTTCGACAACCTGCGCCGCGCGCTGCTCGCGCCCGCGACGGTCGTCCTGCTCCTCCTCGCCTGGACCGTGCTGCCGGGGAGCCCGGCGCTCTGGACCGCCGCCGTCGTGGCGTCCCTCGCGTTCCCGCTCCTCGCGCTCGCGCTCGAGGCCCTCGCCGGCCCGAGGCCGCACCAGCCGCTGCGGGCCTTCCTGCGCGGGCTCGCGGAGGACGCGGCGGCCACCGCGGCGCGCATCCTGCTGCAGCTCGCCTTCCTCGCGAACCAGGCCTACGCCATGGTGCACGCGATCGTCGTCACGCTCGTCCGGCTCGCGATCACCCGGCGCCGCCTGCTCGAGTGGGAGACCGCCGCCGCGAGCGCCGCGCGCGGCGCCGGGCTCGAGCGCGGGACGGGCGCGCGGTCGTTCCTCGTCGCGATGGCGGCGAGCCCCGCCATCGCGCTCGCCGGCGTGCTCCTCGTCGCCGCGTGTCGCCCGGGCGCGCTCGCCGCGGCGGCGCCCCTGCTCGCGCTGTGGGCGGTCGCGCCGCTCATCGCCTACCGGCTCTCCCAGCCGATGGCGGAGCGGGACGTCGAGCTCGGCCCGGAGGACCGGGACTTCCTCCTCGGCGTGGCCCGCGCGACGTGGAAGTACTTCGAGGCGTTCATGGGGCCGGAGGATCACTTCCTGCCCGCCGACAACTTCCAGGAGGAGCGCCCGCGCGGATCGCGCACCGGACCTCGCCCACCAACATCGGCATGGGGCTCCTCTCCACGCTGGCGGCCCACGATCTCGGCCTCATCCCGACCGGCGAGCTCATCGAGCGGATCGACGCCACCCTCACCACGATGGAGGGGCTGGAGCGGCTCGAGGGGCACCTGTTCAACTGGTACGACACGGTGAGCCTCGCGCCGCTCCCGCCCCGCTACGTCTCGACCGTGGACAGCGGCAACCTCGCCGGCGCGCTCATCGCGGTCTCCGAGGGGCTCCGCCGGCTCGGGCGCGAGCCGGCCCCGGGGGAGGCGGGCCCCGGCGATCCGCGCGAGCGGCTCGAGGGCCTGTCGCGGCGCGCCGGCCGCGTTCGCCGACGGGATGAGCTTCCGGTTCCTCTACGACCCGCAGCGGAACCTCCTCGTCGATCGGCTACCGCGCCGCGGACGCCGAGGGGCCGGGCCGGCTCGATCCCTCCCACTACGACCTGCTCGCCTCGGAGGCGCGCCTCGCCAGCTTCATCGCGATCGCCAAGGGCGACCTCCCCGAGAAGCACTGGTTCCACCTGGGCCGCGCCGTCACGAGCGTGCGCGGGAACCCGGCGCTCCTGTCGTGGAGCGCGACGCTGTTCGAGTACCTCATGCCGCTGCTCGTGATGCGCAGCTACCCGGACACGCTGCTCGACGAGAGCTGCCGGATGGCGGTGCGCCGGCAGCGGGACTACGCCGCCGAGCGCGGCGTGCCGTGGGGGATCTCGGAGTGCGCCTACGACCTCGTCGATCACCACGGCAACTACCAGTACAAGGCGTTCGGCGTCCCCGGGCTCGGCATGAAGCGGGGCCTCGCCGACGAGCTGGTGGTCGCGCCCTACGCGACCGCGCTCGCCGCGCTCGTCCACCCCACCGCGGCGGCGACGAACCTCCGCCGCCTCGCGCGGGAGGGCCTCCTCGGCGCGTACGGCTACTTCGACGCCATCGACTACACGCCGCGGCGCCCGGAGGAGGCCGAGGCCGACGCGCCCGGCCGGCCCGCCGGCACCCGGGGCACGATCGTGCGGACGCTACCTCGCCCACCACCAGGGGATGACGCTCGCGGCCATCGCGGGCGCGCTCACCGGCAACCGGATGGTGGAGCGCTTCCACGCCGACCCGCGCGTGCAGGCGACCGAGCTGCTCCTCCAGGAGCGCGTGCCGCGCCACGCGGCGCTCATCCGGCCGCGCCCGGACGAGGAGGCGCGCGTCGCCGCGCCGGTGCCGCCGGCGGCGGTCCGCCGCTTCCGCTCGCCGCACACCGCCTTCCCGCACGCGCAGTTCCTGTCGAACGGCAACTACACCGCCGTCGTCACCAACGCCGGCGGCGGCGCGAGCTTCTGCCGCGGGCGCGCCGTCACGAGGTGGCGCCAGGACGCGACCCGCGACCCCGGGCGGCCAGTACCTCTACCTCCGCGACGTCCGGAGCGGGCGGGTGTGGTCCGCGACGCATCAGCCCGACCGGGCGGGACGCGAAGGACGACGTCGTCGTCTTCACCATGGAGAAGGCGACCTTCCAGCGGAGGGACGACGACATCGGGACGCGGCTCGAGGTCGCGGTCTCGCCCGAGGACGACGTCGAGGTGCGCCGGCTCGAGGTGACGAACCACGGCGATCGCGCCCGCGAGCTCGAGATCACGAGCTACGCCGAGATCGTCCTCGCGCCGCAGCGCCGACGACCTCGCCCACCCCGCCTTCGGCAAGCTCTTCGTCGAGTCCGAGTACGTCGCCGGAGAGCAACGCGCTGCTCTGCCGGCGGCGGCCGCGCGCCCCGGACGACGCCGAGGTCTTCGCGGTGCACGTCATCGGCCAGGAGGGCCGGACGCAGGGGCCGGTGGAGTGGGAGAGCGACCGCGGCCGCTTCCTCGGCCGCGGCCGCGGCCCGGAGGATCCGCAGGCGCTCGACGGGCGCCCGCTCTCCGGCACGACCGGCGTCCTGCTCGATCCCATCGTGAGCCTGCGGCAGCGCGTGCGCCTCGCGCCCGGCGGCGTGGTGCGGCTCTCGTTCGCCACCGGGATGGCCTCGAGCCGGGAGACGGCCCTCGCGCTCGCGCAGCGCTACCACGACCCGACCGCCACCGCGCGGACCTTCGCGCTCGCCTTCGCGCACGCGCGGAGCAGGCTGCACCACCTCGGCATCTCGAGCGAGGAGGCCCTCCTCTTCGAGCGCCTCGCCTCGCGCGTGCTGTACGCCGACGCCTCGCTGCGCCCGGGGCCGGAGATCCTCGCCCGGAACACGCTCGGCCAGGAGGGGCTCTGGGGGCACGGCGTCTCCGGCGATCTCCCGGTCCTGCTCGTGCGCGTCGTCTCCGAGACGCGGACCTCGCCCTCGTGCGGCAGGTCCTGCAGGCGCAGGAGTACTGGCGCCTCAAGGGGCTCAGCGCGGACGTCGTGATCCTGAACGAGCACCCGGTCAGCTACCTCGACGAGGTGCACGCCCAGCTCGCGGCCCTCCTCGACGACGGGCCGTGGCGGACCTGGAAGCACCGGCCGGGCGGCGCGTACCTCCTGCGCGGGGACCGGATGGCCGAGGCCGAGCGCCTCCTCCTCTCCGGCGTGGCGCGCGCGGTCCTGAGCGGCGAGCGGGGATCGCTCGCGCACCAGCTCGACCGACCCGCGCCCGCTCTCGCCCGAGCCGGCGCCCCTCGCGCTCGCGCCGCCCGCGAGGCCCGGCCCGGCGCTCGCGCCGATCGCCCAGCCCGAGGTGCCGCCGCTCGCGCTCGCGAACGGGATCGGCGGCTTCGCCGACGGCGGGCGCGAGTACGTCATCGTCCTCGAGGGCGACCAGGAGACGCCGCTGCCCTGGGCCAACGTCATCGCGAGCCCGGCCTTCGGGACGGTCGTCACCGCGTCGGGCTCGTCCTTCACCTGGTCCGAGAACAGCCGCGAGAACCGGCTCACGCCCGTTCGCGAACGACCCGGTCACCGACCCGACCTCCGAGGCCGTCCTCGTCCGCGACGACGAGACCGGCGAGGCCTGGTCGCCCACCCCGGGGCCGCTGCCGCGCGACGGCGCCAGCGGCCGGTTCGTGATCCGCCACGGGGCGGGGGTCACCCGCTTCGCGCGCGCGGCGAACGGCATCCGCCACGCGCTCGACGTCTTCGTGGACGCGGTGGACCCGGTGAAGCTCTCGCTCCTGACGCTGACCAACGAGAGCGGCCGTCCCGCGGCGCCTCTCCGTCTTCGCCTACGCCGAGTGGGTCCTGGGACCGCCGCAGGCCGGCCAGAACCAGCACGTCGTGACGGAGCAGGACGCGGCGACCGGCGCGGTCCTCGCCACGAACGCCTGGAACCACGAGTTCGCGGGCCGCGTGGCCTTCGCCCACGCGAGCGAGGGGCTCCGCTCGGCGACCGGCGACCGCACCTCCTTCCTCGGCCGGAACGGCTCGCTCGCGCGGCCGGCGGCGCTCGGGCAGGAGACGCTCTCCGGCGCGCTTCGGGGCGGGGCTCGATCCCTGCGCGGCGCTCCAGCGTCGCGTCGTCCTCGCGCCGGGCGAGACCCGGCGCCTCGTGTTCCTCCTCGGCGAGGGGAGGGACGTGGCGCACGTCCGCGAGCTGATCGGGCGGCACGGCCGCGCCGAGGCCGCGGACGCCGCGCTCGAGGCGGTGCGGCGCGGCTGGGACGAGACGCTCGGCGCGGTGCAGGTCCGGACGCCCGACGACTCCTTCGACGTCCTCCTGAACCGCTGGCTCCTCTACCAGGACCTCAGCTGCCGGATGTGGGCCCGCACCGGCTACCACCAGCCCGGCGGCGCCTTCGGGTTCCGCGACCAGCTCCAGGACGCGATGGCGCTCGCGATGGCGCGGCCGGCGCTGGTGCGCGAGCACCTCCTGCGGGCGGCGGCGCGGCAGTTCCGCGAGGGCGACGTCCAGCACTGGTGGCACCCGCCGAGCGGCCGGGGGACGCGCACCCGCTGCTCGGACGACCTCGTCTGGCTGCCGTACGCGGTGGCGCACTACGTCCGGACCACCGGGCGACGCCGGCGTGCTCGACGAGCGCGTCCCGTTCCTCGAGGGGCCGGCGCTCGCGCCGGACGCGCAGGACGCCTACGCGCAGCCCCGCGTCTCGACCGAGGAGGGCTCGCTCTTCGAGCACTGCGTCCGCGCCCTCGACCGCGGGCTCACCTCGGGCGCCCACGGCCTGCCGCTCATGGGGAGCGGCGACTGGAACGACGGGATGAACCGCGTGGGCAGGGAGGGGCGCGGCGAGAGCGCCTGGCTCGGCTTCTTCCTCCACGCCGTCCTCTCCGACTTCGCGCCGCTGTGCGCGGCGCGCGGCGAGGCGGTCCGGGCCGGCCGCTACCGCGCCGAGGCGGCCCGCCTCGCGTCCGCGCTGGAGCGGACCTGGGACGGCGAGTGGTACCGGCGCGGCTACTACGACGACGGCGCGCCGCTCGGCTCGGCGCAGAGCGACGAGTGCGCGATCGACTCGATCGCCCAGTCCTGGGCGGTGCTCTCGGGCGCGGCCCCGGCGCGCTGCGCCGATCGCGCGATGGACTCGGTCCGCACGCACCTCGTGCGGCGCGGGGCCCAGGTGGTGCTGCTGCTCACGCCGCCGTTCGATCGCTCGGCGCAGGAGCCCGGGTACATCAAGGGCTATCCGCCCGGCGTGCGGGAGAACGGCGGCCAGTACACGCACGCCGCCGCGTGGATCGTGATGGCGCTCGCGCGGCTCGGGAGCGGCGACGAGGCGGCCGAGCTGTTCCACATGCTGAACCCCGTGAACCACACGCGCACGGGCCCGGACGTGGCGCGCTACCGGGGCGAGCCGTACGTCGTCGCCGGCGACGTCAGCGCGCACCCCGAGCACGCCGGGCGCGCGGGGTGGACCTGGTACACCGGCTCCGCCGGCTGGATGTACCGCGCCGGGCTCGAGAGCATCCTCGGGCTCCGGCGCCACGGCGAGACCTTCGAGCTGGATCCGTGCATCCCCGCCTCCTGGCCCGAGTACGCGATCACCTGGCGCTTCGGCCGGACGCGGTACGAGATCTCCGTCACGAACCCCGAGCGCCGCTGCCGCGGCATCGAGTCGGCGCGAGCTGGACGGCGTCGCGGTCGATCCCCGGGCGATCGCGCTCGTCGACGACGGCGGGACCCACGAGGTGCGCGTCGTGCTGGGCGACGCCAGCCAGCGGGCGGCCGCAGCAGCCGCCGTCGCATGACCTACTGACCGCTCGCCGCGAGCCGGCGAGAGAGGAACGCGCCATGACGTGGTTCTTGCTGGCGGCCATCGCCCTGGTCGTCGTCGTTCGCTTCGGCCGCCAGAGACACCGGCGCGTCGCGGTCTTTCCGTCCCATCCGGTCTCCACGCTGCACGTGGACATGTCCCGGAAGCGGAGCAAGAGGACGAAGGACGCGCTCGACGCCGCGTCCTCGACGCTGCGGTGAGGCCGCGCCCCACGAGACCCCTACCCGGCGCCCCGGTGCCCGGAACATGCTGTCCGGCGTGAGGACCACGCGCATCGACGTCACCGACCTGCGCGGCTGGGGGCGCCTGGCGTTCGACGCCACGCTCGGCCTCACGGCGGTCGTCGAGGGCATGCACCTCACCATCTCTCGCCCTCCGCTCGTCTTCGGCGCACCGACCCGGGGCACGACCCGGGGCATCACGGGCCTCGTCTACGGGAGCATCCGCTCGGTCACGCGCCTCCTCGGGATGGGCCTCGAGGCCGCCACGTACCGTGCAACCGCCGGCGAGCGGCCCCCGTCGCCCCGACGCGAAGCCGTGCGCGCCGCGCTGAACGGCGTGGTCGGTGACCACCTGGCGGCCACGGCGAACCCGCTCGCCATCCAGATGCAGCTCCGCAGGGACGGGCGAGCGCTCGTCCTCGAGCGTCGAGCGCTGACCCAGGCCATCCCGGAGGCCGGCCCGAGGCTCCTGGTCCTGGTCCACGGCTCGTGCCAGAGCGATCTCGGCTGGTCGCGCCTCGGGCACGACCACGGGGCCGCGCTCGCGCGCGACCTCGGGTACACCCCGGTCTACCTGCACTACAACAGCGGCCTCCACGTCTCCACGAACGGACGCAGCCTCGCCGACGCGCTCGAGGCGCTGGTGCGCGAGTGGCCCGTGCCGCTCGACGAGCTCGCCATCGTCGCCCACAGCATGGGCGGGCTCGTCACGCGGAGCGCCTGTCACCAGGGCGCGGCCGCCGGCCACGAGTGGCCGCGGCGGCTGCGCGCGGTCGTGTTCCTCGGCACGCCGCACCACGGCGCGCCGCTCGAGCGCGGCGGAAGCTGGGTGGACGTCCTCCTCGGCGTCAGCGCGTACAGCGCGCCCCTCGCCAGGCTCGGCCAGATCCGGAGCGCGGGAGTCACCGACCTCCGCCACGGGAGCGTGCTCGACGAGGACTGGGCCGGGCGCGACCGCTTCGAGCGCCCGGGGGAGCGCCCTCGCCCGGTGCCCCTGCCGCCGGGCGTGCGGTGCCACGTCGTCGCCGCGACGCTGGCCCGGACCGCCGGCCTCGCCGACCAGGTGCTGGGCGACGGGCTGGTCCCGCTGGCCAGCGCGCTCGGCGATCACGCCGATCCGGACCGGGCGCTCGCGGTCCCCGAGGCCCGGCGGTGGATCGGGCGCGGGCTGAACCACTGGGACCTGCTCAGCCATCCGGCCGTCTACGAGCGGATCCGGAGCTGGCTCGGCTCCGAGCGAGCTCCCGCCACCTGAGCGGCGCGGCTCGAGGGACGGCGTTAGGCTCCTGCCTCGAGGACCCGTAGAGCTGCAGCACCCGAGCAGCGCCAGGAGGTCACCATGTCGGAGGTCGTCTATCGCCCGGAGATCCTCATCGAGCGGCTCGAGGGCTCCGTCCGTCGAGCCCAGCTGCCGGCCGAGGATGGCCCGACCTACTTCGGGACGCACGGCGCCGTGGCGGCTCACTACGGGCGCGCGCCAGGCACCTTCACCCCCCACGCGACCACGCTCGACCACCTGATCGCCGCCACCGGCGGTTGACTGCTCGGGACCTTCGGAGGCGCGCTGGATGCGCGCCAGATCCCGGCCACCGGCGACCGGCTCGTCGTCCGGGTGACCGGTGAGGTCGAGCTGGAGGACAAGGTCCTCGTGGTCCGCCGCATCCACGCCCGCCTCGAGCTCCGGGCCGCGGCCGAGCACCACGCGACCGCAGAGCGGGTGCACGGCGTCTTCGCGATGTCGTGCCCCATGTACCGCACGCTCCGCTCGGCGATCGCCATCACGACGGAGCTCGTCCTCCTGCCCTCGACCGGCTGAACGGCGCTCCGCGCCGGCGCCGCGGTTTGACACCACGATCGTCGATGTGCCAATGAGCTGCCCGGCCAGATCGTGCGGCCTCGGCCTTTCCCCCCGGCCGCGCGAGCTGCACCGGAACGCCTCGTGAGCGACGCCGCACCCGCCACCTCCCCCTTGAGCCGCCGCTGGCGGCTCGACGCCGGCTGGGCCTCCGCGGCCTTCGCCGCCCGCACCACCGCCGCGGCGCAGCTGGCGCTGCTCGCCGCCTGGGCGCTCGGCCTCCACCACACGCACTGGGCCGCCATGACCGTCTGGCTGACCGCCCAGCCGACCCGCGGGCTCCTCCTCGACAAGAGCGCCCTCCGGGTGGTGGGCACCCTGGTCGGCGCCGCCGTGGGGTTCGGGCTCCTCTCGCTCTTCCCGGACCGCACGGTCGCGCTGGTCTGCGGGCTCACCGCCTGGACCGCGCTCTGCGCCGGCGCGAGCGCCTTCGTGCGCCCGGCGCGGGCCTACGGGATCATCCTGGCCGGCTATACCGCCGTCATGCTGGCGCTGCCGTCCTCCGCCGGCGGCGAGTCGGCCCAGGGGCTCTTCGGCGACCGCGTCCTCTGCACGCTGATCGGCGTCCTGGTCTCCGCGGCGGTCACCGGGCTGCTCACGCCGCGAGAGCGGGCGGAGGACCTGGACGCGCCGCTGCGGCGGCTCGGCGACGAGATCTTCGCCTTCGCGCACGGGGTCCGGACCGCGCCGGTCACCGCGGCGGTGGTGGCCCGGCAGCGACAGCTGGTCGCCGCGATCGGGCGGCTGGGCGAGCGGATCGACCAGACCATCACGGGCTTCTTCGCCGCGCGGCGGCGCCGCCGAACGGTGCGCAGGGCGCTCCGCTCCCTGCTGGGGCTCCTCGTGGAGAGCCGGATCGCCGGCGAGCGGGGACCGGCGGGCGTCGAGGGAGCGGGCACGTCGGCCTCGCCGCCGGAGCCCATCCCGCCCACCACCGGCGGCGACGCGCTGGTGGCGAGGATCCGCGCCGGCGCCGTCCGCTGGCGAGGCGTCGGCACCGCCGCGCGGGTCGCGCCGCTCTCCGCGGCGCGCCACGCGCCGGGGGGACGGTCGCTGGCCAACCACCGGGAGGCCGCGGTCGCGACGGCCAAGACCGTGTGCGGGATGGCGATCGTCGGCGCGATCTGGTGGGCGACGGGCTGGCGCGAGGGCTCGACCATGCTCGTGTCCGCCGCGGTGTTCCTCACGCTCTTCTCGGCGAACGACAGCGCCCGGGCGTGGGTGGGGCAGATCCTCCTCGGCTCCGCCGCGGGCGGGGTGGCGGCGGTCCTCTACACGCTCCTCCTGCCGCTGGCGACGACGCCCCTGGAGGTCGCGCTCCTCGCCACCCCCTTCCTCCTGGCCGGCGCGTTCGCGATGGCCCGCCCACTCACGGCCAAGGTGGCGGTCGACTTCAACATGGTCTTCCTCCTGGCGACGCCGGTCGCCTTCACGCTGCAGGGCGACGCCCGGGACACCGCCGGCCGGGCGGTGGCGGTGGTGGTCGGCGTGCTGGCCGCGACCGTCTTCTTCCACGCCACGCACGAGGGCGCGCCGCGCCGCGTGGCCCGGCTCGGGCGCGGCGTCGTGTGCGACCTCCGGAGGATCGCGGCCAGCGCCGACGCGGAGGAGGCCCGGCGGCGGCGCGGCGTCCTGGCGGACCGGGTGGTCCGCATGGCGATGGCGGCCGAGACGGACGAGCGGCTGGCGCGGCCGGCCGAGACGGCCGTGGACCTGCTCGGCCTCGGGGCGGCCCTGACGCGGCTCGTGTCGCTGCGCGAGGTGGGCGCGCCGGCGGGCGCCGGCGGCCGGCCGGTGGCGGCGGTGCTGGAGCGGCTCCGCGACGACCTCTTCGATCCATTCACGTGCGCGGAGGAGCTCGAGCGCACCGCGCGGTCCCTCGCCGACGCCGCGACGGCGACCTCACCGGCGGCCGCCGCCGCCCGGCACCTCCGCGACGCCGCCCGGATCGTGCGGCGGGAGCACGCGTTGCTCGGGCGGTAGCGGTCGGAGCGGCTACTTGTAATAGCCGACGGCGCACACCTGATCGCCGACCTTCGTGAAGTAGCTCACCTTCGGCACCGGGTCGGTCTGACCGGGACGCGGCCACATGTACTCGATCTGCGAGACCTTCCCCTCCTGCGCCGTCTTGTAGATCTCCTCGCCGATCGGCTTGCCGGTCTTGTCCTTCAGCTCGCGCAGGCTCTTCCCGACCAGCGACGGGTGCGCCGTGAACATCCCGTCTGCCCCACCGCAGTATGGGTAGAGGTCGCGGTCCTTGAACCCATCCTCGCCCTTGGTGAACTTCTGCAGCGCCGCCGCCTTGTCCTTCTTGAGCTCCTTCGCCGCCCTGTCGAGCATCGCCTTGGCCTCCGCGGACGTCCCGAAGTCTGCCGCGTACGTCGAGGTCGAAGGCACCAGGGCGATCGCCACCAGGAGCGACATCATCGTGCGTAACATGACTGCACCTCCGAGCGCGGGCCGGGGGGTTCCACCTCGAACGCGAGCCCGTCGACGCGAGCGAGGGCGACGCCGAATTCGCCTTTGTTTCGCGTTCGAGCCGGTACGGCAAGCCACCGCCCCGTGATGGCTGCTCCGAGGCGGCGGACCACTCGGGCACCCCGCTGGCGAGCGGCCGATGGGGCGCGGCCTCGATGGGGTCCTCCGGAGGGAGGCGACCATGTCAGGACCCCCCGCGGTGGAGATCCGTCAGCCCATCCACTCCGGATGCTGGTGCGTCGAGTCGAACACGTGCGTCGACTTGTACGCCTCGAACCGTCCGCTGGCGGACGCGGTCGCCGCCTTGCGCTCGAGGCTGGTGCGATCGCGATCGGAGAGCGGCTGAAACCCGCGCGCGAGCCGGAGCGCCTGCTCCAGGATCTCCATGGAGTCGATCCCGGTGATGGTGACGGCCACGCCGGGCACGCTCATGGCGTAGCGCAGCCCCTCCTCGGCCGTGACCGTGCCGCTCTTCAGGACGTGGCCGTCCCCGAGCGGCTTCATCCCGAGGACGCCGATCTTCCGCCGCAGGAGCTCGGGCAGCACCTTCTCCTGGAAGCTGTCGTGACTCGCGTCGAGCACGTTGAGCGGCATCTGCACGGTGTCGGGTACGAAGCCGTGCGCCTCGCAGGCCTGCAGCATGGCGAGGTGGATCGCCGGGGACTTGTGACCGGTGAAGCCGAGGAACCGGGTCTTCCCCGCCTTGCGCGCCGCGAGGGCCGCCTCGATGGCACCGTCCGGGCCGAAGATGCGCTGCGGATCGCTCGGGCGGATGATCTCGTGGAACTGGAGCAGATCGACGTGGTCGGTCTCCAGCCGCTTCAGCGACTCGTCGATCTGCCGGGCGGCCGACGCCTTCGTCCGGCCGTCGAACTTCGTCATCAGGAAGACGCGCGTGCGGTAGCCATCGCGAAGCGCCCGGCCCATCCGCACCTCGCTCTGCCCCTGGCTGTAGTCCCAGGAGTTGTCCATGAACGTGATCCCGGCGTCGACGGCGGCGCGGATGATCCGGACGCTCTCCTCCGCGTCGTCCTGATGGCCGATGTGCGCGCCGCCCAGGCCCACGATCGAGACCGACTCGCCGGTCCGACCGAGCTTGCGCCGCGGGACCTCGCCGGTCTCCGCACGTGTCACCGGGACTGCGAGGCCCTGCGCCACTCCGGCTGCGACGAGTGAGCCCATGAATTCGCGTCGGTTCATGCGACCTCCCGGCCGCAGGGAGCCAGGCCATTGCCGTCCCTGCCCGGAGAAGAGATGCGGAGCGCGCAATGGACCCGCAAGCGGCGTGACGCTGACGCCTGCGGAGCCGTGGCACCGAAGGCCGAGCCGGCGGCGGTCCGACCGCTCTCGGGGCTTCGCCTCGCTCAGCCCCGCGCGGACCGAGTGCGCCGACGCTCGGTTGCCAGCGCCGCCTGCCCGTGCGCAGACCGGTTCGGGCGCTGCTAAGCTCGGGCGAACCTGATTCCGGGGGAGCGTGTGCGGGGAAACGACAGCCACGACTCACGACGGCCACCCCGGGAGGAGCTCCGCATCGGCATCTCCTCGTGCCTGCTGGGCCAGGAGGTCCGCTACGACGGCGGGCACAAGCGGAACGCCCTCGTCATGGGAGCCCTCTCACGCTTCATGACCTTCGTCCCGGTCTGCCCGGAGGTCGAGGTGGGGATGCCGGTCCCCCGCCCCGCCATCCGGCTGGTGCGGCTGGGCGGGGAGCTCCGGCTGGTGGACCCGAAGCACGGCCTCGATCACACCGAGGCGATGCGCCGCTTCGCCGAGCGGCGGGTGCGCGAGCTCGAGGCGCTGGACCTCTCCGGCTACCTCCTCAAGAAGGACTCGCCCTCGTGCGGGATGGAGCGGGTCAAGGTCTACCCGGCGGAGGGCCCGGGCGTGCGCGACGGGGTCGGGCTCTTCGCGGAGGCGCTCATGCGGCGCCTGCCGCTCCTGCCGGTCGAGGAGGAGGGGCGGCTCGAGGACCCGCGGCTGCGCGAGAGCTTCGTCGAGCGGGTGTTCGCTTACCGGCGGCTCCGGACACTCCTCGACGCGCGCTGGACGGTGGGCGACCTGGTCCGCTTCCACACCGCCGAGAAGCTGCTCCTGCTGGCGCACGAGCCGAAGGCTTACCAGTCGCTCGGGCGGCTGGTGGCGAGGGCGAAGCAGCTCCCGCGCGCCGAGGTGGCGACCCGCTACGGCGAGGCGTTCATGAAGGCGCTGCGGGTCCCCGCCACGCGCGGCAAGGTCTGCAACGTGCTCCAGCACATGGCCGGGTACTTCAAGGACCGCCTCGACGCCGACGAGAAGGCCGAGCTGCAGGAGACCATCGCCGACCACCGGCGCGGGCTCGTCCCGCTGGTCGTCCCGCTCACGCTGCTCCGGCACCACGTGCGAAGGCAGGGTGCGCCCTACCTCGAGGGCCAGACCTTCCTCGAGCCGCATCCCAAGGAGCTCATGCTCCGGAACCACGTGTGAGCGAAGCGAACATCCGAGGACCGAGCACGACCTCGCAGACCGTTCGGGCCAGTCGAGGAGACCCCGGACCCGGGTGGGCTTCCCGTACGGGCACCTCCCGCGCGGTGACGGAATGCTCCCGGTGCCCGGCGGTTCCTCTCTCCGTCCCAGCACTCCGCGTCCATGCAGGCACGGCGGTGTGCTCCCACATCCCACCGCGATGGAGGCGTGATGAGCTACGAGCGAGATCCGGAGAGGCCCAAGGTCCTCGTGGTCGAGGACGACGACGAGCTCCGCTGCGCGATGGCGACCTGCCTGGCGCGGGCGGGGTTCGCCGTCACGCTGGTGTCGACGGGCGCGGACGCCGTGCGGGCGGCGCGTGGGCTGCGGCCCGACGCGATGGTGATCGACCTCATGCTGCCGGACTCCGGCGGGCTCGGGGTCGCGGAGGTGCTGCGGCTCCGCCCCGGGCTCGAGTCGGTCCCGGTGCTGTTCACGACCGGGCTCGACTCGCCCGCGGTGAAGGAGCTGCTCGCGCCGGCGCCGGTGCTGTACAAGCCCTTCAACCAGCGGCAGCTGGTGGGCTGGGTGCGGCGCGCGACCAGCGCGGCAGCTCGCGCTGAAGGCGCCGGTGCGGAGGCGCCTTGAGGCGCCGCGCGACGCTCTTCGCGAAGGGAGATGTGCCCGGCCGCTCCTCACCGGCGACCTGCCGACCCGCAAGGGAACGGCCGCCCGCCCTCTCGGAGCGGGCGTCTCGATGATCGGCCGCGGCACTCCCGGCGCGCGGCGGTTATCGCACCCGGGTGACGCCGCACGTGGAGTACCAGCCGTCGCTCTTCGACGGACCGCCGGTCTGTTTCGATCGGTCCTTCGCAGACGTCGCGCGCGTGCAGCTCGACGAGACGAGCTGGGTCGATCACGCGCCGGGCTGGGTGCGCGGCTCGGATCGGCTCTTCGACCTGGTCGTCTCCTCGCGCCAGTGGGGGGAGCGTACCCGCTGGATGTACGACCACCGCGTGCGCGAGCCGAGGCTCACGTCCTGGTGGGAGCTCGGCGCGGGCGCGCCGCTCGAGCCGGCCGTGCTCGACGAGATCCGGGGCGCGCTCTCGGCGCGCTACGGCGTCGTCTTCGACTCCGCCGGCTTCAACCTCTACCGTGACGGCCAGGACAGCGTCGCCTGGCACGCCGATCGGATCGCGAAGGAGATCGCGGCGCCGGTCATCGCGCTCGTGTCGCTCGGAGAGCCGCGCAAGTTCCTCCTGCGCCCCCGGGGCGGAGGGAGGTCCCTCGCCTTCCGCCTCGGGCGGGGCGATCTGCTCGTGACCGGCGGCTCGGCCACGCGCGACTGGGAGCACTGCGTGCCGAAGGTCGCGCGCGCGGGCCCGCGGATCAGCGTCGCCTACCGCCACGGGCTCGACCCGCGGGCCTACGCGGGCAAGCGGCGGGCCGCGGCGCCTGACCCGCTGCGAGCGCGGGGCGGCGCGGGCTCGAGGCACGTCAGAGCACCTGGAGCTGGATCCCGGTGACCACCACCGGGAGCACGTCCTGCTCGCCGCGGAGGCGCTCGTGGAACGGGATCTGCCCGCGGACGAACAGCCACGCGCCGCCCAGCGCGTTGAAGTAGACCCCGGGCGTGGCGGACAGCACGGTCCCGCCTGTGTTCACGACGCGCTCGCCGGCGTCCTCGTCGACCGCCGCGTGGCGCCCGTCGATCCCCAGGTCGAGCGCCAGCCGCTTCACCGGCGAGTACTGACCGTGAACGCTCCAGAGCAGCGCCCGGCCGTAGGTGTACCGGTGGTCGTTCTCGGTGCGGACGCGGCCGGACAAGGAGCCGAAGCCGATCCAGCGCCCGTGCTCGTACCGGTAGTGCACGCCGAGGAAGGGGCCCCACGAGCCGGCGCCCGGCTGGCCGTGCTCGTCGATCCGCTCGCCGCCCTCTCGGAGGTCGTTCGGCCCGGTCGGCAGCGAGGTGCCCGCGCTCAGCGCGAGCTCGTGGACTCGGCCGGTTCCCAGGTTCACGCCGCGCCACACCGTGTAGCGCGCGCCCAGCTCCACGTCGCCGAGCCCGGTCGCGTCGGAGGTGGTCAGGGACGCGCCGCCCCCGCCCACCAGCTTCATCCGCTTCGTGACCACCGGGAGGGTGGCGGTCAGCGACAGGCTCTCGAGAGGCCGGTAGACCGCATTGAACCGGTAGGACCACTGGGTGAGCTCGTCGGTGAAGCCCGGCTGGTCCTCGTTGCCGGCGTCCATCCGCAGGTACTCGGTGTCGAGCTGCAGCCGGAGCCGGCCGTTGATGGCGGCCGGATCGGTCGAGGTCAGCAGGGGATCGCCACACCCGCACACCGAGCACGCGCGAGCGGGCCAGGCGACGAGCATCCCTGCCGCCGCCAGCACCGCCAGGGCCAGGCGCCAGCTGAGCACGCCCCGGTTCACCCCTCCGATCACGCCACCTCGCACCCGTCACCCCTGGATTGCGCCGACCCTTTCATGTGCGTCCGGGGCCCCCCAGGCCATGGCGAGCACGGTCCCCTGTGGGGCCCCCGCCGGTCGCGGCGCGGCCGGCGTCCTGCCGGTTACGAAGAGCCGCCGGAGCAATGGGAGGAAGGCCGATGATCGGGAACCCGAGCGTGGGGAAGAGGCCTGGGAACGTCGGCCAAGGCACGCCGCTCGTGCCGTCGGGGAGGAACCAGCTCGCCGTCTTCGCGCAGGGCTGCTTCTGGGGCGTGGAGGAGCGCCTCCGGAAGGTGCCGGGCGTGGTGGCGACCGCGGTCGGCTACACCGGCGGGCACGCCGCGAACCCGAGCTACGAGGACGTCTGCACCCACCGCACCGGCCACGCCGAGGCGGTGCTGGTCGAGTTCGATCCCGTGGAGGTGAGCTACGCCGAGCTGCTCTCGTTCTTCTGGAAGACGCACGACCCGACCAGCGGCGATCGCCAGGGTCCGGATCGCGGCAGCCAGTACCGCTCGGCCATCTACACGTTCGGTCCGGAGCAGCACGCCGCCGCGCTCGCCGCGCGCGCCGAGGAGCAGCAGCGCCTGGCCGACCCGATCACCACCGAGATCGCGCCGGCCGGTCCGTTCTGGGTGGCGGAGGACCACCACCAGCAGTGGGACGAGAAGCACGGCGCGCTCTCCTGCCCGGCGCCGCACCGGCCCCGGAGCAGGTGACCCGGGGGGAGACCGGCCCGAGGCGTCCTCGGCTCGGACGCGCGTCCGCTCGCGCTCGTCCGGGAATCGTCGGACGGCGCGAGCGAGGCGCTCGCCGCGTCAGCCCGAGATCGTCCGCGCCAGCCCCTCGGCCTTCTCGAGCAGTCCGCGCAGCTCCGCCGTGGGATCGCGAGAGCGGTCGCCGCGCTTCTCGGCGCGCTTCACCGCGCTCACCGCCTGGGCCAGCGGGAGGTTGCCGCCCATGCCGCGGGCCTCGAGCAGGTCCTGCAGCTGGCGGATGCGGCCCTTCAGCTCCTTGTAGTTGTCGTTCACGTCAGGCTCCTTGCGCCGGCGCGCCGCGCCCGCGGCTTGGGCGTCGAGGCCGCGCCGTCCTGCCGGCCGATGCGCTTCGCCGAGGCGGTGACGTGGAAGAAGGCCTCGAGGTCGACGAAGTCGGTCGCGCCGTTCGGCGCGAGCCGCTCCACCTGCCGCGCCGCGAACGTTCGGAGCGCCGAGTAGGTGACCCAGTTCGGGTACGGCTCGTAGCGGAGGTCGCAGCCGAGCCGCTCGGCGGCCACGCAGGTCACCTTCGGCCGGAGCAGCACGTGACGCTGGGGCGAGGCCAGGAACGGGAAGAGCGTCGCGACCAGCCACTGCTGGGCCGGCTCCACCGGCAGCGCGCCGGCCGCGGCGAACAGCTTCTCGAAGCGGGCGCGCCCTGGCGACGGGACCGAGAGCAGCTCGACCAGGGCCGAGAAGAAGGTGCGGGTGGTCTCCTCGTCGGAGAGCGCCTCCTCGACCGCGCCCTCGTCGGCGGGCGGGTGGAGCGGGGCGATCAGCGCATCGACCTTCCGCGCGCGCTTCACGAGCTCCTTCAGGTCGTCGTCCGCGACCAGCCGTTCGCCCTCGCCTTCACCGAACGCGGCCGCCCACGCCTCCTGGGCGGCGCGCCACCGCGCCGCGCGCTCGGCCTTGCCGCCGCTCGCGAGGTAGGCGGGGTCGGTGAAGCCCCCGGGGTAGATCGCCAGGAACTGCTCGATCGCCTGCTCGTGGGTGACCCAGGTCGCGGCGAGGCCGTAGCGGCCGGTGGCCGGGTCGAGCGTGAAGGCGGACAGCCCCTGCAGCCAGCCGTCCGGCTCGAAGCCCTCGGTCTTGAGCATCGCGCGCGCCGCAGGGAGCCGCAGCTTCGCCGCGAACCGTTTGTCGCTGTCGGGGAAGAACACGTGCACCGCCGTCGGCTCGAGCGCCACGATCTTCCCCACGCCGAGGGAGGTATGCCGTACCAGTGTTCCGTTCACGAGATCGCTCATCAGGCCCGCTTTCATCGAGGCGCCCGCCCGGGCGACGCCGGACCGACGCGGTGGGGCCGGCGCTGCCGCGCCGGCCTGTGACGACGACAACCAGCGATCACGGGGAGCCGTCGCTCACGCGGCGCACGCTGACCTGCGCCACGCGGACCTCCGCGGTCCCGGGGATGCTCGCGAGGTGGGCCCGTGCGGCGCGCCACGCTTGCTGGACGATCCAGGAGAGCGATCGGTCGAGCCGCAGCGCCTGCTGCTGGATCTCGCGGAGCATCTCTTCGGGGAAGTACAGCGACTGCTTCCGGCTGTCGGACATCCATACTTGTACGCCGGGCGGCCCGGGGTTGGAAGGCGCCCCCCGGGCTGACCCATCCTGCTCATTTGGGCCGGTCGCTCGACTTCCGGCGGCGTTGAGAGTAAATACGCTGTTCCCCATCCCAACTCCGGGCCGGGACCGAGCGGTCTTTTTCACCGCCCGCGAACTCAGAGAAGAAACGAGTTATACAGGTAATGGCTACTGGTTCCGTGAAGTGGTTCAATGATGCGAAGGGCTTCGGCTTCATCACGCAGGACGGTGGCGGCGAGGATGTCTTCTGCCACCACACCGCCATCCAGGCCGACGGGTTCCGCACCCTCGCCGAGGGCCAGAAGGTGGAGTTCGACGTGACCAAGGGGCCGAAGGGCCTCCAGGCTGCGAACGTTCGCCCGCTCTAGTCCCGCTTCGCCGTGAAGTACACGAAGCCCGGCCGCCTGGCCGGGCTTCTTCATTTCCGCTCCGGGACGGCGAACGCTCGATCGCCGGCCCGCCGCCCCGTGCCGGGGCGGGGAGCGGGCGCCCGGTCCCACGCCCGTGATCGGGCCGGGTCCGAGAGGGACCTCTGTCCCTCATGCGCCCCCCCGACGCGCCGGTTATCACTCGTGCGGTACCAAGACCGCCGCCCCGTCTCGGAGCAATCCGCTCCCTCACCCGGCACCGGCCAGAGGGAGCACTCATGGACGAGCTGAACACCACCCCCGTCGTTCACTACTTCGACACCGAGCTGCACCGCATCCTGTGCGGCGTCCGCGGCGCCGATTACCGCTCCACCAAGCACCCGCGGGGCGTCTCCTGTCCCGCCTGCGTGGGGCTGATGGGCGCCCGGCCCATGGCGAATGTCCGCTCACACGCCGAGGTCGCGGCCGCGCACGGGCACGAGCCGAACTGAGCCGCGTCGATGACCCCACCGCGCTCAAGCTTCTCGGTCCGTGCTCACGTGGTCGACATCGAGCAGCTCGAGCGTAACCGCTTCCTGGTCAGCGTGGACGGGCAGCGTTTCGCGAGCTTCTGCTCGGAGAGCCGCGCCCGCGCCGCCGGCCGGCTCGAGGCGCGGCGGCTCGACTTCGTGGCGCACGAGCACACGAGCTCGCGACGCTGACCGCCCCTCCGGCGGGCGCGCGTCTGGGCGGCTGGTCGGAGCCGCCGCCCTGGCCGATGTCGCCGCGGCCTGTCGACCAACAGGGTGCGCGGTCGGCTGGCGCTGTGGCGCGGTATTCTCCGCGGGTCCGGCGTAACCAGCGGCGCCGCGGGAGCGATCTATCTTGCACCCCGAGCACCCGGCCACCGGCCGAACCATCCTGATCACCGGCGCCACGACCGGCATCGGCCTCGAGGCGGCGCGCACGCTGGCGCGGCGGGGCGCGCGGGTGCTCGTCGGAGCCCGCGACGAGGCGCGCGGCCGGGCGGTGGTGGACGGCATCGTCGCCGCCGGCGGCCAGGCCGAGCTCTTCCTGGCCGACCTGTCCCGGCTCGCGTCGGTGCGCGAGGCGGCCGAGCGCGTCTGCGCGGCCCACCCCCGGCTCGACGCGCTCGTGAACAACGCCGGGGTCGCGCTCCGGAAGCGGCACGTCACCGGCGAGGGGCACGAGGTCGTCTGGGCGACCAACGTCCTCGCCCCGTTCCTCCTCACGCGGCTGCTGCTCGGCCCCCTCCACGCCGCGCCGCGGGCGCGCGTCGTCAATGTCGGCTCGGAGGGGCACCGGTCGGGCCGGATGGCCTGGGACGACCTCGAGCTCACCCGCGGCTACGGCCCGTGGCGCGCCTACACCCAGTCGAAGCTCGCGCTCAACCTCCTCACCCGCGAGCTCGCCCGCCGCGAGCCTCGCCTCGACGTCAACGTGGTCCACCCTGGCGCCATCGCGACGGGGATCTGGCGCGACGTGCGGCTGCTGAGCTTCCTGATGGACCGGATCCTCCCGCCGCCCGAGAAGGGCGCCGGCCCGGTGGTGCGCCTCGCCACCGACCCGGCCCTGGCCGGCGTGAGCGGCCGCTACTTCAGCCGCTACCGCCAGGTGGAGCCGACGGCGGCGTCGCGCGACGACGCGGCCGCGGCGCGGCTGTGGGAGGCTGCTGGAGCGGGCGACCGGGTGAGCGGCCCGCCCGGAGCGCCGCGCGCCCGGCGGCTCAGTCGCGGTGGATGCGGTCCGCGGCGAACTGCCGGCCGAGGTCTCCCCCCTCTGCCGCCGCGATGAGCCGGGAGCAGCCGGCGCGCCAGTCCGCGACCGCCGCCTCGTAGGGCAGGTCGTCGAAGAGGCCGCGCTCTCGCACGTACTCCATGTGGCGCTGGTTGCGCGCGTCGTAGGGCTGCATCAGCGAGTCGTGGACCCCGTCGAACTCGAGCGGGACGACGTCGAAGCGGCGGCACAGCTCGATGTTGAAGGCGGGCGTCGCCTTCACCCAGCGTCCGTCGAGGTGCATCGAGACGTAGGCGTGCCAGAGGAACAGGTCGGTGTCCATCAGGCGGAGCAGCCGCTCGGTGGCGAGGTGGTTCCGGACGTCGGCGAACCCGAGGCGCGCCGGGATCCCCTCGGCGCGGCAGCAGGCCGAGAGCAGGATGGCCTTCGGCACGCACCAGCCCAGCCCGGCCTCGAGCGTCCGGCTGGCCCGGAACCACTCGGGGGTGACGCGGAACGCGTACGGATCGTAGCGGATGCCGTCGCGCACGGCGTAGTAGAGCCGCACCGCGCGCTCCCGCGCCGTCCCTTCGCCGGCGGCGCGCCGGGCGAAGGCCGCGACGGCCGGATGGTCGAAGTCCTGGAACTGGGTGGCCGCCAGGGCCGGGGAGATCGGGTCCATGCGAGCGTCCGGGGTGCGAGGGGTGGCGCTAGGAGGTCACGTGCATAGCCGGCAGGGAGCGGCCGGGCACACTTCGCTTCGCGAACTGTGCCTCGGCCGGATGTCGGAGGCCGGCTACCCGCCCCGGAACGCCGAGATCCCGGTGACCGCCTCGCCGATGATGAGCAGGTGCATGTCGTGGGTCCCCTCGTAGGTGTAGACGCTCTCGAGGTTCGCCATGTGCCGCATGACCGGGTACTCGTCCAGGATGCCGTTGGCGCCCAGGATCGTGCGCGCCGACGCGGCGATGTTCGCGGGCGGTGTGCACGTTGTTCATCTTGGCCATCGACACCTGCGCCGGCGTGGCGAGGTGCTGGTCCTTGAGCCGCCCGAGCTGCAGCGCCAGCAGCTGCCCCTTGGTGATCTCGGTCACCATGTAGGCGAGCTTCTCCTGCTGCAGCTGGTAGGAGGCGATGGGCTTGCCGAACTGGATCCGCTCCTTGGCGTAGTCGAGGGCGCACTCGTAGCAGCCGTCCGCCGCGCCGAGCACGCCCCAGGCGATGCCGAAGCGCGCCTGGGTGAGGCAGGAGAGCGGCCCCTTCAGGCCCTTCACGCCGGGCAGCAGGCTCCGCTCCTCGTCCACGATCACGTCCTCGAGGACCAGCTCGGCCGTCACCGAGGCGCGCAGCGACCACTTGCCGTGCATCTCCGGCGCGGAGAAGCCGGGCGTCCCCTTCTCCACCAGGAAGCCGCGGATCCCGTCCTCGGTCTGGGCCCACACCACCGCCACGTCGGCGACGGTGCCGTTGGTGATCCACATCTTGGTCCCGTTGATGCGCCACTTGCCGCCCGCCTCGCGCACCGCGCGCGTGCGCATGCCGGCCGGGTTCGAGCCGAAGTCCGGCTCGGTCAGGCCGAAGCAGCCGATGGCCTCGCCGCGCGCCAGGCGCGGGAGCCAGTGGTCCTTCTGCGCGTCCGAGCCGTAGGCGAAGATGGGGTACATCACCAGCGAGCCCTGCACCGAGGCGAAGCTGCGCATGCCGGAGTCGCCGCGCTCCAGCTCCTACATGAGCAGGCCGTAGGCCACGCTGGAGAGGCCGGCGCAGCCGTACTTCACGGGCAGCGAGGGGCCGTAGAAGCCGAGCTCGCCCATCTTCGGGATGAGCTGGCGCGGGAAGGTCTGCGCCTGCGCGTGCTCCTCGATGATGGGGAGCACCTCGGCGTTCACGAAGGCGCGCGCCTGCTCGCGCACCATCCGCTCCTCCTCGGTGAGGAGCGCCTGGAAGCCCATGTAGTCCGTGATCTCGCTGCCGATCGCCATCGCGTGCTCCCGGTCCTTCGTCAGATGTACTGGCCGGCGTCGACCCGGATGACCTCGCCGGTGATCATGCGCGCGTCGTCGGAGAGGAGGAAGGTCACCGCCGCGGCGATGTCCTCCACCTCCGGGAGGTGCGTCAGCAGGGCCTCGTCGAGCGCCCGCTGGCGGAACTCCGGCGCCAGCTGCAGGGTCAGCTCGGTGAGCACCATGCCGGGCGCCACCGCGTTCACCGTGACGCCCTTCGGGCCGAGCTCGCGGGCGGCGGTCTTGGTGAGGCCCACCAGGCCGGCCTTCGAGGCGGCGTAGTTGGCCTGGCCGAACTTCCCGCGCAGGCCGTTGATGGAGATGACGTTGACCACCCGGCCGTAGCCGGCGGCGATCATCCCGGGCGCCACGGCGCGGAGCACGCGGAAGGCGCCGGACAGGTTCACGCCGATCACCGCGTCCCAGTCCTCGTCGGTCATCTTGACGAGGCTCTTGTCGCGGGTGATGCCGGCGTTGTTCACGAGCAGCAGCGGCGGCCGCGGCAGCGCTCCCACCGCCTGGGCGACCGCGGCGGAGTCGGTGATGTCGGCGGCGTGGAAGGTGATCCCGTCGGCCGCCGGCGGGGCGTCGCGGTCGAGGACGTGCACCTCGGCGCCCTCGCGGGCCAGCCGCCCGGCGATGGCGCGGCCGATCCCGCGCGCGCCGCCCGTGACGAGGGCGACGCGCGTGGCGAACCGCTGCGGGCCGGTCGCGCTCATCTACTTCCCCGCCTTGACCGCCTGGGTGAGCGCCGGGAGGGCCTGGAACAGGTCGGCCACCAGCCCGTAGTCGGCGATCTGGAAGATGGGGGCCTCGGGGTCCTTGTTGACCGCCACGATGACCTTCGACCCCTTCATGCCTGCCACGTGCTGCATGGCGCCCGAGATCCCGGCCGCCACGTAGAGCTCCGGCGCCACCACCTTGCCGGTCTGCCCGACCTGCCAGTCGTTCGGCGCCCAGCCCGAGTCCACCGCGGCGCGGCTCGCGCCCACCGCGCCGCCCAGCGCGTCGGCCAGCGCCTCGATCACCGCGAACTCGCCCTTGGTCCCGCGGCCACCGGCCACCACCACCCGCGCGTCGGTCAGCTCGGGGCGCGCGCTCTTCACCTCGCGGAAGGCGACCCGCCGCGTCCGGAGCGCGGCCGCGTCCACCTTCGCCGCGACGGGCGTCACGGCGCCGCCGGCCTTCGGCTGCGCCGGCGCGAACTCGGTGGGCCGGATGGTGAAGCACCTCACCGGCGTGGCGAGCTCGACGTCGGCGATCACGTTCCCGGCCCACATCGGGCGGCGGAAGGTGACCGCGGCGCCGTCGCCGCCGAAGCCGATCACGTCGGTGGCGCAGGCGGCCTCGAGGAGCGCCGCCGCGCGCGGCAGGAGATCCTTGCCGAAGGCGCTCGCCGCGGCGCCGACGTAGGTCGCGCCGATCTCGCGCGCCAGCGCCGCCACCACCGGCGCGAAGGACTCGGCCAGGTAGTGCTCGAGGCCGTCGGCCTCGGCGACCAGCACCGCCTCGCCGTACTCCGCGAGCGCCTGCGCCGGGGCGGCGAGCCCCTTCCCGATCAGGGCGACCTTCAGCTGGCCGCCGGTGCGCCGCGCCAGCTCCTGGCCGGCGGCGAGCGCGTTCAGGGTGGACTTCCGGAGGTGACCTTCGTGCTGCTCCGCGACGACGAGGACGTTGGACATGGCGGGCTTCCTGAGAGTTCGTTGTGCGTGGCCGGGGAGGAGCGGCCGGGCCCACTTCGCTTCGCGAGCTGTGCCTCGGCCGGAGCTCGATGCCGGCTAGACGACCTTGGCCTCGGCGTGCAGCTTCTCGTACAGGGCCGCCACGTCGGGGACCAGCACTCCGCCCTTCCGGGTGGGCGGCTCGGACACCCGCTTCACCAGCACCTTCGGCGCGAGGTCCACCCCGAGCGCCGCGGCCTGGAGCTCCTGCAGCGGCTTCTTCTTCGCCTTCATGATCCCGGGGAGCGAGGCGAAGCGCGGCTTGTTGAGCCGCAGGTCCACCGTCACGATCGCCGGCAGGCGGACGGCGAGCGTCTCGACCCCGCCGTCCACCTCGCGCAGCACGGCGAGCTCCTTGCCGTCCGCGTCGAGCACCAGGCCGGGGACCTTCTTCTGCTCGGCCTCGCTCTCCAGGCTCTCCTCCTTGGAGGCGAAGGTGGCCTGGGCCAGCCCGAGGCGCGCGGCCAGGTACTGGCCGACCTGGTTCTGGTCGTCGTCGATCGACTGCTTGCCGAGCAGCACCAGGTCCGGCTTCTCCTGCTCGAACACCTTGGCCAGGATGGCGGAGACCACCACCGGATCGAGCGGGCCGTCGTGCTTCACCAGCACGGCGCGGTCGGCGCCCATGGCGAGCGCGGCGCGCAGCTCGGTGGCCGACCTGTCGGTCCCGATCGTCACCACCACCACCTCGCCGCCGTGCTTCTCCTTGAGGCGGAGGCCCTCCTCGACGCCGATCTCGTCGAAGGGGTTGAGCTTGTAGTTGACGCCCTCGGTCACGATGCCGGTCCCGTCCGGCTTCACCTTGATCTTCGACTCCGGGTCCTCGACCCGCTTGCAGGTCACCAGCACCTTGATCGGCATCTTCGGCTCCTGGGTGGCTTCGGCCGCGGACCGGCGTGCCGGCGCGGGAGGTGGGGGAGAACGACTGAATCTTAGACCGACGGGTCGGACTTGGTCAACGAGGCCCCCGCAAAGGCCCACCGCCGCGAAGATGGCTCAGATCCGGTTCATCCGGCGCGCCGCCTCGGTGAGCTCGGCCCGGAAGTCCGGGTGGGCGATGGCGATCAGGTTCAGGGCGCGCTGCCGGGCGGTCTGGCCCCGGAGCTTGGCGACCCCGAACTCGGTCACGACGTGGTCCACGTCGTTCTTGCTGGTGGTCACCGACGCGCCGGGCGCGAGGGTGGGAACGATGCAGGAGACCGTGCCGTGCTTCGCGGTGGCGGCGGTGGTGATGAAGCTCTTCCCGCCCCTGGAGACGTTCGCGCCCCGCACGAAGTCGGACTGCCCGCCGGTGCCGCTCCACTGCAGGTGGCCGAACGACTCCGAGCAGCACTGCCCGAGGAGGTCCACCTCGATGGTGGCGTTGATCGACACCATCCCGTCGTTCCTGCCGATGACCGCGGGATCGTTGATGTAGTCCACCGGGTGCATCTCGATCATCGGGTTGTCGTTCATGAACTCGTACAGCCGCCGGGTGCCGAGGGCGAAGGTGGCGAGCGTCTTGTCGGGGTGGAGCGTCTTGCGCGAGTTGTTCACCGCGCCGCACATCATCAGGTCGACCATGCCGTCGGTGAGGAGCTCGGTGTGGATCCCGAGGTCCTTCTTGTCCCGCAGCGCCCTCGAGACCGTGTCCGGGATGCCGCCGAAGCCGAGCTGCAGGGTCGACCCGTCCGCGATGAGCTCGGCGATGTAGCCGCCGATGGCCTCCTCCACCGCCGTGATGCCGAGGGGCTGCTGCTCCACCAGCGGCTCGTCGCACTCGATGATGCAGTCGACGTCCGAGACGTGGATGTGGCAGTTGCCGTGGGTGCGGGGCGCCTGCGGGTTCACCTGGACCACGACCTTCTTCGCCTTCTTGACCGCCGCCATGGTGTAGGCGACCGAGAGCGCGCAGGTGAAGAAGCCGTGCTCGTCCATGGGGGAGACCACCGTCCCCGCCACGTCGATGGGCCAGTACTCCTGGAGCAGCCGGGGCACCTCGTGGAAGGTGTTGGGCACGAAGTCGGCCCAGCCCCGCTGGACCGCCTGCCTGGACACGTGGCTGGTGAACCAGGCGTTGACCTTGATGTGCGGGACGGAGTCCTCGGTGAAGTAGTCCGGGCAGAGGTGGTGCTGCTGGTTCACGACCACCCCCTCCAGCTCGTGCTTGCGCGCGGCGAGCGCCCTCACGAAGAGGGTCGGCTCCCCGGCGAAGATGGGGAAGCAGAGGTGGTCGCCCGACTTCACGATCGCGGCGGCCTCCTGCGGCGAGCAGAGCTTCTGCCGGTACTCCTGCCCGTGGGTCGACCTCGTCCTCATCGCGTCCACCGCTCCACCTCCCTGGCTCCCGCGTGTCTCGATCCCACGATCGACCTTCGCCGCCCGCTCAAACCACGCGCAGCCGCGGCGTCGACGCCGGCGCCTCGCCGGCGCGCTGACCGACCGGCAGCGCCGAGGCCACGATCTCCGCGACGTCGAGCACCTGAAGCCGCTCCTCGCGCCCGGTCTCGGCGATGCCGTCCTTCAGCATGGTCAGGCAGAACGGGCACGAGACGGCGATCACCCCGCCCGCCTCGCCGACGGTCGTCGCCGCCTCCTCCACGCGCGCCTGGTTCACGCGCGTGCCGAGCTTCTCCTCGAGCCACATGCGGCCGCCGCCGGCGCCGCAGCAGAAGCCGGTGCGGCCGCTCCGCGGCATCTCGGTCACGGCCACGCCCGCCGCGGCCAGGGCCTGGCGCGGCGCCTCGGCGATCCCGTTGTGCCGGGCCAGGTAGCAGGGGTCGTGGTAGGTGACGGCCTTGCCGGCCACCCGCGCCGCCGCGCCGGGCGCGAGGCGCCCCGCGGCCACCAGCTCGGCGATCAGCTCGGCGTGGTGCACCACCTGGGTGTGGCCGCCCAGCTGCGGGTACTCGTTCTTCAGGGTGTTGAGGCAGTGCGGGCACTGGGTGATCACCTTCTTCACCCCGTAGCGCGCGAAGGTCTCGACGTTCGCCTGGGCCAGCTGCTGGAACAGGTACTCGTTGCCGAGCCGCCGGGCCGCGTCGCCGGTGCAGGTCTCCTCCTCGCCCAGGATGGCGAAGCTCACCCCCGCCGCGCGGAGGACGCGCACCAGGTCCCGCGAGACCTTCTTCTGCCGGTCGTCGAAGGCGCCGGCGCAGCCCACGAAGAGGAGGTACTCGAACTCGCCGCCGTCGGCGGCGCGGGGC
This sequence comes from uncultured delta proteobacterium, assembly GCA_963733485.1. GTDB lineage: Bacteria > Myxococcota > Myxococcia > Myxococcales > Anaeromyxobacteraceae > Anaeromyxobacter. The sequence continues at coordinate 676,495 of CAVTDL010000001.1, read as the reverse complement.
ACGTCGAGGCCCTCGCACCAGTCGGCGCGGCGGTTCGAGCCGATGCCCCACGGGTTCCCCTGCGTCTCGAGGTTCCGGAAGACGCGGGCGGCCTCGTCGGGGATCTCGGCCTCGACCAGGACCTTCTGCCGCCGCAGGTCGATCAGGCGCGGCACGTTCTCGATCAGCACCGGGCAGGCGGTCTCGCACCAGCCGCAGGTGGTGCAGCTCCAGAAGGTGTCGGGCGGGACGACCTGCGCGAGCGGCGGCAGCTCGGCGAGCGCGGCCTGGCGCGCCTCCGGGCCCGGCGCGCGCGCGGATCGGACGAGCACGCGGCGCCACCTCGAGGAGGTGGTGCTTCAGCGCGCCGTTCACCGCCTTGTGGCTGAGCGGCTTGCCGGTGAGGTGGGTCGGGCAGCGCGTCTGGCAGCGGCCGCACTCGGTGCAGCTGTAGACGTCGAGCGCCTCCTTCCAGGAGAGGTCGGCGATCGTGGCGGCGCCGTAGCTCGCGTCCTCGGCCTCGAGGTCGAGCTTCCGGAGCGCCGACGAGCCCGGCGGGAGCGAGCGGAGGAAGACGTTGGGGAGCGCGGTGACGATGTGGAAGTGCTTCCCGAACGGCAGGAAGTTCAGGAACACGGCCAGGATCACGAGGTGCAGCCAGAAGGCCACCAGGCCCGCGGCGTGCACCGCGCCGGGCGAGCCGCCCGTGGCGGCGAGCAGGGCCGCGCCGATCGAGCCGGCCGGGGCGGCCAGGTCGAACCCGGCCGCCCCGGACAGCCCGCCCCCCCTCGCGAGGCGCTCGGCGCCGTCGAACACCACCTCCGTCAGCATGAGGCCGAGGATGAAGCCCAGGATGAGCGTGCCCTCCCAGGAGCGCGTGATCCGCTCGGGCCGGGTCACCACCCGCCGCCACAGGAACCCGGCCGCCGCCACGATGGCGGCGAGCACCACCACGTCCTTCACGAAGGCGTAGCCGCGGCCCAGGCCGGACCCGGGGGCGAGGCCCGGGAGGTGGAAGCCCTCCGAGAAGCCCATCCCGAAGAGCGTGAGGCTGCGGACCGCCAGCACCAGGAACGCGGCGAAGAGGATCGCGTGCAGGAGCCCGGGGAGGCGCTCCTCGCGATCGAGGACCCGCCGCTGCCCGAGGCCGAAGCGGAGCAGCGACGCGACCCGCTCGCCCAGCCGGTCGACCCGCTCGTCCCGGCGCATGGCGGCGAGCGGCCGGAGGCGCCGCGCCAGGGTGACCGCGAAGAATCCGCCCGCCGCGAGCACCAGCAGGGCCGTGAGAAGTGGGGCCATCCTCGTCTCCTTCGCGGATCGTGCTCGGTGGGTGGGGCTCGGGCGGCGCGCCTCAGCGGTCTTGCCAGCTGGCCGGACGCTTCGCGAGGAAGGCCTGGAGCCCCTCGACCGCATCGTGCGTGGTCATCAGCTCGGTGGCGTACAGCGCCTCGAACGCGGCGAGCTTCGCGCGGACGCGCTCCACCAGGTCGCCGCGCGCCGCCTTCAGGGCGAGGCGCAGCGTGGCCGCCGAGTGCTTCGCCACGTGCGCATCGAACCAGGCCAGCGCGGCCGCCTCGGGATCGTCGGCCATGGCGGTGACGAGGCCGATGCGGGCCGCCTCCTTGCCGTCGATGGAGCGGCCGGAGAGGAGCAGGTCCTCGGCGGCGGCCCGGCTGACGCGCTCGGGCAGGAGCGCCGAGGCCGCCGGCGGGAAGACGCCCAGCACGATCTCGGGCTGCCCGAGCTTCGCGTCCGGCGCGGCGAAGAGGACGTGCCCCGCCATGGCCACCTCGAGCCCGCCGCCCAGGCACTGGCCGCGGATGGCGACCAGGATGGGCACGGGGAGCTCGAGCATGCGCAGCACCAGCCCGTGCAGCGACGAGAGCATGGCGCGGAAGGTGGCGGGCAGGTGCTCCTCCACGCTGGCGCCGAAGCTGAAGTGCGGGCCGGCGTGGTCGAGCAGGACTCCGCGCAGCGCCGGCACGCCGGCCTCCGGCCGGGCGGCCTCGGCGAGGGCGCCGTCGAGCGCGCCGATCATCTCGGCGTCGACGACGTTGGCCTTGGGGCGGGAGAGCCGGAGGCGGAGCAGCCGCCCGTCGCGCTCGCGCCAGACCTCGAGCGGGCCGGCCATCACTCGCCCTTCCGCGCGGCCGGGAGGAGGCTCTCGACCAGCTCCGGGCTCCAGGGGGTGCCCTTCGCGAGCGCCTGCCGGAGCGCCACGAAGTCGGCCTCGCGGTCCTCCCTGGTGCCCTCGTTGAACGCCCGGAAGCCGGTCTTCGCCTCGGTCATCATGTTGAGCGCCAGCCAGGCGCGCGAGTTCTCCTTGTTCGCGTTCCAGGCCTCGAGCTTGGGCTTGCGGATCTCCTCGATGGTCTTGCTGGTGCAGTCCGGGAAGGTGAGCAGGAGCTTCGCGCAGAGCTGCTCCACCCGCTCGTCGAGCAGGGACAGGTCCACCTTCCCGCGCTTCACGAGCTCCTTCCCCTCCGCCAGGGCCGCCCCGGTCTTCGGCTCGCCGTGCACGAAGCGGCCGTACTCGTCGAGGACGCGGTCGGTCACCACCAGCGGGTTCGCCACGAACTTCCCGTCCACCTTCAGCGCCGGGACCACGTCGGTGATCATCCCCTCGCGATAGGCCCGGTGCGCCGACCACGGCTCGCACAGGACGCCCGTCTCCATGGCCCGCTCCACCCCGATCAGCACCGGCAGGAAGTCGGTCGCGCCGCCGATGGGCGCCGAGCCGTGCTTGGGGCCGGCCTGGCCGAAGCGGGCCAGGTCCTGCGCGACGGTGAAGTCGCAGGCCATCCCGAGCTCCTGCCCGCCGCCGATGCGCATGCCGTTCACGCGGCAGATCACCGGCTTGTCGCAGGCCAGGATGGAGCTCACCATGTCGTTGAAGAGCCGCATGTACTGCCGGTACTCCTGCGGGTTCCCGGCGTAGTACTCGGCGTACTCCTTGGTGTTGCCGCCGGTGCAGAAGGCCTTGTCGCCCGCGCCGGTGAAGACCACCGCCACCACGTCCCGCGCGTTGGCCGCCGCGCGGAAGGCCAGGATCACCGCCTTCACCATGTCGGTGGTGTACGAGTTGAACTGGGCCTGGTTGTCGAGCGTGATCCAGGCGTTGTAGAGCCCCGGCGCCTCGGTGCCGTCCGGCCGCTTCGCCGGGCGCTTCTCGTAGCGCACCATCTCGCAGCGGATGGCCGGCAGGTCGTGCCCGACGAGCTCGTGGGGGGCGGTGGAGCGGACGATCTCGGTGGTCTGCTTGGACATGGGGGTTCTCCTTGGAGTCGGTAGCCGGTGAGGAGCGGCTCGGGCACACTTCGCTTCGCGAACTGTGCCCGGCCGGAAATGGGAGGCCGGCTACGGGACGAGGACGGCGCGCCGGGTCAGCTTGTGGGCGTGGACGTCGGCGAAGACCTGGTTGATCTGGTCGAGCGGGTGGCGCTCGACGAAGGGGGCGAGCTTCACCTTGCCGTCGAGGACCAGGTCGAGCGCGGGCGGGTAGAGCTCGGGCGGGCAGCCCCAGTTCCCGAGCGCGCGGGCGTGGAAGGCCATCAGGTTCGAGAGCCGGACCTCCACCTTGTCCATGGTGAAGCCGACCACCCCGAGCGTCCCGCCGTGGACCAGCAGCCCGAAGGCGGTGGCCTGCCCGGCCGCGGTCCCGGAGCACTCGAAGATCACCCACTCGCGCGAGGGCAGCCCCTTCGACTTCGCGAAGGCGCCGACCTCCTTCTTGAGGTTCTTCGGGTCGACCTCGCGGACGTTGAAGGTCTTCGCGGCGCCGTTCGCGGCGACCAGCTCGAGCTTCTTCGGGTCCACGTCGATCGCGACCACCGTGGCGCCGAGCGCGGCGGCGATCTGCACGCAGTAGCTGCCCACCCCGCCGACGCCGTTCACGATCACGAGCTGCCCCGGCCCGACCCCGGCCTGCGTCACCGCCTGGTACGGCGTGGTCAGCGCGTCGGCCACCACCGAGATGTCGGCGAGCTCGAGCCCTACCCCGGCCAGCCGGGCCTCGTCCACCGGGCAGAGCCCGCGGGCCGGCACCTGGATGTGCGTGGCGAAGCCGCCGTGGATGTCGTTCCCCGGCATCTTCTGGTTCGGGCAGATGGTGGGCTTGCCGCGCTTGCAGGCGTCGCACTCGCCGCAGGGCATCACGGCCGGGACCAGGACGGCCTTCCCCAGCCAGCCCTCCGCGCCGGCGCCGGCGTGCACCACCCGTCCGCTCACCTCGTGGCCGAGCGCGAGCGGCAGCGGGTGGTTGGTCCGGACGCCGTCGTAGAGGTAGCCGAGGTCGGTGTGGCAGACGCCGCAGCCGGCCACCTCCACCAGCACCACCCCAGGCGGCGGCTTCACCAGCGGCATCGGCTCCTTCACCAGCGGCTGCCCGACGGCGGTCATCATCCAGCGGTGCGGGGTCATCGGCTTTCTCCTGGGTCGTGCTGCGGCGGCAGCTGCGGGTTCCGGCGACGTCGACGGTTCCGAAGGGGGCGGCGGCGGGCTCGAGCCGCCGCGGCGCGAGTGGTGAGCGTCGGACGATCAGAGCAGCAGCGCTCGTCCGGCGACGATGCGCGTGATCTGGTTCGTGCCCGTGTAGATCTGGGTGAGCTTCGCGTCGCGCATCATCCGCTCGACGCCGTGGTCCTTCATGTAGCCGTAGCCGCCCAGGACCTGGACCGCGTCGGTGGTCACCTTCATGGCGTTGTCGCTGGCGAAGGTCTTGGCGAGCGAGCCGAAGAGCGCGCCCTGCTTCGCGTCGCCCTTGTCGAAGAGCGCGGCGGCCTTGCGGGTGAGGAGCCGCGACGACTCCACCGCCGCGGCCATGTCGGCGATCATCGACTGGACCACCGCGATGTGGGAGATGGCCTTGCCGAACTGCACGCGCTCGCGGGCGTGGTGGATCGACTCGTCGAGGGCGCCCTGGGCGATGCCGACCGCCTGCGCGGCGCAGAAGATCCGGTTCATGGTGAGGGTCGACATGAGATTGGCGAACCCGGTGCCCTCCTCGCCGATGCGGTTCGCCACGGGGATGCGCAGGTCCTCGAAGAACAGCTCCGAGTTGATGGACCCGCGCATGCCCATCTTGACCTCGTTGCGGCCGTAGGAGAGCCCCGGCGTCCCCTTCTCGACCACGAAGGCGCTGATCCCCTTCGCCCCCTTGTCCGGGTCGGTGTAGGCGTAGAGCGAGATCACGTCGGCCACCGAGCCGTTGGTGATGAAGCACTTCTGGCCGTTGATGACGTACTCGTCGCCCTTGCGCACGGCGCGGGTCTTCATGCCGAGCAGGTCGGAGCCGGCGGTCGGCTCGGTGGCGGCGAGCGCCGTGAGCACGGTGGAGCCCCCGCCCAGGCGCCCCAGGAAGCGCTTCTTCAGCTCGGGGCTCCCGCCGTGCAGGATGGGCAGCATCCCGTCGCTCTGGGCGATGAGCAGCAGCGCGGTGGCGGCGCAGACGCGCGAGATCTCCTCCATGATGAGGACGGTGGTGAGCACGCCCATCTCCGGCCCGTCGAACGCCGCGGGGAGGAGCGGGTTCAGGAGCCCGAGCTCCGCGAAGACGTTCCTGGCGTGCTCGGGGAAGGCGGCCTTCTCGTCGAGCTCCCTGGCCAGGGGCGCGATCTCCTTCGTCGCGACCTTGCGCACCATCTCGACGACCTGCTGCTGCTCCTCGGTGAGATCGAACATCGGCGTTCTCCGGATCGGCGTGTGAAAGGGTCGGACGTCGGCGGCGTGTCTACGCCGACTCCTTGAGGAGCTCGCGGGCGATCACCAGCCGCTGGATCTGGTTGGCGCCCTCGAAGATCTGGGTGAGCTTGGCGTCGCGGAACATGCGCTCCACCGGGTAGTCCTGCATGTAGCCGTAGCCGCCGAACACCTGGATGGCGTCGGTGGTGATCCGCATGGCCGAGTCGGAGGCGAACACCTTGGCCATCGAGGCGAGCTTGGTGTTCCGCCGCCCCTCGTCGAACAGCTTCGCCGCGGCGTAGACCAGCCCGCGCGACGCCTCGACGGCGGTGGCGGAGTCGGCCAGGATCTGCTGGATCATCTGGTGCTCGGCGAGCGCCTTGCCGAAGGTCTTCCGCTCCTGCGCGTAGCGCACCATCTCGGAGAGCGCCCCCTCCGCGATGCCGAGCGCCTGCGCGCCGATGGCCGGGCGCGACATGTCGAAGTCCTTCATGGCGAGCAGGAAGCCCTTGCCCTCCTCGCCGAGCAGGTTCCGGGCCGGGACCCGCACCTCGTCGAGGACCATCTCGGCGGTGTTCGAGCCGCGCTGCCCGAGCTTCTTCTCGACCTTGCCGACCTTCAGGCCGGGGGCGGCCTCCCGCTCCACCAGGAAGAAGGAGAGCCCGTCGCGCCCGGGCGCGTCGGAGGTCCGCGCCAGCACCGAGTAGACCGAGGCGATGGCGCCGTTGGTGGCGAAGACCTTGGTGCCGTTCAGCACGTAGTGATCGCCGTCCCGCACCGCGGTGGTGCGGAGGCCGCCCACGTCCGAGCCGGCCCCCGGCTCGGTGACGAGGTAGGCGGCGAGCTCCTGGCGCTCGACCATGCGCGGCAGGAGCTTGGCCAGCACCTCGGGCCGGGCCCCGTGCAGGATGGGGAACATCCCCACCGCCTGGATGATGAGGTGCAGCGCCGAGGCGGCGCAGTGCTTCGCGATCTCCTCCACCGAGATGCAGAGCGCGGTGCCCTGGTCGCGCTCGGCGCCGCCGTGCTCGGGCGGGAAGATCAGGCGTCATGAGGCCGAGCTCCCACAGGAGCCCGATCACCTCGCGGTCGACCTCGCCGGTCCGGTCGGTGGCGGCGGCGCGGGGGGCGATCCGCTCGCGGGCGGCGCGGCGGACGGCGTCTCTCAGGGCGAGCAGCTCTTCGGTTCTGGCGTACATGAATTCTCCTTGGAACGGTTCGCAGCCGGTGAGGAGCGGCCGGGCACATCTCGCTTCGCGAAGAGTGCCTCGGCCGGAGATCGAGGCCGGCTGGCTAAACCTTCTCGAGCAGCCCCGCCTCGTGATCTGCCTTCACGTTCGCGCGGAGCTTGTAGTGGACCTTCTTGCCGGTGGCGGTCATGGGCAGGGACTCGACGAACCGGTAGAGCCGGGGCCGCTTGTACGAGGCGAGCATGGGGTGCTGCTTGCAGAACCGGTCCATCTCCTGGGCGGTGAGGCCGGGCTGCTTCGGGACCACGTAGGCCACCACCAGCTGGCCCCACTTCTCGTCGGGCAGGCCGACCACCACGCAGTCGGCGACGTCGGGGTGCTCGTTCAGGGCGGCCTCCACCTGCACCGGCTGGATGTTCTCGCCGCCGCTGATCGAGCATGTCGTCCTTGCGGCCGACGACCGTGACGTACTCGTCCTCGTTCCACTTCCCGAGGTCGCCGATGTAGAGCCAGCCCTTGTAGTACTTGGCGCGCGCCTCGCCCGGCCGGTTGAAGTACGTGTACGAGCTCTTGGCGCTGGGCTGGACGATGATCTCGCCGACCTCCTCGCCGTCCTTGGCCACGTGCTCGTGCGGCTCGGCCAGGCGGTCGGGGAGGAGCTTCACCACCGCCATGTCGTCGTCGGTGCAGGAGCGGCCGGCCGCCCCGGCCATCTCGGGCAGGTCGTAGGGCCGGAGGAAGGTGTTCCAGAAGCCCTCGGTCGAGCCGTAGCCGTTGAAGATGTTCGGGGTGAGCACCTTCTGGAACCGGATGCACGCGGCGCGCTCGAGCGGCGCGCCCATGGTGACGATGCCCCGGAGCGTGCCGAGGTCGCGCGGCCTGGCGATCTGCACGTCGTGGAGCGCCTGCAGCGTGGTGGGGGCGCCGATGAGGAAGGTGATCCCGTGCTTCTCCACCAGGTCGAGGACCAGCGCCGGATCGAACTGGCGGAGCGGCATCGCCTCGGCGCCCACGTAGAAGGTCGGGTTGGGCCCGCCGGAGTAGAGCCCGCCGCGGTGGAACCACGGCGTCATGTTGAGCGTCTTGTCCACCGGCGACAGCGGGAAGTGCATGATCACGTCGTGCGCGCTGAAGATCTCGTTCACGTTGTTGAGCGGCACGCCCTTCGGCATCCCGGTGGTGCCCGAGGTGTAGAGCCGGGTGGTCTCGTCGTAGATGTGGGTGGGGCGGTGGATCCCCGGCGGCGTGTCGGGGTGGGCCTGCACGTACTCCTCGAAGGAGACGGCGCCGGCGATGGGCTTCGCCTGGCCGGACGGGTCCACCATCACCACCTGGGCCGGGCGGTGCTTCGCCGCGGCGAGCGCCTTCTCGGCCACCTCGGAGAGCGCCGCGTCGTAGACGTAGACGCGCGGCTTGCTGTCGTCGATGGCGTAGGCGGTCTCGCCGGAGGAGAGCCGGTAGTTGATGGGGCAGCCGACCGCGCCGAGCTGCTGGGTGGCGAGGTAGAGGAAGGCCCACTCGGCGCAGTTGTAGAGCTGGTACATCACCACGTCCGGCTTCACCACGCCGCCGGCGCGCAGCGCGTTCGCCAGCTGGTTCGACACCTTGCCGAGCTCGGCGTAGGTCCAGCGCCGGTCGCGCTGGACGCAGGTGAGCGCGGTCCGCTTCGCGTAGCGGTGGAAGTTCCGCGCCACCCCGTTGAAGTAGGTGAAGTCGTTCTCGAAGGTGTCCTGGAACATCGTGGTGTCGTAGGTGAAGCGGCGGCTCTCCGGCATCTGCGCGCTCCTTCTTCTCGTCACGCGGGGCGGTGCTCCCGGGGCGCCCGTGCTGGATGAACGGGCGGAGCTAATCTTCGACCGACGCGTCGGTCTAAGTCAAGGAGCCCCGATGGCCGCCCCTCGAAGCGGGGGTTTGGTGTGCGGCGGCCCGGGCGCTGCCCGCGCCGGACGCTCAGGCCTTGCGGAGCTTGCCGGCGGGCGCGGCGGCGGGGAGCCCGTGCACGAAGAGGCCGTGGATCATCTCGGCCATCTCCTCGGCGCCGATGGGCCCGGTGCTCCGGAACCAGACCTCGGTCCAGTTGAGCAGGCCGTAGAGCAGCAGGGCGTAGGTCCGGTGCCGGGCGACGGGCCCCTGCTTCAGGGCGGGGTTCACCTCGCCCACGATCTCCGAGACCCGGTCGATGAGCCGCCGCGCCACGTCGCCCACCACGGTCCGCTGGCGCTTGGTCAGGAACTTGAACTCGTACATCAGCACGGTGATCCGGGCGCGCGCCTGGGTGGACCTGCGGACCCACATCTTCACGAACTCGTGCAGCCGCTCGTCGGGCGAGAGCGGCAGCGCCGCCACCTCCTCGGTGGCCTCGAGGTAGCTCTGGACCTGCTCCTTCATGATCTCGAAGAGCACGTCCTCCTTGGCCGGGAAGTAGTGGTAGAGCATCGACTTGGACGCGTCGCAGGACCGGGCGATGTCCATCATCTTCACGTTGGCGTAGCCGGACTGCGCGAACAGGACCGCGGCGGCGTCCAGGATGGACTGGCGCTTGTTCTGGTAGTCTTCGGCGCGGACTCTCGACATCGGCTGCCTCCCCCGTGATACGCCAGACCGACGCGACGGTCGATCTTACGTCCCCGGTTGTAAGGCAGGGAGCGCCGGCTCCGCAAGGCGGCGGTTCGTCGCGAAGTTGACCCGGTCGCCTCGCCGCGGGATTCCTGCGCCGTGCCCGCCCTCCCCCACGCGCCGGCCGGGGCGCTCGTCCCCGCGCTGATCTTCGTGGCGACCTACGCCGTGCTGGCGGTGGGGCGGCCGCCGCTCCTCCGGATCGACCGCACCGGCGCCGCCATCATCGGCGCCATCCTGATGGTCACGGTGGGCGGGCTCTCCCTCGAGGAGGCCTACCGGGCGGTGGACTACCGGACGCTCGTCCTGCTGTTCGGGATGATGGTCCTCATCGCGCACCTGCAGCTGGCGCGGTTCTTCTCCACCCTGGCCCGCGTCACGGTCGCCTGGATCCGCCACCCGGCCGCGCTGCTCGTGGCGGTCGTGTTCGCGTCGGGGGCGCTCTCGGCGATGTTCGTGAACGACACCGTCTGCCTGGTGTTCACGCCGGTCCTGCTCGAGGTCGCGGCGGCGCGCCGTCACCGCCCCCTGCCCTACCTGCTCGCCCTCGCCACCGCGTCCAACATCGGGAGCGTCGCGACCATCACCGGAAACCCGCAGAACATGCTCATCGCGAGCGTCTCCGGGATCGGCTACCGCCCGTTCGCGGCCGCGCTCCTCCCGGTCGCGCTGGTGGGGCTCGCCCTCGACGCGGCGCTGATCTGGCTCCTCTTCCGGAAGGACCTGCACGCGGGGGCGTTCGAGCGCGAGCCGGTCGAGACGAGGGCCGTGCACCGCGCCATGCTGGCGAAGTCCCTCCTGGTGACGGCCGCGGTGGTGGCGGCCTTCGTGGCCGGGGTGGACACGGCGCTGGTCTCCGCCGCCGCCGCGGCGGCGCTGCTCATCACCCGCCGGGTGAAGCCGGAGAAGGTCTACCGCCAGGTGGACTGGGGGCTCTTGACCCTGTTCGTCGGGCTGTTCGTGGTGGTGGCGGGCGTCGAGCGGGTCGGCCTGGACCGGCGCGCCTTCGAGCTGCTGCGGCCGCTCGGGATCGACACGGTCCCGGGGCTGAGCGTGGTCTCGGCGCTCCTCTCGAACCTCACCAGCAACGTGCCGGCGGTGATGCTCTTCACCCGCCTCGTCCCGCACCTCCCCGACCCCACCACCTCCTGGCTCGCCCTGGCCATGTCGAGCACGCTGGCGGGGAACCTCACGCTGATCGGCTCGATCGCGAACCTGATCGTGGTCGAGGGCGCCCGGCGCCGCGGGGTGAAGGTGTCGTTCCTCGATCACCTGAAGGTCGGGCTGCCCGTGACGGTGCTGACCATCGGGTTCGGGGCATGGTGGCTGTCGTGAGCGGCGGGGCCGGCGTCACGGCCTGAGCACGATCTTCCCGAACTGCGCGCGGCTCGCGAGGAGCCCCTGGGCCGCGCGCGCCTCCGCGAGCGGCAGCACCCGGTCGACCACCGGCCGCAGCTTCCCCTCCTCGACGAAGCGCAGGACCTGCGCGAGGTCTCCGGCGGTCCCCATGGTGGAGCCCAGGATCGAGAGCTGGCGGTAGAAGACGTGCCGGAGATCCGTGAGCGGATCGAAGCCGGTGGTGGCGCCCACCGTCACGATGCGCCCGCCCAGGGCGGCGGACAGGATCGACTTCTCCCAGGTCGACTTGCCGACGTGCTCGAAGACCACCTCGACGCCCCGCCGGTCGGTGAGCCGCTTCACCTCCTTCAGGAAGTCCTGGCGCTCGTAGTTCACGACCTCGTCGGCGCCGAGCGCCCGCGCCCGCTCGAGCTTGGCGTCCGAGCCGGCCGTGGCGATCACCCGCGCGCCGAAGAGCTTCGCGATCTGCACGGCCGCGACGCCCACCCCCGAGCCCGCCGCGTGGACGAGGATCGTCTCGCCCGGCCGGATCTCGGCGCGCACCACCAGGGCGTGCCACGCCGTCATGAAGGTGAGCGGCACCGCCGCCGCCTCCTCGAAGGTGAGCCGCGCGGGCTTGGGGAGCAGGTGGCGGGCCGAGACCACGAACCGCTCCGCCTGCGCGCCCGGGACGTGCTCGCCGTAGATGGTGAACGACCGGCACAGGTTCTCCTGGCCGGACAGGCACCGCTCGCAGCGCCCGCAGCCGAAGCTCGGGGTGACCAGCACCTCGTCGCCCGCCCGCACGCCGTCGACCCCGGGGCCCACGGCCTCGACCACGCCGGCGGCCTCGGAGCCGAACACGTGCGGGAAGGAGAGCTTGAGCCCCTGCCAGCCCTCGCGCACCCAGACGTCGAGGTGGTTCAGCGCGGCGGCCTTCACCGCCAGGACCACCTGCCCCGGGCCGGCCTCCGGCTCCGGCAGGTCCTCGAGCCCCACCACCTCCGGGCCGCCGTGCGCGCGCATCAGGACCGCCTTCATGCGACCTCCTTCGTTTTCGAGCACTATTCGGACCCGGCGCCACGATCCGCCTCGCGCCGGGGCGCTCAGGGCGGCCGGATCCCCGCCTGCCGCCGGCGGTACTCCCCCGGCTGCACCCCGCTCCACCGCTTGAACGCCCGGTGAAAGGCGCTCGTCTCATGGAAGCCCAAGAGGTGCGCGATCTCGGCGACGCTCAGCCGGCTCCCGCACAGGTGGTTGATGGCCGCGTCCCGCCGCAGCTCGTCCTTGATGCCCTGGTAGCTCGTCCCCTCCGCGTCGAGCCGGCGGCGGAGCGTGGTGGGGGCCACGCGGAGCTCCCGGGCGACGTCCTCCAGGCGGGGCCACTCGCGCCCGCCGATGCTGCCGCGGAGCCGGCGGCGGAGGCGCGCCGTGAAGCTCTCCTCGTTCTTGTACTTGAGGAACACGGTCTGGGGCGCGGTGCGCAGGAACTTCTTCAGGGCCGCCTCGTCCTGGATCACCGGGGCCCGCAGGTGCGCCGGATCGAAGCGGACGGCGGTGCACCCGGCGTCGAAGCGCAGGCGCTGCGAGTACATGACCGCGTACTCCTGGGCGTAGGCCGGCCTCGGGTAGGCGAACTCCGCCCACGTCAGCGGGATGCGCCGCCCCACCAGCCAGCACATGGTCCCGTGCACCATGACGAGGAAGGTCTCGTCCGCGAAGCGGCGCGCCGGCGCGGCCTCGATCCGGTTGTTCACCCGGATGACCGCGTCCTCCCCCTCGACCAGCAGCTCGCCGCGGAGCTCGTCCTGGAACAGCGCCAGCCCCCGGAGCATGCGCCGGAGGGCCCCCTCCAGGTCCCCCCCGTGGAGCGCCGCCTGGCAGAGCAGGGCGAAGCTGCCGCGCTTCATCGGCCGCCGGTCGAGGCCGAAGAACTCGTCGTCGAGCTCCAGCGCCACCGCCAGCCACAGGGCGGAGAAGGAGGCCGCGGGGACGCGGGCGCTGGGCACCGCCAGCAGCTCGGCCGGGATGCCGCTCGCCGCGACCACCCGCGCGCGCGCCGCCCCCGACAGCGCGGCCACCGCGGCGCGGACGAAGTGCATCGAGACGGTGTCCTTTTCGATCACGCGCGACCCGCCCGGACTCTACTGCGGCCGCTCCCGGGGTGGCAAAAACCGCCAGCCCCGGCGGGCGGTTCGGGCATCGCCGCCACCGGGGCGAGCGGCTAGAGTCGGGTCCGGAGGACCTCCGTGACCCACGCGTCCGCAGAGCCACAGGCCGTCGCCGAGTACCGGCCGAAGAACAAGGTGCGCTTCGTCACCGCCGCGGCGCTCTTCGACGGCCACGACGCCGCCATCAACATCATGCGGCGGCTGCTCATGAGCGCCGGGGCCGAGGTGATCCACCTCGGGCACAACCGCTCGGTGGACGAGGTCGTCACCGCCGCGCTGCAGGAGGACGCGCAGGGCATCGCCATCAGCTCGTACCAGGGCGGCCACCTCGAGTACTTCAAGTACGTCATCGACTCGCTCCGCGCGCGCGGCGGCGAGCACATCCAGGTGTTCGGCGGCGGCGGGGGCGTGATCGTGCCGGCGGAGATCGCCGAGCTGCAGGGGTACGGCGTCGCGCGGATCTTCAGCCCGGAGGACGGGCAGCGCCTGGGCCTGCAGGGCATGATCGGCGAGATGGTGCGGCGCTGCGACACCGATCCCTCGGTGCACGCCCCCCGGCGCCTCGACGACCTCGCCGGTCACGGCGACGCGGCGTGGCGCGCGCTGGCGCGGCTCATCACGGCCCTGGAGAACGGCAAGGCCGACGCCGAGCTGGTCAAGGCGCTCCACGCGCGCGCCCGGACGGCGAAGGTGCCGGTGCTGGGCGTGACCGGCACCGGCGGCGCCGGGAAGTCGAGCCTGACCGACGAGCTGATCCGCCGGCTGCGGCTCGACCAGGGCGACGCGTTCCACGTCGCGGTCATCAGCATCGACCCCTCCCGGCGCAGGAGCGGCGGGGCGCTGCTCGGTGACCGGATCCGCATGAACGCGATCGGCCCCTGGTCCCGGGGCCCGCGCGTCTACGTGCGGAGCCTGGCCACCCGCGACAACGGGAGCGAGCTCAGCGGCGCGCTGCCGGAGGTGCTCGCCGCCGTGAAGGTCGCCGGCTTCGACCTCGCGATCGTCGAGACGCCGGGCATCGGCCAGGGCGACGCCGCCATCGCGCCGCTGGTGGACGTCCCCATCTACGTCATGACGCCCGAGTTCGGCGCCGCGAGCCAGCTCGAGAAGATCGACATGCTCGACTTCGCCGAGCTGGTCGCGATCAACAAGTTCGATCGCAAGGGGGCGCTGGACGCGCTCCGGGACGTGGCGAAGCAGGTGCAGCGCAACCGGGAGGCGTTCGGGAAGCGCCCGGAGGAGATGCCGGTCTTCGGCACCATCGCCAGCCGGTTCAACGACGACGGCGTCTCCGCGCTCTACCAGGCGCTGAAGCCGCGCCTCCGCGAGCTCGGGCTGCCGCTCGGGGAGGGCCGGCTGCCGGCCGTCCGGACCCGTCACAGCACGCACCAGCACCCGCTCGTGCCGGGCACGCGCGTGCGCTACCTCGCCGAGATCGCCGAGACCGTCCGCGCCTACAAGCGGCGGGCGAGGGAGCAGGCGGCGCTCGCGCGCGAGCTGCAGCAGCTGCGGGCCACCCGGCGGATGCTGCTCGACGCCCGTCCGCCCCGGCCGGACGCCGCCGAGCCGATCGAGGCGCTGGCGCTGGCCCGGGAGGCCAGGCTGGACCCCGGCGCGCGGCGGCTCCTGGCGTGCTGGCCCGAGGTGCGCGCGGCCTACGCCGGCGACCAGCTCGTCGTGAAGATCCGGGACCGGGAGGTGCGCACCGACCTCGTCCACACCACCCTGTCCGGCAGCAAGATCCGCAAGGTGGCGCTGCCCCGGTACGAGGACGACGGCGAGCTGCTCGCGTGGCTCCTGCTGGAGAACGTGCCGGGCTCGTTCCCGTACACGGCCGGCACCTTCCCGTTCAAGCGGGAGGGCGAGGACCCGACCCGGATGTTCGCGGGCGAGGGGGACGCCTTCCGCACCAACCGGCGCTTCAGGCTGGTCTCCGAGGGCATGCCCGCCAAGCGGCTCTCGACCGCGTTCGACTCGGTGACCCTCTACGGATACGACCCCGACGTCCGCCCGGACATCTACGGGAAGGTCGGCAACTCCGGCGTCAGCATCGCCACCCTCGACGACCTGAAGGTGCTCTACTCCGGCTTCGACCTGTGCGACCCGGCCACCTCGGTGAGCATGACCATCAACGGGCCGGCGCCGGCGATCCTGGCCATGTTCATGAACGCCGCCATCGACCAGCGGCTCGAGCGGTTCGCGGCCGAGCACGGCCGCGCCCCCTCCGACGCCGAGGCCGCCGAGCTCCGGGCCTGGGCGCTCGCGAACGTCCGGGGGACGGTGCAGGCCGACATCCTGAAGGAGGACCAGGGCCAGAACACCTGCATCTTCTCCACCGAGTTCAGCCTCAAGGTGATGGGGGACATCGCCGAGTACTTCGTGCAGCACCAGGTGCGCAACTTCTACTCGGTCAGCATCAGCGGCTACCACATCGCCGAGGCGGGCGCGAACCCGCTCAGCCAGCTGGCGTTCACGCTCAGCAACGGCTTCACCTTCGTCGAGGCCTACCTGGCGCGCGGCATGCGCATCGACGACTTCGCGCCCAACCTGAGCTTCTTCTTCAGCAACGGCATGGACCCCGAGTACACGGTGCTCGGCCGGGTGGCGCGCCGCATCTGGGCGGTGGCGATGCGCGAGCGGTACGGCGCGAACGAGCGGAGCCAGAAGCTCAAGTACCACGTGCAGACCTCGGGCCGCTCCCTGCACGCGCAGGAGATCGCGTTCAACGACATCCGCACCACGCTGCAGGCGCTCATCGCGATCTACGACAACTGCAACTCGCTCCACACCAACGCCTACGACGAGGCCATCACCACGCCCACCGAGGAGAGCGTGCGGCGTGCCATGGCGATCCAGCTCGTCATCAACCGGGAGTGGGGCCTCGCCAAGAACGAGAACCCGCTGCAGGGCGCCTTCGTCATCGACGAGCTGACCGAGCTGGTCGAGGAGGCGGTGCTGGCGGAGTTCGATCGGATCTCGGAGCGCGGCGGGGTGCTCGGCGCGATGGAGACCGGCTACCAGCGCGGCAAGATCCAGGAGGAGAGCCTGCACTACGAGACGCTGAAGCACAGCGGCGCGTACCCCATCATCGGCGTGAACACCTTCCGCAGCCCCCACGGCGACCCGGTGCCGGATCACATCGAGCTGGCGCGCTCCACCGAGGAGGAGAAGCGCTCCCAGCTCGCCCGGCTCCGCGACTTCCAGGCGCGCCACGCCGAGGAGGCACCCCTCCTGCTGCGGCGCCTGAAGCAAGCGGTGATCGAGGACCGGAACGTCTTCGAGGTGCTGATGGACGCGGTGCGGGGCTGCTCGCTCGGGCAGATCACGGGCGCGCTCTTCGAGGTGGGTGGGCAGTACCGTCGCAACATGTAGCGCAAGGGAGACGCAATGACCGCTCGTGAGATCTTCGTCGTCGGGGCCGCGCGGACCGCCATCGGGACGTTCGGCGGCTCGCTCAAGGACGTCCCGCTGTCGGAGCTGGCCACCCTCGCGGTCCGCGAGGCGCTCGCGCGCAGCCGCGTCGAGCCCGCGGCCGTCGGCCACGTGGTGATGGGGAACGTGGTCCCCACCGAGCCGCGCGACGCCTACCTCTCCCGCGTGGCGGCCATGGACGCCGGGATCCCGCAGGAGACGCCGGCCTTCAACGTGAACCGCCTGTGCGGCTCGGGGCTCCAGGCCATCGTCTCGGCGGCGCAGACGCTGCTGCTCGGCGAGGCCGAGGTCGCCATCGGCGCGGGCGCCGAGTCGATGAGCCGCGGCGCCTACCTGATGCCCGCCGCCCGCTGGGGCGCCCGCATGGGCGACGCGCCGGTGGCCGACTACGTGCTGGGCATCCTCCACGACCCGTTCCAGCGGATCCACATGGGCGTGACGGCGGAGAACGTGGCGCAGCGCGACGGCATCACGCGCGAGATGCAGGACGCGCTGGCGCTCGAGAGCCAGCGGCGCGCCGCGCGCGCGATCGCGGAGGGCCGGTTCGAGGCGCAGATCGTCCCGGTGCAGCTCCCGTCGCGCAAGGGGCCGGTGCGCTTCGAGACGGACGAGCACGTGCGGGGGGACGTGACGCGCGAGCGGCTGGCCAGCATGAAGCCGGTGTTCAAGGAGGGCGGCACGGTGACGGCCGGCAACGCCTCCGGGCTGAACGACGGGGCGGCCGCGGTGGTGCTCGCCACCGGCGAGGCGGTCCGGGCGTCCTCCCTGAAGCCCCTGGCGCGCCTGGTGGCCTACGCCCACGCGGGCGTGGACCCGCAGCTGATGGGGATCGGCCCGGTGCCCGCCACGCGGCTGGCGCTGAAGCGCGCCGGCCTGACCGTGAAGGACCTCGACGTGGTCGAGGCCAACGAGGCCTTCGCGGCCCAGGCCTGCGCCGTGACCCGCGCCCTCGAGCTGGATCCCGCCAAGGTGAACCCGAACGGCTCCGGCATCTCGCTCGGGCACCCGGTCGGCGCCACCGGCGCGATCATCACCACCAAGGCGCTGTACGAGCTCGCGCGCGTGGGCGGCCGGTACGCCCTGGTCACCATGTGCATCGGCGGCGGCCAGGGGATCGCCGCCATCTTCGAGCGCGCCTGAGGCGGCTCGGCCGGGGAGATGACCATGGACATGAAGCGGATCGGCGTGGTCGGCGCGGGGACGATGGGGAACGGCATCGCGCAGGTGTGCGCCACCGCCGGCCTGCAGGTGACGATGATCGACGTGTCCGACGCGGCGGTGCAGCGCGGCGTGGCCACGCTCTCCGGCAGCCTGGAGCGGCTGGTGAAGAAGGGCGCCCTCACGGCCGAGCAGCGCGAGGCGGCGCTCTCGCGGGTGACCGGCTCGACCGACCGGGCCGCCCTGCGCGGCGCCGACCTGGTCATCGAGGCGGCCACCGAGAACCTCGAGCTCAAGCTGCGCATCCTGAAGCAGCTCGAGGAGGTCACCGCCGCCGACACGCTCCTCGCGACCAACACCTCGTCGATCTCGATCACCCAGCTCGCGGCGATGGTCCCCCGGCCCGAGCGCTTCATCGGGATGCACTTCTTCAACCCGGTGCCGCTGATGGCGCTGGTCGAGCTGATCCGCGGGCTGCAGACCTCGGACGAGACCCACGCGCGGGCGCTCGCCTTCGCGAGGGGCATCGGCAAGACCCCCATCACCGTGAAGAACGGGCCCGGCTTCGCCGTGAACCGGATCCTCTGCCCCATGATCAACGAGGCGATCTTCGCGCTGCAGGAGGGGATGGCCACGGCCGAGGACATCGACACCGGCATGAAGCTCGGCTGCAACCACCCCATCGGCCCGCTGGCCCTGGCCGACATGGTCGGGCTCGACACGCTGCTCGCGGTGATGCAGGTGTTCTACGAGGGCTTCAACGACCCGAAGTACCGCCCCGCCCCGCTGCTCAAGGAGCTGGTCGCGGCCGGCCGCCTCGGTCGGAAGACCCGGCGCGGCTTCTACGTCTACGAGTGAGCGTCCCTGACGCTCCCTGCACCCGGAGGTTCGACATGAGGGACTACACCGCACCGCTCCGCGACATGGAGTTCGTCCTGCGCGAGCTCGCCCCGCTCGAGGAGGTGGCCCGCCTGCCGGGCTGCGAGGAGGCGACGCTCGAGCTCGCCGAGGCCGTCCTGAAGGAGGCGGGGAAGCTCGCCTCGGGCGTGCTCTCGCCGCTCAACCCGAGCGGCGACCGCGAGGGCGCGCGCTGGCGCGACGGCGAGGTCGCCACCGCCGCCGGCTGGCGCGAGGCCTACCGCCGGTTCGTCGAGGGCGGGTGGAGCGCGCTGTCCTGCGATCCGGAGTACGGGGGGCAGGGGCTGCCGCGGCTGGTCTCGGCGCTGGTCGAGGAGATGTGGAACGGCGCCAACGTCTCGTTCGCGCTGTGCCCCATGCTCACCGCCGGCGCCATCGAGGCGATCGAGCTGCGCGGCTCCGAGGCGCTCAAGCGCACCTACCTGCCGAGGCTGGTCAGCGGCGAGTGGACCGGCACCATGGTCCTGACCGAGCCGCAGGCCGGCTCGGATCTGGCCGCGGTCCGGACGCGCGCGGTGCGGCAGGCGGACGGCACCTACCGCCTGGAGGGGCAGAAGATCTTCATCACCTACGGCGAGCACGACCTCACCGAGAACATCGTCCACCTGGTGCTGGCCCGGACCCCCGACGCGCCGGAGGGCGTGAAGGGCATCTCGCTCTTCGTGGTGCCGAAGTTCCTCGTGAACGAGGACGGCAGCCTCGGCGCGCGCAACGACGTCCGCTGCGTGTCGCTCGAGCACAAGCTCGGCATCCACGCCAGCCCGACCGCGGTGCTGGCGTTCGGCGACCGGGACGGCGCGGTGGGCTGGCTGGTCGGCGAGGAGAACCGCGGCCTCGAGTACATGTTCATCACCATGAACGCGGCCCGCTACGCGGTCGGGCTGGAGGGCGTCGGGCTCTCGGAGCGCGCCTACCAGCTCGCCCTCGCCTACGCGCGCGAGCGCGTGCAGGGCACCGAGCTCGGGCGTGAGGAGCAAGGACAAGGTGGCCATCATCCGCCACCCCGACGTCCGCCGCATGCTGATGCTGATGAAGTCCCGGACCGAGGCGATGCGCGCGCTCGCCTGCGTGGTGGCGGCGGCGACGGACACCGCCCGGCGTCACCCCGAGGCGGCGCAGCGCGAGCGGAGCCAGGCCTTCGTCGACCTGATGATCCCCATCGTCAAGGGCTGGAGCACCGAGGTCGCCAACGAGGTGGCGTCGCTCGGCGTCCAGGTCCACGGCGGCATGGGCTTCATCGAGGAGACCGGCGCGGCCCAGTACCTGCGCGACGCCCGCATCACGACCATCTACGAGGGGACCACCGGCATCCAGGCGGCCGACCTCATCGGCCGCAAGGTCGCGCGCGACGGCGGCAAGGCCATCGGCCAGGTGATGGAGCAGGTGCGCGAGGTGATCGCGGCGCTCGGCCAGGAGGGCTCGGAGAGCATGGCGGCGGTGGCGGCCCGGCTCCGCGAGGGCGTGGGCGCGCTCGAGCAGGCGGTGCGCTACGTCGTCGCCACCTACGGCGCGGACGTGCGCCGGCCGTCGGTCGGGGCGGTGCCCTTCCTGATGCTGTTCGGGACCGTCGCCGGCGGCTGGCAGCTGGCCCGCGCCGCGCTGGCGGCGAGCCGGCGCCTGGCCGAGGGTTCCGGCGAGGCCGCCTTCTACCGGGCGAAGCTCGTCACGGCCCGCTTCTACGCCGACCACGTGCTGACGGCCGCCCCGGGCCTGGCGCGCACCGTGGTGGACGGCGCCGAGGGCGCCCTGGCGATCGAGGACGAGCAGCTCTGACCCGGCGGCGCGCTCCCGCCGCCGCACGCGGGGGAGCGCGCGCGTCACCGTCCCGTCCCCTTCGCCAGCCCCTGGAGGGCGAGCGCGCCCACGATGCAGACGATGCCGGCGAGCTCCCTGCCCGTCGGGATCTCGCCGAGCTGCGCGGCGGCGAGCCCGAGGCCCACCACCGGCACGCTGAGCGAGCCGAGCCCCGCGACGCCGGCCGGCAGCCGGGAGAGGACGAAGAGCCAGAGCGACCAGGCCAGCGCCGACGCCCCCACGCCGAGGAACGCGATGGCCCAGACGAACGACGGCGTCCAGCGGACGTGGACCTCGGTCAGGGCCGCCACCGCCGTCAGCGCGAGCGCGCCCCACACCATCTGCCAGGCGGTGAGCGCGAGCAGGTCCTGGCGCTGCCTCGCGAGCGCGCGCACCACCCACACCGCGCTGGCCGCCCAGACCAGCCCCGCGCCGAGGGCGAGGGCGTTCGCGCGGGTGGACGCGCCGAGCGGCGTGACCACCAGGCCGAGCCCGACCGCCGCGAGCGCGAGGGCGGCCCAGGTGGCGCCGCGGATCCGCTCGCCCAGGAAGCGCCAGGCGAGGAGCGCCAGCCAGAACGGCATGGTGTAGGCGAGCACGGCGGTCTTGCCCACGCCGCCCATCGACACCGCCACGGTCGCGAGCAGCGTGAAGCCGGCGGTCTGCAGCAGGCCGTACACCAGCGTCGGCACGAGCGGGGTCGGGCGGATCGAGCGCCGCGTGAGCGGCAGGTACAGGAGGAGCGCCGCGGCCCCCACCACCGATCGCAGCGCCGCGACCAGCAGCGGGGAGCCGTCGCGGGTGGCCACCTTCATCGCCACCCAGGAGTAGCCCCAGATCACCGCCAGCGCCGCGAGCGCGAGCCAGGCCTCGAGGCGCGGCCGCCGCGGGCGACGCTCCGCGGCGAGCGGCGATCCAGGAGCCGCGCGGCCCATCCCGCCGTCAGTGCGACAGGAGGATCGGGGTCGTCATCGACCGGAGGATGGCGGCGGTCGTGTCGGTGCGCTGGAACGGCAGCCCCTGGGCCACGTGCGCGCCCATCACCGTGAGGTCCGCGCCCATGTCCGAGGCCTGGTTCAGGACGCGATCCACCACCCCGACCTCGTCGGACATGACCAGCCGCTCGTAGCGGGCGTCGATCCCGTGCTGGCGCAGGTGGCCGGCGACGTCGAGGCCGGGCAGCGGACGGCCGGCGTCCGGCGCGGGGGAAGCTGGAGGGAGAGCACCGTCACCTCCTCGGCGCGCTCGAGGAGGGGCAGGGCGTCGTGCAGCGCGCGCGCCGCGGACCGGCTCCCGGTCCAGGCGACCAGCACGCGCTTCCCGGGCTCGTGAAGCACGCCCACGGTGGGGACGACCAGCACCGGGCGCCCGCCCTGGAGGATCACCTGCTGCACCAGATCCTCCGGGACGCGCCCGTCGTCCTGGGGGGGCTGGCCGAGCACGGCCAGATCGACGTAGCGGCAGCTCTGCACGGCCCAGTCGGTCAGCTGGGCATACTCGCCGCTCTCGACCTGCCAGAAGCGGCTCGCGACGCCCGCCGCGGCGACCCTGGCCTCGAACAGCGCGCGCGCCTGGGCCCGCGCCGCGGCGAGCTGATCGGGGCCGCGCCGCCCTACGATGCTCGAGCCGAGCGAGCCGCTCTCCGCGAACAGCCCGGTCAGCCGGGCGCCGAGCCTCGCCGCGAGGGCGAGCGCAAGGTCGAGTCTCCGCGTGGTGAGCGGGGTCGAGTCCACGTGGACGAGCAGGTCCTTGAACGTCATCGGGCATCCCCCTGGCGAGTGGTCAGGCTTGGGGCTCCGAGAATACCGCGACGCGGACGAGCGTTCTCGGCTCATCGGGGCGCGCCGTGACCTCGCCCCGCGAACACTCCGTCACGAGTACGTCACCGCGCCCGCACGACCGCGCGCTTATCTCGGAGGAGCGTCTGGACTCCGCGAGAGCCCCGTCACAAAGGCGGGGGCACGCGGTCATTGAGGACATGATGTCGCCCAGCGTCGGCTTGGCCCTTTCGCTCCTGGAGACCAGAGCTCCCGCGACCCTCGCGGTGCCGCAAGCGCTGCGGGCGGGCGTGGCCAGGATCGGGACGGACGAGCTGCTGGTGCTGGATCGCCCGGTCGCCGAGGGCGCCGACGCGCCGAGCGCTCCCACGCCGGGGGCCCGGTTCGCCGGGCTCCACGCCATCCACGCGTGCTATGCCCCCGAGCCGACCACCGAGGGCTGGATGCGCGGCGTCCTGGCCGCGCTGCGACCGCTCGCCCCGACCGGACGCTGGTTCGGCTGGAGCGACGGGCTGGGCGGTGGCCTGGGACACGGGCTGCTGCTGTCGGGGGAGACGGGCGTCACCGCCGAACCGGCCGCGGGGAGCATCCTCGGGGCGGTGGGACGCGAGTGCTACCGAGACCTGCTCCGGCCTCGCCCGCCGGTCCAGCTCCTGTCGCACCGGCTGCGCTCCCTCCCGCCGGCGCTCGAGCAGCGCGTGGCCGAGATCCTGCGGTCGAGCGGGCTCCCGGACGCGGTGCTGCTCTTCGGTGGAGAGCTCGACGGCCAGGCCATCGCGCTCGGGATGGTGGTGGCGCCCGGCGTCCGCCCGCCCTCGCGGACCATCGGGCTCCTGCGGAGCGTGGCCGGTCACCTCAACACCGGCCGCCGTCTCCGCGCGGCGCTCGAGCTCGTGGGGGCCGGTGCGGCGGCGGCGCCCGCGCCGGCCGGCGGCGCCGCGCGCAGCCTCGCGCCGCGGGTCGTCGCCGGGCTCGCCGGCGCCGGCGCGGTCGCGTGGGCGGACGTGCCGGGCGCGGCGCGGCTCTGGGGTGCGTTCGTCGCCGGGACGTACGCGCTCGTGGATCACTGGGCGGCCGCCGGACGCGGCCTCATCCTCGCCCGGCGCTGCCTGGACGGCAACGACCCCGCGGCGCTGCGCCCGGCCGAGGCGGCCGCGCTGGCGTACGCCGCGCACGGCTTCCACGCCGCCGAGATCGGCGAGCTGCTGGGCGTCTCCGCGGCGACGATCACCCTGCACCTCACCAGCGCGCGCGCACGGCTCCGCTGCGCGACGCGGCGGGAGCTGGTGGGGCTGGTGACCGGACCGGCGCTGGCGGCGTAGGGGCCCGGCGGCGCTCGGATCTCAGGACGGTCGCGGCGACGCCCCAACCACGAGGCGCGTCCCCGGGGCGGGGCCGATGGCTACCCGGAGAGGCTCGCGGGCAGCCCGAACCGGGGGAAGAGCGTCTCGGTGTCGAGGAAGGAGGTCCAGCTGGCGATGCGGTCCCCGGCCAGCTCGAGCACCACCAGCGCCCACGGCTGGTGCCCGCCCCGCGGATCCGGGCGGTACTGTCCGAAGGCCGGCGAGCCGCACGCCGCGGTCGGCAGGAGGCGCGAGCCGCGGCAGCCGCACCCGCGGCCGAGGAGCCAGCCCCGGACCGCCGCCGGACCCCGGAGCCACAGCGTGTGGGGCGGCATCGAGAAGGTCACGTCCTCGCGGAGCAGCGCCGCGAGCGCGTCCACGTCGTACCGGTCGAACGCGTCGACGTAGCGGTCGAGCAGCCGCGCCTGCGACTCGCAGAGCGGCGCCGGATCGCCCAGGTCGTGCCGCGCGAGCGTCGCGCGCGCCCGCTGGAGCGCGCTGTTCACGGCGGCCGCCGACGTGTCGAGCGCCTCCGCCACCTCCGCGGCGGACCAGCCGAGCACCTCGGTGAGCAGCAGGGCCGCCCGCTGCCTGGGCGGCAGGTGCTGCAGCGCGGCCACGAACGCGAGGCGGATGCTCTGGCGCAGCATCGCCCGCTCGGCGGGGTCGGCGTCCCGCGGCAGGGCGGTCGCGTCGGGGACGGGCTCGAGCCAGTGCGTGCGCTCGTGCGTCCCCGAGCGGATCCTCCACCGTGCCGGCCGGCGCCGTCGTCGACCGGGCGCACCCGGCGGGCGCGCTCGGCCAGCGCGTCGAGGCACACGTTGGTGGCGATCCGGTAGAGCCAGGTGCGCAGCGAGGAGCGCCCGTCGAACCGGTCGAGGGCCCGCCACGCGCGCACCAGCGTCTCCTGCACGGCGTCGTCGGCGTCCACGGCCGACGCCGAGCATGCGGTAGCAGTGGCCGGTCAGCGCGGCGCGGTGCTCCTCGAGCCCGGCCATCCCGTCGATCGCCTCGCCCGTCCTCATGGTCGGGATGACTAACGGCCGTCCGGAGCGACGCCACGCACCCGTCGAGCCGTCCCCGCCGGGTGGCCCCCGCGCGGTGCGAGCGAGCGAGCCGAGGCTCGCCGTCGTCCCTCGGGCGCGGAGGAGCCCCGCGCTCGCGGTCGGGGCCCGCGTCAGCGGCCCAGCGACAGCGCCTCGACCGCGTCCGCCCGGAAGGCGAGCCCGATGCCGGGGCGCTCCGGGACGCGGGCGCAGCCGTCGACGATCGAGAGCGGCTCCTCGAGGACGGCGTCGGCCCAGTCGACGTACTCGAGCCAGTGGCAGGTCGGCGTGGCCGCGAGCAGGTGCGCGCTGAGCTCGGGCAGCAGGTGCGAGGACATCTCGATCCGGTGCGCCGCGGCGATGCCGGCCGCCTGGAGCCAGCCGGTCACGCCCGCCGATCCGCGCGGCGTCCGGCATCACGTGGTCGCAGGCGCCGGCGCCGAGCGCCTCGATCATCGCCTCCGGTCCGCCGAAGTTCTCCCCGATCTGCACCGGCACGGTGAGCGCCCGCGCGACCGCCGCGTTGCCCGCGTAGTCGTCGTGACGGATCGGCTCCTCGAGCCAGGCGATGCCCTCGGCCTCGAGCGCGCGGCCGCGGCGGATCGCCTCCGCGACGGTCAGCGCCTGGTTGTAGTCGACCGGGAGCTCGATCTCGTCCGGCAGCCGCCTCCGGACCGCCCGGGTGACGGCCAGGTCCTGCGCGAGGGTCGGGTGGCCGAGCCGCAGCTTCACGCTCCGGAAGCCGCCCGCCAGGAGCTGCTCGGCCTCGTCCGCCGCGGCCTCGGGCGCCATCAGGCCGAGGCCGCTCGAGTTGTAGGCCGGGATCGGCCGGGGGCTGGCCCCGAGGAACGTGGCGAGCGGCAGGCCCGCCGCGACGGCGAGCGCGTCCCAGAGCGCGACGTCGAGCGCCGACAGCGCCATCCGGACCAGGCTCGCCACCCCCACCAGGGCGAAGCGCCGGGTGAGCTTCCTGGCGACGTCGAGCGGCGCGGCGGGCTCGCCCGCCACGAGCGCCACCGCGTCGCGCAGCACCGCGTCGATCGCGCGCGGCACGCTGCGGCGGTAGCAGAACAGGTAGCTGCGACCGGTGATCCCCTCCTCGGTCTCGAGCTCGACCAGCAGGAGCGGCGCGCGATCGACGATCGCCGCGCTGGTGCCGAGCGGATGGGTCATCGGCGCCTCGACCGCGAAGGTCCTGACGCTCCGGATGGTGAGCGGCGGCGGGGGCGCGCGGGTGGTCAGGCCGGCCATGTTCGACGCTCCTCTCGGCGCGTGCATGTGCCGTCCACCTCGGCGAAGGCAACGTCGATTGGACGGTGCGTTGGGGTCGCCCGAACGTCGGGCCGGCCGGGGATGTCCGCCCCGCGCGTAGCCTCGTCGCCGTGAAGGCGGCCATCCCGCGAACCCTCCCGGCGGCCTCGAGCCCGGCCTGCTAGCGCCATGGCCCGGCTCGATCCTCGCGCGCTCCGCTTGCTCCGGACCCTGGCCCGGGCGGCCGTGACCTCCCGCGCGGCGAGGATCGATTACCTCGAGGCCGAGCAGGCGACGGCGCGCCGCACGGTGGAGATCCTGGCGCTCTCCTTCGACGCCCCGCGCTGGACGGTCGCCACCTGGTCGCGCGCGACCGGGACGCTGCGGGTGCTCGGGCTCGATCGCGTCCGCGGCGTGCGAGCCACCGCGGAGCCGGCGGGCCCACCGCCGGAGGGCTTCGACGCGCTCGACTTCGCGGTGCGCCGGTACCTCGCGCCGGAGGGCGGGAAGGCGGCGGACAGCGCCTTCCGGCTCGACGCGCGCCTCGCGCCGCTGGTCCCGGCGCTCGTCCCGACCGCGCGCGCGACCCGGTCCGCGGACGGCGTCGCCTGCCGGCTGCGGGCCACGCGTCCCGAGATCGTGGCCGGGCTGGTGGACTCGCTCGGCGGGTGGAATGCGCTAGACTCGCCCGCCACCATGCCCTCGCGCCGGAAGAAGCCCTCGCGCACCGAGGCCCGCCTGCTCGGCGTCGTGTCCTTCATCCTGTCCCAGCCCGAGCCGGTCACCCGGCAGCAGATCTACGACGCGTTCCCGGAGGACTACGCCGGGACCGCGGCCGCGAGCGAGAAGAAGTTCACCCGCGACAAGGACGCCATCCGCCGCCTCGGCTTCGTGCTCGAGACCGAGGAGATCTCGAGCGAGGAGGGCCAGGTCGCCTACTTCATCGATCCCTGCGCCTACGCGCTCCCGGTGCTCGACCTGGGTCCGGAGGAGGCGGCGGCGGTCTGGGCGGCCGGCGCCACCGCGCTCCGCTTCTCGGAGCACCCGCTCCGCGAGGACCTCGAGGCGGCGCTGCGGAAGCTGGTGGTGGGCGCGAAGGGGCTCCCGCCCCCGCGCGCGGCGCCGGAGGAGCTCGCCCCGGCGGCGGACCGCAAGGCGAACCCGCTCCTCGAGCGGCTGGTCGACGCCTGGGAGCGGCGGAAGCGGGTGAGGCTCACCTACTGGCGCGTCGACTCGAACGAGGAGGTCGAGCGCGACGTGGACGTGTACGGGTGGGCGAGCCGCCGCGGCGAGTGGCTCTTCGCGGGCCACTGCCACCTGCGGGAGGGCGTCCGGGTCTTCTACCTCTCGCGGGTCCGTTCGCTGAAGGTGAACACCCGGCGGCCCGCCGAGCCGGACTACCGGATCCCGGACGACTTCGACGTCCGCCGCTGGTCGCGGCAGCAGGTCTGGGAGTACCTGGTCCATCCGCCGGTCGCCGCGACCGTCCGCTTCCACGGCTCGCTCGCGCCCATCGCGCGCCAGCTCCTCCCCGGCGCCCGGGTCGCGACCGACGCGGACGGCGCCCGGGTGGCCCGGCTCGAGGCGCGCAACCTCCGGGGCCTGGTCCGCCAGGTGCTCGCCTTCGGGCCGGAGGCCGAGCTGGTCGAGCCGGCCGAGGGGCGGGCGCTGGCGCGCGAGATGCTCGCGGCGGTCCGGGGCGCCGCGGTCCCGGAGGTCGCATGAGCGCCTACGACCTGCAGCGCGCCCGGCGCCTCCTCGTCCTCCTCGCCGCCGCGGCGCGCGCCGCCCGCAGCGGGAAGGGCCTCCCGCTCGCCAAGGCGATCCAGCTGACCGGCGCGAAGGGCGAGCAGGAGCTGCTCGCGGACGTCGCCTCGATCTCGCAGCTCTACGGCGACCCGGCCTCCGGGCACGAGGCGCCCATCCTCTACGTCGAGGACGGCGAGGTCCACGTGGAGTACGGCCGCACCTTCGGGCAGCCGCCGGCCTACTCGCTCCCGGAGGGCGCCGCGCTGCTCGCGGCGCTCCAGCCGTTCGAGCAGGACGGCGGGCGCGCGGTGAAGGAGGCCGTCCGCAAGCTCCGGCGCGCGGTCCCCGCGGTGCTCCGCCCCGAGGCGGAGCGGCTGGCGCGCGGGCTCGACCTCGCGCCGGTGCCGCCGGGGCCCTGGGCCGGCGCGCTCCGCGACGCCATCGAGCGGCGCCTCGAGACGGTCCTCGAGTACCGGGCGGTGGCCGACCAGGCCTGCGTGAGGCGGACCGTCGAGCCGCGCCTGCTCTTCCACCGCGAGGGCGCCTGGTACCTCGCGGCCTGGAACGTGGAGAAGCAGGCGGAGCACCTCTTCCGGCTCGACCGGATCGTCACGGTCGAGGCCGGCACGCGGGTGTTCGAGCGGCACCGGGGGCCGGACGTGCGCCGGTACGCGCGGCGGAGCCTCTACTTCGACTCCGGCGCCGAGCGCGAGGTGACCCTCCGCTTCCGGGGCGGCTCGGCGCGGCTCGCGCGCGACCGGCACGGCGAGCGGGCGCGGGCGAACCCCGACGGCACGGTGAGCGTCTCGGTCCGGCTGGCGCCGGGCAACTACCTCTTCGGCTACGTGCTCGGCCACGGCGGCGAGGCCACCATCGAGGCCCCGGCCGACGTGGTGGCGAGCTTCGAGGCGCGGGTGGCGGAGCTGGCCAGGCGGTACGCGTAGGGCCGCGCTCGGGCCAGGGTCCTCACGCCTCGACCGGCCCGGCGCGGCGCCGGAGCATCACCACCGACGCGACCAGGACCAGCACCAGCACGGTGAGCAGGGCCAGCTCCTGGATGACCTGCCGGAAGTGCGGCTCGTCGGGCCTCAGCTGGGCGCCGAACTCGGCGGTGATGACCAGGATGCGCCGCACCGCCGCGATGAGCGTCACGACCAGGAATGGCTCCGCGCTGAGCACGTGCTCGCGGAAGGAGACCTTCACCGTGTAGAGCAGCTCGGTGATCATGAGCGCGAGCAGGACCCGATCCAGCAGCGTGATGATCGCGTGGACGTCCAGCCCCGCGAAGACGGCGCTCACGAGATCGATCCCGCCGTGGACGAGCACCGCCACGCCGCTCAGCGCGAGGAGCACGCCGAGCGAGACGTAGATGAGGTCCTCGATCCAGGTGAACGCGGTCGCGACCACTCCTCGCGCCTGGCGGCTGGCTCCCTCCTGCTTCATCCGGCGAATCTTAGCTCCGGCGGGCGCGGCCCCGTGGCGCGGCCGCGGGGGCGCGCCCAAAACCCGCAGGGGCACCCCTCTTGGGCGGTGCCAGGAATCGGCCGCGCGTGCACGTGATCTGGCCAACATCGCACGAGGAGCCCATCCATGATCCGTGAGGACATCCTCCAGAAGTTCCCCGAGATCTTCGGCACACAGAAGGTGAACGGCCGCGAGGTCTCGGTCGAGGACACCATCGCCACGCTCACCCGCGAGCTCCGCCCCGCCATCGCCGCGGCGCTCACCGCGCGCCGGACGCTGCTCGCCTCGCCCGCGCCGGTCCGGACGAAGTACGCCTGGCCGGGCTGGGACGAGAGCCACGAGGACCCGATCTCCGGGAGGGCCTGGACCTTCCGGCAGATCGTGCAGGGGATGATCGACAACTTCCTCGGCCGGGAGAGCCCGTGGCGGTGGCGGCTCAACGACGAGGTCCCCATCCCCGAGCACGTCCACCCTTCGCGGAACCCGGGCCTCGAGCTCACCGGGCCGTGGAGCCCGCTCGACATGGCCTTCAACGCGCTCAACAGCCCGGCCCCCATGAACATGCCGGACTTCGAGGACGCGTCGCCGTCGCACTTCCAGCCGGACGGCACCCCCGCCAGCCAGCCGGTGGGCGTCTACGCGGCCATGCAGAACGCGAAGGAGATCGCCGCGGGGCGCTGGAACGACCGGCCCTACGAGGTGGTGAAGAAGGGGAAGACGCGCGGCTACCGGATCACGACGCCGCAGGCGCGGTGGCCGACCCGGCTCGCGCGGCCGCCCAGCCTCCACCTCGTCTACGACCACGTCCTGGTGGACGGGGCGCCGGCCCCGGGCCTCGTCGTCATCACCACCCTCTGGGCGCTGAACAACTTCGACGCGCTCCGGAGGGCCGGGAGCGGCGTCTACTTCTACATCCCGAAGATGCAGACGCCGCGCGAGGCGCTCATCGTCGAGCGGCTGCTCTCGCGGCTCGAGGCGATCATCGGGGTCCCCGCCGGCACCCTCAAGATCAAGATGCTCTACGAGGAGGGCAACGCGGGCCGGTGCCTCCCGGCCATCGCCTGGGTGCTGCGCCGCCGGCTGCTCGGCACCAACGTCGGCCGCTGGGACTACCTCGGCAGCCTCATCGAGATGTGGAAGGACGACCCGCAGGGCGTCTTCCCGGACCCGCAGACGGTCGGGATGGCGACCCCCAACATGATCGCCTACCAGCGCTACAACGCGCTGCTCATGCTCATGGCAGGCCTGAAGGACGGCGAGTTCAGCCAGTCGGCGCCCATCGGCGGCATGGCGGCGGTGATGATCTACCAGCCGTCGGATCCCTACGGCCGCTCCGCCTACAACCCGGTGGCGCTCCGCGCCATCGCCATCGACAAGCTGCGCGAGCGCGTGCTCGGGCTCATGTTCGTGCCGGACGCGCCGCTCGCGGCGGGCGCGCGACCCACGCTCGCGGACATCCTGGCCGGCAAGGTGAAGGGGCGGCTGTACGACGCCTACCGGCAGAGCTGGGTGGCGAGCCCGGAGCCGGAGTACGTGGCGGCCGGCAACGCGCCGCTGCAGGCGCCGCTCGCCGCGGTGCAGGCCCTGCTCGACGCGCCGGTCCAGACGGTGGACGTGAAGGGGAAGCCGGTCCCGACCGCCGCGAGCGGGCTCACCGACGCGGAGCGGGAGCTGTTCCGCTCCCGCGGGCTGCTCGACTCGGCGGGCACCATCACCCCCACCGTGCTGACGCGCGAGGCGCTCGACGCGCCGGAGAAGCTGCTCACGCCCGAGCTGTGGGACGCCATCTACCTGCCGCCGAAGGGCGACGTCACCATCGAGCACGTCCAGCACTCCTTCTACATGGCGGCCAACTACGGCTTCCAGATCCTGAACGGCAACTTCGCCGCCGCCATCGACGACTACGAGCTCAGGCAGCGGTTCATGAACGACCTCGCCACCTACCGGATCTACGTCTCGTGGCTCTGGTCGCTGGCGCACCACCAGGCGCCCATCACCCGGGCCGGCCACCTGCGGCGGCAGGTGCTCACCGAGGACGGCGTGGTGATCGGGGCGAGCGCCGAGCCGGTCGCGGCGGGGACGCGGTTCACGCGCGCGCTGTTCGACAAGGTCTGGGACTATCACTTCGAGTGGACGCGGGAGTTCTTCGCCGAGCAGGACCGGCGGGGCGATCCGCCGCGCTTCGACCGCTCCAAGGCCGACGTGATCATGGAGCTCCTGAAGCGGCAGCTGCTCTCGCCCCGCTGGGTCCAGCACAGCGCCCGCGTGCTGTTCGTGGTCGGGCAGGCCAGCCCGGCGGAGCGCGGGCAGATCCTCGACGCGATCTTCGACCTGCCGCGGGAGGAGGTCGTGCGGCGCGTGCAGGCCGGCACCATGGCGCGGAGCGCCCTCGCCGCGCACGACTACGCGCTGGACGTGTTCGAGGGGAGCGCCTGACGGAGCTCGCCGACCTGGGTCGTCCGGGGCGCGGGCGCGCGCCCTGGACGCTCGGGCCGAGCCGGGGGCGGCCCGATCACCTCGCCAGCCGCTCGATCCGCCGATCCGGGACCAGCCAGATCAGCGCGACGACCACGTAGATCGCGTCGGAGATGCGCTGATCGACGAAGGCGAGCGGGATGGCCGCCAGGTAGAGCGCGGCCGAGCCCTTCCCCTTGAGGTCGCGCCCCACCGCCGTGGCGAGCCTCGAGTCCTTGCCGCTGCAGCGCGATGATCGTGCGCCTGCAGGATCTAGTAGGCGATGGCCGCGAGGAGCAGCACCACGCCGTAGACGGCGGTCGGGACGGCCGCGAAGTGGTTCTCGCCCATCCAGGCCGTCACGAACGGGCACCAGCGACAGCCAGAACAGCAGGTGCAGGTTGGCCCACAGGATCGCTCCCGTTGATCCGGTGCGTGACGCTGCAGCATGTGGTGGTGGTTGTTCCAGTAGATGCCGAGGTAGACGAAGCTCAGCACGTACGTCAGGAACACCGGGAGCAGCGGCCGCGAGCGACTCGAGCTCGGCGCCGTGCGGCACCTTCAGCTCGAGCACCATGATGGTGATGAGGATGGCGATGACGCCGTCGCTGAACGCCTCCAGCCGCGCCGTCTTCATGCTCCACCTCCCCTGCAGCGGGGCTACCGGGCGATCGGCTTGTACCGGATCCGCCGCGGCCGGGCCCCCTCCTCGCCGAGGCGGCGCCGCTTGTCGGCCTCGTACTCCTGGTAGTTCCCGGTGAAGAAGCTCCAGCGCGAGTCGCCCTCGGCCGCCAGGATGTGCGTGGCGATGCGGTCGAGGAACCAGCGGTCGTGGGAGATGACCAGCACGCTCCCGGCGTACTCGAGGAGCGCGTCCTCGAGCGCGCGCAGCGTCTCGACGTCGAGGTCGTTCGACGGCTCGTCGAGCAGCAGCACGTTGGCGCCGGTCATGAGGGTCTTGGCGAGGTGGAGCCGGCCGCGCTCGCCGCCGGAGAGCGTGCCGACCACCTTCTGCTGGTCGGCGCCCTTGAAGTTGAAGCGGCCGATGTAGGCCCGGCTCGGCATCTCGTAGCGGCCGACCTGGATCTGGTCGCGGCCGCCCGAGAGCTCGTCGAAGACGGTCTTGCCGCTCGACAGGTTCTCGCGGCTCTGGTCCACGAAGGCGAGCTTGACCGACGAGCCGATCGAGACCTCGCCGCCATCCGGCTGCTCGGCGCCGGTGATCATCTTGAAGAGCGTCGACTTGCCGGCGCCGTTCGGGCCGATGATGCCGACGATGGCGCCGGGCGGGACGATGAAGGAGAGGTCGTCCATCAGGAGCCGGTCGCCGAAGCCCTTCGTGACCCCCTTGAACTCGATGACCTTCTCGCCCAGCCGCTCGGCCACCGGGATGAAGATCTCCTGCGTCTCGTTCCGCTTCTGGTACTCGACGCTGGAGAGCTCCTCGAAGCGGGAGAGGCGGGCCTTGCTCTTGGCCTGCCGCGCCTTGGGGTTCTGGCGCACCCACTCGAGCTCGAGCTTCATCGCCTTGATGCGGGCGCTCTCCTGCTTGGCCTCCACCTCGAGCCGCTGCTCCTTCTGGTCGAGCCAGCTGGAGTAGTTCCCCTTCCACGGGATGCCGCGGCCGCGGTCCAGCTCGAGGATCCACTCGGCCGCGTTGTCGAGGAAGTAGCGGTCGTGGGTGACGGCCACCACCGTGCCGGGGAAGCGGGTGAGGAACTGCTCCAGCCACTCGACCGACTCGGCGTCGAGGTGGTTGGTGGGCTCGTCGAGCAGCAGCATGTCCGGCTTGGAGAGGAGCAGCTTGCAGAGCGCCACCCGGCGCTTCTCGCCGCCGGAGAGGTTCTTCACCACCGCGTCCCAGGGCGGCAGCCGCAGCGCGTCGGCGGCGATCTCGAGGGCGTTGCCGGTGTCGGCGCCGGCGTTCGCGATGACGGCCTCGAGCCGCGCCTGCTCCTCGGCCAGCTTCTCCAGGTCGGCGTCCGGGCTCGGCGTAGGCGGCGTAGACCTCCTCGAGCCGCGCCTGCGCCGCGGCGACGTCGCCCTGGGCCGACTCGACCTCCTCGCGGACGGTCTTGTCGCCGTCGAGCCTCGGCTCCTGGGGCAGGTAGCCGATGCGGATGCCGGACTGCCGCTGGACCTCCCCGTCGAACTCGTCGTCCGCACCCGGCCATGATCCGCAGCACGGTGGACTTCCCGGAGCCGTTCAGGCCGAGCAGGCCAATCTTGGCGCCGTGGAAGAAGGAGAGGGAGATGTCCTTGATGATCTGCCGCTTGGGCGGGACGATCTTGCTCACGCGGAGCATCGACATCACGTACTGGGGCATGGCGCTCGCGATCCTCGGTTCTCGGTGAAGGGGCGAGACCTTAACCGAAAACCAGCCGCGGCGCAGGCCCTCACCGGCTGCCCCCCGGCCACCGCCAGTCGACGATCTCCGGCGGGTCGACCCCGTGCTCGTGGGCGTACTGGCGGCACTCGATGCGCCGGTTGCGGAGTCGCTCCTTGGCGTGTGCGCCGGTGGTCCGGAGGCGCGGCACCCGGTCGATCACGTCGATGGCCAGGCCGAAGCGATCGATGTCGTTCTCGATGGCGAGCTCGAGCGGCGTGTTGATGCTCCCCCGCTCCTTGTAGCCGCGCACGTGCAGGTTCTCGTGGTTGGTGCGCCGGTAGGCCAGCCGGTGCACCAGCCAGGGGTAGCCGTGGAAGTTGAAGATGATCGGCGCGTCGGTGGTGAAGATGGAGTCGAAGTCCCGATCGGAGAGGCCGTGGGGGTGCTCCGACGGAGGCTGCAGCCTGAAGAGGTCCACCACGTTCACGAACCGGAGCCGGAGGTCGGGGAAGGCCTCCCGGAGCAGGGCCGTCGCGGCCAGCGCCTCGAGGGTGGTGACGTCGCCGGCGCAGGCCATCACCACGTCCGGCTGCTGGCCCTCGTCGCTGCTGGCCCAGTCCCAGATGCCCAGGCCCTTGGCGCAGTGGGCCCTGGCCGCCTCGAGCGAGAGGTACTGGAGGTGCGGCTGCTTGTCGGCCACGATCACGTTGACGTAGTCCTCGCTCCGCAGGCAGTGGTCCGCCACCGAGAGCAGGCAGTTCGCGTCCGGCGGCAGGTAGATGCGGGTCACCGCGCCGCTCTTGTTCACCACCACGTCGAGGAAGCCGGGGTCCTGGTGGGTGAAGCCGTTGTGGTCCTGCCGCCACACGGTCGAGGTGACGAGCAGGTTGAGCGAGGCGATCTCCGCGCGCCAGGACAGCTCCTTGCAGCTGGCCAGCCACTTGGCGTGCTGGTTGAACATCGAGTCGATCACGTGCACGAACGCCTCGTACGACGCGAGGAGCCCGTGGCGGCCGGTGAGGAGATAGCCCTCGAGCATCCCCTCGAGCGTGTGCTCGGAGAGCGTCTCGACCACGCGGCCGTCCGGCGCGAGCGCGCCGCCGTCGGCGTCCTCGGGGAAGCGCTCGCCGAGGAAGAGCTTCGGCGACGCCTCGAAGACCGCGTCGAGCCTGTTGGAGCGGGACTCGTCCGGCCCGAAGAGGCGAAAGCTCCGCGGGTTCTGGCGCATCACCTCGCGCAGGAAGGTGCCCAGGGGGCGGGTGTTGCCGACCTGCGCCTGCCCGGGGGCGTCCACCGCCACCGCGTGGTCGCGGAAGTCGGGCATGCGGAGCCCCTTCCGGAGGAGCCCGCCGTTCGCGTGCGGGCTCGCGCCCATGCGGCGCGGCCCCCGCGGCGCCACCTCGCGCACCGCCGCGACCGGCGCCCCGGCCTGGTCGAAGAGCTCCTCGGGCCGGTAGGACCGCAGCCATCGCTCGAGCAGCGCCAGCCGGGCGGCATCGGTCTTCACGCCGGTGATGGGCACCTGGTGCGCCCGCCAGGAGCCCTCGAGCTGGTGGCCGTCCAGCTCCCTCGGCGCCGTCCAGCCCTTCGGCGCGCGCAGGACGATCATCGGCCAGCGCGGGCGCGCGGCCACCCCGGTCCGGCGTGCCTCGGCCTGCACACCGCGGATCATCTCGACGCAGCGGTCGAGGGTGGCCGCCATGGCCTGGTGCATCGAGTCCGGGTCGGAGCCCTCCACCAGCAGCGGCGTCCAGCCGTACCCGCGCAGCAGCGCCACGAGCTCCTCCTCGGGGACGCGGGCGAGCAGCGTGGGGTTGTCGATCTTGTAGCCGTTCAGCGACAGCACCGGCAGCACCGCGCCGTCGCGGATCGGGTTCAGGAACTTGTTCACGTGCCAGGAGGTGGCGAGCGGCCCGGTCTCCGCCTCGCCGTCGCCCACCACCGCCGCGACGATCAGGTCGGGGTTGTCGAAGGCGGCGCCGCAGGCGTGGGAGAGCACGTAGCCGAGCTCGCCCCCCTCGTGGATCGATCCCGGCAGCTCCGGCGTGCAGTGGCTGCCGACGCCGCCCGGGAACGAGAACTGCGTGAAGAAGCGTCGGAGCCCATCCTCGTCGAGGCTCTTGTCCGGGTAGACCTCGGAGTAGGTCCCCTCGAGGTAGACGGGCCCGAGCACGCCGGGGGCGCCGTGGCCGGGGCCGGCCAGGAAGAGGAGGTCGAGGCCTCGCGCTCGGATGACGCGGTTCAGGTGCGTGTAGACGAAGGAGAGGGCCGGGCTCGCGCCCCAGTGGCCGAGCAGCCGGCTCTTCACGTGCTCGGGGCGGAGCGGCTCGCGCAGGAGCGGGTTGTCGCGCAGGTAGATCATGCCGAGCGCGAGGTAGTTGCAGGCG
This sequence comes from uncultured delta proteobacterium, assembly GCA_963733485.1. Lineage (GTDB taxonomy): Bacteria > Myxococcota > Myxococcia > Myxococcales > Anaeromyxobacteraceae > Anaeromyxobacter. The sequence continues at coordinate 640,418 of CAVTDL010000001.1, read as the reverse complement.
CGCCAGAACGCGTGGAGCTTCTGGACCTCCTCGGGCGTGAGCGGCGCGCCCTCCACGGTGGCGCGGGCCGGCCCGAAGGCGGACAGCGCGGCGGCTCCCCGAAGGCCCGGTGCTCTCTCGGTCACGGCGGCTCCCTCCTCTTGCTTCGTGCCCTGTTCCGCCAGCAGGCGGCGGGTGTGGCGGGCGATGGTCAGCTCCTCGTCGGCGCGGAGCACGAAGGCGGCGACGCGGCTCCCGGCGGCGGTGATGCGCGGGCCGCCCGCGGCGTTTCCGGCTCGGATCGAGCGACACGCCGAGCCAGGCGGCGTCGCGGCACACCCGCGCCCGGATCTCGGCGGCGTTCTCGCCGATGCCGCCGGTGAAGACCAGGGCGTCGAGCCCGCCGAGGGCCGCCGCCATTCCGCCGAGCTCGCGCCCGATCCGGTAGACGAACAGGTCCACCGCCAGGCGCGCGCCCGCGGCGTCCGAGGCGAGCAGCGTGCGCATGTCGCTCGAGACGCCGGAGACGCCGAGGAGGCCCGACTGGTCGTAGAGGAGCCGCTCGATGGCCCGCGGGTCGAGGCCGCGCTCGTCGGCGAGCCAGAGCACCACGCCGGGGTCGAGGGCGCCGCAGCGCGTGCCCATGCAGAGGCCGTCGAGCACGCTGAAGCCCATGGTGGTGGCGACGCTCCGGCCGGCCTGCAGGGCGCACAGGCTCGCGCCGTTGCCGAGGTGCATCGCCACCGTCCGGCCGCGCGCGGCGGCCGGGTCGAGCGCGGGCAGCGCGGAGGCGACGTACTCGTAGGAGAGCCCGTGGAAGCCGTAGCGCCGGAGGCCGGCCTGGTGGAGCGCGTCCGGCAGCGCGAAGCGCTCCGCCACCGCCGGCATGGAGCGGTGGAAGGCGGTGTCGAAGCAGGCCACCTGGGGGAGCGACGGATCGAGCTCGCGGAGCGCGCGGATGGGGGCGAGGTTGTGCGGCTGGTGCAGGGGCGCGAGCGGGACGAAGGTCCGAAGCCGCGCCAGCACCTCCTCGTCGACGCGCGCCGGCGCGTCGAAGGCCGTCCCGCCGTGCACCACCCGGTGGCCCACGCCGGCGAGGACGACCTCGCCGAGCGCGCTCCGCACCAGCGCGAGCAGCTCGGCGAGCGCGCCCGCGTGGCCGAGGTACGCACGCTCCGGCCAGTGCCGCTCCGCCACCACGCTCCCGTCCGGCCGGCGGGCGAGGAGGTGCGGGGCGCCCTCGCCGGCGAGCCGCTCGACGAGCCCGCGGACGTCGAGCGCGAGCTCGGGCCCCTGGCCGCGATCGGGCTCGCGCTCGGAGAAGAGCGAGAACTTGATCGAGGACGAGCCCGCGTTGAGGACCAGGATCGCGCCGGGCATGGCGAGGGGATCCTTTGACCCGGGGCGACGCACCGCGCAAGCGGTGTTCGGACGCACCTGCGCTCGACGGATCGCGAGGCCCTTCCGGGCCACGCTCGGAGGGCCCGGCCCTGCCCGGCGCCGTGTCCGATCGCGGGTGTACCGTCGCCAGGGACGCGTGCGGAGGAGATCGGATGTCGGATGTCGCGTGGATCGTGTCGAGCGCCGCGGTGGTGATCGCCGCGGTGGTGGCGGTCGCGCTCTGGCTGCCGGGGCGGCTGGCGCCCGCGCTGCGGGCGGTCCTGGCGGAGCGGCTCGACGGCGTCGAGCGCGGGCAGGAGCGGCTCGACCGGGTGCTCCGCGACGAGCTGGGGCGGAGCCGGGAGGAGCTCTCGCGGAGCCGCGAGGCGGCCGCGACCGGCGCGCACCAGCTCCGGCAGGAGGTCCAGGTCACGCTGGAGGGGCTGCGCAAGACGCGTGGACGGGCGGCTCGAGAAGCTCCAGCAGGAGAGCGCCGCGAAGCTCGAGCAGATGCGCGCAGACGGTGGACGAGAAGCTGCAGGGCACGCTCGAGAAGCGGCTCGGCGAGTCGTTCAAGCTGGTGCAGCGAGCGGCTCGAGCAGGTGCACGCGGGCCTGGGCGAGATGCAGACGCTCGCGACCGGCGTGGGCGACCTCAAGAAGGTGCTCACCAACGTGAAGATCCGCGGCACCTGGGGCGAGGTCCAGCTCGGGAGCCTGCTCGAGCAGATGCTCACGCCCGACCAGTACGCGCGCGAACGTGGCGACCAGGCCCGGCGAGCGAGCGGGTCGAGTTCGCCATCCGGCTGCCGGGGCGCGGCGAGGACGCGGCGCGAGGTCCTGGCTCCCCATCGACGCCAAGTTCCCCGTCGAGGACTACCAGCGGCTGGTCGAGGCCTCGGAGCGCGGCGACGCGCGCGGCGGTCGAGGAGGCCGGCGCAGCGCGCTCGAGGTGCGGATCAAGGGCTGCGCCGCGGACATCCGCGACAAGTACCTGAACCCGCCCGCACACCACCGACTTCGGCATCCTGTTCCTGCCCACCGAGGGGCTCTACGCCGAGGTGATGCGCCGGCCCGGCCTCGCCGAGCTCGCTGCAGCGCGACTACCGCGTCGTCGTCGCCGGCCCGACCACGCTCGCGGCGCTGCTCAACAGCCTGCAGATGGGCTTCCGCACCCTGGCCATCCAGAAGCGCTCGAGCGAGGTCTGGAAGGTGCTCGGCGCGGTGAAGACCGAGTTCGGCAAGTTCGGCGAGGTGCATCGACAAGGTCCAGAAGAAGCTGCAGGAGGCCTCGAACACGCTCGGCACGGTCCAGACGCGCAGCCGCGCCATCGAGCGGAAGCTCCGCACGGTGCAGGAGCTGCCCGCGCCCGAGGCCGAGGCCGAGGGCCTCCTGCTCGCCGCCGCGGTGGACGTGGAAGAAGACGCGACGGTGTAAGGCCTTCGCCCGACCCAGAGTAATGCGATTCGGTCGATGGCGTCCTTTCTACGGACCACCTGACATCGCTCTCTCCGGCAATCATTGGTCCCGAGCCGGCACGTCTCCTGCCAGGGCGACTGCCCATGACAGCGCCTCGTCAGGTTCTTCCAGGCACGACCTACCTCGTCACCCGGAGATGCACGCAGCGACAGCTCCTCCTTCGACCGTCGCCCACCACCGGCGCGATCTTCCTCTACGTCCTGGCGGTCGCCGCCCGGCGCTTCGGCATCCGCGTCCACGCCTTCTGCGTCCTCTCCAATCACTATCACTTGGTCGTGACCGACCCGGGCGCGCAGCTGCCCGCGTTCGGCCAGTACCTGGACTCACTCGTCGCACGGGCCACGAACGCGTCGCTCGGCCGCTGGGAGTCCTTCTGGGCTCCCTCGAGCTACAGCGCCGTCGCCCTCGCCAATCCCGCAGACATCCTCGACAAGGCCGCCTATATGCTCGCGAACCCGGTGGCGGCCGGGCTGGTTCGCCACGGGCGCGAATGGCCCGGGCTGTGGTCAGCCCCCGAGCAGATCGGCGCGGCGCCATTGGTGGCCGACCGGCCGGCCGCGTTCTTCCGCGCCAAAGGCTACATGCCGGAGAAGGTCGAGCTCGAGCTCACCACGCCGCCCGGGTTCGAGTCGGCGGCAGACTTCCGGGACCAGCTCGCTGAAGCGCTCGCGGTCCTCGAGGAGCAGGCGGCGAAGGACGTCACCGCCAACCGAGGCGGATTCGTCGGCAGGGCGAAGGTGGCCGCACAGAAGCCGACCGCCCGCCCCATGCCACGCGAGCCGAGGCGCAACCTCAACCCGAGGGTGGCGGCACGCGACAAGTGGCGGCGGCTCGAGGTCCTCTCGAGGCTCGTCGACTTCCTCGACCAGTACCGCCTGGCCTGGCACGCGCGGCGGGCCGGACGTCCCGATGTCATCTTCCCGCCCGGGACCTACTTGCTTCGGGTAGCGCACGGCGTCCGGTGTGGCTTGGCCGTGTAGAACTGCAGCGGAGTAAGGCGACGCGACTTGCCAGCGGTGCCGCGGTGGGGCCACTAGGCAGCACGTAAACTGCGCCCTGTTGGCGGACGGTGCCGTCCCCTTGCGACGACGCCTTCAGATGGTTCGTTGAATCGGGCCCGGCGCTTGAGCCGGCCGGCATCTGGCGCGGTCCTACCTGCGTTACTTGGCGTGCGGTTCACCACTCTGGGTCGGGTGGAAGGTCGAATTACTCTGGGTCTGGTGGGCTGGGCCGGGTGGACGCTCGAATTACTCTGGGTCTGGTGGGGCTAGGGGCTACGGACCACCTGACGTCGCTCTCTCCGGCAAACGGCAAGGGCCGGACAGCGTGGAGCGAACTCGCCGGGGGTTGACCTGCGGAATTACTCTGGGTCGGGTTTGCGCGGGTTTGCGGAGGGGCTTCTTCGGGCAGTAAGCGTCACGAATCGCCTCGACACCTGTCCTCTGGAGGTCGACCGGCAGGTCGGCCATAGGCGCAAGGGGGAGACGATATGTCGAGGGCCATCCGGCTGGGTTTCGCGGCAGGCGTGGCGCTGGCGGCTTCCACGGCGTGGGCGGCGGCCGGGAGATCGGACGCGAAGGCCGCCGGGGGCGACGTCTGGTACGACGAGTTCTACTCCAGCCCCAGCACGCAGGCGGCCACCTCCGCGCGCGTGGTCACCACCGCGTCCGCGCGCCGCGCTGGTGGCTCCGTCTCGGCCGGCCAGCAACCGCACAAACGCGCGCACGGCGGCGATCGCACCCACGGTCGCGGTGACCACCGCCCCCTCGCGCGGAGCCGGTAGGCGAAGCGCCCCGGCGCGGCACGCGCCTCTGCGGACCGCGGTCCCTACAGCAGCGTGCCGGACAGGAGCAGCGAGGCGACGGTGAAGTAGATGACGAGGCCGGTCACGTCGACCAGCGTCGCCACGAACGGCGCCGAGGCGCTGGCGGGGTCGAGCCCAGCGTGCGGAGCAGGAACGGCAGCATCGAGCCGGCGAGCGTGCCGAAGATCACCACGCCGACCAGGCTGGCGACGACCGTGAGCGCGATCAGCAGGTAGTGCTCGCCGTAGATGGGCCGGACCGCCTGCCAGAGCACGATGCGCAGGAAGCCGATGGCGCCGAGGACCGTGCCCGAGCGCCAGGCCCGCGGCGAGCTCGCGGCGCATCACCCGCCACCAGTCGCGCAGCCGCACCTCGCCGAGCGCCATGGCGCGGATGACCAGCGTCGTCGCCTGCGAGCCGGAGTTGCCGCCGCTCGAGATGATGAGCGGCACGAACAGCGCGAGCACCACCGCCCGGGCGATCTCGTCCTCGAAGTGGCCCATGGCCGTGGCGGTGAGCATCTCGCCGAGGAACAGCACCGCCGAGCCAGCCGGCGCGCTTCCGGATCATCTGCCGGAAGCCGATCGTCGAGGTACGGCGCGTCGAGGGCCTCCATGCCGCCGATCTTCTGGATGTCCTCGGTGGCCTCCTCCTGGACCACGTCGACGATGTCGTCGACGGTGACGATGCCCTTCATGCCGCCCCTCGGCGTCGACCACCGGCAGCGCCATGTAGCCGGTGCTCGCGGAAGAGCCGGCTCACCGCCTCCTGGTCCAGGTCGTCGCGGACCGTGACCACGTCGGTGCGCATCACGTCGCGCACCAGCTTCGCCGGGCGGCGCGGCGAACAGCTCGCGGAAGCGGACCACGCCGAGCAGGTGCTGCGCCTCGTCGAGCACGTAGACGTAGTAGATGGTCTCGAGCCGCTCCCGCGCCTGCTTGCGCAGGTAGCTGATCGCCTCGTCGACGGTCATCTCCGGGCGGACCCGGGCGTAGCGCGGGCTCATCAGCCCGCCGGCCGTCGTCCTCGGCGTAGGCGAGCAGCGCCCGCACCTCGCGGCGGGTCGGCTCGTCGAGCAGCGCGAGCAGCGCTCCGCGCTCCTCCGGCGCGACCTCCTGGACCAGGTCGGCGGCGTCGTCGGGCGGCGAGCAGCCGCATCCAGGAGCGCCGCTCCTCGGCCGGCAGCGCGCGGAGCAGCTCGGCCTGGTCGCGCGCCGGCCGCGACGAGGAAGAAGTCCTCCGCCTCGGCGCGGGGCAGCAGGCGGAAGCCCTCGACCCGGTCCTCGGGGGCGAGGACGTGCCACGCGTCCGCGAGCTCGTCGAAGGTCAGCACCTCGCGGACGTCGGTGTCCATCGTGCCCGTCAATCTGCCCGCTCCGGAGCCGGAGCGCAAGGGGGTCCGGGCGGCGGCGCCGCCCGGCGGTTCACAGGGAGTCCGCAATCTCCCGCGCCGCCGCGGCGGGGTCGGCCGCGTCGCGCAGCGGCCGCCCCAGCACGATCACGTCCGCGCCGGCCCGCACCGCCTCGGCCGGCGTCGCCACCCGGGCCTGGTCGCCCCGCGGCGGCGCCGGCCGGCCGCACGCCCGGGACCACCAGCAGCGGCCCCGGCCCGACCGCGGCGCGCACCGCCGCCGACCTCGTGCGGCGAGCAGACCAGCCCGCCCGCCCCGGCGTCCACCGCGAGCCGCGCCAGCCGCACCACCGCCGCCTCGGGCGGGCCCGCGAGGCCGATCCGCTCGAGCGCGGCCGCGTCGAGGCTGGTGAGCACCGTCACCGCCAGCACGCGCACGCTCGGCCCGGCGCCCCGTACCGCCGCCCGCACCATCTCGGCCCCGCCGGCGGCGTGCACGGTGAGGAGCGCGGCGCCGCTCGCCGCGGCGCTCCGCGCGGCCCCCTCCACCGTGTTCGGGATGTCGTGCAGCTTCAGGTCGAGGAACACCGGCCGGCCCAGCGCCGCCACCGCCCGCACCGCCGGCGGCCCCTCGGCCACGAACAGCTCGAGGCCGACCTTGAGCATGCCGACGTGCGGCGCGATCGCCCGCGCGAAGGGCTCGGCGGCGGCGAGCGAGGGGAGGTCGAGGGCGGCGCAGAGCCGCCCGGCGGAGGTCATCATGGTCACGCCTCTTCCAGCCTTCATGCGGCCCACCTCGCGCACGAGCGCGTCGGCCTCGGTCCGCGGCAGGCAGTTCTTCACCTCGAAGAGCGCGAAGGCGAGCAGGTCCTCGAGCGCCTCGAGCGCGCGCGCCCGCGCGGCAGCGCCGGTGAAGGCCCCGGAGGCGATCACGTTGGCGAGCACGCGGGCCACGTCCAGCTCGCCGTCGGCGCCGAGCCGCACCCCGTCGAAGACTGCCCGCTGCTTCGGGGGGAGCCGGTCGAAGTAGCTGTCGAGGCGCGCGCACGCGGTCGGGTGCGCCGCCGAGAGCGCCCGGTGCACGCGTCGGAGGATCCGCCGGTAGGCCTCGAATGGCCCGGTGGCGCGGACCGCCACCGGCGCGGCGGCGCTCGGCGGCTCGACGTCCACCGGCACCTCGTCCTCGGGGAGCGGCGGCGGCGTGGCCCGCGCCGTGGAGACCACCGCCCCGGCGCCGAGCAGCGCCGCCGCGGCGCGGAGCGCGGGGAGCGTGCCGAGCCCGGCCGAGACCGCCGCGGCCGTCACGGTCCGCGCGCCGTCGAGCGCGCCGAGCAGGCGCGCCTCCGCGGTCGAGCCCGGGCGCGCCGGCCGTCCGGTGGGGGCGAGCACCGCCTCCGGCCCGCCCAGCGCCTGCGCGAGCCTCGCCGCCTCGTCACGCCGGCGCATGCCCTCCACCAGCAGGTCGCGGGTGCGCTCGCGCAGGCGCACCGCGGCCTGCTCGTCCCCGGTCCCCTCCAGGAAGGCGAACGTCCCCGCCTCCTCGAGGAGCGCACCGAGCAGGATCTCCCGCACCTGCAGCGTCATCCCCTCGTACACCTGGCCGGCCGTGAGGATGCCCTCGTCCACCAGCACCTGCCCGAGCGCCCGCCCGGCGCCCACCAGCGGGCGGCAGCGCGCCATGTCGGCCTCGGAGAGGAGCCCGGCCGCCACCAGCACCGGCCCGAGCCGGTCGGCCGGATCGGACGACGAGGCGTAGACCACCTGGCCGTCGCGGAAGTAGAGGCTCTTGCGCCGCAGCTGCTCCGGGAGGTCCGGCGCGCCGGCCGCCCCGGCCTCGCGCCCGAAGGCGAGGAGCAAGACGCCGGTCTTGAGCGAGCTCGCGACGAACTGCACCACCTCGGGCACGGCCAGCGCGGCCAGGGAGCCGGCGAACCACGCCCCCGGCGCGTCGCCGCGCGCCGGCGTGACGAGCGCGAAGGCGCCGCGCGCGGTGACCAGATCCGCGTCGCCGCCGCCGGCCAGCCCCAGGGCCTCCGCCTGCCGGCGCGGCAGGACGATCTGCCCGTCGGCGCCGATCGACACCTTCGCCCGCATTGCCCCTCCCGCCGGCCCCCGGCCTCCGGCTCATGACCGCCCGTTCACCGCGCGGCGCGCACCGCCTCGGCCGCCCGGCGCGCCACCTCGCCGACCGGCACCAGCTCCACCGCGCCGCCGCGCCGGAGCTTCCACTCCACCTGGCCCCCGGCCAGCCCCTTCTTCCCCACCGCGATCCGCAGCGGGATGCCGATGAGGTCGGCGTCCTTGAACTTCACGCCGGCCCGCTCGTCGCGGTCGTCGTACAGGACCTCGATTCCGGCCTCGCCGAGCGGCCGCCACGATCTCGTCGGCCGCCTGCTTGAGCTCGGGCTCGGGGCCGAGGGTGAGGACCGTCACGTCGAAGGGGGCGATGGAGAACGGCCAGACGATGCCGTTCTGGTCGGCGTGCAGCTCGATGGCCGCCGCCATGATCCGCTCCACGCCGATGCCGTAGCTGCCCATGACGATGGGCACCTGCTTCCCGTCGGCGTCGAGCACGGTGGCCTTCATCGACTCCGAGTACTTGGTGCCGAGCTTGAAGATGTGCCCGACCTCGAGCGCCTTGAAGACGTCGAGCGTCCCGTCGCAGCGCGGGCAGCCTTCGCCGGCCCTCACGGTGCGCAGCTCGGCCAGCTTCCCGTGCCCGAGCACGTCGCGCCGCACGTCCACGCCGCGGAGGTGGAACCCATCCTCGTTCGCGCCGGTGACCATGTCCCTGCGGTCGGCCAGCGAGGGGTCCACCAGCACCGTGGCCCGGGTGAAGCCCACCGCGCCGAGCGAGCCGGCCCGGGCGCCCATGAGCGGCGGGATCTCCTCGGGGCGCGCCGGCCGGATCACCTGCGCGCCGGTGGCGGTCTGGAGCTTGGCCTCGTTCAGCTCCTGGTCGCCGCGCACCACCGCCACCACCGGCTGCTCGTCGGCCATGTACACGAGCGTCTTGAGCTGCCGGCGCGCCGGCGACGCCGTGCGGCGGGGCCGCGAGGGCCTCGATGGTGACCACGCCCGGCGTGGCGAACCGCTCCGGCGCGGCCAGGCCCGGCCCCGTCCGCCTCGGCGGGGACGCGCGAGGTGGCGGTCTCGGTGTTGGCGGCGTACCGGCACTTCGGGCAGGCCGCCACCAGGTCCTCGCCCGCGTCGGTCCGGACCATGAACTCGGAGGACTCGCTCCCGCCCATGGCCCCGGAGTGCGCCTGCACCGCCACGAAGTCGAGGCCGCAGCGGGTGAAGATCCGCTCGTAGGCGCGGCGCTGGTCCTCGTAGCTCCGGTCGAGGCCGGCCCGGTCGACGTCGAAGGAGTAGGCGTCCTTCATGGTGAACTGGCGGACCCGCAGCAGGCCGGACTTGGGCCGCGGCTCGTCGCGGAACTTGGTCTGGATCTGGTACCAGACCTGCGGCAGCTGCCGGTAGCTGCGCAGCTCGTCGCGCGCGATGGCGGTGAAGACCTCCTCGTGCGTCATGCCGAGCGCGTAGTCGCCGCCCTTGCGGTCCTTCAGGCGGAACATGTTGTCGCCCATGACCTCCCAGCGGCCCGACTCCTTCCAGATCTCCGCGGGGTGGAGGGCCGGCAGGAAGAACTCCTGGCCGCCGATGGCGTTCATCTCCTCGCGGACGATCGCCTCGACGCGCGCCAGCGAGCGCTTCGCCAGCGGGAGGTAGTCGTAGATCCCGGCGCCGAGCTGGCGGATGAAGCCGGCGCGGACGCAGCAGCTTGTGGCTCGCGACCTGCGCGTCGGCGGGCGCTTCCTTCAGCGTGGGGATGAAGGCCTGGCTGTATCGGACGGCGTGCATGGCGGAGCCTTATACAATGGGTCCCCGCTCCGCGAGCGCGGACCGCGTCCGGCCGGCCGGCCCCCGGCGCGCCGGCGGCCGTGCCGCCCTACCCGGGCGCCCGCTCCGCCGCGATCCGCAGCGCCTCGTCGACCACCGCGTCCTCGAGCTCCTCCGCCTTCATCCGCTTGACGATCTGGCCGTCCCGGAAGAGCAGCCCCACGCCGCCGTGGCCGTAGGCCACGCCCACGTCGGCCGCGGCGGCCTCGCCCGGCCCGTTCACCTCGCAGCCCATCACCGCCACCTGCACGTCGCCCTTCAGCGTGCGCCAGCCGCTTCTCCACGCGCTCGGCGATGGGGATCATGTCGACCGAGCAGCGGCCGCAGGTGGGGCAGGAGATGAGCGTCGCGCCGCCGAACTTGAGCCCGAGCGAGGTCGAGCAGCAGGCGCGCCACCCGCACCTCCTCCACCGGGTCGGCGGTGAGCGAGACGCGGATGGTGTCGCCGATGCCCGCGGCGAGCAGGATGCCGAGCCCGGCCGCGCTCTTGACGGTGCCGGCGAGGAGCGTCCCGGCCTCGGTGATCCCGAGGTGGAGCGGGTACTCGAACCGCTCCGAGAAGAGCCGGTTGGCCTCGACGGTCATGGCGATGTCGTGCGCCTTGAGCGAGACCTTGATCTCCCGGTAGCCCTCGTCCTCCAGGAAGCGGATGTGGCGCTCGGCGCTCTCCACCATGCCCGAGGGCGGTGGGCCAGCCGTGCTTCTCCACGATGTCCTTCTCGAGCGAGCCGGCGTTCACGCCGACGCGGATCGGCACGCTCCGCTCGCCGGGCGGCCCGGACCACCTCGCGCACCCGCTCGCGGGCGCCGATGTTGCCGGGGTTGAGGCGGATGCCGTGCGATGCCGGCCTCGAGCGCGGCCAGGGCCAGCCGGTAGTCGAAGTGGATGTCGGCCACCAGCGGCACCGGGGTGGCGCGGACGATCTCCGGCAGCGCCGCGGCGGCGTCGTGGTCCGGGACGGCCAGGCGGACGATGTCGGCGCCGGCCTCGCGCGAGCGCCCGCACCTGGGCCAGCGTGGCCGCGGCGTCGGCGGTCTGGGTGGTGGTCATCGACTGGACCGCGACGGGCGCGTCGCCGCCGATGGGCACGTTCCCGACCCGGATCTGCCGCGTCTTCCTGCGCGCCCCGAGCGACGCGCCCTGGCCCTGTCCGTATGCGCCCACCTTGATCCTCCGAACGGCACGACGGCCGCGCCCTCGATCTAGGACGCGGCCGCCGGAGACGCCAGTCGAGCTTCAGGGCTACTGCTTCGCCCCGCCCTTCAGCTCCTGATCGATGACGGCCTTGAACGCGTCGAGGGGCTGGGCGCCCGAGATGAGCCGGCCGTTCACGAAGAACGCCGGCGTGCCGGTCACGCCCGCCGCCTCGCCGGCCTTCTGGTGGAAGGCGACCAGGGTGGCCTTCTCGCCGGAGTCGAGGCACTTGTCGAACTTCGCCGGATCGACGCCGACCTCCTTGGCGTAGCTCTTGAGCTCGGCGACCTCCAGCTTGCCGTTCGCGGCGAAGAGCCGGTCGTGCATCTCCCAGTACTTCTGCTGGTCGCCGGCGCAGTGGGCCGCCTCGGCCGCCTTGGGGGCGAGGCCGTGCGAGGGCAGCGGGTAGTCGCGGTGCACCAGGCGGACCTTGCCCGGGTAGGCCGCCAGCACCTCCTTCACGGTGGGCTCGGCGCGGACGCAGAACGGGCACTGGTAGTCGGAGAACTCGACGATGGTGACCGGCGCGTCCTGCGGGCCCTTCGACGGCCCGGTCGCCTCGACCGCCACCTTGGGCGGCGCGTAGGCGGGCAGCAGCACCTCGACGTTCGCGTCCTTCTTGAGCTGGTCGTAGTAGGCCGCGAGCTCGCCCTGGGCCTTCTGGTTCTTCACGTAGCGGACGATGTCCGGCTTCACCTGCTCGAGGGGCGGGAGCTGCTGGCCGCCCGCCTTGGCGGCGTCGTAGAGCGCGCGGACCTCGGCGTCGGTCGGCTCGGCGATCTTCGCGACGACCTCCTTGTTCACCGAGCTCGTCCGGGCGTGACGTTCTGGGCCTTCGCCTTGGCCTCGAACACCTTGCGGCGGATCATCGACTCGAGCCCCTGGCGGCGCAGCTGGTACTGCTGCTCCTGGTACTGCTGCTCGAGCTTCTTCAGGTCGCCCTTGACCAGCTCGTCGAGCTCGCCGGCGGTGATGACCTGGCCGCCGATCTTGGCGACCGGCGCGGAGGGGTTCTCCTTCGGCTGCGCCGCGGCCTGCTGCGCCGGGCGCGGGGACTGGCAGGCGGCGGCGAGCGCGGCGACCGCGCCGATCACGACATTACGGAGTGACATGGGGCTCCACGGAGAGATTGAGCGGGCCGGCGCGACGCCACGACAGGTCGGACGGCGGTGCGGCTCGGGACGGGCGAGGTTCATCCAAAACACCGGATGGGTCAATGGAATTTCCCGTGACGTGGCTCCCCCCGACCCGCGTGCGGCGCGCCGGGCGAGCGCCGCGAACCTTCCCATGACAGTGGGGCTCCGAGCAGGTAAACAAACAGCCGATTTTCGTCTTCCCAGGGGACCTTCGCACATGGCTCAGCACGAGAGGCTCGTCATCATCGGCTGCGGCCCGGCCGGCTACACCGCCGCGCTCTACGCCGCGCGCGCCAGCCTGAAGCCGCTGCTCTTCGAGGGCATGCAGCCGGGCGGGCAGCTCACCATCACGACCGAGGTCGAGAACTTCCCCGGCTTCCCCGAGGGCATCCTGGGCCCGGAGCTGATGGAGAAGCTGCGGAAGCAGGCCGAGCGCTTCGGCACCCGCTTCGAGCAGAGCGACGTCACCCGGGTCGACTTCTCGAAGCGCCCGTTCCAGCTCTGGCAGGACGATCGCCTCGTTCACCGCCGACGCGGTGATCGTCGCCACCGGCGCCTCGGCCAAGTGGCTCGGCATCCCCGCGCGAGAAGGCGTATCCAGGGGCGCGGCGTCTCCGCCTGCGCCACCTGCGACGGCTTCTTCTTCCGCGGGGTCGAGCTGGCGGTGGTCGGCGGCGGCGACACCGCGGTGGAGGAGGCGACCTTCCTGACCAAGTTCGCGACCAAGGTCACCTGATCCACCGGCGCGACGAGCTGCGCGCCTCGAAGATCATGCAGGACCGGCGCCCGCGCAACCCGAAGATCGAGCTGGTCGCTCTCGGACGGTCGTCGAGGAGATCCTGGGCGACGGCAAGGCCGTCACCGGCGTTCGCCTCAAGAGCACGACCGGGACGGCTCGGACGGGAGCTGCCGCTCAAGGGCGTCTTCATGGGCATCGGCCACGAGCCGAACACGGAGATCTTCCGCGGCCAGCTCGCCATGAACGAGGTCGGCTACATCGAGGTGAAGCGCGCCCACCACCGCCACCAGCGTGCCGGGCGTGTTCGCCGCCGGCGACGTCGCGGACCCGAGCTACCGCCAGGCCATCACGCGCGGCCGGCACCGGCTGCGTCGCCGCCATCGACGCGGAGCGCTGGCTGGGCGAGCACGCCACCGAGATCTGGGACTGAGCCGCCCTCATGAAGATGATCGACGTCGGGGCGAAGCCGAAGACCGAGCGCGTCGCGGTCGCCCGCGGCTTCGTGTCGATGTCGCCCGCCACGGTCCGGCGCATCCGGCGCGGCGAGGTGGAGAAGGGCGACGTGCTCGCCGCGGCGCGGCTCGCCGGCATCATGGCGGCGAAGCGCACGCCCGACCTGGTCCCGCTCTGCCACCCCATCGCGCTGTCCGGCGTGGAGGTCCTGGCCGAGCCCCGCCCGGACGGCGTGGCGGTGACCGCCACGGTGCGGACGGTGGACCGGACCGGCGTCGAGATGGAGGCGCTCACCGCGGTGTCGGCGGCCTGCCTGACCGTCTACGACATGCTGAAGCGGTACGAGAAGGGGATGTCGATCGGGGCCGTCGAGCTCATCGAGAAGATGGGCGGGCGGAGCGGCCACTGGACCGCGCGAACCTGCAGCCCCGCCGGATCGACGCCCAGGAACCGGAGCGCGTTCGCGCCGCACACGCGGCGGATGACCGCCGGGCCGAGCCCGGCCTTCGCCATCCGGTCGGCCGCCCGCGGCAGCGCGAGGAGGTCACCGCCGCCCGAGGCCGGCCTCGGAGCAGAGCGCGAGCCCCTCCGGCCCGAGCGACGCCACCAGCCGGACCGCCGCGTCGATCCCGCTCGCGGGGCCGCCGCCGCCCGGGGAGAGCGAGCAGCCCGGCCAGGTGATCGCAGGCGCGGATGAGCTTCACCGTCCGTGCGTCGGCCCCGGCCACCAGGACCCGCCCCGGCTCGAGCTCCGACTCGCGCAGCACGCCGAGGAGCCGGCGGGTGATCCGCTCCCGCCCGCGCCAGGGCGCGAGCGCCAGCACCGGACGCCTGAGCTCCCGCGCCAGCTCGAGCTGGCGCGCCAGCACCCGCTCCTCGCGCTCGCCCCCCTCGACGAGCCCGACCGGCCCGAGCGCCGCGACCTCGGGCCGCCCGAGGGCCTCGGGCAGCTCCGCCAGGAGCGCCTCGAGCCCGCGGAGCGGGATGGCGCCGGGCGGGATGCCGACGGCGGCCCAGGCGGCGAGGCCGCCGCGCCGCAGCCGCCGCACCGAGAGCCGCCGACCGCCGTCCCAGGCGCGCCGCAGCGCGGCCGGCGTGGCCGGCGCCGCGGCGTCGTCGGCGGGCACGAGCGCGCCCTCCACGCCGAAGAAGCGCAGGTCGGCGAGCGCGCGCGCCGGGAGGGCGCGACCGTGGAGCAGGGCGTCGAACACCGGCGGATCCTAACGCGGCGCCGGGCCGCGCGCGGTGGGGCCGGGCGCGATCCGCGCGCGGCGCGGCCTTCCGCGCGGGCGCGCTGCCGTTCAGGGCACCGCCGGCGCGCCCTCGCCGCCTGGGTCGCTGGCCGCCTCGCGCAGCCCCCCGGGCGTCACCTGCACGGCCTGCGGGTTGGCCCAGGGCCCCTCGCGGAAGAGCAGCCGGTGACCGCGGGCCTCGAGGGCGCGGGCGGTCTCGGCCTCGAGGCCGCCCGGCTCCACCTGCAGCGCGTCGGGCCGCCACTGGTGGTGAAGCCGCGGCGTGGCCAGCGCCTCGCGAGAGCGTCATGCCGTCGTCCACCACGTGCGAGATCACCTGGGCCACCGTGGTGGGGATGGTGCGTCCCCCCGCGGCGCCCCACCGCCAGCCACAGCGCGCCGTCCGGCGCGAACACCAGGGTGGGCGCCATGGACGAGAGCGGGATCTTCCCCGGCGCGGGCGCGTTCGGGCCGACGCCCACCGCGCCGAAGACGTTGGCGGCGGCCGGGCGCCGCGTCGAAGTCGTCCATCTCGTCGTTGAGCAGGACGCCGGTGCCGGGCACCACCACGCACGAGCCGAAGGAGTAGTTGACCGTGGTGGTGAGGGCCACCGCGTTGCCGGCGCCGTCGATGACCGACAGGTGCGTGGTCTGGCTCGACTCGCGGGGCGGCGGCGGCCCGGGCACCTCGGCGGCCCGCTCGCCCACCTCGGCCGCGAGCCGCGCGGCGAAGGCCGGCGAGACCAGCTCCGCGACCGCCGCGGCCGCCCCCGGCGAGAAGGCTGGATCGCCCAGGCCCCCGCGCCGGGCGTAGAGCCGCTTCTCGAGCTCGGCCATGGCGTGCAGGAAGCGCTCGGGGCGGTACCGCCCGCCGGCGCGCGGGTCCTCGTGCTCGAGCGCCTGGAGCAGCGCGATCACGATGGCGCCGCCGGCGGAGGGCAGCGGCATGGTGACCACCCGCCGCCCGCGGTAGCGCCCCTCGAGCGGCGCGCGCTCACGCACCCGGTAGGCGGCGAGGTCCGCCGCCGCGAGCACGCCGCCATCGGCGCGAGCGGCCGCCGCGATCCGGGCCGCCAGCGCCCCGCGGTAGAACGCCTCCGGGTCGCGCCCGATGGCGCGGAGCGTGCGCGCCAGCTCGGGCTGGACCAGGCGCCAGCCGGGGGCCGGCGCCGTCACCGCGCCGCCCTCGCCGCGGGCGAGGAACAGGCGCGCCGCCGCGGGCCGCGCGGCCAGGCAGGCCCGGCGGTGCGCCGCGGCCCGGGCGTACCGGCCGTCGACGCCGAAGCCGCGCTCGGCCAGGCGGGCGGCGGGCTCCGCCAGCCGCCGGAGCGGCCAGGTCCCGAAGCGCCGGGCCAGCTCGGCGTACCCCTTCACCGCGCCGGGGACCGCCACGGCCAGGCCGCCGTCGAGCGAGGGCCGCGGGCCGCCCGCTTCCCCACCGGCCTCGGCGGCGAACATGTCCGGGGTTGCGCCGGCCGGCGCCACCTCGCGGAAGTCGAGGGCCACCACCCGGCCCTCGCGCGCGAGGCGGACCAGCGCGAACCCGCCGCCGCCGAGGCCGGACGACTGCGGCTCCACCACCGCGAGCGCGAAGGCCGCCGCCACCGCGGCGTCGATCGCGTTGCCGCCCTCGCGGAGCACGCGGGCCGCCGCCTCGCTGGCGAGCGGGTGCGCCGTCGCCACCGCGCCGCGCGGCGAGGCGGCGGTGGCGGAGAGGAGGAGCGCCAGCACGAGCGGCATGCCCGTGCTCTACCACGCCCGGGCGCGCGCCCCACCGGCGCGCCCCGCCGGCGGCCTCGCGCGTCGCGCGTGCGCAGGCTTGATATCCAGGGCGGCCCGCGCCTAGCCTCCCGCACCATGCCACGCACCCGGTCTCCGCTCGCCGCCATCGTCCTCGCCGCCGGCAAGGGCACCCGCATGAAGTCCCACCGCGCCAAGGTCCTCCACGAGGTCGCGGGACGGCCCCTCGCCTACTACCCCGTGCGGCGCGCCCTGGACCTGGGGGCGAGCCCGGTGGTGGTGGTGGTCGGGCACCAGGCCGAGGCGGTGGAGGCGGCGCTCTCGGCGGCGCTGCCGGAGGCCCCGCTGCGGTTCGCCGTGCAGGCCGAGCAGCTCGGGACCGCGCACGCGGTGCGCTCCGCCCGGAGCGCGCTCCGCGGGCACTCCGGGCCGGTGCTGATCCTCTCCGGCGACACGCCGCTGCTCCGGACCGCCACGCTCCAGAAGGTGGTGGCGGCCCGCGCCAGGGCCCGCGTGCCGCTGGCCCTCGCGGCCATGACGCTCGACCACCCGCACGGCTACGGGCGGGTGGTGCGCGACCCGCGCGGCCGGCCGGCCCGGATCGCCGAGGAGAAGGACGCGACCGAGGCCGAGCGCGCGCTGCGCGAGGTGAACGCCGGCCTCTACTGCGCCGACGCGGCCTTCCTGTGGAAGGCGCTCGCGCGGGTGGGCGCCTCGAACGCGCAGCGCGAGTTCTACCTGACCGACCTCGTGGCCATGGCAGCCGCCAGGGGCGGGGTGGCGGCGGTGACGGTCCCGGCCGAGGAGGCCGCCGGCGTGAACGATCGGGCCCAGCTGGCCCGCGCCGGGCGGGTGCTGGCGGCGCGGCTCGCCGACGAGCTCATGAAGTCCGGGGTCACCCTCGAGGATCCCGCCCGCTTCGACTGCGACGAGGGGGTCGAGATCGGCCGCGACGTGGTCATCGAGCCCTACGTCCGGCTGCGCGGGCGGACCCGGATCGGCGCGCGAGCCCGGCTCGGCGCGGGCGCCATCCTCACCGACGTGATCGTGGGCGAGGACGCGACCGTGAACCCCTACACGGTGGCCGAGGCCTCGACCATCGGCCCCGGGGCGATCGTGGGCCCGTTCTCGCGGCTCCGCCCCGGCGCGGAGATCGGCCCGGAGGCGCACATCGGGAACTTCGTCGAGGTGAAGAAGTCCCGCATCGGGCGGGGCGCCAAGGCGAACCACCTCGCCTACCTCGGCGACGCCGAGGTGGGCGAGCGCGCCAACATCGGCGCCGGCACCATCACCTGCAACTACGACGGCGAGAAGAAGCACCCCACCCGCATCGGCGCGGACGCGTTCATCGGCTCGGACTCCATCCTGGTCGCCCCCATCGAGATCGGCGACGGCGCCTACGTCGCGGCCGGGTCGACGCTGACCGATCCGGTCCCGCCCGGCGCGCTCGCGCTGGGGCGCGCCAAGCAGGTCACCAAGGAGGGCTGGGTGGCCAGGCGGCAGGCCGAGAAGCAGATGAAGGGGGCGGCCTCCGCTCCGCCGCCCACACCGAGGGCCCGCCCGGCGGGCTCCAGGGCCGGGTAGCGGGCGGGTCCAGCGACCTCGTGGTATTGAAGGCGGCCAAATGTGCGGAATCGTCGGTTACGTCGGACCCAGGCAGTGCGTTGATCTGATCGTCGGCGGGCTCCGGAAGCTCGAGTACCGCGGCTACGACTCGGCCGGCGTGGCCGTGGTCGGCCCGACCGGGCTCCTGGTGAAGCGCGCCAAGGGGAAGCTGCAGAACCTGGTCAACCTGCTCGCCGAGGCGCCGCTCGCCGGCTGCACCGGGATCGGCCACACCCGCTGGGCCACGCACGGGCGCCCCTCCGACGAGAACGCGCACCCGCACTCGTACGGCGGCGTGGCGGTGGTCCACAACGGGATCATCGAGAACCACCTCGAGCTGAAGAGCGCGCTGGGCGGCCGCGGCCACCGCTTCAGCTCCGAGACCGACACCGAGATCTTCGCGCACCTCATCGCCGAGGCGCTCGACGGCGGCGCCCGCGACCTGCGCGACGCGGTCCGGGCCGCGCTCGCCCAGGTGAAGGGCACCTACGCCATCGCGGTGGTCTCGGCGAAGCGTCCCGAGGAGATCGTCGCCGCCAAGAACGCCTCGCCGCTGGTGGTCGGGTTCGGGCAGGGCGAGAGCTTCCTCGCCTCCGACGTGCCCGCCATCCTCGAGCACACCCGCGACGTGGTCTACCTCGAGGAGGGCGAGCTGGCGGTGCTGACGCCGGCCGGGATCGCGCTCTACGGGCGCGACGGCGAGCCGCTCGACCGCAAGCCGCGCCGCATCGAGTGGAGCGCGGTGGCCGCCGAGAAGGACGGCCACAAGCACTTCATGCACAAGGAGATCGTCGAGCAGCCGCGGGCGGTGGCGGACACCATCCGCGGCCGCGCCTCGGTCGAGCAGGGCGACGTCACGCTCGACGGGATCGAGCTGCCCGAGGACTACGCCCGCTCGCTCGAGCGGATCGTCATCGTGGCCTGCGGCACCTCCTGGCACGCCGGCCTCGCCGGCCGTCAGATGATCGAGGCGCTGGCCCGCGTCCCGGTGGAGGTGGAGCTCGCGAGCGAGTTCCGCTACCGCGACCCGCTCGTGTCCGAGCGCGTGATGTGCCTCGCCATCTCGCAGTCGGGCGAGACCGCCGACACGCTCGCGGCGGTGCGGGAGGCGAAGGCGCGCGGCGCCAAGGCGTACGCCATCTGCAACGTGGTCGGCTCCGCCATGACCCGCGAGTGCGACGGCGGCACCCTCTTCACCCACGCCGGCCCCGAGATTGGCGTCGCCTCCACCAAGGCCTTCACCACCCAGCTGGCCGGGCTCTTCCTGCTCGCGGTCCGCCTGGGCCGGCTGCGCGGCACGCTCTCCGCCGAGCAGGGGCGCGAGCTGCTCGAGGAGCTGCGCCGGGTCCCCTCCTGGATGGAGCAGATGATCCGCCAGGAGGCGGCGCTCATGCCGGTGGCGAAGCGCTGCGCCGCCGCGCGGGACGTCCTCTTCCTCGGCCGCGGCAGCCAGTTCCCGGTGGCGCTCGAGGGCGCGCTCAAGCTGAAGGAGATCTCGTACATCCACGCCGAGGGCTACGCCGCCGGCGAGATGAAGCACGGCCCCATCGCGCTCATCGACGAGGACCTGCCGGTGGTGGTCCTGGCCACCCGCGAGCCGGCCTACGAGAAGACGCTCGGCAACATCGAGGAGGTGCGCGCCCGCGGCGGCCACGTCATCGCCGTGGTGACCGAGGGTGACACCCACGCGGCCAGCCTGGCCGAGGTGGCGATCACCGTCCCGCCCGCGTCGCCCTTGCTCTCCCCGCTGCTCTCGATCATCCCGCTCCAGTTCCTCGCCTACCACGTGGCCGATCTGAAGGGGACCGACGTGGACCAGCCGCGGAACCTCGCCAAGAGCGTGACGGTGGAGTGACCGGCATCCGATCCCCGGCCGAGGCACTTTTCGCGTAAGCGAAATGTGCCCGGCCGCTCCTCTCCGGTCACGACTCGCGCCGAACGCCGACCGCTCCTCACCGGCCACGCAGTCACTCTCGAAAGTCGCGCCGCGGCGCCCGCTGGAGTAGACCTCCGGCCGTGGGGAACCGCCGCCTCTTCGTGGCCCTCGAGCCGCCCGACGCGGTCCGGCGCCGCATCGTGCGCGCGGCCGCCGAGCTCCGCCGCGCCGCCGGGCGCGCCGAGGCCGACGTCCGCTGGGTCGCGCCCGAGAACCTCCACCTCACGCTGCAGTTCCTGGGCGGCGTCCCGGAGGAGCGGGTGCCCGTCCTGGCCGCAGCGCTCGAGGCGGCCGCGGCCGGCTCGCGCCCGCTCACGCTCGAGGTGACCGGCGCCGGCGGGTTCCCGAATGCGCGCCGTCCGCGGGTGGTCTGGCTCGGCATGGCGGGCGACGTGCCGGCGCTCGCCGCGATGGTGGACGACCTCGGCCGCCGGCTCGCACCGCTCGGCTTCCCTCCCGAGGCCCGCCCCTTCTCGCCCCACCTCACGCTCGGGCGCGCTCGGGATCAGCGCGGCGCGCCCGGCCTGGGCGGCGCGCTGGCCGCCCGCGCCCAGGAGGACGGCTTCGCCTGGCGCGCGACCGAGGTGGTGCTCTTCGAGTCGCACCTCTCCGCGAAGGGGCCGCGGTACGAGGCGATCCTGCGGGCGCCGCTGGGCGGGGGCTGACCGGCGGGCCCGCCCCTCACGCGCCCTCCACCGCGCTGGCCCCGCGCCCGTCCCGGTCCCACAGCTCGCTCGCCATCTGGCACCCGTCGCACCGCGGCGAGCGGCCGGGCCGCGCCGCCAGCCGCCCGCAGGTCTCGCAGCGCGGCAGCGCGCCGGCGAGGAAGGCGACCACCGCCTCGACGACGGCGCCGTCGCGCAGGATGCGGCGGTGGCCGAGGCCGTCGGTCGCGTGGAGGCGCGCGCCGGGCCAGGCCTCCGCGATGGCCGCTCCGTCCTCGAACGGCACCTCGCGGTCGCCGCGGTCGTGCACCACCAGCAGCGGGACGTCGGTCCGGACCGGCGCGAGCCGCGGCAGGTCGAGGTCGGCCATCCGCGCGCCGACCCGCCGCTCCAGCCGCTCGCGCACGGCCTCGCGCAACCGGGGCCCGAGCGCGAGCGCCGCCGAGAACTGCTCGAACCAGGCGGCGGGCGCCCGCGGCATGCCCATCGTCACCACCGCGCCGAGCGGCAGGCCGCGGGCGAGGGCGAGGGTCACCGCGGCCCCGCCCATCGAGTGGCCCACCGCCGCCACCGCCCCCACGCGCCCGGCCACCTCGCCGACGGCGTCGGCGAAGCTCGACACCGAGGCGATCCGGCCGTCCGACGCCCCGTGCGCCGGGCCGTCGAAGGCCACCGCGGCGAGGCCCGCCTCCGCCAGCGCCCGGCCCAGGGGGGCGAGCTGCCCGCTCCGGCCGCCCCAGCCGTGCACCAGGAGCACCGCCGGGCCCGCCCCCATCCGCCAGCCGCGCAGGATCCCGCCGCGCCCCGGGAACGCGAGCCGCTCCACGTCCGCCAGGGCGGCCCGCTCGCGCGCCGGGGCCGGGTGATGCGGCGGGGACAGGAACAGCCGCTCGCCGGCCCGGGCCGCGAGGCCGGTCGAGATCGCCGACAGGACCGTCATGCTCGACCGGAGGGCAAATAAACGAACGTTCGTGCTTTTCTCTGAGCTGACCATGATCGTCTCCTTCTGCTTGTCCGTACGGCGGGTGGCGTCGGCTCAGGCGCCGGGGCGGCAGGCGATGAGGAGCCGATCGAAGGCGCGGCGCGCCCGCGCCTCGGCCTTCGGGTCGCGCAGCAGGCGCGCGGCGTGGTGGGTCGACAGCATGATGCCGTAGAGCTCGAAGGCCACCTGCTCCGGGTCCACGTCCCGCCGGAAGTGGCCCTCGGTGCGGGCGCCCTTCACCGCGGTCGCGAGGGTGGAGAGCCACGCCGCCTGCAGCGCCACCAGCCGGTCGCGAGCCGGCCCGGGGCGATCGTCCAGCTCCACCGCCGCCTGGACGAAGATGCACCCGCCCGGCTGCGACACCTCCTGCGGCCAGCGCAGCCACCGCTCGAAGAGCGCTCGCAGCCGCGGCTCTCCCCGCGGCTCCGCCAGCGCCGGCCGGAGCACCACCTCGACGAAGCGCTCGGCGGCCCGCTCCAGCGTCTGGACCTGCAGCGTCTCCTTGGAGGCGAAGTGCGCGAAGAGCCCGCTCTTGGAGAGGTCCAGCGCGCCGGCCAGCCGGCCGATGGTGAGCCCCTCGAGCCCCACCTGGCTGGCGAGGCGGACGGCCCGCTCCAGGATCGCGTCGCGCGTCTGATCGCCCTTCCCCATGCCGCGCAAAATAGAACGACCGTTCGTACTTCGCCAGGACTCCGATGGAGTCATCCCTCCGGGGAGACAGGGAGGCGGGGGAACGCCCGGCGTGGCGGCGTGACCACACCGACGCACGCCCGCCACGCTTCCCTCGCCCGCGCGGGGGCGACCGCATGCGCAAGCCCTGGCCGCGAGCGGTATGGTCCGGGCTGGTTCGAGCCGTGCACCGGGCGGACGCGGGGGCTGGACCATGACCAGCGGAACGGAAGACCGGCGCGCGCGAGCGGGGCTCTGGTGGACGAGCCTCGTCGTCCTCCTCGCCTTCGGCTGCACCACCGTGCGGGTCCCGGCCAGCGCCATCCGCGAGGAGGTGCCGGTCAGGGAGGGGCGCGCGGAGCCGCAGCTCGAGCTCTGGATCGAGAGCGGGCGGACGGTCTCGCCGGAGGAGTCGGCCCGGGCCACCGCCGAGGCGCGCGCCGCGCTCGAGGCGGCCGTGGCCGGGCGGCAGGATCCCGACGGCGACGCGCTCCTGGTGGTGCGGGCGCAGGGCGTGACGCGCACCCCCTCCCGCCGGTCCGACCAGCGCGCGGCGGTGGCGGGCATGGTGGTGGGCGCGGTGGTGGTCGTCGCCGCGGTGGTGGTCATGGTGGTGGCCTCGAAGGGCAAGGGCGGCGGTGGTGGCGGCGGCCCGGCCCGGGGTGCCGGGCGCGCCGCCTCGGCGGGTCGCGGCGCCGCGGCTGCCCGTGGCGCCCCCGGCCTGGCTGCTCGCGGCGTCGCCCACGGCGCCGCCGGAGCGGTCCGCGCCGGCGCGGCGCGGCCGAACCTGCCGCGCCCATCTCCGGGCCAGCTGCCGGTCCGCCCGGCCCCCCGACCCGTGCCGGCTCGCGCGCCGTGGCTCGGACCGGTTCCGCACGACCACCTGCACGGGTTCGTCTGGATCGACTTCTGGTACGGCTTCGACCTCGGCCCCGTCTGTACGGAGCCGGCGGGCGCGCCGTACTGGGCGCCGGTCCCGCCGCCGGACGCGGGCGCGCCGCTGCCCTGGGACGCCTTCCCCGCCGACCAGCCGGAGGCCGGGGAGGCGGAGGCGGGTTCCCCCACCGAGCTGATCCTCGCGCCGCCGCCCGAGCTCCGTGTCGCCGACCGCGGCTTCTTCGCCAAGGACGAGACGGTGCTCGAGCTCACCTGGGTGGACCGGCAGAGCAGCGCGCCGCTGCGCGTGAAGACCGTGCGCGCCGGCGTCGACCCGCGCGACGCGCGCAAGGTGCGGAGGCTCCTCGATGACGCGCTCGCCGACGAGCGGGGATGGGCTCCGGCCGGCGGCGCGGAGTGAGCGGCGCCGCGGCCCGCGGGTCGGCCGACGCACGGTGACGGTGCCCCCGCGTGGCGGATGCCGCGCTCCTGCGCCGCAGGGAATCGCGCCTCCCGACCGCCGCGCCTCCCGATTCGACGGGTTACACGCCGAGTGCTACCGTGCCGGCCACTCCCCCAGCACCCGGAGCGAACCCGATGCGGATCCCGCACCCCGCCCTGCTCGCCGCCTGCCTCGCGCTCTCTGCCTGCGGTGGGGGTGGCGGCGGTGGGCCCCCGCCCTGCGTCGCCGGCGCCGCCTGCACGCCGTCGAGCGCCTGCAGCGTGGGCGAAGTCCGCTGCGAAGCGAGCGGCCCCGCCTGCGTCGCGACGGCGCCGCGACCGGACGGCACCGCTTGCGGCGAGGGCGCCACCTGCAGCGGCGGGGCCTGCCTGCGGACCGTCACCGTCACCGCCGTCGACCGGTACATGGACGATGCGGGCAACGTGGTGGCCGTGCCGCGGGCCGCGCTCGGCCAGAGCACGTTCCGTGCGCTCGTGCTCGGCGCCGACGGCAGCTACCAGGCGTACCCTGGGAGCCTCGCCGCGCCGGGGGTGGTGGAGATCCCGGGCGTGCCGGTGGGGACCTGTCTGGTGGAGCAGAAGCTCCCGGGATCCACGACGGTGCCCTCCTTCACCGAGATCTCGGGGAACGTGTTCGACGACTCGTACGACCATGCGGGTCGCCCGGGCGCGGCGAGGAGCACGCTCCCCACCCGGATCGAGCTCCAGGCCACCGGGCTCGCGCCGTGGCAGGTCGGCTGGTACCCGGAGGACCGCTTCCAGGTGGTCTCCTCGAACCTCGGCGATGGCGTGGAGCTCTGGGAGCCGGGCGTGCCCGCGGGTGCCACCGAGGCCAGCATCCTCCCGTGGGACGGCTGGCCCAACGGTGTGCCGCTCTTCGACGGAGCCGTCGGGGATCGCGTTCAGGTGGTCCAGCTCGGGCGGGTCGACGGACCGGTGCCGTACCTCGCCGCGGTGCGCTCGGGCACGCTCCCCGAGACGTTCACGGTGGCGGACGGCGTCGGGCAGATCGTTCCGATCGCGCTCGGCCCCATCGAGAGCACGCGGACGCTGGAGGTGGACTGGGCGTTCGGCGAGATGGAGGCGCTGCTCGGCGAGATGGGACCCGGGGGAGGACAGCTCCGGTCGCGCGCGCTGGTGGTCTCCGCGCAGCCGCACGGCCTCCTCCCCGACATGACCGTGCTCGAGGTGCCGGTCTCCGGGCCGGGCAGCGGCACGCTGCCGATTGGCCCATTCACCTATGGACGCCCCTACCCCGACTTCTTCGCGGAGGTGGCCAGCGCCAGCATGAGCGCCGACGTGGAGGTGGCGCTCGCGCCCCCATCGTCCGAGCGCATCTACACGGACGCCACCGTCAACGTGTGGCTCGGCTCCCCCACCGCAGGGCGGATCCTGGTGCGACCCGCCGTATCGCCGCCCTGGGCAGTGCGCGTCTCCGGGCTCGACGTCGGCGTGAGAATCCAGCGCGACCTCGGCACCACGCCGTCGATCTCCTGGTCGCCGCCGTCGATCGGGACGGCCGTGCTCTACCGGATTACGCTTCACCGGGTCATCGACGGCGGCTCGCCGTTCTCGCTGACCGTGGCGCGCTTCACGACCCCCTCGACCGAGCTCAGGGTCCCGGCGGGCATCCTCTTCGCGGGCGCGAACTACTACGCCCGGCTCACCGCCATCTCGGAGTCCGGCACCGCCCAGACCGTCACCGCCAGCTTCGTACCCTGACGTACCTTTGGCACCCCCCGAGGATGTGGACGGCGCCCGTCGCCAGAAGAGATGGCGCTCGGCCGGCCATCCACGGTTGCGCTCCGCCTCCGGCCGCGCGAGATATCGAGCATCGGGTCGCAGCGCCCGCGGAGGTCGTTCATGCAAGAGCACGCTCCCTCGGGACTCGCCCCGGGCTTCCTGGTGGCGGCGCCCCTCCTGAAGGACCCGAACTTCGCCGGCTCGCTGGTGCTCATGGCCGAGCACCACGGCGAGGGCGCGCTCGGCTTCGTGGTGAACCGCCCGGGCACGGTGACGGTCGGCGAGGTGCTGGCGAGCGTGGACGCGCGGCTGCACGCCGAGGCGGCCGCGGCCGGCCGCGCGGACGACGCGGTCCTGGTGGGCGGGCCGGTGCAGCCGGAGCGGCTCTGGATACTGTTCCGGCCCGGCCCGTCGGCGCCCGAGGAGGGCGCGGTCGCGCTCGGCGGCGGCGTGGCGCTGGGCGGCTCGCGCGAGCTGCTCGAGGCGCTGGTGCGCGCGCGGGAGCCGGCGCCGTACCTGCTGCTGCTCGGCTACGCCGGCTGGGCGCCGCTGCAGGTCGAGCGGGAGGTGGCGGCGGGCGCCTGGGTGCCGATGCCGCTCGCGGGCGACCTGGTCTTCGAGGTCGGGATGGAGCAGCGCTGGGAGACCGCCGTGCGGCGGCTCGGGCTCGACCCCGCCGGCTTCATGATGGGGGGCGGTGGGGCGGAGGCGTAGCCGGGTTCCGACACGCCGAGCGCTCCGGCGGCGGCCGTCAGCCGGACCCACCATGCTGGCGTTCTCGGCGTTGGGGAACGCGGACGCGCTCGCGAGCCACCGGATGGCACGGCCCGCATCGGGTTGGCGATGACGCCGACCGTGGAGTCGGCCACCAGCCGGTGGCGGCTCACCCGCCAGCCGTTGGCGTGATGCTCACCCATCGCCCTCCCTGCCCGCCGCCGTCGCGCGTGCCGTCTCCGGGATGGGCGTCTCCGCAGCCTCTGACAAGGGTCACGATCGTCATCTGACTCCTCGGGGCTTGACTCATGCCGATATGGGCATATGATTGCGCCATGGCACGAGCAGCGACGACGTCGGACGTCTTCAACGCGATCGCCGAGCCGCAGCGCCGGGAGATCCTCGTACTGCTGCGGGCGGGTGAGCGGCCGGTGACCGAGTTGGCCCAGGAGCTGGGGATGACCCAGCCGGGGGCGTCCAAACACCTGCGGGTGCTCCGGGAGGTCGGGCTGGTGCGGGACCGCAAGGCAGGCAAGCAGCGCCTGTACTGCCTTGACGCCCGCGAGCTGCGACCGGTCCACGAGTGGACTCGCGGGTTCGAGCGGTTCTGGAACGAGAGCTTCGACCGGCTGGACGCGTACGTGCAGGACCTCAAGCAGGCAAGGCAGGAGGAGTAGCTGATGAGCGCGACGGGACGAGGAGCGCCGGCGCAGTCCGCGATGGCCGACCGCGAGATCGTGATCTCTCGGGTCATCGACGCCCCACGGGAGCTGGTGTTCGAGGCGTTCACCGAGGTGCGGCACCTGTCGCGGTGGTGGGGGCCGGAGGGGTTCACCACCACCACGCGGTCCTTCGAGTTCCGCGTCGGCGGGGCGTGGGACTTCGTGATGCACGGACCGGACGGGACGGACTACCAGGAGTGGATCTCCTGGACCGAGATCGTCCCGCCGGAGCGGATCGCGCTGCTGCACGGTGAGTCCCGCGGCGACCCGAACGCCTTCGAGTCGGTCCTCACGTTCGCGGCCGACGGCGCGGCGACCCGGCTCGAGATGCGCACGGTGTTCCCCACCAAGGAGCTGCGCGACGAGGCGGTCGAGAAGTTCCACGCGATCGAGGGCGGCCAGCAGACCCTGAGCAAGCTGGCTGCCTACGTCACCGGGATCGTTCGGAAGGGAGCGGAGGGCTGATGGCCGGGAAGGTGTTCTTCAGCGTGTCGATGTCGCTGGACGGGTTCATCGCGCCCGAGTCCATGGAGGGCTTCATCGCGCCCGAGGAGCGCAGGTCCGACCCGGACGTGCAGCGCTGGATGGCGCAGTGGATTGAACTGCAGCAGTGGATCTTCCCGCAGCGGTTCTTCCGGGAGAACCTGAAGCTCGGCGAGGGCGGCGAGGAGGGGCGCGACAACGAGATCGTGCGGGAGACGTTCGAGCGCACCGGCGCGAGCGTCATGGGCAAGCGCATGTTCGACCTCGGCGAGCAGGCGTGGCCGGAGGAGGCGCCGTTCCACACGCCGGTCTTCGTCGTGACGCACGAGAAGCGTGACCCCTGGGAGCGGCCGGGCGGGACCACCTTCCACTTCGTCAACGACGGCATCGAGACCGCGCTCGACCAGGCCCGCGAGGCCGCCGGCGACCGAGACGTCCGCATCGCGGGCGGCGGCGCAACGATCCTGGAGCACGTGAACGCCGGCCTGATCGACGAGTTCTCGATCGCGCTCTCACCCGTGCTGTTCGGCTCCGGAATCCGCCTGTTCGAGGGCGTGGACGCGGGCCGCGTGG
Organism: uncultured delta proteobacterium; assembly: GCA_963733485.1. GTDB lineage: Bacteria > Myxococcota > Myxococcia > Myxococcales > Anaeromyxobacteraceae > Anaeromyxobacter. The sequence goes on along the minus strand of CAVTDL010000001.1, from coordinate 612,597 downwards.
CCCTGGAGCCGGTCCGCGCGGAGCCGACGCAGCGGGTGACCCACCTGACCTACGCAGTCCGGGAGCGGTAACTGCGAAGCGAAGTGTGCCCGGCGCTCCTTGCCGGCCAGGCATCTCTTCCTTGACGTGGACCGCTCATCCGTTCAGTATTCGTCCGTTCAGGTCGAGGGGCGGCCCGCTGTCAGGGGGCGCTGGTACGAAGGGAAGGCTCGCGGCGCGAGCGGCGAAAGCAGGGAGCGCGGTCCTCGAGACCCGAGGGCGAGCGAGGCGCTCCCCACAAGGAGAAAGACAGATGCCCGTGGGACCGGAGAAGGAGAAGGCGATCGAGCTGGCCGTCTCGTCCATCGAGAAGGCCTTCGGCAAGGGCTCGATCATGCGCCTCGGCAACGAGGACGCGCTGGTGAAGGACGTCCAGGCGATCTCGACGGGCGCCATCTCGCTCGACATCGCGCTCGGCGTGGGCGGCCTGCCGCGCGGCCGCATCATCGAGATCTACGGGCCGGAGTCCTCCGGCAAGACCACCCTCGCGCTGCACGCCATCGCCGAGGCGCAGAAGAAGGGCGGCATCGCCGCCTTCGTCGACGCCGAGCACGCGCTCGACGTCGGCTACGCCCGCAAGCTCGGCGTCCGCACCGACGACCTGCTCATCTCCCAGCCCGACACCGGCGAGCAGGCGCTCGAGATCGTCGAGACGCTGGTCCGCTCCGGCGCCATCGACGTGCTGGTGATCGACTCGGTCGCGGCGCTGGTGCCGAAGGCCGAGCTCGAGGGCGAGATGGGCGACGCGCACATGGGCGTGCAGGCGCGGCTCATGAGCCAGGCGCTCCGCAAGCTCACCGGCACCATCTCCAAGTCCTCCACCATCGTCATCTTCATCAACCAGATCCGGATGAAGATCGGCGTGATGTTCGGCAACCCGGAGACCACCACCGGCGGCAACGCGCTCAAGTTCTACGCGACGCAGCGGCTCGACATCCGCCGCATCGGCGCCATCAAGGACGGCGACCAGGTCATCGGCAACCGCACCCGCGTCAAGGTGGTGAAGAACAAGGTCGCGCCGCCGTTCAAGGAGGTCGAGTTCGACATCATGTACGGCCACGGGATCAGCCGCGAGGGCGACGTCCTCGACCTCGCCTCGAACGAGAACATCGTCGACAAGAGCGGCACCTGGTTCAGCTTCGGCGGCGAGCGGATCGGCCAGGGGCGCGAGCAGGCCAAGACCTACCTCCGCGAGCACCCCGAGGTGCTGCAGCAGATCGAGGGCAAGCTCTTCGAGAAGTTCGGGATCCGGCGCGGCCCGGTAGCGGTGCCCGCCCCGGCGGAGGAGCCGGTCGAGGAGCGCCGGCGCGCCAAGTCGAAGTGACCATCCGGAACGCCCCGGCCCTCCTCGCGTGCGAGGGCGGCCGGGGGACCGCGAACGCGGTCCGGTCGGGGCCGGCTTCGAGAGAGGCCGGCCCCTCTTCTTTGCTCTCCACGGCCGGCGGCCGCCCGCTCGCCCGCCCTCCCAGGGGCCCCGCCGCGCCGCGTCGGGCCGGCTCCCTGCCTCACCGCCGGAGCGCCCGAGCGGGCGGTGAACGAACCAGGGTACACTCGCGTACTCCAGGCGACCGGTGACGAATCTCTCTCGCAAGGGCTGGCTCGACTCGCTCCTCTCCGAGGTGCTCGAGGGGTACGACCCCGATCAGGCGCGGGCACGCTTGCCGGCGGACGTGCACGCCGCGGGCGCCTCCCCGCTCGACCTCGCCCCGGCGGCGCGGCTGCTCGTGGCCCGCTCCCTGCGGCTCCGGAAGCTCGGCGGAGGGCCCCAGCCGCCGGAGGCGGTCTTCGTCGAGGACGCCCGGGTGCACCTCGGGCTCGCGCTCGACCTGGCCCTCCTGCGAGGCGAGCCCTTCCAGCGCGCGCGGCGGCGCGCCGAGCTGGCCGCGTTCCTGGCCGCGGCGGTCGGCGCGCACGAGCTGGCGCTCGAGGTGGAGGCCGAGCGGCCGGGCGGCGCGAGCGATCGGGCCGTGCGGCGCGCCCTCCTCGCGGCCGGCGAGGCGCTCCGCGCGCGCTTCCTCCCGCCGGGCGACCCCTGCTCCGGCCTCCCGCTCCACCCCGGGGCGGTGGCCGTCCTGCGCCGGCGGCTGGCGCGCGTGGCGATGGGCTTCCACCGCGCCGGCGCCCTCGCACCCGGAGGCGCTCGCGCGCCACGGCGAGTACGCGGAGCGCGAGTCGACGCTCCTCGCCGAGGTGCTCTCCGGGCTCCTCCTCGCGGCCGGCTCGAGCGAGGACCGGGCCCGCGCCATCCGGCTCCGGCAGCTGCCGCGCCTCGGCCTCTCCCGGGCCGGCCTGCGCGCGACGCGCCGGCTGGTGGCGGCGCCGCGCCCGCCCGAGACCATCGCCGCCGACGCGCCGGAGCGGGTGCGGCCGTTCCTCTTCGAGCAGCTGCTCCTGGCGCAGCTCCGCGCCCGGCTCCCCGGCGAGCGCGCCACCCACTACATCGAGCGCTTCGGCGCCGAGGCGGGCCTCGACCCGGAGGCGATCGTCGCCGCGCAGGTGGAGGCGGCCGCGCAGCACGCGGACCACGAGGTCTGGTTCGAGGCCTTCGACGAGGGCGGCGTCCCGCCCGACCTGCAGGCGCTCGCGGACGAGTGGGAGTCGGTGGCCGACCAGATGGTCGAGCGGGTCACCGCCGCGGTGAACGACAACGTCGACGCGATGGTGCTCGAGATCCGGCAGACCGGCGAGCTCGGGACGCTCCTCGGCAAGGCCGCCGCCGGCAAGGCCCTGACCGCCGACGAGAAGCGCAAGGTGAAGTCGCAGCTCATCGACCTCGCCAAGGCGGTGCCGGCGCTCGCCATCTTCGCGGCGCCGGGCGGGATGCTGCTCCTGCCGCTGCTCGCCAAGCTCCTGCCCTTCAACCTCCTGCCGAGCGCCTGGGACAAGGATTGCTCGCGCCGGGGCAGCAAGACGACCCCGGGCGCGGCCACCCGCCCCCCGGCGAGGCGGGGCAAGACCGAGCCGACCGCGTAAGCCAGCCAGCCGGAATTCAACATCCGGCCTGGGCACCAGCCGGCTCCAACACTCGGCCGAGGCACAGTTCGCGAAGCGAAGTGTGCCCGGCCGCTCCTAGCCGGCTGCGCACGCCCGGCCGCTCCCTACCGGCTGACTGTCGCCGCCGGCCGCCAGCCGCCGGCCCCACCAAGCAGGCAGCGAAATGTGCCCGGCCGCTCCCCACCGGCAACGCAGCACGGACTCCGGCAGTCGACCTCCGGCCGCCGGCCCTACCGCCCCGCCCGCCGGAGCCGGCCGGCGAGCCGGAGCGCGTCGTCATTCACGCCGGCGGTGAGCGTCCGGCCGCGATCCTGCGCGATGGCCCGCTCGAGCTGGTCGGCCAGGGCCGGGCCCTCGGCGCCGACCGGCTCGCGCGCCGCGAGCCAGCCGAGCCCCAGCACCGCGCTGTAGCGCGCGTCGAGCGCCGGGGCGCTGTCGACCGGGAGCGCCGCCGCCGCGGCGAGCGCCTTCGCGTCGGCGGCCACGCCGGCGCGCCCGACCTCCAGGGCGGCGCGGTCGCGCACCGCCGGCGCCGGATCGGCCAGCTTCCCCGCCCAGCAGCGCGCGTCGTGGCAGGCCGACGCCGCGGCGAGCCGCGCCTTCATGGCGGCCAGCGCGTCCGCCTGCGTCGGCGGGCAGCCCGCGCCGCAGGCGCGCGCCGCCTCCTCCACCACCGCGGCGTCGCCGCCCGCGCCCAGGCGGGAGATGGCGGTGAGCGGTCCTTCACGGAGCGTCCAGTCGCCGCTGGCGGCCGCCGCGCGCAGCGCCGGCAGCGCGCCCGGGTCGCCGATCCGCGCCAGCGCCTCGCAGTAGCGGTCGCGGGCGGCGCCGCTCTGCTCGCGCGCGAGCAGGTCGGAGAGCGGCCGCACCGCCTCGCGGGCGCGGAGCCGGCCGAGCGACTCGGCCGCGAACACGCGCACGTAGAGCTCGAGCCCCGGATCCTCGTCGCGGTAGGAGAGCTTCGAGATCAGCGCCGGGACGGCGTCCGGCCCGCCCACGTCGCCGAGGAGCTGGGCGGCCTTGGCGTACAGCGCCCCGCTCACCACGCCCCGCTGGCGCGCCCAGAAGGAGAGGTCGGCGTCGCGCCCCTCGAGCACCGAGAGGAGCGGCGCCGCCATGGGCTTGCCGATCTGCACGGCCGCGAAGGAGGCCTCCGGGAAGAAGGACACGCCCGGACGCTCGGCGTAGAGCATGCGCAGCACGGTGGGCCCGGCCTTCGCGTCGCCGATGCGGCCGAGCGCGAGCAGGGCCCGCTTGGCGGTGAAGGGCTCCACCTGCTCGGAGGTGGCCACTCCGACCAGCGTGTCGACCGCGGCCGCGTCGCCGATCTGGCCGAGGGCGTCCACCGCCGCCACCTGCGTGAAGCCGTCGGCCGAGGCGGTGAGCTGCTGCAGGGTCGGCACCGCGTCGCGGGCGCGGAGCGCGCCGAGCGCGGTGGCGATGTGCCGGTTGGCGTCGTGCGTCTCGCGGTCCTTCGGCGCGAGCTCGACCGCCGCGACGAGCCCCGGGACGGCGGCGGGATCGCCGATCTCGCCGAGCGCCAGCGCCGCCTCGGAGCGGGCCCGCGGCGCCTGCTTCAGGATCTCGAGCAGGTGGGGCACCGCGGCCTTGCGATCGCCGGGCGCCTTGCGCACCTGCGCCAGCGCCTCGAGCTTCTCGTCGGTGCGGCTGCGGCTGGCGGCGCGCCGGGCCCAGCCGGCGGCGTCCTTGGGGTTCCCGCAGGCGGCCAGCACGAGCAGGCAGGCGAGGGCGGCGGACAGGCGACGGGTCATGTTTCCTCCGTGAGGGCGCGGGGAGGCCGCCGCGCCCGCGAGGGGCGCGCCGGCGGCGGGATCGAGCGGATGGCGGCGGCGTGGCGAGCCACGCGCGGTCCGCGCGTGGCGCCGGCGTGCGCTGGGGACGGCCCTGCGCCATGATGGCGAGGTGTTGCGGTTCGGAGAACCACGCGGCATCCTTTTCCGGCCCTCGGCGCGCGGGACCACCGCCGAGCGGCCGAATTCTACCGCGGGCTTCACCATCCGCAACGGATCGGCTTGCGGAGAGGTGCGTGGATGAGCGCACGGGGAGCACTCGCGACGACGTGCGAGCAGGTGTACCTCGAGGCGCTCGCGCGCACCCAGGCGCCGCGGCTGGTGGCCGGCGCGCTCGGCGGGGCGCCGGCCGCGCCGGTGCGGGTGCTCGCGCTCGGCAAGGCCGGGGGCGCGATGATGGACGCGGCGCTCCGGGCGCTCGGCGAGCGCGTGCGGATCCGCTCTGCGTGCTGCCGGAGGGGGCCGCGACGCCGCCGGGGGTGCCTGCCGTCCACGCCGGCCACCCCCGCCCCACCGCCGGCTCGCTCCAGGCGGGGCACGCCATCCTCGAGTGGGCGGACCGCGGCGAGGGTGCACCGGCGCTGGTGCTCCTCTCCGGCGGCGGCAGCGCGCTCGCCATCGCGCCCGCGCCCGGGATCATCGCCCGAGGAGAAGGCCGACACCGTCGCCGCGCTGATGCGCGCCGGCCTCACCATCCAGCAGCTGAACGCGGTGCGGAAGCACCTCTCCCGGCTGAAGGGCGGACAGCTCGGGGCGCTGCTCGCGCCGTCGCCGGTGACGGTGCTCGTCCTCTCCGACGTGCCGGGCGACGATCTCTCGGTGATCGCCTCCGGGCCGCTCGCCCCGGACCCGAGCACCTTCGCCGACGCGCTCGCGGCGGTGGAGGCCTCCGGCGCGGCGGTGCCGCCGCCGGTGCGAGCGCGGCTCGAGGCCGGCCGGCGCGGGGAGGTGGCCGAGACGCCCAAGCCGGGCGACGCGCGCCTCGCCTCCGTCCGGCACCGGCTCCTGGCCGGCCCGGTGGACCTCGCGCGCGCCGCCGCCGACGCCGCGCGCGCGCTCGGGCTACAGGCGGAGATCGATCCGGCGCCGCTCACCGGCGACGTCGCGGAGGTCGCCGCGCGGCTCTGTGCCTGGGCCCGCGTCCATGCCGGCCGCGGCCCGCGGCTGCTGGCGCTCGGGGGCGAGCCCACCATCCGGATCCCCCCTCGGCGCAGGCCCCGGACGGCGGCCGCGCCCAGCACCTGGCGCTGCTCTGCGCGACGGCGCTGGCCGGCCTGCCCGCGGCGGTCCTGGCGGCGGGCTCGGACGGGCGCGACGGTCCGACCGAGCAGGCGGGGGCGGTGGTGGACGGGGACACCGCGGCGGGCGCGGTGGCGGCCGGCATCGACCTCGCCGCGGCGCTCGGCGCGGCCAGGTCCGGTCCGGCCGCGGTGGCGCTCGGCGCGGCCCTCCCCCGCCGGGAGACCGGCACCCACCTCTGCGACCTCGTGCTGGTGGCGGTGGAGTGACCTCGACCTCTCGTCCCCACCCGCGTATACACAGCCCCGCATGCGGATCGTCTTCCTGGGCACCCCCGCCTTCGCGGTCCCCTCCCTCGAGGCCCTGAGCGTCGCCGGCCACGAGCTCGCCGCGGTGGTGGCCCAGCCGGATCGCCCCGCGGGCCGCGGGCAGGCCCTGCGGGAGCCGGCCACCAAGGCCTGGGCCCGGGCGCACGCCGTCCCGGTCCTCCAGCCGGAGAAGGTGCGCGACGGGCGGCTGGCTGGCGAGCTCTCCGCGCTCGCGCCCGACCTGCTGGTGGTGGCGGCCTACGGGCGCATCCTCGGCCTGGACCTCCTCACGCTCGCGCCCTACGGCGCGATCAACGTGCACGGCTCGCTCCTGCCGCGGTACCGGGGCGCCGCCCCCATCCAGTGGGCCATCGCGTCGGGCGACCGCGAGACCGGCGTCACCATCATGCAGATGGACGAGGGGCTCGACACCGGCGACATCCTGCTCCAGCGCGCCCTCGGGATCGGCCCCGAGGACACCGCCGCGTCGCTCGCCCCCCGGCTGGCGGCGCTGGGCGGCGAGGCGCTGGTGGAGGCGCTCGGGCTGCTCGAGCGCGGCGCGATCGTCCCGGTCCGGCAGGACGCCTCGCAGGCCACGCTGGCGCGCCTCCTCGAGAAGGAGGACGGGCGGGTGGACTTCGGCCGCCCCGCCGGCGAGATCGCCGCCCGGCTGCGCGGGTTCACGCCGTGGCCGGGCGCCTTCACCACGCTCGACGGGCGCGCCCTGAAGCTGCTCGAGGCCGGCGTCGTGCCGGCCGGGGCGGCGCCGGACGGACCCCCCGGGAGCGCGGCGGTGGTGCCCGGCCATGGCCTCGCCGTCGCCTGCGGCGGCGCGAGCGCGCTCCTCGTCACCCGCGTCCAGCCCGAGGGGAAGCCGGCGCAGCCCGCGGCCGACTTCGCCAACGGGCTCCGGCGCAAGACGTTCACCCTCGCCACATGAGCGCCCGCTGGATCGCCTTCGAGGTGCTGCGCCGCGTGGACGACGGCGGCGCCTACGCGTCGCGCGCCCTCGACGCGGCCCTGGCCGCCGCGGGCGCGCTCGACCCGCGCGAGGCCGGGCTCGCCACGGAGCTGGTCTACGGGACGCTCCGCCGCGCCCTCGCCCTCGACGCGGCGCTCGCGCCGCACTCCCGCCGACCGCTCGGAGAACTCGACCCGGCGGCGCGGGTGGCGCTCCGCCTGGGCGCGTACCAGCTCCTGGTGCTCGGCACGCCCGCCCACGCCGCGGTGGGGGAGACGGTGGCGCTCGTGAAGGCGGTCGACCACGGCCGCGCCGCGGGCTACGTGAACGCGGTGCTGCGGGCGCTCTCGCGCGCGCCGCGCTTCCCCGAGCCGCCGCCGCTCGAGGCCGATCCGGCCGGCCACGTGGCCGCCGCCGAGGCGCTGCCGCGCTGGATGGCGGAGGAATGGGTGGCCTGGCTCGGCCCGGCCGAGGCGCTCGCCCTCGCCCGCGCCATGAACGCCCCCGCGCCGCTCTGCGTCCGGGCGCCCGAGCGCGACGCGCTCCTCGCGCGCGCCCGGACGGCGGGGCTGGCCGCCGCGCCGGCGGCCCGGGCGCCCGAGGGGCTCGTCCTCTCCGGCGCGTCGGTGTCCGACCTCGCCCGCGCCGCGGGCGGCCTCGCCTTCCAGGTCCAGGACGAGGCGGCGCAGCTGGTGACCCTCTTCGCGGCCGGCGAGCTCCGCGGGCGGCGGGCGCGGGTGCTCGACGCCTGCGCCGCGCCGGGCGGGAAGGCGTTCCACCTGGCCGAGCTGCTCGCGCCCGGCTCGGAGGTGGTCGCGGTGGAGCTCCACCCGCGCAAGGCGGACGAGCTGGCGAAGGAGGCGGCCCGCCGCGGCCACGCCGGCGTGCGGGTGGTATGCGCCGACGCCGCGAAGCCCCTCCCCGGCCTCGAGCCGGAGAGCTTCGACGCGGTGCTGGTCGACGCGCCCTGCGCCGGCCTCGGCACCCTCCGCCGCCACCCCGAGCTGAAGCTCCGGCGATCGGCCGCGGATCTGCCGCGCCTCGCCGCGCTCCAGCGCGCCGTGACCGCGAACGCCGCGCGCTACGCCCGGCCGGGCGCGCCGGTGACCTACTCGATCTGCTCGCTCTCCCGCGTGGAGGGGCCCGAGGTGGTGGCCGCCCTCGTCGCCGAGGGGCTGCGCCGGGCGCCGCCCCAGGGCGGCCTCCCGGCCGATCTCCTCACCGCCGAGGGCGACCTCCTCACCCTGCCCAGCCGGCACGGCACCGACGGCTTCTACGCGGCCAGGCTGGTGCGCTGAGCCGCTGTTACACTCGACCCATGCACCTGCCCATCCGCGTCGCCCCCTCGATCCTCTCCGCCGACTTCGGACGCCTGGCCGAGGAGGTCCACGCCATCGAGGTCGCCGGGGCCGACGTGGTCCACGTGGACGTGATGGACGGCCGCTTCGTCCCGAACATCACCATCGGACCGCTGGTGGTCGAGGCGGTGCGCAAGGTGACCAGGCTCCCCATCGACGTCCACCTGATGATCGTCGAGCCCGAGCGCTACGTGGAGGCGTTCGCGAAGGCCGGGGCCAGCATCATCTCGGTCCACGCCGAGGTGTCGCCGCACCTCCACCGCACGCTGCAGGCCATCCGCGCCACCGGCGCGCGGCCGGCCGTGGCGCTGAACCCCTCCACCGACCTGTCCGCGGTCGAGTGGGTGCTCGGCGACTGCGAGATGGTCCTCGTCATGACCGTGAACCCGGGCTTCGGCGGGCAGCGCTACATCGAGGCCTGCACCGACAAGATCCGGCGGCTGCGCGCGATGGCCGACGCCCGCGGCCAGGCGCTCGAGATCGAGGTGGACGGCGGCGTGAAGGCCGACAGCGCCGCGGTGGTCGCCGCGGCGGGCGCCAACGTGCTGGTGGCCGGCACGGCGGTGTTCGGCGCGAAGGACTACCGCCAGGCGATCGCCGGGATCCGCGAAGGCGCCGAGCGCGGGCGCCGCTAGCCGGCCTCCGGCCGGCTCCAACATCCGGCCGAGGCACAGTTCGCGAAGGCTACCCTCCACGCTGGGAGCCTTCGTCCTTCTCCCGCTCCACCCGCACCCGCGCCACGCCGCGCGACACCATCCCGAGCCTGCGGGCCGCGGCGAGCGACAGGTCGACCACCCGCCCGCGCTTGAACGGCCCCCGATTGGTCACGGTCACCACCACGCTGCGCCCGGAGTCGACGTCGGTCACGCGCAGGCGCGTCCCGAACGGCGCGGTGCGGTGCGCGCAGGTGAGCGCGTGCATGTCGAAGCGGGCGCCGCTGGCGGTGCGCCGGCCGTGGTGCCGCCGGCTGTAGAAGCTCGCCAGGCCGACCTCCCCGCCCGACGCCTCGGGCTCGCGCTCCTCGCGCTGCTCGCGCGCGGGCGGGGCGCGGGGCGGCGCGCGGTCCGGCGCCTCCGGGGTGCGGGGGCCGTGGGCGCAGGCCGCGGCCGCGAGGAGCGCCGCGACGGCGAGCCTTCCGCGGATCCCCCTCACGCGGTCCGCCTCCTGCCGAAGGTCCGCGCGACCTCGGGGTGCGCTCGCAGGAGCTCGAGCGCCTGCGCGAGCAGCGTTCGCCCCGGCTCCATCTTGAACCAGGTGGAGGCCCCGGACGGATGCGGGAGCGGGATCGCGTCGGCGCTCACCCCGTGGAACTGCACCTTCAGAGTCCGGCCGACCACGGCCGCGATGGGCTCCGTGTGCCCGAGCACCTCCTGGATGGCGAGCCGCCCCACCGGGATCACCAGGCGTGGCTTCAGGATCTCGACCTCCCGCTCGACGAAGCCGCGCCAGCGGGCGCACTCGGCGGGGGTGGGGACCCGGTCGCCGCCGCCCTTCGCCTTGCCGGGGAAGCAGCGCACCACCGCGGCGATGTAGACGCGGGCCCGCACCGCCTCCTCGTCCGCGCCGGTGGCGCACTCGAGCCAGCGGAAGAGCGTCTTCCCCGCGGTCCAGGCGAAGGGGCGGCCGAGGCGGGCCTCGTGCGGGCCGGGCGCCTGGCCGAGCAGGAAGATCCGGGTCGGGATGGCGGGGCCGTGGACGGGCGGACCGAACCCGCGCGGCCTGAAGCGGGCGATCTCCCGCTGCACCGCCTCGAGGGCGGCGACGGTGTGGGACGGGCGCGGCACGTAGAGATCGAGCCTAACCTGGCCCCCGCGTCGACCCAACCCTCGCCGCCCCGCGCAGGTGCGCGCGGGTGCGTGCGCCGGCGCGATCGTCCCACGCGTGGCGCGAGAGCCTCCCCGCCTCGGCCAGGCCGCCTGCGCGGGCGCGCTACCGGCGGGCCCGCTCGACGTGGAGCCCGGAGCGGAAGACCGCGCGGAAGAGCGGGGCCTCGCGGGCGGTGTCCCACAGCTCGAGATCGATGGGCCCCCGGGTGCGCGCCGCGATCCGCGCGACGCCGTTCTTCCGCGCGGCGCGGATCGAGACCACCGGCTGCTGGTGGCTCCGATCGAGGGCGTCCGCGACGCGCAGCAGCGCGACCAGCCGCCGGACCGTCTGGAACTCCTCCGGCGGCAGCGCCTCCAGGTCGGGGCGGTGGCGCTCCGGCGCGCTGCGCCGGTGGTAGCGGCCGATCAGGGCCACCAGCAGCCGCTCGCGATCGGAGAAGCCCGGCAGGTCGGCGCTGGAGACGAGGTAGAAGGTGTGCTTGTGGTGGCGGTTCGGCGAGACGGCGTGGCCGACGTCGTGGAGGAGCGCCGCCGCCCCGAGCAGGCCCCGCGCGGTGTCGGGGAGGCGGTGCAGCTTCGGCAGCTGATCGAAGAGGTCCAGCGCGAGGCGGCGCGTCTGGCGTGCGTGCGGCTCGTCGAACCCGAACCGCCGCCCGAACGCGAGCACGGCGGCCTCGCGGCTGGCCGCGACGGCGGCCGCGGCGGCGGGAGAGCGGCGCACCAGGTCGAGGAGGATGCCGTTGCGGAGGCCGGTGTCGACCGCCCTGATCGACTCCACCCGGAGGTGCCGCATGGCCGCCTCGAGGATCACGGCGCCCGCGACGATGATCTCCGCCCGCTTCGGCTCGAAGGTCGCGCGCCGCTCGGCCAGCGACTGCGCGGCCAGCTCGTCGACGGCGCGCCGCACGCCCCGCAGCGTCAGGCGGCGCCCCTCTCCGAAGGCCGCCACGATCGCGTTGATGGTCCCGGACGACCCGATGGCCGCGGCGCCGCGCGACCCGCTCGGCGGCGCGGCGTCGTGGAACGCCTCGGCGGCGAAGCTGCGCATGGCCGAGAGCCGCTCGGGCGAGACCCTGGCCGAGGAGCCGAAGATCTCGGTCAGCCGCACCGCCCCGAGCGCGACGCTCTGCAGCTCCTTCGCCTCCTGCCCCACGGCGGTCGCGACCTCGGTCGAGCCCCCGCCGATGTCGATCACGAGCGAGCGCGCGCCGCGGGGCTGGCCGTTCAGCACGCCCAGGCAGATCAGCCGGGCCTCCTCGCGCCCCGACACCACCTCCAGCTCGAGGGCCGCCTCCCGCCGGACGCGGCGGACGACGTCCTCGCGGTTGCGCGCCTCGCGCACCGCGCTGGTGGCGACCGCTCGCACAGTGGCGTGGTAGCGGCGGCAGAGCGCCGCGTAGCGCCGGAGCGTCGCGAGCAGGCGATCGGCCACCTCCCGCGACATCGTGCCGCTCGCGAAGACGCCCTCCCCCGGTCGGATCGGGTCGCGCTCCTGGTGCAGCGTCTCGAGCGATCCGTCGGGCAGCGGGCGCGCGATCTCTAGGCGCACCGCGTTCGTCCCGACGTCGATGGCCGCGAGGATGTGGCGATCGACCATGGGTCCCCTCCGCCGCCGATTCTACCGGCCGCGGTCGCCTGGAGATACCTGGAGATACCCGGCGCTCAGCGCCAGGGCTCGTCGCGCACCGAGTGGATCCAACCCTCGGGCCGCGGCACGTTCGACGGCACGCCCTGGAAGTCGTCCTTCCAGGCAGCCGCCGCCGCGAAGGCGGACAGCACCGCGTCGAGGTGCTCGCCCGCCCCGTCCTCGACGATCTGCGCCGCCTGCTCCATCTCGAACTCGAGCTTCGACGCCGAGCGGATGGCGCGGAGCATCTTGGCGCGCCGCGAGGCCCGGGCCACCCCGTCCCGCTCGTCGTCCCGGTAGTCGCACACGCCGAAGAGCACGCGGGCCACGTGCGCCGGCCGCACCTCGACGATCACCGGGACGCCGGCGGCGGGGGGGTCCCAGGGCGGGAAGGCCGCGGTCACGCGGGCCAGCGTGCAGAGGCCGAAGAAGGTCTGGCGGTAGGCACGCGCGGCGGTGGGCGTGACCGCCTCCCCGCGGTAGCAGTCGGTGGAGCGCGGGCGCTCCTTGCCCAGCTCGGCGCGCAGCTTCGCCGCACCCTGGGTGAAATCTCCCCCCTGCCCCAGGAAGCGCTCCTCGAGCTTCTTCCCGAGCGAGGTCGGGCCGCGGAGCGCCTGGCGGAGCAGCCCGAGCTGGCGGAGGTGCGTCTCGTTGAGCGAGAGGGCGAAGTCCACCCCGACCACCAGGCGCCCCTCCGCCCAGCGCGCCTCCTCGGCGAGCCACGCGCCGAAGCGCGCCTGGACGTCGCGGCGGCCGGGCGCGTCGGTGAACGGCCGCCACGCCCGCGTCAGCCGGGGCCGCTCCGGATCGCACTCGATCTTGGCGGCCAGGATCTGGTTGCCGGCCCCCTCCAGGCCGCTCCAGCGCAGGCCGATCACCACGCCGCGCTCGGGCAGCGAGACGCGCGGGGGGGGCGCTCGCCCGTGCACGGCGCTCGAGGGTCCGCTCGGTTCTTGTTCCTGGGCCATGGCGTGTCGCGGCGAGCCGCGCGTCCTGCGTTTAGCGCCGCGCTCGCGCAGGTGTCAACGGCTGGCGCGCGCCGCACCCCTGCCGAGCCGCCGGGCGGGGCTCACGCACGCGGGCGAGCAGCAGGACCCCGATCACCGCCGCGTACACGTAGGGGCGGAGCGCGTCCGCCTTCACCCGCCAGACGAAGTGCACCACCCCGAGCCCGGCCACCACGTAGACCAGCCGGTGCAGCCGCTTCCAGCGCCCGAAGCCGAGCCGGCGCACCCAGCGGTCGGTGGAGGTGACGGCGAGCGGGAGGAGCAGCGAGCCAGCCGACGAACCCCACCGCCATGAACTTCCGCTTGAGCACGTCCTTCACGAGGACGTGGAGGTCGAAGAACTGGTCCACGCCCACGTACCAGCTGAGGTGGATGGTCGCGTAGGCGAACGTGAAGAGCCCGAGCATCCGCCGCACGCGCAGGGGCCAGGTCAGCCCGAGGTGCTCCTTCGCCGGGGTGGGGACGAGCGAGAGCGTGAGGAGCGTGATGGTCCAGAAGCCGAGCCGGTTCAGCACAGCCTCGATGGGGTTCGCGCCCAGGCGGCCGGCCAGCCCGTCGGCCACGATCTTCGCGAGGGGCAGGCAACAGGCGGCGAAGACGGTCGCCTTGAGCGCGCGGATGCGGGCGCGGGTCACCGGTCAGTAGTTCTTGCGGAGGTCGAGGCCGGCGTAGAGCGAGGCCACCTCCTCGCCGTAGCCGTTGAACGGCAGCGTCTTGCGCCGGAAGAACTCGCCGATGCGCCGCTCGCGCGCCTGGCTCCAGCGCGGGTGGTCGACGTCGGGGTTCACGTTGGCGTAGAAGCCGTACTCGTCGGGCGCCGAGAGGTTCCAGGTGGTCTGCGGCTGCTCCTCCTGGAAGCGGATCCGGACGATCGACTTGACGCCCTTGAAGCCGTACTTCCACGGCACCACCAGCCGGATGGGCGCGCCGTTCTGGTTCGGCAGCGCCCGGCCGTAGAGCCCCACCGCGAGCAGCGCGAGCGGGTTCATGGCCTCGTCGATGCGCAGCGCCTCGACGTACGGCCACTCGAGCACCGGGCGGCGCTGCCCCGGGAGCTGCGCCGGGTCGTTCAGCGTCTGGAAGGCGACGAACCTCGCGCGCGAGGTGGGCTCCACCCGCTTCACCAGCTCGGCCAGCGGGAAGCCGACCCACGGGATCACCATCGACCAGGCCTCCACGCAGCGCATCCGGTAGACGCGCTCCTCGAGCGCGAAGCTCCCGATGAGCTGGTCGACGTCGATCACCTGCGGCTTCTTCACCTCGCCCTCGATCGCCACGCTCCAGGGCCGGGGGCGGAGCGTGCCGGCGTTCCGGGACGGGTCGGGCTTGTCGGTGCCGAGCTCGTAGTAGTTGTTGTAGGTGGTGATGGCGTCCCACGAGGTGAGGGACTCGCCGCCGGCCTGCTCGACCTTGCGCGTCACCGGCAGCGCGGCGCCGGTCGGCTCCCCGGCGCGGGCCCGCCCGGGCGCGAGCAGCCCCACCGAACCGGCCGCCCCGAGCGCCAGGAACCCGCGCCGGCCCAGGTAGAGCCGCTCCGGGGTCGCATCACGCTCCGTGAGATCCGACCGCCACCGCGCCATCGCGTTACCTCCGTGGTCCGCCCCGGGAGGAGCGCCCGGCCGTGGCCGAGGGCCTTCATAATGACCCCCTCATGTCGCTGCCGCCCCTCCACCGTTACGTGGACGACCTCGCCATGTGGAGCGAGGACCTGAGGCGGCGCGCGCCGGCGCCGTTCGTCGGGGCGGACGGCGCGCCGCTCGACTGCTTCGGGCCGCTCCCGACGCTGCCGCCGCCGCCCGCCGGCCCCGGCCGCTGGGACGCGCCGTCCCCGCGACCCGGGGGCGGCGACCCGACCGTCTCCGCGTACGTGACCGCGGCGGCCGGCGCGCGCCGGGGCACCGCCGTGCTGGTGCCGCCCTGGAAGCTGCCGCGCCTCGGGCTCGTCTCACCCTGGATACGGGCGCTCGCGGGCGCGGGGATGGAGGTCTGGACGCTGGTCCCGCCGCGCCATCTTCACCGGGCGGCGCCGGGCACGCGGAACGGGGAGGGCTTCGTCTCGCCCGCCGTGCCCGCGCTCCGGGCCGCCGTGGAGCAGCTGGTGCTGGAGATCAGGCTCCTCGCCGCCCTGGCGCGCGCGGGGGGCAGCCGGGTGGGGGTGGTGGGCCTCTCGCTCGGGGCGCTCGGCGCGGCGCTCGCGGCCACCGGGCCCGAGCCGCTCGACTTCGCGGCCCTGGTCGCGCCCCCGGCCGACCTCGCAGCCGTCTTCACCGAGACCCGGATCGGGCGGCGCTACCTGCGGCTCGCGCGCCTGGCCGGCGCGCCGCCGCCGCCCGCCCCGGTGCTCGCCGCCATGCTCTCGCCCTTCCGCCCCGACCTGCGCGCGCCCACCGCGCGGCGTTCACTGATCGTGTCGGGCCTGGAGGACGGGATTGCCCTCGCCGCCAGCGCGGCCGCGCTGGCGCGGGCGTGGGAGGCCCCGCTCAGCGCGCACCGCCGTGGCCACCTGACGTTGCTGTTCGGCTGCCCCGCCGCGCGCCGCGAGGTGGCGCGGTTCGCCGGCGGGTGAGGCGACGGCGGGCCGCCACGGCCCACCGTCGCGCTCGGCCGCACCCGCCGCGGTCTGTCCTAGACCGGGCGCCGCGCGCGAGAGGTGCGCGCCGCCGCGAGCAGCGCCAGCACCACCACGCCCAGCCAGCCGGCGGAGCCGCCGCCGCTGCTGCAGCCGCCGTCATCGTCCTTCTTGGCCTGCCCCGGCTCCACGCCCGTCCCGCTCACGGGCACCTGGACCGTCGGATTGGCCGGGTCATTGCTCGTGACCACCAGGCCGCCGGTGTCGGCGCCGGCCGCGCCGGGGGTGTAGGTGACCGTGACGGTGGTGGGCTGGGCGCCCGCGGCCACGCTGAACGTCGGCGGCGAGACGGCGTACTCGCTGCTCGTCCCGCTCGCGAGGGCCACGGTCCCGGTCAGGGTCGCGCTGCCGGTGTTGGAGATGGTGAAGGTCTGCGTGCCGGGCGTCAGGACGGTCACGTCACCGAAGGCGAGCGTGGCGGGCGCCACCGCGATGATGGGCGTGGGCGTGGACGGGGCCGCCACGGTGAACTGGGAGACCGCCACGATCTCCTCGCCGTGCACGGCGCCGGCGAGGCTGTTGGCCGGGTCGGCGCGGAAGCAGGGCGGGGTCACGGTGGCGGTGCAGGCCGGCGAGGTGAAGCCGGTGCCGGCCTCGTGCGCGTTCCCGTACCAGGCGGCGCGCCAGGTGTACGTCCCGGGCGTCGTGGGCGCGGTCGTGGTCAGGGTGGCCGGCAGCACGGACGTGGTGCAGGCGCCCAGCCCGCCCGGGCAGGAGCTCCGCGTGAGCTGGACCATGTTCTGGTCGTACAGGTTCACCCGTACCCAGCCGCTCTGGTAGCCGCCGCTCACGGTGACGACCACGTTCTCCCCCGGGGCGTAAGTCGCCTTGTCGGTCGAGGCGGCCAGGTTGATGGAGCTCTTGGCCGAGCCCGCGTGCGTGCCGTGGGCGTGGCAGCCGTTGCAGGTGGGGATCGCCGTAGAGGCGGTGTGGCAGGTGACGCAGGCGGTGGTGCTGCCCGTGCCGTTCGTGAAGTACGCGGGCAGCGCGGCCGCCTTCGGCGCCCACGCCAGCGCGGCCGCGAGCAACGTGAGCTCCGCCGCGATCGACCGAGGTCCGTGCATGTGTCGCTCCTCTCCCCTTCCGAGTGGAGAGCGACACTTCTTCACCCGAGCGCGCGGCGGCAAGCCACCCGGAGAGGCCCCCGACCCGGACGCGCGGCGAGGGCTCGCCCAGTCCTGGGTGGTGAGAGCGCCCGCTACTTCTTGGCCACCCTGCACGCGTCACGCGCGGCCTTCACCTCGTCGAAGAACTGGGCCGGCACGACGCCGCCACGCACCACCGGCCAGGTCTTCTCCATCGCGGCGCGCCAGGCGGCCGCGTCGCCCTTCACCACCTGCAGCCCCTGCTTCTGCATGGCGGTGACCGCGTCGGCGTTGAGCCGCTTCGCGTCGGCGTCGCCCTTCTCGCCGAGCTCCCTGGCGATGGCCGCGAGCTTCTCGCGCATGGGGGCCGGGATCTTCATCCAGGCGTCCTTCTTCACCACCGTGGCGCCCATCATCCAGCTCCAGGGCAGATCCATCATCTGGTTCGCCCGCTCGTGGAGCCGGGCGGTGAGGACGTAGAGCGGCACGTTGGGGATGCAGTCGATCATGCCGGTCTGGAGCGAGGGCACGATGTCGTTCGAGGAGAGCACCACCGGCTTCAGCCCGGCGGCGCGGAAGGCCTCCACGCTCTTCGGATCGCCCTCCCAGGCCCAGATCTTGGCCTCGCTCATCTCGGCCGGCGTGCGACGGGGCGAGCTGCAGAAGAGGTGGATGTCGCCGATGCGGCTCCACTGGATGGCCACCAGGCCGCGCTTGTCGAGCGCCGCCTCGATCTTCGGGCGCACCTTCGTGAAGACGCACTCCTGCTGCGCCTGATCCTCGAAGAGGAAGGGGACCGAGAGCGCCTGCGGCTCGGGGATCACGTCGTGCATGCCGACGTTGGAGATGGAGGCGGCCTGCAGCTGGCCGATCCCCATCTTCCGGACCATGTCGCCCTCGCTGCCCTGGGCGCCGCCGGCGTAGATGCGGAGCTTCACCTGCCCGCCGGAGGCCTGCTCCCAGCGCTGGGCCATCTCCTTGAGCAGCTCGTGCCAGGTGGAGCCCTGCGGGGCGAGCGTGCCGAGCTTGATGGTGGTCGCCCCCTGGGCGCGCGCCGTGGAGGCGAGCGCCGCGAGGAGCGCGGCGAGGAGGAGCTTCTTCACGTGGGACCCCCGGGTGCTAGAGGAACAGGTCATCGGCGTGGTCGAGCAGCGCGCGGGCGCGCCGCTGGGCCAGGATGTTGGCGAGCCGGTGCTTCGGCTCGAGGTCGGGATCTGCGCGCAGGACCTCCTCGAGGACGCGCGTGAACTCGGCGCGGTCCTGCCGCTTCACCAGCACGCCCTCCGCCCATGCGACGTGCGGACCGAGCTTCTTGTTCAACGAGAGGGCGAGCGCGCGCTCGAGGTGCCCCCGGGCGCGGTCGGCGCCGCCGCCCTCGGCGGCGCTGCGGGTCGCGTCGTAGGAGATGAAGAACTCGTGGATGGCGCCGTCGCCGAAGGTCTCGTCGAGCGCGAGGGCGCGCTCCATCATGGCGACCGGCACCGGCAGCTCCGCCACCAGCCCCATGTCACCCTTCCCGTTCACGATGGCGAGGGTCCAGGCGGAGGCGGTCCAGTAGAGCAGCGGGACGTCGTCCCGGTCCGCCCCGGCGAGGACCTGCGGGAGATCGCGCCCGGCCCTGAGCCGCTCGGCCAGCTGCTGGTGGCGCGCCTCGAGACCGCGCAGGCCGTAGTCGCGCGCGCGGAGGAACAGCTTGCGCGCCCGCGCGCGCCCGGCGCGCGCCGCGGAGAGCCGGCCGTCCAGATCGGCCGCCTCGGCGTCGGCCTGCACGTAGGCGTAGGCGTACTGCGTGAAGCCGCTCGCGAGCGCGGTGAGCAGCCCCCGGTGGCGCGGCTTCTCCGCGAGGACCCCCTCCATCGTCTTGAGTCCGAAAGGGACGGCGTCCCGGACCAGCTCGGGATCGTCGTCGGTGGCGTAGGTGGACCCGCTCCCCGCCATCGCGGCGGCGGCCATCGAGAAGCCAGCGCTCCGGCAGCCGGCCAGCGGAACCATCACGAGGAGTGCGAGGAGAAGGAAGGGCGCGCGCCGCACGCGGGTGTCCCGCCGGGAAAGGTTCGGTGGTACTCATAGATGCCCCTCCGGAAGGGGTCAATCGACTTCGCGTGACCGCCCCATCCTCGCTCAGCCCGCACGGCGACCCACTGGCGCAGGGCACGCGCACCGAGCGCGTGCTCGTCACGCTCCTGCTGCTCGCGATGATCGCCCTGCCGGCGGCCTCCACCGTCTCGCGCAGGCTCATCGGCCGCGAGCTCCCCGGCTCGGCGGTGCTCGCACAGCACATCACGCTGTGGGTGGGCTTCCTCGGAGCGCTCCTCGCCACCGCCTCCGGGCGCCACCTCGCCCTCTCGACGCTCGACCTGGTCCCGGACGGCTGGCCGCGCCGGGCCGCCGCCTTCTTCGGCCAGTCGATCGCCGCCGCCACCTGCGCGCTGCTCGCCTGGGCCTCCTACCGGCTGGTCGCGGTGGAGTGGGGCGGCTTCGGCGAGGTGGCCTTCGGCATCCGGGTGGCGTGGAGCCAGCTGGTGATGCCGGTCGGCTTCGCCATCATGGTGCTCCGCTTCGCCTGGCGGGCGGGCGGGGACGGGCGCTTCACGTGGGCCCTGCGCGGCGCGGCTGTCGCCGCGGCCGGCGCGGCGTTCCTGCTGGCGCGCGCCACCCCGGCGCCGGGGCTGGCCGGGGCGCTCTACCTGATGGTGGGCCTCGCCTTCCTGCTCGGCGCGCCGGTGTTCGTCGCCATGGCGGGCGCTGGCCATGGCGCTCTTCTTCCGCGACGCGCGGCCGGAGGCGATCGCGGCGGTCCCGACGGCGACCTTCAACCTGGTCTCCTCGGCGACGCTGCCCGCCATCCCGCTCCTCACCGCCGCCGGCTACGTGCTGGCCGAGGGCGGCGCGGCGAAGCGGCTGGTGCGCGCCTACAAGGGGGTGTTCGGGTGGATGCCGGGCGGCGTCGCGGTGATGGCCACCTTCGTGTGCGCCCTCTTCACCACCTTCACCGGCGCGTCCGGGGTCACCATCCTCGCGCTCGGCGGGCTGCTCCTGCCGGCGCTGCTCGAGGACGGCTACCCGGAGGACTTCTCGGTCGGGCTGGTCACCGCGGCGGGCTCGCTCGGCCTGCTCTTCCCGCCCTCCCTCCCGGTGATCCTCTACGCCGTGGTGGCGCAGGCGCCCATCGACCACCTCTTCATCGGCGGACTGGTCCCCGGGCTGCTCATGATCCTGCTCGTGGCCGGCTACGGCGTGGCGGTGGGGCGTCAAGAGCCGCGCGCCGCGGCAGGCCTTCCACCCGCGGGAGGCGCTCGCGGCGCTGTGGGACGCGAAGTGGGACCTCGGGCCTCCCCACGCTGGTGGTGGTGGCGGTGGGGAGCGGCTTCGCCACGGTGGTGGAGGCGGCGGCGCTGGCCGCGGCCTACTCGCTGGTGGTGGAGCTGCTGCGTGTTCCGCTCGATCCACCCGGTGCGCGACCTGCCCCGCGTGCTGGTCCACGCCGTCGACGCTGGTGGGCAGCGTGGTGATCCTGCTCGGGACCGCGCTCGGGCTCACCTCCTGGTTCGTCGACGCGGAGCTGCCCACCCGGCTGGTCGAGTGGATGACCGCGCACGTCCAGTCGCCCGCCCTCTTCCTGCTCATGCTGAACGCGGTGCTGCTGGTGCTCGGCAGCGTGCTCGAGATCTACTCCGCCATCGTGGTGCTGGCGCCGCTCGTGGCGCCGCTCGGCGCGGCCTACGGCATCGAGCCGATCCACCTCGGGGTGGTGTTCCTCGCCAACCTCGAGCTCGGGTTCCTCTTCCCGCCGATGGGGCTGAACCTGTTCCTGTCGGCCTCGCGCTTCGGGAAGCCGCTGCCCTACCTGTACCGGAAGGCGTTCCCGTTCCTCCTCATCATGTCGGCGGGCGTGCTCGCCATCACCTACCTGCCGGCCATCACCACCGGCGTGGTGCGGCTGCTGGCGCGGTAGCCGGCCACCCTTCCCTCAGGGTGAACACGGCGAAGGTCACCGCGTAGGCCCCCACCACGTCGATGGCGTAGTGGAGGTGCGCGAGGAAGACCGACGCCACCACCAGCGCGTGCCCGAGCAGCGCAGGCCAGCGCAGCCGCGGCCAGCGCCAGGCGTACAGCACGAGCAGGAAGGTGGTGGCGGTGTGGCCCGAGAAGAACAGGTCCTTGGTGAGGTAGGCGCCCATCGACCCGTGGGCGAAGACCTGCCAGGGAGAGACGATCTCGAGGAACGCCTGCCAGGGATCGCGGCCGGCGAGGCCGGGGCCGGCGCGCAGCGGGTCCGGCGCCCCGAGGCCGGTGAGCACGATGGTGAAGCCGCGCGCGAGCGAGATGAGCGCCCCGGTCACGGTGTAGCGGACGAAGATGCGCGGGCTGGTCCAGAGCAGGGCCGCCGCCACCGGCAGGTAGACGCAGAGCCAGAGCAGGTAGTTCCCGTGCGCCACCCACTCCACGTACGGCACCTGGGCCAGCACCAGGTCGGGGAGCGCGGCCGGCGCCGGGCGGAGCTCGTTCCAGACCGCGGCGGCGGTCATCGCGCAGTAGCTCGCGCCGCGGAGGAGGAGCGCCAGCAGCACCGCCTTCCACGCGGCACCGAGCGCCGTCAAGCCGCCCTCCGGCGCGGAAGGCGCGGGCGCGGGGAAGGACGTTCGCCCTCCGGCCCCGGCGGGCGGCAGGGGCTCGGGGAGGGAGCTCACGGGCGCCGTATTAAGCACGGGGACGGCCCAGTAGGCCAGCGCCCCGGAGACCGACCAGCGAGGCGGGGCTCGAGCTTGCGAAGGTCGCGGGCTCCCGCGCAGGAGCCCCGGGAATCTCCCACTGTCAGTGAAAATGGCTCCAGCCTACGCAGGCATCGGTCGTTTACACCCCTCTTGTCCGGGCTTTCAGTAGTGCGGCAGGCTGCCGCGCCCCGCAAGCCCCCTCGACCGGCCGTTCAAGGGGGCACACCGATGCACGCTGCTCGTCTCCACGCGGGGGCCCGCTTCCCCGCGCTCCACGTCCTCGCCGCTGCGCTGCTCGCGACGCCCGCAGCGGCCCTCGCCCAGATCCCCGGCGAGAACGTGAACATGGTCTCGGGCACCGGCTGGCCCGGCGGCGATCCCTTCCTGCAGCGCCAGAACGAGCCGTCGCTGGCGGTCTCCTCGGCGAACCCGCTCCACCTGCTGGCCGGCGCGAACGACTACCGCACGGTCGACCTGCCCAGCCGTGCTGGTGGACAAGGCGGTCGGCGACGCCTGGCTCGGCGTGTTCAAGTCCTTCGACGGCGGCCAGACCTGGCAGAGCGTGCTCCTGCCCGGCTACCCGCAGGACGCCTCGGCCGAGGGGCTCGCCTCGCCGCTCCACGGCTTCGGCGCCGCGGCCGATCCGGTGGTGCGCGCCGGCACCGACGGGCTCTTCTACTTCAGCGGCATCGCGTTCAACCGCGGCACCAACGTGGGGAAGGTCTTCGTCACCCGCTTCTTCGACTGGAACGACAAGGAGAACGGCGACGCGACCGCGGGCCGGGATCGCCTGATCCCTACCTCGGCCCGCCGCGGGTGGTCGACACCGGCACCTCCGGGCAGTTCGTCGACAAGCCCTGGCTGGCCGTCGACGTGCCGCGCCCCGGCGCCGGCGCCTGCGCCCTCCCGCGACGGCCGGACCGTCCTGGGCGGGAACGTCTACTTCGTCTACGCCACCTTCACCGGGTCCGGCGCCAACGCCTCCAAGATCATGTTCACCCGCTCCATCAACTGCGGCGACACCTGGGCGGCGCCGCAGAAGCTCTCGCGAGAGCAGCTCGCTCAACCAGGGCACCGTGGCGGCGGTCGACCCGGTGACCGGCACCTCCACGTGGCCTGGCGCCGCTTCGCGACCAGCAGCCAGTCCGACGCCATCCTCGTGACGCGCGCTCCACCGACGGCGGCCTGACCTTCACCAAGGCGCAGGTCGTGGCGGAGGCGCAGCCCCTTCGACCAGGACCTCGCGCCGACCCGGTTCCGTCACCACGCCTTCCCGGCGATCGCGGTCTCGGTGGACGGGCACCCGCAGCTGGGTCCACCTGGCCTGGTCGCAGCGCGACGCGCCAGGGCGATGGCCGCACCGTGATGATCACCTCGGGCGATGGCGGGGACACCTGGTCGCGCGCCGGTCCCCGTGGACGACGCGCCGGCTCACCGACGACGTGGGCAGCACCTTCACGCGGGGTCATCAGGTCATGCCCGCCCTCACCTTCAGCCAGGGCCGGCTGGTGCTGGTCCACTACGACAGCGCGGCTCGACCACACCCGCGGCTACTTCCAGCCGAACCAGCCCTTCCTGCCCGACGCGCTGGGCCGCTTCTTCTCCGAGATCCGGGCGCCCCGCGGCGAGCTGGATGAGGGTGCCGGGCTCGCTGCTCGGGCCATACATCGACGACGCCGAGGAGCTCGCGCGGGCCAGCCTCCACCTCGACCCGCAGGTGCGCCACACCCTCGACGTGCGGGTCGCCTCGGCCGGCCCCGGCCCGTCGCCGGTCTTCAGCGGCGTGCGCGTCTCCGGCTTCCGCTTCGGCACCCGCGGCGACGAGGTGCCCGGGCTCACCGCGCCCGCCTTCGGCGGCGGCGCCCTCCAGGTGGTGGACGGCCAGGGCAACATGCGGCTCCTGCAGGAGCTCCAGGTCAACCCGCCCAACCTGCCGCATGTTCAAGCAGGGGACCGCGCCGTTCATGGGCGACTACATCGACGTGGCCGGCTCGGCCTTCGTGCCGGACCGCGAGCGGCTGGGCGTACGACACCGCCCCCTCCCCGGCTCCGGTGCACCACGCGATCTGGACCAGCAACCAGGACGTGGTCCCGCCGCCCGACGGCGACTGGACCCACTACACGCCGGTCGGCGGCGGCGGGCCGAGCGTCTTCGACCCCACCCAGCCCACCCAGGCCTGCCGGCCCGGCTATGCGGGATCGCGGAACCAGAACATCTACACGAGCCGCATCACCGAGGGTCTGCTGGTCAGCTCGCCGCAGAACGTGAAGCCGCTCTCGGCGACGCTGACGCGCGCCTTCGTGGTGGCGGTGCTGAACGCCACCGACGAGGCGCGGGCGGTGCGGATCACCGCGGCGCCGCCCCCGGGCGTGGACGCCTCGTTCCGGAACGACGGGGTGGCGCTCCGGACGCTTCGACGTGGTCATGCCCGGCCGGCTCCACCGTCGCACCGCTCGCTGTTCGTGCGGCTGAGCGGCTCGAGCGATCCGGTCGCGACCATCCCGGTGACGCCGTCCAGGAGGCCTCGGACGATCCCGGCTGCCTGGGCGCCATCCCGCCCGCCTGCCCGCTCGTCCTGGGCGGCCTCTCCGGCTGCGTGACGCTCAACCCACCCGGCGCGCGCGCGGCGCTGACGCAGCCGGACGGGAGTCGCGACCGACGTCAGCACGGTCGAGATCTTCCCGCCCACGGTGGGGAGCGCCACCCTCACCAACCCCGCGGTCACGAGCCCGCTCCTGCCGGCGGGCGCGGCCGTGACCCTCACCAACGCGACCCTCACCAACGCCACGCTGACCAACGCGACGCTCACCAACGCCAACCTCGCGAACGCCGAGGTGGCGACCCTCACCAACGCCACGCTCACGAACGCCACCCTCACCAACGCCACCCTGACCAACGCGACGCTCACCAACGCGACCCTGACCAACGCCACCCTGACCAACACCAGCCTGGTCAGCGGCGCCATCTCGGACGCGACCTACCTGGTCACCAACGAGGGCAACACCACGCACTCGTACCACGTGAAGATCGTGGGCTCCGGCGCCGTCCACGCCGCTCCAGCTCATCATCAGCCGCGCCTACGCGACGCCGGTCGAGCAGGACTGCGCGCTGGTGCTCGAGCCGCACGACGTCGTGCTCGCCAGCATCGACGACGTCTCCGGCGCCATCGTCCCGCCGGGCGGCTCCATCGCCGACCCGAACATCCCCGACCCGCGCGCCACCAACGCCACGGTGGCGCTGGCGCCGGGCGAGTCCGCGCGGATCACCCTGCGCGGCGCGATCGACCTCGCCGGGATGGCGCAGCTCGCCTCGCAGCTCGCGCCGGTCGTCGTGCCGCACGCCGGCGGCGCCTTCGCGGCGCCGCTCCTCGTCACCACCGACGGCGCCGCGCTCCCCGGCGCGCGCGTGGGCGTCCCGTACCAGGGCGCGCTGCAGGCCATGGGCGGGACGGCGCCCTACGCCTGGTCGCTCGCGCCCGGCTCCGGCCCGCTCCCCGGCGGGCTCGCGCTCTCCACCGCCGGCGTGATCTCCGGCACGCCGACCGCCACGGGCACGTTCACCTTCACCGTCCAGGCGACCGACGCGGCCGGCGGGAGCGCCACCCGCACGCTCCAGCTGGCGGTCGCGACCGGGCCCACCACCACCACCCTCTCCTTCAGCCCGGCCGCGCCGCTGGCCGGCCAGCCGGTGACCCTCACCGCCACCGTCGCGGCGGCCACGTCCGGCGCCGGCGTGCCGCTCCCCGGCGGCCAGGTCACGTTCTTCGACGGCGAGACGTCGCTCGGCGCCGCGTCCCTGTCCGGCGGCGCGGCCTCGATCACGGTCACCACCCTGGCGGCCGGTCCCCACGTGCTCCTCGCGGTGTACGGCGGGAGCGCCACCTTCGCCCCGAGCACGTCCGCGCCCCGCGTGGTCACGGTGGCGGCGGCCTATTACCAGTTCACCGGCTTCCTCTCGCCCCTCGCCACCGCCGGGGAGTCCGTCGCGAGCCCGAGCCTCTCGAGCGCACAGCGGCTCGGCGGCGCCGTCCCGATCAAGTGGCAGCTCCGCGACGCGACGGGGGCGATCCTGACCGGCATCTCCACCACCCGGCTCCTCCAGGCCATCCAAATCTCCCACCCGGCCTGCGCCGCCCAGCCGCCGGCGGGCGCGACGCCGCTCCCCCTCTACACGCCCACCAGCGGCGCCACCGGCGGCAGCACCTTCCGCTACGACGCCAAGAACCAGCAGTTCGTCTTCAACTGGGACACCTCGAGCGCCGTGACCGCCGGGTGCTGGGAGATCGTGCTGACGCTCGCCGACGGGAGCGCGGCGCGCACGACGGTGGTGCCGCTCCGGTAGCCCGCCTCCCACATCCGGCCGAGGCACAGTTCGCGAAGCGAAGTGCGCCCGGCCGCTCCTCGCCGGCTATGCATTTCGAACTTCCAGGCATGCCTGCCGCGAACGGCGGCACGCACCGCGCCGCGGCGATCGCGCCGCCCGACCCTCCCGGGCGGCGCGCGCCGCGCACGCGCGCGGCAAAGATGGTCGGACACACGGGGGGCGGACGATGGCTGGTCGGGAGCAGCACCAGGCCGCGTCGGCGGATTCCGCCGTCGAGGTGCAAGGTGCGCCCGAGCCACCCCCCGGCGCGCCAGTCCGGCGCCGGCGGCCCACGGTGGGTGGCTTCCTCGCAGAGGTACGCCGGCGGCAGGTGCCGAGAGCGGCCCTCGCCTACCTGGTGGCATCGTTCGGGATCCTGCAGGGCGTGCAGGTCCTCATGGCCGCCTTCGAGCTCCCCGGCTGGCTGCTCAAGTCCGCCACCGTGCTGGCCGTGGTCGGCTTCCCGGTGAACCTGGTGCTGGCCTGGTACATCGACGTCGGCGGCGACGCGGAGCGCGCGCTCCCTGGCTCGCCGTGGTCGCCGGAGCGGCGCGTCCGCCTGAGGAAGCCCACCTGGGCCGCGGTGGCGGTCATGTCCCTCGCGGTGGCGGGGCTGGCCGCCTGGCAGCTCTGGCCGCGGCCGGTCCCCCAGGCGAAGGGGCCGCCCAAGCCGCAGACGGTGCTCATCGCCGACCTCGAGAACCGGACCGGCGAGGCCATCTTCGACGGCACGCTCGAGTCGGCCCTCTCGATCGCGATGGAGGGCGCCTCCTTCGTCACCTCGTTCAATCGCGCCGCCGCGCTCCGGACCGCCGACAAGCTGCGCTTCCAGGGATCGGGCCTCTCCGAGCCGCGCGCCCGGCTCGTGGCCCAGCGCGAGGGGATCAGCGTGGTCACCGCGGGCACGATCGACCGGGCCGGAGGCGGCTACCGGGTGGTGCTCCGCGCCCTCGACGCGATCACGGGGGCGCCGATCGTGGAGCGAACGGAGGAGGTGGGTGGCAAGGAGGGCGTGCTCGGCGCCGCCACCAAGCTCGCCGCCGGCGTCCGCGCCGCGCTCGGCGACGCCACGCCGGAGTCGGTCCAGCTCACCGCCGGCGAGACCTTCAGCGCCGCCTCGCTCGAGGCCGCCCACGCCTACGCGCTCGGCAACGCCGCCCTGTACGCCGGGCGCTGGGACGAGTCGGCCGCCCACTTCCACGAGGCGCTGAAGCTCGACCCCGGCCTCGGCCGCGCCCACGCCGGGCTGGCCGTCATCGAGTACAACCGCGGCCACCGCGCCGAGTCCGAGCGCTGGTTCAAGGAGGCGATGGCCCACGTCGACCGGATGACCGACCGCGAGAAGTTCCGCAGCCGCGGCCTCTACTACGTGGCGGTCGACCGCGATCCGGACAAGGCCATCGAGGCGTTCAGCGCGCTGGTGGAGCGCTACCCGGCCGACAACGCCGGCCACGCCAACCTGGCGGTGGCGTACCAGCTGAAGCGCGACTTCGCGCGCGCGCTCGACGAGGCGCGCAAGGCGATCGCCATCTCGCCGGGCAACGTCCAGCAGCGGAGCAACGTCGGGCTGTTCGCGATGTTCACGGGGGACTACGAGGCGGCCATCAAGGAGCAGACCACGGCGCTCCAGGCCAACCCCGCCTACGTGGAGGGGCTCGCGGGGCTGGCGCTGGCCCAGCTCGCCGCCGGGCGGCGCGACGACGCGGTCGCCACCTGGACGCGGCTCAAGGCGGTGAGCGAGGCGGGCGCCT
Source organism: uncultured delta proteobacterium (assembly GCA_963733485.1). Taxonomy (GTDB): domain Bacteria; phylum Myxococcota; class Myxococcia; order Myxococcales; family Anaeromyxobacteraceae; genus Anaeromyxobacter. The sequence continues at coordinate 584,884 of CAVTDL010000001.1, read as the reverse complement.
CGGCCGCGGCGGAGGGGCTGGCGGACCTGGCCGCCTTCGAGGGGCGGCTGGGAGACGCCGTCGCCGCGCTCGAGGAGGGGCTCGAGGCCGACCGGCGGCGCCAGGACGCCGACGCCGCCGCGCGCAAGCTCGCCTTCCTCGGCGAGCTCCAGCTCGCCCAGGGGAAGCCGGCCCGCGCGGCCGCCGCCGCCGCCAAGGCGCTGGAGGGCAGCCCGGCCGAGTCGACGATGTACGCGGCGGCCGCGGTGCTCGCCCGCAGCGGCGACGAGCGGCGCGCGCGGGCCATCGCGCACGAGCTCGACGGGCGGCTCCCCGCCGACGCGCGCATGTACGCCGCCCTGATCCGCGGCGAGCTCGAGCTCCACCGCAAGCGCTACGCCGACGCCATCGAGGAGTTCCGTGGCGCGGCCCGCCTCGTGGACGCATGGATCGTCCGTCGCGCGCTCGGGATCGCCTACCTCGAGATCGGCTCGATCGCGCAGGCGCAAGAGGAGCTGGAGCGCTGCGAGCGCCGGCGCGGCGAAGCCACCGACGCCTACCTCGAGCTGGTCCCCACCTACCGCCTCTTCCCGCCGGTCCTGCTCGCGCTCGGGCGCGCGCTGGATGGGCTGGGAAGCCCGGCCGCGCCGGACGCGTACAAGGCCTTCCTGGCGGTGCGGAAGGTCGAAGACGATCCCCAGGTGGCGGAGGCCCGGAAGCTGCTTGCTGGCCGCTGAAGGTGCCCGGACGATCCCCGGCTGACCTCGGCCCGCTGCGCGGCCCCCATGCCCGGGCCGACCGGGAGGCGGCGGTCGGACCGGACAGCGGCGCCTCAGCCGGCGCCGCCCTCCAGCAGCGCCCGCACCAGCTTCGGCCGCACGCCGGTCGCCTCGAGCAGCGCGTCGAGCCGCGCCTGCGCCTCGCGCGAGCCGGCGCGGATCTTCTTGCCGAGGATGAGCTCGTTCTTGAGCGAGTGCTCCCACCCGGCCAGCTCCGTCACCGTGACCTGGTAGCCCGTGCGCCTCGAGCACCAGCGCGCGGATCACGTTGGTCAGGTGCGAGCCGAACTCGCGGCGGTGCCAGGCGTGCTCGAAGAGCGGCGCGAGCAGCGGCGACGGCGCCTTGGCCTCGTCCGAGCTGGCGCGCCACCTCGGCCTGGCAGCAGGGCACCACCGCCACGTGGTCGGCGCCGTGCCGGATGGCCAGCGCCAGGGCGTCGTCGGTGGCGGTGTCGCAGGCGTGGAGCGCGGTGACGAGGTGCACGCGCTCCGGGCAGCGGCGCCGCCTCGATGGGCGCCTCCACGAAGCGAGAGCCGCCCGAAGCCGAGCGCGCGCCGCGCGCTCGGCGCCCCCGCGGGCGAGGTCCGGCCGCGACTCGACCGCGAGGAGCCGGCCCTTCCCGGCGTCCTTCAGGAAGAGCTCGTAGAGGATGAAGCCGAGGTAGCTCTTGCCGGCGCCGCAGTCGACCACCAGCGGGTCGCCGAAGCGCGCCAGCACGTCGTCGAGCGCGGGCGCGAGCAGGCCGGCCAGGTGGTTCACCTGCTTCAGCTTCCGGAGCGCGTCGGCGTTGAGGTCGCCCGGCGCGGGTGAGCAGGTGCAGCTCCTTGAGGAGCGCCGGGGAAGTGCCCGGGAGGAGCTCGCGGCGGACCGCCTCGCCTTTGACCTGTCTGCGCACGCCGGGGTTCTAACCTGGAAGCCGCGGCCGGGGCGAGCCCGCCCGCCCCGCCCGCCCCGTTGACGCGGGGGCGCGGCCTGCGCAGGAGTGGACCATGCGCCCGTACCTCTCGCTGCCCGGCCCCTGGCTCGTCGCCCACCGCGGCGGGAGCGCGCTCGCCCCGGAGAACACCCTGGCCGCCTTCGATCGGGCGGCCGGGCTGGGCGCGGACGCGCTCGAGATCGACGTGCGCCGCACCGCCGACGGCGTGGTGGTGGTCTTCCACGACGAGGACACGGCGCGGCTCACCGGCGCCCCCGGGACCGTCGAGGCGCGCGCCTTCGAGGACCTCTCCCGCCTCGACGCGGGCCACGGGTTCACGCCGGACGGGGGCCGCACCTTCCCGTTCCGCGGCCGGGGCCTGCGGATCCCCGCCCTCGCCGAGGTGCTGGCGCGCTACCCGGCGCTGCGGCTCAACGTGGACGCGAAGCCGGACGAGCCGGCGCTGGCCGAGGCGCTCGCCGCGACGATCCGGGCCGCCGGCGCCGAGGCGCGCGTCTGCGTCGGCTCCTTCTTCGACGCGCAGGCGGAGCGGCTCGGGCGGCTCCTCCCCGGCTGCGCGCGCTACCTGCCCGAGCAGGCCGCCACCTGCCACGTCATGGCCGCGCTCTCCGGCGGCGACGGCGCTGGCTGCCCGGAGGGCTACGACCTCGCCGACCTGCCGCACCGCATGGGCGAGCTCGAGGTGGTGAGCGCGAGGGTGGTGGCGTACTTCCACGCCCGCGGCGTCCCGGTCCACGTCTGGACGGTGGACGACGAGGCCGAGATGCGCGCGCTGCTCGCCCTCGGGGTGGACGGGATCGTGACCGACCGGCCCGACGTCCTGGCCCGCGTGCTGGGGCGGTGAGGCGGGAGGGGCCCCCGCGCAGCGGGGAGGGGCGAAGCCCCCGTTTCAACTCAGCCCGTACTTCCTCAACCGATCGATGAACGCCGTCCGGCTCACCCCCAGCCGGCGCGCCGCCTCCGACTGGTTCCCGCCGGTGGCGGAGAGCGTCTTCGCGATCACGTTGCGCTCCAGCGCGTCGAGCTGCTCGCGGAGCGTCATGCCCTCCGCGGCGGGGATCGCCTCCGCCTCCGCCTCGCCCTCGTCGCCCACCTCCCCGGCCACGGCCGCCGCTCGCTCGTCGAGCGCCTCGGGGCCGAGCTCGCCCGTCGCGCTGAGCGCCACCATGCGCGCGACGGCGTTCTCGAGCTGGCGCACGTTGCCCGGCCAGTCGGCGGCGCGGAGCCGCTCGACCAGCGCCGGCGAGAGCCGGACCCCGTCCGATCCCGAACCGCTCGCGCGTAGCGGCGCGCGAACTCCGCCGCGAGGGCCGGGATGTCGTCGCGGTGCTCGCGGAGCGGCGGCACCACGAGCTCGACGACCGCGAGCGCGGTAGTACAGGTCCTCGCGGAAGCGGCCGGCCTCGCACCTCGGCCGCGAGGTCGCGGTTGGTGCAGGCGACGACGCGCACGTCGACCTTCTCGACGCGCCCGGTGCCGACCGGCTGGATCTCCCCCTCCTGCAGCGCGCGGAGGAGCTTCGCCTGGACCGCGGCGGGCAGCTCGCCGACCTCGTCGAGCACCAGCGTCCCGCCGTCGCCTGGGCGAAGAACCCGCGCCGCGCCTGGACCGCGCCGGTGAACGCGCCGCGGGCGTGGCCGAACAGCTCGGCCTCGGCCAGCTCCCCCGGGATGGCGGCGCAGTTGAACCGCACCAGCGGCCCGGCCGCGCGGCGGCTCTGGGCGTGGAGCAGCGAGGCGACCAGCTCCTTGCCGGTGCCGGTCTCGCCGCGCACCAGCACGGTGACGTCCTTCGGCGCCACGCGGGCGGCCGCGTCGAGCAGCCGGCGCATCGCCGGGGTCTCGCCGACGATGGGCTTCCCGATGGCCCTCTCGGCCGCGAGCCGGCGGTTCTGGACCCGCAGGCCGCGGGTCTCGAGCGCGCGCTCGACCACCAGCGTCATCTCGTCGATGTCGAACGGCTTGGTGACGTAGTCGTAGGCGCCGGCCTTCATGGCGCGCACCGCCACGCGCTCGGAGCCCTGCGCGGTGAGCAGGATCACCGGCAGCGTCTGGTCGCGCTCGCGGATGGCCGCGAGCAGCGCGAGCCCGTCCATCTCGGGCATGGCGAAGTCGGTCACCACCGCGTCGACGCCCTCGAGCTGCTCGAGCGCCTCCTTCCCGGAGCGCGCCAGCACCGGCTCGTGGCCGGCCGCGCGGACCACCTCCTTCAGCGCGAAGAGCACCGCGGGCTCGTCATCGACGAGCAGCACGCGCGCCATGCGGGCACCTCCGCGCAGGGGTGGACCGGCAGGCTGGCGGTCGCGACGGTGCCCCGGCCCGGCACGCTCTGGTAGTCGAGCGAGCCGCCGTGCTGGACGAAGACGCCGCGGGCGAGGAGGACGCCGAGCCCGGTGCCCTCGTCCCGCGTGGTGAAGAAGGGGGTGCCGAGCCGCTCGAGAACGTCCGGCGTCATGCCGCGGCCGGTGTCGCTGACGGCGATCCGGACCGTGTCGCCGGCCTCGGAGACCCGGAGCTCGACCACGCCGCCGCGGGGCGTGGCCTCGATCGCGTTCGCGACCAGGTTGAGCAGCGCCTCCTTGAGGCGGCGGGGGTCCCCGCGCAGCCGGGCTCCTCCGGTCCGGCGCAGCGCCACGCCGGCGCTCTCGGCCCGCGCCTCGAGCACCGCGATCACCTCGTCCACCAGCGCGCCCGCGTCCAGGTCCTCGACGTGCAGGCAGTCCAGCGGGCGCGAGAAGGAGAGGTACCCCTGCGAGGATCGCCTGCATCCGCTCCACCTCGCCCTCGACCACCTCGAGGCGCGCGCGCGTGTCGGCGTCCTGCGCCGAGCGCCGCGACAGCTGCACCAGCGCCTTGATGGCGCCGAGCGGGTTCTTGAGCTCGTGCGAGAGCTGCGAGCTCAGCCGCTCGAGCTCGGTCGCGCGGGCCAGCGCCTGCGAGGCGGTGTCCTCGCGGACCCGCAGCAGCTGCCGGATGGCCTGCCCGGCGGCCGCCATGGCCATCACCATGTAGTCGGTGCTGAGGGCGACCGACGAGATCAGCACGACCAGCACCGTGACGGTGTAGGTCGGCTCGGGGATGGGCGGGCCCATCCAGCCGGCCGGCGCGAGCGCCATGGCCAGCCCGCCGCCCATGAAGATCCCGAGCAGCGCGCGGGTCTCGGAGGTCCAGCCGCGCCGGATGAGCACGCCGGTGAAGTTCCCGGTGACGCCGAGCAGGAGCGGGCTCCGGAGGCCCCCGGTCACCGCCGTGGCGAGCAGGATGAGCGCGAAGGGGACGCGCCCGTCCCCCTCCGGCATGCACCGCGGATCGGCCAGGTGCTGACGCAGGTGCGTGCCGACGAGGAGGGCGAGGACCCCGAGCAACACGCCCACCCGCCAGCGCGGGAACCCGCCTTGCCACAGCACCACGCAGAAGGCGGCCCACGCGGCGTACACCGCCACGAACGCCATCGAGCGGCTGCGCGCCCATCTGCGATCCACCGTCGCGCCGAGCGCACGCCGCCAGCGATCGAGCCCCTTCCGATCGGTCACGTCCGGACCGTTCGCAATTTCCGGGCCGGGCACGGCGGCGGCGTCGGGCATGGCTGGATGATGCCCGGCGCCCGGGCGCGCCGCCAGGGTGTCGGAAGGGCGAACGGCCGGAGCGGATCCCCTGTTCGCGGGCGCGACAGCGCCGGTGTCCTCCGATGTGGATCCGCCGGGGCGTCCGACCTAGTATCGCGGCGCGAAAGCTGCAAAGCCGCCGCGCCCATGTTCGCGAAGAGGGTCCACCCCATCGAGACGCTGGTGCTCTTGCTCGTCGCGACAGGCCTGCTGATCGGCGTGGCGAGCGCCTGGCTCGACCTCACCTGGTTCGAGCAGGTGTACGTCCCCGAGGACGGGCCGATCGAGTGGGCCACCGCGGCCGCGCTGGTCGCCGGGGCGGGCGTCTCCGTCTGGACGGCCGCCCACCCGCCGGCCGGCGCGGGCCACCGCCACCGCCTCACCTGGCTCGCCCTCGCCCTCGCCTGCGTCTTCGCGGCCGGCGAGGAGATCAGCTGGGGCCAGCGGCTCCTCCACGTGGCCAGCCCCGCGTTCTTCCTCGAGCACAACGCCCAGCACGAGACCAACCTGCACAACCTCGTGATCGGCGGCGTGAAGGTGAACAAGCTCGTCTTCTCGCAGCTCATGACCGTCGCGGCCGGCCTGTTCCTGATCGCGCTGCCGGCGGCGTACCGCCGGATCCCGCGGCTCGGGCGGGCGGTCGACGCGGCCGGGGTCCCCGTCCCCACGCTCGTCCAGGTGATCGCGGTGGTGGTCACCTTCGCGATCATCGGGATCGTCCCGTCGCACGAGCGCGACGAGCTGCTCGAGTTCGGGGCCACCTGGCTGTTCGGGCTGATCCTCCTCTTCCCCACCAACGCCGCCGCCATCCGGGCCGGGCCATCCACCACATGACCAGCGAGCCGCTCCTCACCATCATCGTCCCGGTCTACGACGAGCAGGACAACCTCGAGCGGGTGGGCCGGGAGCTGTCGGCCTACCTCGACAAGGCCGCCGCGCCGGCCAGGGTCCTCTTCGTCAACGACGGCTCGAGGGACCGCAGCGCGGCGATGATCGAGGCGCTCTGCGCGGCCGACCCGCGCTTCGGCTTCGTCCACCTGGCCGAGAACTCCGGGCTGAGCGCGGCGCTGAAGGCCGGCTTCGACCACGTCGAGACCCGCTACGCCGGCTACATCGACTCCGACCTGCAGACCTCGCCCGAGGACTTCGACCTGCTCATGCCGTTCGCGGCGGACCACGCGCTGGTCACCGGGGTCCGGGTGAACCGCCAGGACTCCTTCGTGAAGAACGCCTCGTCGCGGATCGCCAACGCGATCCGCCGGTCGTTCACGCACGACGGGGCCACCGACACCGGCTGCCCGCTCAAGGTGATCCAGGCCGACGTGGCCCGGCGGATCCCCTTCTTCAAGGGGATGCACCGCTTCCTGCCGGCCCTGGTGCAGCTCGACGGCGGCACGGTGAAGGAGGTGCCGGTGCGCCACTTCCCGCGGGTGGCCGGCCAGTCCAAGTACCACCTGTGGAACCGGCTGCTCGGCCCGGCCGAGGACCTCCTCGCCTTCCGCTGGATGCGGAGCCGCTACATCCGCTACCGGATCGCGAGCAAGGGATGACCGTCGGCCACGTCCTCGTCTTCGGCGTCGGGATGGTCGGACAGGTCCTGTTCGCCGCCCGGATGTTCGTGCAGTGGTTCCACTCCGAGAAGGCCGGCAAGCCCCTCTCGCCCGTCCTCTTCTGGCAGCTGAGCCTGCTCGGCAGCATCGTCTTCTTCGTCTACGGGCTCCTGCGCAAGGACTTCGCCATCGTCCTCGGGCAGCTCCTCACCTACTTCATCTACATCCGCAACCTGCACCTGAAGCGGCAGTGGCTCACGGTGACGCCGGTGTTCCGGTGGGTGGTCTACCTGGTGCCGGTCGCGAGCCTCGCCTACCTGCTCTCGAGCGCCCCCGGCAACCTCGCGGACATCCTCGGCAACGCCGCCATCCCCACCTGGCTCAAGATCTGGGGCGCCGTCGGGCAGCTCGTCTTCACCACCCGCTTCGTGGTGCAGTGGCTCGACTCCGAGGCGCGGAACGAGTCGGTCTTCTCCACCACGTTCTGGGTCATCAGCCTGGTGGGCTCCTCGATGGTGGTCGTCTACGCCGTCCTCCGGCGCGATCCGGTGCTCTTCCTCGGCCAGGCCGGCGGCGTCGTCATCTACCTCCGGAACCTGATGCTGGGCCGCCGCCAGAAGGTCCCCGCCGCGTGAGCCCGCCCGGCCGGAACGTCCAGCGGCTGCTCCTCCTCGCGCTCGCGACGGCCACCTTCGCCGCGAACAGCGGCGCGCTCCAGGCCAACATCATGGAGGCGCGCAACCTCACCACCGCTCGCGAGATGGTCGAGAAGGGCAACTGGCTGGTCCCGACCATGAACGGCGAGCTGCGGCTGGAGAAGCCGCCGCTGCCCACCTGGGCCGCCGCCGTCGCGATGTGGGCCTTCGGCCAGGACGACCTCGCCCGGCTGCGGCTCCCCTCGGCGCTCGCCGCGCTCCTCCTGCTGGTCTTCCTGCTCAAGCTGACGGAGGAGCTGACCGACGACGCGCTCGCGCCGTTCCTGGCCGCCGGCACGGCGGCCACCTCGTTCTACGTGTTCTTCATGGCGCGGGACATCAGCTGGGACGTGTTCTGCCACGCGTTCATGCTGGGCGCGATCTGGCAGCTCCACCGCGGGCTGAAGGGCGTCGGGGGCCTGCCGAGCTTCGTCGCCGCCGGGCTCTCGATGGGGCTCGCCTTCCTGAGCAAGGGGCCGGTCCCGTTCTTCTCCCTGCTGCTGCCCTACCTCGTGGCGAGGGCGATCTCCTCCGGCCTCGGACCGCTCAGGGCCCACCGCTGGCCGCTGCTCGCCGCGTTCGGGATCACGCTCGCCGTGAGCGCGGCCTGGCCGGTCTACGTCTTCCTGACCCAACCCGAGCACACGGCCTTCGTGGCGCGGAAGGAGTCGTCGGCCTGGATCAACCGCAACGTGCGCCCCTTCTACCAGTACTGGAGCTTCACCGCGCAGTCGGGGATCTGGGCGGTGCTGGCCACCGCCGCGCTGGTCTTCCCTTACGCCCGCAGGCGGGTCGAGCGGTTCGGCGACTACAAGCTCCTGGCCGGCTGGATCTGGGCCGGGGTCGTCCTGCTGTCCCTCTTCCCGGAGAAGAAGGAGCGCTACCTCTTCCCGGTGCTGCTGCCCCTGGCCATCCTCACCGCGCTCCTGGTCCGCGCGCTCGTCCAGGCGTTCCGGGACGCCACCGCGACCCGCGGCGACCGGGTGGTGCTCGCGATCCACGGCTGGCTCGTGACCCTGGTCGCCGCCGCCGCGCCGATCGCGCTGTGGGCGATGGTCCGCAGGAACGGCCTCGCGCCGGACCCGTTCGTCACCGCCGCGACCCTGGTGGTGTTCTGGCCGCTGGCGGGGGTGCTGGCCCGCGCCACCCTCCGGACCCGGCCGCTCGAGGTCTGGGCCGGCTCGGTGATCCTGGTGGCGGCGGCCTGCCTGATCGTGGTCGGCCAGGTGCCGCGGATCATCACGCGGAACCACGCCTTCCGCCCCTACCACGAGCTCCGCCACCGGCCCGAGCTGACCGGCGTGCCGTTCTTCCGGGACGACCAGATCGGCTCCAAGTTCATCGAGGTGGTCTGGGCGAGCGGCCGCGAGATCAGGACCTGGGATCCGCGCGTCCGGCCGGAGCTCCCAGTCGCGCCGCCGCTCGTGCTCGTGTCGTCCGAGCCCGCCTCGGCGGTGCTCGGGCCGAGACTCCTCGCCGCCTACCAGATCGAGGAGCTCGGGCTCTTCGACGCGAACCTGGGGAAGCGATGGGGCGGCGACGTGCTGAGGAACCACGTCACGCTCATCAAGGCGCGGCGAGGCGAGGCGGTGCCGGCCGACTGAGCGCGCCTTCGAGCGCCAGCACCGGACCTGTCCCGTCCCGCGCGTCGCGGCACGTGTTGGCAAGGTGAGCGACGTGTGCGCCATCCCGACACGGCCGGCCGGCGCAGCCGGCGCGATCTCGCGGGGTTGGCGAGCGGCGCGCCGGATGCAATCCCGCGCTCCATCACGTTCGAGTCAACGAGAGGAGAACACCATGAAGAAGCTGTCCGTCGTCGTCGCCGCGGTGGCCGCGCTCGCCGCCACCACCGCCCGCGCCGAGGAGCCCGTCCGCAGGTGGTCGATCGCGCCGCTGGTGGGCGCTTACATCGCGACCGGTGATCAGCGCGACGTCCTCGACGACTCGCTGCTGACGGGCCTGACCCTCTCCTACGAGATCCACCCCAACCTGGCGGTGGTCGGCGCGTTCAGCTGGGCGCCGACGCAGGATCTCCGGGAGAACGACCTCGATCTCTTCCAGTACGACCTCGGGCTGCAGGGCCAGTATCCGGTCGCGCTGACGCGCAGCCTGACGCTGAAGCCGTTCGTCGGGGTGGGCCTCGGCGCCCGCACCTACGAGTACCGGGACCTCGGCGTGGACGCCGAGACGGACTTCGCGGGCTACGTCTCCGCCGGCGCCGGCCTCGAGTACGAGGCGCTCGAGCTGCGCCTCACCGCGCGCGACTACCTCAGCGCGTTCGACGGGATCGGGGTCGAGGGCGACTCGAGCGCCCGCAACGACCTCGCCCTGTTCGCCTCGGTGGGCCTGCGGTTCTGATCCCCGCGGCAGCGGTTGCAGCAAGGCGTCCACGCGGCCCCCTTCCCCCTCCCCCCACGGGGCCGCGTGGGCGCCGTCTCTTCCGCTTACAGTCCCGCCCGCGATGTTCCTCCTCCGGCTGCTCGTCGTCGCCGCGCTCCCCGCCGCCGCCGTCGCGGCCGAGACCGTCCGGGAGATCGCGGTCGAGGGGAACTCGCGGACGTCGCGCGAGGTGATCCTCCGCGCGCTGGACGTCCACCCCGGAGACGCGCTCGAGGACGAGGCGCTGCCTGCGCTGCGCCAGCGCGTCTACAACCTCCGCCTCTTCCGCGCGGTCGAGGTCGAGAAGCGCCCGACCGGCGCGGGGGTGGTCCTCGCCGTCTCGGTCGAGGAGCGCTGGACCCTCATCCCCATCCCGTTCCTCGGCGCGAGCGAGGGCTCCGTTCGCGCTGGCCTGGCGCTGTTCGAGAGCAACCTGCTCGGACGCCACAAGCAGCTCGGCCTGATGGGCGCCTACTCGTCGACGGGCTCGGCCGGGCGCGTGCTGTACCGCGACCCGGCCGTGCTCGGGAGCCGCGCCGTCCTGGCGGTGGACCTCGTCGCGGAGGACGTGGAGCGCGAGCAGGCCGACGGCTTCGACGTGATCTACGCCTGGCGGGACCGCCGCCTCGAGGCGAGCGTCCGGCCCGGGGTGCGGCTCGGGCGGAGCCTGACGGTCCGCGCCGGCCCCTTCGCGCTGCTGCGCGAGAGCCGCGCCGAGGCGGGGTACGCGGCGCCGCCGAGGGCCGGCCGGGATCTCGGCCTGGCCGCCGACCTCGAGCTGTCCGGCCAGGACTATCGCGGGTGGTTCGACGCCGGGCCGCTGCTCCGCGCCTACCTCCGCCGGTCGCTGCCCGCCCTCGGCAGCGATCGGGCCTTCACGCAGGCCAGCGCGGTCGGCGCCTGGTCCCTCGCTGCCCTCCGGGATCACGCCGCCTCGGCGACGCTGTCCGGCTTCGTCGCGGACGGCGATCCGGTCCTCGACGCCTTCACCCTCGGCGGGCGGCCCGGCTCCCGCGGGCTCCGGGAGGCGGGGCTCTGGGCCGAGCGCGCGATCACGGCGACGCTCGACTACCAGGTGCCGTTCTGGCGTCCTGGCTGGGGGACCGCGACCGCGCTCGGGTTCGTCGACCTCGGCCTCGCCAGCTGGCGTGGCGACCGGACGCGCTGGGTCGCGCCGGGCGCCGGCTTTCGCGTGTACTTCCGGAACCTCGCGCTCCCCGCCATGGGCCTCGACCTCGCCTGGTCCAGCGTCGGCCGGTCGGTCGCGCCGAGCTTCTTCCTGGGCTTCGGCGCGTGAGCCGAGGGCCGGGCCTCCGGCGCGTCAGGCGGCGTCGTGCGGGACCGGGACGCCGCCCGGCCCGGCGGCCGGCGCGAGCAGCTCGCGGGCGGAGGCGATCGCCTCCTGCGTCCCGGCCAGCGCCAGCACGTCCTCCACCTGCAGGACCTCGCCCGCGGACGGCACCATCACCGGCCCCGTCGATCGCGAGATGGCGAGCACGGTGGCGCCGGTCCGGCCGCGGAGGGCGAGCTCCGAGAGCGTGTGCCCCGCGGCGGCGCTGCCGGGCTCGATCCGCACCGCCACCGGCTCGCCCAGCCCGGGGAACATCGCGCGCACCGCGGCGAGCGCGTCGGCCGGGTGCGGGCCGGCGGCCGGCTCCCCCTGCTTGGCGAGCGCCTCGACGATCACCTGGGCGCCGGCGCGGACGTGACCCTGGAGCTGGCTGGCGCTCCGCCAGAACCCGTAGCCCAGCACGAGGAGGGCGCCGCCGAGGAGCGCCGCCCCCGGGGCGCCGCTCGGCAGGAACGGCTGCGTGAGGGCGACCACCGGGAGGAGCGCGAGGAGGGTCGCACCGAGCTGGAACGCGGCGATCAGCGCCCGCCGGGGCGCCTGCGCGAGGTCGAGCCGCCCGGCGCCCACCTCGGGCAGCGCGGCCGAGGCGAGCGTGAGGCCGAGTCGCCGGGCGTTCACCACCAGGCCGAAGGCGAACGGGGACGTCACCAGCAGCGTGGCGACCACCACGCCGGCGCGGGCCGGCCCCGGCGCGATCCCGATCCGCTCGACCAGCGCGCGGATCGCGGCGCCGCCGCCCAGGGACACGCCGATCACGATGGCGGTGGCGAGGGCGGCGTCGACCAGGAGCGCCCGCACGATGCGCCGGACGCGCGTCCAGACGGTCTGGGGACCGGGCACCGTGCGGAGCTGCTCGATCCAGCTCGCGTACAGCCCGAACAGCATCTGGGCGGTGTGCGGCAGCTTGCGGTCCACGAAGGCGGCGACGCCCCCGGAGGCGCCGATGGCCCAGGGGGTGGTGAGGGTGGTCACCGCCGACACGGCCACCGCGAGCGGGAAGAGGAAGTCGCCCGTCGCGCCCAGCGACGCCCCGAGCGTGGCGAGGATGAAGGAGAACTCGCCGATCTGGCCGAGGCTCATGCCGGCCTGGACCGAGGTGCGGACCCCGTTGCCGGTGAAGACGGCGCCCAGGGTCACCGCCGCCGCCTTGCCGAGCACCACCAGCGGGATGAACACCGCGATGGCGCGCCAGTTCCGGGCGACCAGCGCCGGGTCGATGAGCATGCCCACCGAGACGAAGAAGATGGCGGCGAAGAAGTCGCGCACCGGTCGGACCAGCTCCTCGACGGCGTGCGCCTCGCCCGACTCGGCCACCAGCGATCCGGCGATGAACGCGCCGAGGGCCACCGAGTAGCCGGCCGCGAGCGCCAGGTACGCGAAGCCGAAGCAGAGCGCGAGGCTGGTGATCAGCAGGGTCTCGGGGCGGTCGAGCCTGCGGACGAGACGGACGGCGCGCGGCACCGTGAGCATGCCGACCACGAGCAGGAGCGCCAGGAACGCGCCGAGCTTGCCGAGCGTCATGCCGAGCGCGCCCGGGGAGACCCCCGCGCCGGTCGCGACGGCGGTGAGCACCGCCATGAAGGCGATGGCGAAGAGATCCTCCACCAGGAGGACGCCGACCACCAGGTCCCTGAGCCGGCCGCGCACCTTCAGATCGTCGAAGGCCTTCGCGATGATGGTGGTGCTGGAGATCGCGACGATCGCGCCGGCGAAGACGCTCTCCACCGGCGTCCAGCCCAGGGCGAGCCCCACCAGCGAGCCGAGCCACGCCATGATGCTCGTCTCGACCAGCGCGGTGACGCCGGCGATCGGGCCGACCTGCACCAGCTTGCGGAGCCTGAACTCGAGCCCCAGGCCGAACATGAGCAGGACGACGCCCAGCTCGGAGAGCGTCCGGACCGCGCCCAGGTCCGCCACCAGGGGGACCGGGACGTGGGGGCCGACGATGAGGCCGGCCAGGAGGTAGCCGAGGACGACGGGCTGCCGCAGCCGCTGGAAGACGACCGTGGTGATCGCCGCGACCGCGAGGACGATCACCAGCGCGTGGAGCAGGTCGTGCACCTCGGGCACGCGAGTGTATCTCCCGGGGGGACGAGTGGAACGGTCGGCGGACCGATGAGCCTAAGCCGGGCACCGCGCCGCCGTCCCCAGAAAACGACCCGACGCGCCCGATCCCGCGGGGGCCGCGAGGAGCCCGCGATGGCGTCGCGCGAGGCGCAGCCCTCGTCAGTGGTGCTGGCTGGCCAGGTCCGGGTGCTTCTCGACGAACTCGTCGAAGGTCCCCGGGAAGTCGAGCACCGGCTCGCCGCTGTGCAGCGCCCAGATGCGCGAGCCGACCTCGCGGATCAGCTCCTGGTCGTGGGTCACCACGATCACCGTGCCCTCGTAGCGCTGCAGCCCCTCGGAGAGGGCCGCGATCGACTGCAGGTCGAGGTGGTTGGTGGGCTCGTCGAGGACGAGCACGTTGTCCTTGAAGAGCATCAGCTTCGCGAGGAGCAGCCGGACCGTCTCGCCGCCGGAGAGGGTGGCGGTCGGCTTCATCCGCTCCTCGCCGGAGAAGAGCATCCGGCCGAGCAGCCCGGAGATCTCCTCGTTGGAGAGCTTGTCCTCCAGCTCGCGCAGCCAGCCGAAGGCGGTGGTGCCGGGGCGGATCACGCCCTGCTGGTCCTGCGGGAGGTAGCCGACCTGCGCCTGGTGCCCCCACCGCACGTGCCCCGCGTCGGGCCGCAGCTCGCCGGCCAGCATCTTCGCGAGCGTGGTCTTGCCCACGCCGTTCTTGCCGATGACGCAGATCTTCTCGCCGCGCGTGACCAGCGCGCTGAAGGGCTGCACCACGTGGAGCCCCGGGCCGTAGCTCTTCGAGACCGCCTCGAGGGTGAGCGTCTGCTTCCCCGAGGGCTTCTTCTGCTCGAACTTGATGAAGGGCGCCTCGATGTTCGAGCGCTTCATGTCCTCGAGCTTGAGCTTCTGCATGGCGCGGACGCGGCTCTGCACCTGGGAGGCGCGCGTGCCGGCGTGGAAGCGGGCCACGAACTCCCGGAGCTGGAGGATCTTCTTCTGCTTCTCGGCGTTCTCCGACTCGACCCGCGAGCGCACCTGGCCCTTCTGCCGGACCATGTCGTCGTAGCCGCCGGGGTAGGTGATGATCGTCTCGTAGTCGATGTCGGCGATGTGCGTGCAGATCGCGTTCAGGAAGTGCCGGTCGTGCGAGATGGTGACCAGCACGCCCTCGTAGGCGTGGAGGAACTTCTCCAGCCACCGGATCGAGTCGATGTCGAGGTGGTTGGTGGGCTCGTCGAGGAGCAGCCCCTGCGGCTTGCCGAAGAGGGCCTGCGCGAGCAGCACGCGCAGCTTGTAGCCGCCGGTGAGGGCGCGCATGGGCTGGTCGTGCCAGGGGTCGGCGATGCCGAGGCCCTGGAGCAGCTCGGCCGCGTCGGCCTCGGCGGAGTAGCCGTCCTCCTCGCCGATCACGCCCTCGAGCTCGGCCAGCCGGACGCCGTCCTCGTCGCTGATCTCCGGCTTGGCGAGCAGGCGCTCCTTCTCGCTCATGGCGCCCCACAGGGCGCCGTTGCCCATCAGCACCACGTCGAGGACGCGGTTGTCCTCGAACTTGAAGTGGTCCTGGCGCAGGATGCCGAGCTTCCGCGGCCGGAGGACCTGGCCGCTGTCCGAGTCCTCGTCCCCGGACAGGATCTTCATGAAGGTGGTCTTGCCGGCGCCGTTCGGGCCGGTCAGGCCGTAGCGGTTTCCGGGGGAGAACGTGACGTCCACGTCCTCGAACAGCTTCTTCGGCCCGAAGGCCTTGCTCACGTTCTGTACCGAGATCATTTGAGCCGGCCTTCTTAACGGATCTCCGCCGCTTCCGCGAGCGGTTTCCGGGACTTCCCCCCACCGGCGGAGCTGCCCTCCGCCGCGCGCGCGGGCCGGCCGCCCAGGTCAGCCCGCGCCGCTCGGGATCCTCGACCGCGCCGCGCGCGCGGGCTACCCTCCCGCCGGTGAGCCCGCCCGGTGCAGATCGCCTCCTCGCCGGGCCCGCCGGGCGAGCCCTGCTCGTCCTCACCCTCATCAACCTCTTCAACTACCTCGATCGCTTCGTGGTCTCGGCGCTGGTCGAGAGCCTCCGGGCCGACCTGTGGTTGAACGACACCCGGCTCGGCTGGCTGATGACCAGCTTCACGATCGTCTACTCGCTCGCCTCCCCCGTGTTCGGGGCGCTCGGGGATCGCGGCCGGCGCCCCCGCCTGGTGGCCGTGGGCGTGCTGCTCTGGAGCGCCGCCACGATGATGTCCGGCGCGGCGCGGGGCTTCTACACGCTGCTCGCGGCGCGCGCGGCGGTGGGGGTCGGCGAGGCCGCCTACGGCACCATCTCGCCGGGGCTGCTGGCCGACTGGTTCGGCCCACGCCGGCGCGCGCGGGCGTACGCGGTCTTCTTCGCCGCCATCCCCATCGGCTCCGCGCTCGGCTACATCGTGGGTGGCCTGGTGGAGCGGTGGTTCAGCTGGCGCTGGGCGTTCGTGGTGGCCGGCGCGCCGGGGGTGCTGCTCGGCCTGTGGTGCCTGCGCCTCGAGGACCCGCCGCGCGGCGCGAGCGAGCGGCCCTGGCTCGCCCTGGGCGCGCGCGGGCTCCGCGCCACCTACCAGCGCCTCCTCGCCAACCGCCCCTACCTGCTCGCGGTGGCCGGGTACGCCGCCTACACGTTCGCGGTGGGCGGGATGGCGTTCTGGATGCCCGCCTTCCTGGAGCGGGCCCGCGGGGTGCCGCGGGCGATCGCCACGGTCCAGTTCGGCGCGGTGGTGGTGATGACCGGCTTCGCCGGGACCTTCGCGGGCGGCTACCTCGCCGACTGGCTCCGGACGCGCCGCCGGGAGGCCGACCTGTGGGTCTGCGGCCTCGCCACGCTCACCGCGGCGCCCCTCGCGCTGGCCGTCTTCCTCACCTGGCGTCCCGCCTTCTACCTGCCGGCGCTGATCGTGGCGCAGCTCTTCATCTTCGCCTCCTCGGGGCCGGTCAACGCCGCCATCATGAACGTGGTCCCGCCGGCGGAGCGGGCCACCGCGGCCGCGCTGTCGATCCTCGCCATCCACGTCTTCGGCGACCTGCCCTCGCCCACCCTCATCGGCGTGCTCTCGGATCGCAGCTCGCTCGGGCGCGCCGTGCTCATCGTGCCGGTGGCGCTGCTGGTCTCCGGCGCGATCTGGACCTACGCCGCCTGGCGGGGCGAGCGCGGCGCGGGGGCCGCGGAGCGGGAGCCCGAGGCGGAGGAGGCGCCGGACAGCGGTACGCCGACGATAGGTAGCCGGTAAGGAGCGGCCGGGCACATTTCGCTTCGCGAAGAGTGCCTCGGCCGGAGATCGGGTTCCGGCTAGGGCAACGATCGGAACAGCTCCTCGAGCCGCCCCGCCTCGAGCGCCGCGGTGAGCTCGGGGTGCGCGCCGGCGCGGAGCTCCGCGAGGAGCTGGTACTTCCGCGCGTGGTAGCGGCCGAAGCCCCAGGCCAGGCGGAGGGCCGGGAGCCCGCCGCGCAGGAGCGCGCCCTTGAAGAGCGCGAGGCGGAGCGCGTGCGCGGGCGCCTGGAGCGCCGGCCACTTGCCCCGGCGCCCCTCGGCCCGCGCCTGCAGCGCCCAGAGCAGCGCGTACCGCTCCTCCTTGGCGCGGAAGCCCTCGAGCGAGGTGGCGAAGCGGTGCTCCACCAACACGTCGAGCGGCTCGGCGCCCTCGCGCGGGAGCGCCTCGTGCACCAGCATGCGCGGCGTCCAGCGCGCGTGGTCCGGGCGCGCCAGGCGGACGTGCGGGTCGGAGGCGAACAGGAAGCGGCCGGTGGGGAGCTCGGCCCAGTCGCGGCGGAGGACGGTGTAGGCCGGCGCGGCCGGCGAGGTGGCCTTCCAGGCGCGCAGCGCCCGCACCGCCGCCTCCTCCAGCCACTCGTCGGAGTCGAGGAAGAAGAGGTAGTCGCAGTGCGCGAGCGCAGCCGCCGCCGCCGCACGGGCCGCGCCGTAGCCTTGCCACGGGTGGACCAGGCGGCGGGCGCCGCGGGCCCGCGCCAGCTCGGCCGAGCCGTCGGTGGACTCGGAGTCGACCGCCACCACCTCGTCGCAGACGGCCACGAGGCCGTCGAGGCAGCGTCCGAGCGTGGCCGCCGCGTCCCCGTGGATGACGAACCCGCCCAGCCTCACCCGAGCGCCTCCTCGTAGACGCGGAAGAGCGCGTCGGCGATCGCCTCGTCGCGGAACCGCTCGGCGTGGACGAGCCCCGCCGCGCGCATGCGGGCGCGCCGCGCGGGGTCCGAGAGGATCGACTCGAGCTCGGCCCGGAGCTCGGCCGGATCGTGCGGATCGACGTAGGCGGAGCCCGGGCCGCCCACCTCGGGGAAGACCCCGCCGCGGGTGGTGACGACCGGCGTGCCCGAGGCGATCGCCTCGAGGATCGGGATGCCGAAGCCCTCCACGATGGACGGATAGACCGCGACCGCCGCCAGGCGGTAGAGCGCGGCCAGCTCGGGCATGGTGAGCCCCTCGAGGAAGCGGACCCGCCCCTCGAGCCGCCGGGCGCGCGCGAACGCCTGGATCTCGGCGAGGTAGGGCGTGGGCCGCCCCACCGCCACCAGCGCCACGTCCGGGAGCTCGGTCAGGGCGCCGAGCGTGAGGAGCAGGTTCTTCCGCCGCTCGATGGTCCCGACCTGCAGCACGAACGTCTCCGGCAGCCCGAGCCGCGCGCGGAGCGCCTCGGCCGCGGCGGGATCCGGCGGGGCGCGGAAGGCCGGGTGGCAGACCTGGTACACCACGCGGAGCCGCGCCTCGGGCACGCGGTAGCGCTCGACCAGGTCCCGCCGCGTCTCCTCGCTCGCCGCGATGACGAGCCGCGCACGCCGCGCCGCGCTGCGGAACTTGGCCCGGTAGATCTGGCGGTCGACCGGCGGGTAGAGCTCGGGGTACCGCTCGAAGATCAGGTCGTGGATGGTCACCACCGCCGGGATCCCGGTCCGCTCGATCCCGCTGGGCAGCTCGTTGGTGAGGCCGTGGTAGAGGTCGACCCGGTCGCGCACCAGATCGCGCACCATCCCGGCCTGCCGCCAGAGCGCGGGGAGGAGCCGCCAGAGCGCGGTCGACGGCCCGCGGATCGAGAGCCCCGGGCCGGCGCCCGGAGGCGGCGCCGCCGGCGGGCGGGGCGAGTAGGCCAGATAGGCGTGCTCGGGCCGGCGGGCCTGCAGGATCCGCAGGGCGTCGCGGCCGTAGTTCCCGAGCCCGGTCGCGTTGTGGAAGACGCGCTTCGCGTCGAAGCCTAGCCGCATGCGGCGCGGAGCGTACACGCGGCCTCGCGGTGCGGCAACGAGGGCGGGCATATAGGATGCCGCCGATGCCCTCTCCCGAGCGGATCTTCTGCGCCTGCGCCCCCGGGCTCGAGCCGGTGCTCGCCGCCGAGCTCTCCGCGCTCGGCCTCTCCGCGCGCGCGGTGGCGGGCGGCGTCGAGGCCGAGGGCGAGGACGCGGCCGCGCTGGCCTGCCTGGGCGCGCGCAGCGCCGACTCGGCCCTGCTCCGGCTCTGGGAGGGGACCGCCGCCGAGCTGCCGCGCGCCAGGCGGGCCGCGTCGGCGCGCGCGGGCGGGCTCGAGCTGGTGGTGCGCGCGCGCGGCGGCGCCGCCACGCTGAGCGTGGACGCGGCGGGCGCGCCGCTCTTCCGCCGCGGGTGGCGCGCCCGCATCGGCGCGGCGCCGCTCCGCGAGACCCTGGCGGCGGGGATCCTGCTCGCCTGCCGGTACCAGGGCGACCGGCCCTTCCTCGACCCGATGTGTGGCTCCGGGACGCTCGCCATCGAGGCCGCGCTGATCGCCGGCGGACGCGCGCCCGGCCTCGGCCGCGCCTTCGCCTTCGAGCGGCTCCCCGGCCACGACGCCGCGCGCACCGAGCGGCTCCGGGCCCACCTCGCCGCGCGGGCGCGGCCCATCGCGGTCCCCATCCACGCCTCCGATCGGAACGCGGGCGCGCTCCGGCTGGCGCAGAAGAACGCCGCCGCCGCCGGCGTCGAGCAGGCGGTCCGCTTCGCCCGCGAGGACGCCGCGGTCGCCACGCCGCCGCCGGGCCCCGGGCTCTGCGCGGTGAACCCGCCTTACGGCGTGCGGCTCGACGACGAGGGCGCCGGCGCCTGGAGGGCGCTCGGCGCGCTCCTCCCTCGCCTCGGCGGCTGGGAGGTGGCGGTGCTCGCGCCGGACCGCGGCCTCGACCACCTGCTCGGGATCGCCGCGGTCTCGGCGACCCGCGTCCAGAACGGGGGCATCCGCTGCCGCCTGCTCCGGCTCCGTCCCTGATGGATCTGCCCCGCGAGGGCGGGCGGACGGGCAGGCCGCCGGGCGCACGGGTACGCATCCTGCCGGCATGTGGAGAGAGGTCGTCGCGCGGCTCACGCGCGGCCATCGGGGCGGGCTGCTCGTGCCACGCCGGGCCCGGACCGGCCCCCCCAAGATCAGCGTCACGAGCGTGGGCCACCGCTTCTCGAACGAGGTGATCGCGCTGCGCGACGTGGACATCGCCGTCCACGCCGGGGAGTTCGTGTGCCTGCTAGGGCCGTCGGGCTGCGGCAAGACCACGCTGCTCTACGCCCTGGCCGGTCACCTCCAGCCGAGCGGCGGGCGCATCTCGATCGACGGCGTCCAGGTGAAGGGGCCCGGGCCGGACCGGCTGCTGGTGTTCCAGGAGCCGGCCCTCTTCCCCTGGCTCAGCGTCCGCCAGAACCTGATCTTCCCGCTGCGGGCCCGGGGGCACTCGCGGGCCGGCGCCGAGGCCCGCGCGCGCGAGTTCGTCCGGCTGGTCCACCTCGAGGGCTTCGAGGACACGCTCCCGCACCAGCTCTCGGGCGGGATGCGCATGAGGGTCCAGCTCGCGCGGGCGCTGGCGGTGGACCCGGCGGTGCTGCTCATGGACGAGCCGTTCGCGGCGCTCGACGCGCAGACGCGCGGCCACATGCAGCAGCTCCTGCAGCGGATCTGGATGAGCGACCAGAAGACGGTGGTCTTCGTGACCCACGACGTCCGCGAGGCGCTGGTGCTGGGCGGCCGGGTGGTGGTGATGGCGGCCCGCCCCGGCCGCGTCCTCGAGGACCTCGACGTGAACCTGCCGCGGCCCAGGGATCCGGACGAGCCGGCCCTGGTGGAGCTGTCGCGGCGGATCCGCGACGAGCTCCGCCGCGCCGAGGAGGCAGGGGAGCCACGGACGGCGCCGGGCGCCGAGGAGGTCGGGGATGCGAGAGCGGCTGCGGAGCGCGGGGTTCCTGGCGGTCGCCCTGATCGGATGGGAGCTCCTGGCTAGGTACGGGCCATGGCCCGCCTGGCTCCTGCCGGGGCCCGTCGCGGTCGCGGCCAGCATCGGCCGGATGATCGCCGACGGCCGGCTCGGCGCCGCGGTGCTGCGCTCCCTCGGGCGCCTCGCGCAGGGCTACGCGGTGGCGGCGGCGATGGGCGTGCCCCTCGGGGTGGCGCTGGCCCGGAGCCCGCTCGTGCAGCAGGCGATCCGGCCGTTCGTGATGGGGATGCAGGCGCTCCCCTCGATCTGCTGGCTGCCCCTGGCGGTGCTCTGGTTCGGCCTCTCCGAGGTGGCCATCCTCTTCGTCGTCGTGATGGGCTCGCTGCTCGCGATCGCGATCGCCACCGAGGACGGCGTCGCCGCGGTCGACCCGGTGCTGCTGCGGGCCGCCGGGACGCTCGGGATCCGCGGCTCGCGCTTCCACCTCGGCGTGCTGCTCCCGGCCGCGCTGCCCGGCATCCTCACCGGCCTCAAGCTCGGCTGGAGCTTCGCCTGGCGCGCGCTGATGGCCGGCGAGCTGCTCTTCGTGGCCGGCGGCCTCGGCCAGCTGCTCTCGCAGGGGCGGGAGCTGCTCGACGCCGCGCAGGTGATGGGCGCGATGGTCTCGATCGTCGCGATCGGGGTGGCGGTGGATCAGGTGCTCTTCCGCCTCCTCGAGCTGCGGGTGCGGCGCCGCTGGGGACTCGTCGAGGCGACCTGAGCCGCCCCGCGATCATGCTCCGCGCCCCGCTCGCCCTCGCGCTCGTCGTCGCCCTCGCCGGCGCGCCCGGCTGCTCGCGCCGCGCCCCCGCGCCGGACGCGAAGCTCCGGCTCGGCTACTTCCCCAACGTGACCCACGCGCAGGCGCTGGTGGGGCTGCACGAGGGCGGCTTCTCGCGCGCGCTCGGGGGGAGGCTCGAGGCCCGCGCCTTCAACGCCGGCCCCGCGGCCATGGAGGCGCTCATGGCGGGCGACCTCGACGTCGCCTACGTGGGGCCGGGGCCGGCCGCGGTGGCGTTCCTGCGGACGCGGGGGGAGGCGCTCCGCGTCGTGGCGGGGGCGGCGTCGGGCGGAGCGTCGCTGGTGGTGCGGGACGCGCGCGGGCCCCGGCGACCTGGCCGGGAAGCGCGTGGCGAGTCCGCAGCTCGGGAACACGCAGGACGTGGCGCTGCGCACCTGGCTCCGCGCGAGCGGCCTCGCCGAGGGGGAGGGCCCGGGCGCCGTGCGCGTGACGCCGCTCTCGAACCCGGACATCGTCGGCCTGTTCGCCCGGGGCGACCTGGCCGGCGCGTGGGTGCCGGAGCCATGGGCCTCGCGGCTGGTCGCCGAGGGCGGGCGGATCCTGGTGGACGAGCGGACGCTGTGGGAGGGCGGGCGCTTCCCGACCACGCTCCTGGTGGCCTCCCGGCGCGCGCTCGAGGCGCGCCGGGCCGACGTGCTCGCGCTGCTCCGCGTCCACCTCGAGCTCACCCGGCGCTGGGAGGCCGACCGTGCCGGCTTCGCGCGCGCCGCCAACGCCGCCTTCGCCGCGCTGGCCGGGAAGGCGCTCGACGACCGCGTGCTGCAGGCCGCCTTCTCGCGGGTGGACCCGGCGGCGGACCCCATGGCCCCGCAGCTGGCGCGGCTGGCCGGACAGGCGCAGGCGCTCGGCTTCGCCCCCGCGGGGGACGTATCGGCTATGGTCGACGGCTCGCTCCTGAAGGAGATCGCCCACCCGTGACCGCTCCCCCTCCCCGCGCCGCCTGGCTCCCCGTCGCCCTGCTGGTGGGGGTGCTCGGGGTGCTGATCTGGTCCGGGGCGGCCCCGCGCGACCGGCTCACCTGGCTGATGGAGGTCGCGCCGGTGCTCCTGGCCGTGCCGGTGCTGGCCGCCACCTGGCGCCGGTTCCCGCTCACCCCGCTGCTCTACGTGCTGCTGGCGCTCCACGCGGCTGTGCTCTGCGTCGGCGGGCACTACACCTACGCCGAGGTGCCGCTCGGCTTCTGGGTGCGCGACGCGCTCGGGCTCTCGCGGAACCACTACGACCGCCTCGGCCACCTCATGCAGGGCTTCGTCCCGGCGCTCGTCGCCCGCGAGCTCCTCCTGCGCACCTCGCCGCTGCGCCCCGGGCGCTGGCTGGCGACGCTCGTGACGTGCGTCGCCCTCGCCATCTCGGCCGCCTACGAGCTCGTCGAGTGGCTCGCCGCGGTGCTGCTCCGCCAGGGCGCCGACGCGTTCCTCGGGACGCAGGGCGATCCCTGGGACACGCAGTGGGACATGTTCCTCGCGCTCCTGGGCGCGCTGCTCGCGCAGCTGCTGCTGTCGCGCGCGCAGGATCGCGCGCTGGCGCGCGGCGGCGCCACCGACGCCCACGCGGACGCCGGCTGGAGGGCCGCGTGAGCCGGCGGCCCGCCGCCGTGCTGGCGGCGCTGCTGGTCTCCGGGTGCGCCGGGGCCCGGTCGCGCCCCGCGCCGCCGGGCCCGCTGGCGGAGGTGGCCACCCCGTCCGTGGAGCTCGCCGCGCCGCTCGCGCCGGGCGTGGCGGACGCGCTCGACCGGCCCCGGGAGGCGCCTCGGGACGCCTCCGCCGCGTCCCCCGAGCGTCCGCGGCGGTCCGCGCCCCGCCCCGACCGGTCCGGCCCGCCGGACGGCCCAGGTGACCCCGGCGGGGATGACGAGGCGGCGCTCCGCGCGCGCGTGCTCGCGGCGGCGCGCCGCCTGCTCGGGACGCGGCCGCGGCTCGACTGCTCCGGGTACGTGATCTCCGCCTTCGCCGCGGCCGGGGTCACCGTCGCGCTCGCGCCGGCGCGCTCGCGCTCCGAGTCGCTGTACCGCGCCAGCCGCCCCGTGACGCGGCCGCGCCCGGGAGACCTGGTGTTCTTCCACGACACCCACGATCGCGACCGGAACGGCCGGCGGGGCGACCGCTTCACGCACGTGGCGCTGGTCGAGGCGGTGGACGGGACCGCGCTCACGCTGCTGCACCGGGGCGGCCGGCGGGTGGAGCGCCTCCGGATGGACCTCTCCCGCCCGTCCGATCCCGCCGCGAACGATCCGGTGCGCGTGCGCCGCCGGCGCGACCCGCGGGGAACACGCTACCTCTCCGGAGAGCTCTTCACCGCTTTCGGGGGGTTGCTGGGCGACGAAGTCGCCCCGAAGTTGCAAGCTCGCCGCGGCCGGGACACGTCCGCGCGCGAACCTGCGAGACGATGACGGACCGAGTCGACGGACTGTATCCAGACGCCGCCGAGGGCGAGATCGAGGTCGACGTCGCGGCCGGGACGGTGACGGTGCGGGTCGGCCGGCTGCGGCGCATCCTCTCGCTCGACGAGGCCCTGCTCGTCGCGCTCCAGCGCTTCCGGAGCCCCTGGCGCACCGCGGTGGCCCGCGCGCTCACCCGGCTCGGCGACGGGACCAGCTGGACGGTGATCGGCCTCGCCTGCCTCGGCACCTTCACGGCCCGCGGCGCCCACCTCGGCCTGCGCATCGGCGCGGCCACCGGCATCGCGACGCTGCTCTCCCAGGCGCTCAAGCGCAGCCTCACCCGCACGCGCCCGGACGGCGCCATCGCCGGGTTCGAGGCGCTGGCGCAGAACCCGGACGAGTTCTCGTTCCCGTCCGGCCACACGGCCGCCGCGGTCGGGGTGGCGGTGGCGTTCGCCGGCGAGCCGGGCGGCCTGGGGCCGCTCTCCCTGCTGCTCGCGACGGGGATCGGCCTCTCGCGCGTCTACCTCGGCGCGCACTACCCGCTCGACGTCGGCGCGGGGGCGCTGCTCGGCCTGTTCGGCGGCCTGGCCGCCCGCATGCTGGTCGCCTGACGGCGCGCGGGGCGCTCGCGCCCGGCGCTCACTCGCCCGGCGGCGTCCCGTTCGGCGAGGGCGCGCCGGCGGCCTGCGACGCGCCGGCCTCCTCGCGGCTGCGCGGGTGGCGCACGTCGGTGCCGCGGACCATGTAGATCACCTGCTCGGCCAGGTTGGTGGCGTGGTCGCCGAAGCGCTCGAGGTGCTTCGCCGAGAACATGAGCGAGGTCGCCCGCCGGATGTTGCGGCCGTCCTCCATCATGATCGCCAGCTGCTCGTTGAAGATCTTGAGGTAGAGCGCGTCGAGGAGGTCGTCGCCGCGCATCACCTCGTCGGCCTTCTGCACGTCGCGGGTGACGAACGCGTCGAGCGCCTTCTTGAGCTGCACCTCGCACAGGTCGGCGAGCTTCGCGAGGTCGTGCAGCGGGCCGGGGGGCGGCGCCTGGTTCAGGGCCAGCGCCCGCTCGGCGACGTTCACGGCCAGGTCGCCCATGCGCTCGAGGTCGGTCACGATCTTGAGCGCGGTGGTGATGAAGCGGAGGTCGGAGGCGGCCGGCTGCCGGAGCGCCAGGAGGCGCCGGCAGGCGTTGTCGATGTCGACCTCCATCAGGTTGATCTCGCGGTCCCGCTGCTTCACCTGCTCGGCGAGCGCCGAGTCGCGCTCGGTGACCGAACGGACGGCCGCGGCCAGGGCGCGCTCGACGGCCCCGCCCATCTGGAGCAGCAGGTCGCGCAGGCCCTTCAGATCCGCCTCGTACGTCTTGTCGGTGTGCGTCGCCATTCCCGTCCCCAGCATCCCCGGAGCTTAGCGTGATCCGCGCGCTACCCGAACTTCCCGGTGACGTAGTCCTCGGTCTTCTGCTCGCTCGGGTTCGTGAAGATGCGCTCGGTCGGCCCCACCTCGACCAGGTCGCCCATGTAGAAGAACGCGGTCTGATCGGAGACGCGGGCCGCCTGCTGCATGTTGTGGGTGACGATGACGATGGTGTAGCGGCTCTTCAGCTCGTGGATCAGGTCCTCGATCTTGCGCGGTGGCGATGGGGTCGAGGGCGCTGGCCGGCTCGTCCATCAGCAGCACCTCCGGCTCGACCGCCAGCGCCCGCGCGATGCAGAGCCGCTGCTGCTGGCCGCCCGAGAGGCCGAGCGCGCTCTCGTCGCAGCCGGTCCTTCACCTCGTCCCACAGGGCCGCGCCCCGGAGCGAGCGCTCCACCCGCTCGGCGATGACCCTCGCGTCCTTCACGCCCGCGATGCGCAGCCCGTAGGCCACGTTCTCGAAGATCGACTTCGGGAAGGGGTTGGAGCGCTGGAACACCATGCCGACCCGCCGGCGCAGCTCCACCGCGTCGAGGTGGCGGGCGTAGACGCTCTGGCCGTCGAGCAGGATCTCCCCCTCCGTGCGCGCGCCGGGGATGAGCTCGTTCATCCGGTTGAGCGTGCGCAGGAAGGTGGACTTGCCGCAGCCGGACGGGCCGATCAGCGCCGTCACCTGCCGCTCCGGCAGCCGGAGGGCGATGTTCTTCACCGCGAGCTTCTCCCCGTACCGGACGGAGAGGTTGCGGGTCTCCATCTTGGCGCGGCGGGGCGGTGGCGGTCATGTCAGTGGGCGCCGGCGGCGCGCCGGCGCGTGCGAGTGCGGATGGCAATGGCGACCAGGTTCAGCGTGAAGGTGAGGGCCAGCAGCACGAGCACCGTCGCGTACAGAAGCGGCCGGGTGGCCTCGATGTCCGGCGACTGCGTGGCGAGCACGTAGATGTGGTAGCCGAGGTGCATGAACTGCGAGAAGCCCGAGCCGGGCAGGTCGGGGCAGGAAGTAGGCCACCCCGGTGAACAGGATGGGCGCCACCTCGCCCGCGCCGCGCGCCACCGCCAGGATGGCGCCGGTCAGGATCCCCGGCAGCGCGCCGGGGAGCACCACGCGCGCCAGGGTCTGCGAGCGGGTGGCGCCGAGCGCCAGGCTGGCGTCGCGGAGCTCGCGCGGGACGGCGCGGAGCGCCTCCTCGGTCGCGACGATCACCACCGGCAGCGTGAGCACCGCCAGGGTCAGCGCCGCCCAGATCAGCGCCGGCTGGCCGTAGCGGAGGACGCCCGGCGGGGAGAGCAGCCGGTCCATGCCGCGCCCGACGAACTGGATGAAGAAGCCGAGGCCGAACAGGCCGAAGACGATGGACGGCACGCCGGCGAGGTTGGTCACCGCGACGCGCACCGCGCCGGCCAGCCGGGAGCGCGGCGGCGCGTACTCGTGCAGGTAGACGGCGGTGGCGACGCCGACCGGCATCACCGCCACCGTCATCACCAGGGTGAGGACCGCGGTGCCGTAGATGGCCGGGAAGATGCCGCCCTCGGTCATGCCCTCGGTGGGCGCCGCGGTGAGGAACTCCCAGCTGATGACCGCCGCCCCGCCCCGGATCACGTCCCAGAGGATCAGGGCCAGCATCCCCACCACCAGCAGCGCGGCCAGGCCGGTCAGGGCGGAGAGGCCTGTGCCCACGAGCTTCCGGCGCGCCACCCCGGGCGCGGCGCGCGCGGCCAGGCCGGGGCGCGCGTGGCGGCGGCCTCGAGCTCGCTCACGCCGCCTCCCCGGACATCCGGCGGACCAGGCGCTGGACCACCGCGGCGGCGACGGCGTTGAGCACGAAGGTGAAGAGGAACAGCTCGATGCCGATCAGGAACAGCACCGAGTAGTGCGCGCCGCCGAACACCACCTCGCCCATCTCGGCGGCGATGGTGGCGGGGAGCGTGCGCACCGACTCGCCCAGGCTCCAGGAGGTCATGGCCGCGTTGCCGGAGGCCATGAGCACGATCATCGTCTCGCCGATGGAGCGGCCGAAGCCGAGCACCACCGCGGCCAGCACGCCCGGCGCGGCGGCGGGCAGCACCACCCGGTACGCGGTCTCCCAGCGCGTGGCGCCGAGCGCGAGCGAGGCCTCGCGGTAGCTGCGCGGCACCGCCGCCAGCGCGTCCTCGCTCACCGTGAAGATGACCGGGACCACCGTGAGGGCGAGGCCCAGGCCGGCCACCACCGCGTTCAGCCGGTAGGAGAACCCGAAGGCGCCCTGCAGCCAGGTCGCCATCACCATCAGCGCGAAGAAGCCGAGCACCACCGAGGGGATGCCGGCCAGGAGCTCGATGACCGGCTTCAGCACCTCGCGGAGGCGGCGCGGCGCGAACTCGGAGGTGAAGACCGCCGCGGCGATGCCCACCGGGGCGGCCACCGCCATCGACACCAGCGTGACCTTCAGCGTCCCCACGAACAGCGGGATCATCGAGTACTTCGGGACCGAGCCGACCGGCTGCCAGGTGTAGGTGGCGGCCCGTCCGGCCCGGTAGACCTGCGCCTGGAAGAGCTTGCCGAAGGTCACCTCCTCCCGGACGGCGGGGTCGGTGAGGATGGGCAGCGCCTCGCGGGCGACGAAGACGAAGATGAGGACGACGGCGGCGATGCCGGTCAGCGCCACCAGGGTGATGATCCCCCCGATGAGCGCCTCCCGGGCTCGCCGCCGCCGGATGGAGGGGGACGGGCGGTCCGTCTCCCCCCGGGACCTATCGCTGGCCAGCACGGCCGCGGATCTCTCATGGCCCGAGGGCGTCACGGTGTCGGGAATGTGACGGGAGCGTGACGACCCCGGTCCGGCGTGTCCGGAGCCGCTACTTGATGGGGAAGTAGCCGACCTTGGTGACGATCGCCTGGCCCTCGGGCGACAGGCAGTAGTCGATGAAGGCCTTCACCTCGCCGGCCGGCTTCGACCGCGTGTACATGAAGAGCGGCCGCGCCAGCGGGTACTTCCCGCTCTTCACGTTGTCGGCGTTCGGCGCGTAGCCCTGGCCGTCCTTGCCCACCACCTTCAGCTCCTTCACGCCCTTCGCGTAGGCGGCGCCGCCGTAGCCGATCCCGTTCTTCTCCTTGGCCACCGCGTTCACCACCGCGGCGGTGCCCGGGAGCGTCTGGGCGGAGGCGGCGTAGTCGTCGCCCATCAGGACGTTGTCCTTGAAGAAGACGTAGGTGCCGGAGGAGTTCTCGCGGGAGTAGAGGACGATGGGCGCGTCGTTGCCGCCGACCTGCTTCCAGCTGGTGACGTCGCCCACGTAGATGGAGTGGAGCTGCTCGACGGTCAGCTGCTGGACCGGGTTCGCCTCGTTCACGTAGAGGGCGACGCCGTCCTGGGCCACCGGGATCTCGGTGGGCAGCACGCTGTAGCGCTCGCGGACCTTGGCCTTCTCGTCGCCCTTCATCGGGCGGGAGGCGTTGGCGATCTCGGTGGTGCCGTTGATGAGGGCGGCGATGCCGGTGCCGGAGCCGCCGCCGGTGACCTGGACCTTCTTGCCGGCCTGCTTCTTCATGTACTCCTCGGCCCAGCGCTGGGCGAGGATCACCATGGTGTCGGAGCCCTTCACCGTCACGGCGGCGGAGGCGAGGGCGGGGGCCAGCGCCAGCAGCGCGGCGAGGCCGAGAGTGAGACGCTTCATGGGTCTGGAATCTCCTTTGGTCGTTGGTGCGGGATGTAGGTCGGGCGCGTGGAGGCCGGGTGGCGCGCGCGTGACGGACGCGTGAACACCTGGGCCCGGCCCCGGCGGGCTAGAACTTTGCCTGGAGCTGCGCGACGAAGCTGTCCTTCTTCGGGTCCGACGGCGCCGTGTCGCCCTTGGTCCGGTTCATCGGGTGGAAGTAGGCGAACGACAGCTTGAGATTTCCGCCCAGGTAGGTGTGGAGGGCGCCCGAGATCTCGTCTTGCAGGAAGACCTTGCCCTGGTTGGCCGGGAGGTCCTCGTCGATCTTCTGGTCCGGCTTGAACTGCTCGTAGCGCACCGCGATCTGGTTCCAGGGGCCGACGTTCTGCGTCAGGATGGCGTACCAGCCCCACCCGATCACGCCGAGGGCGTCGCCCGCGCCGCCGCTGCCGGTGCCGATCTGGGTCTTTCCCCAGATGTACTCGCCCTTGAGCGCGGTGCCGCCGAGCGGCAGCAGGTCGAGGAAGACCTGCAGATCCGCGCCGACGCGGGCGCGGTCGTAGTCCTTGTTGTCGGCGAGCGTGTACGCGATCGTCTTGCCGTACCAGCCGGAGACGCCGCCGGTGACGTTGCCGAGGTCGAAGCCGAGGCGGCCGATGACGTCCTTCTTCTGGTCGTTGTCCTTGCCGGCCGCGCCGTCGACCCCGTTGCCGTTGAAGAGGCCGACCTTGAGGTTGAGCGGGCCGAGGTTGCCCCGGACGGCGACGCCGAGGTCGTACTCGCCCTTCAGGAA
Organism: uncultured delta proteobacterium; assembly: GCA_963733485.1. Lineage (GTDB taxonomy): Bacteria > Myxococcota > Myxococcia > Myxococcales > Anaeromyxobacteraceae > Anaeromyxobacter. The sequence goes on along the minus strand of CAVTDL010000001.1, from coordinate 555,321 downwards.
CGCCCGGGAGACCGCGGAGCGCTCGAGCAGGTCGAGGTCACCGGAGGAGCGCACCCCCACCTCGTAGCCGAACGGCATGAGCTGCAGGCCGGCGTCCACGGCGATCTTCCTGAGCGGCAGCTTCAGATCCTCGGGGAGCACCAGCGTGGCGTACGCCTCCTTGAGGCCCACGCCGCTCGTGGTGGCGTCGAGCTGCAGGGTGAAGGCGGCCCAGTCGGTGGCGGTGTAGACGGCCTTGAAGCGCCCGCGCCGGATGTAGAAGCCATCCTGGGTGGGCGCGCCCTTCTCGTAGATGGCGTCCTCGCGCCAGGCGAAGCGCGGCTGGACGTAGCCGGAGAACTTGAGCTTCTTGAGGCCGCCGACGTCGTTCTTCATCTCGGCGACCTGCTCGGCGAGGGACTCGACCTTGCCCTCGAGGGCGGCGACGTCTGGCCCCGCGTCCGCGGGCGCGGCGGCGGTGGTGGCCGGCGCTGCGGGCGCGGCGGTCTCCTGGGCGAGCGCGGCCGGCGCGAGCGCCAGGGCTGCGAGTGCTGCGACGAGACGGTTCATGGATTCCCTGTCCCCTGCGGTTGGTTGGTGTCCGAGCTGTCGGCCCGGTGCGGGGGTTGTAGGGACCGACCGTGGCGCGGCGGCGGCGCCCCGGTGACGTTTGTGGGGCGGCGTGACGGAGCGGCGAACCCGAGATGTCACCCAGGGTAGAGTGACGGCGCGCGTCCGGCGAGCGAGGGGCGCGCGCAGCGGCGGCGGCGCTTCGCCTCGGGATGGAGCGCTCGCCTCAGGCCGAGGGGAGGCGGACCCAGAACCGCGAGCCGCCGGCGCCGCTCTCGACCCCCACCTCGCCGCCCATGCCCTGCGCGAGGTGCTTCACGATGGAGAGGCCGAGGCCGGTGCCGCCCTGGTCGCGGGCGCGGCCCGCGTCGACGCGGTAGAAGCGCTCGAAGATGCGCGACAGGTGGTGGCGGTCGATCCCGGGGCCGGTATCGGCGACCGAGACGATCCAGTGATCCCCGTCGCGCGCGGCCCCGAGGGTGACGCCGCCGGCGCCGGTGTGCTTCACCGCGTTGTCCACCAGGTTGACCAGCACCTGCTCGAGCGCGCGCGGATCGCCGCGGACCACGGCGCCGTCCGCGACCTCCACCTCGAGCGCGAGCCCCTTTCGGCGCGCGGTCGCGGCGTGGAGCTCGGCCACCTGCCGCGCCAGCGCGCCCACCTCCACCGGCTGGAGCTGGAACGGCCACTCGCCCGACTCGAGGCGGGAGAGATCGAGCAGGTCCTGGGTGAGGCGGGTGAGCCGGTCGGCGTGGCGGGCCACGATCTCGACGAACCCGCGCGCGGCGGCGGGGTCGTCCACCGCGCCGTCGAGGAGCGTCTCGGCCGCCATGCGGATGGCGGCGACCGGCGTGCGGAGCTCGTGGCTGGCGTTCGCCACGAAGTCGCGCCGGGTGGCCTCCGCCCGCTTCGCCTCGGTGACGTCGCGCATCAGCACCAGCACCTCGCCGCGCAGGAGCGGGGCGACCGTCACGAGGTAGGTGTCGCGCTTCAGCTGCAGCTCGAGGCGGCGCGCGGTGCCCTCGAGCGCGCGCCGGACGGCCTCGGACAGCTCGGCGCTCCGGGTGATCTCGAGCGCGGTGAGCCCCTCGGCGTGGCCGCTCGCCGCCAGCGCGTCGAACGCGGCGTTGGAGGCCCGCACCCAGCCCTCCTTCGAGATCAGCGCCGCCGCGTAGGGGATCGCGGCGAGCAGCTCGTGCTCGGCCGGCTCGCGCACCGACGAGAACCGGCGGGCCTCGCGCTGGGCGAGCAGCCCGTGGAGGTCGCGGATCTCCCGGGGCAGCTCGGCGGGCGGGCCGCCGGCCAGCTCGCGGCGCAGCGCCCCGAGCGCCGCCTCGAGCGGCCCTCCGCCGTCAGCGCTCCTCGGGTGCCACCAGGCGATAACCCACCCCCCGGACCGTCTCGAGCAGGTCCCGCCCCGTGCCCAGCTTCTCGCGGAGCCGCTTCACGTGCGTGTCCACCGTGCGGGTCTCGACCTCCGACGACATCTCCCACACGTCCTGGAGGAGCTGCTCGCGCGACTGCACGCGCCCGAGCCGCGCCATGAACGTGGAGAGGAGCTTGAACTCGAGCGCGGTGAGCTGCACCTCCGCGCCGTCCACGAAGCAGCGGTGGGCGTCGGCGTCGATCCGGATGGGCCCGACCACCTCGCGCGGCCGCTCCTCCGGGCGACCGGAGCCGGCCCGCCGGAGCAGCGCCCGGAGCCGCAGCACCAGCTCGCGCACGCTGAACGGCTTCGTGACGTAGTCGTCGGCCCCGAGCTCGAACCCGACCACCCGGTCCACCTCGTCACCCTTGGCGGTGAGCATCACCACCGGTACGTGGCGGGTGCGCGGGTCGGTCTTGATCATGCGGCAGATCTCGGTCCCGGAGACGTCCGGGAGCATCACGTCGAGCACCACCAGATCCGGCACCCGCCGGCGCAGGGCCGCGAGCGCCTGCTCGCCGGTCGCGGCGAGCGTGGTCTCGAAGCCGGCCGCGCGGAGGTTGAAGTCCACCAGCGAGAGCAGGTCCCGCTCGTCGTCCACCAGGAGCACCGACGTCACGGGCACACCTTAACCCACGCGCGCGTGGCGGGCGCGTGTCGAGATGGGCACGGATCGGTTACGTCCCGCGGGCACGGGCTGGGACTGCCCCGCCGCGCGCGCGGTAGAATGGCGGCATGGGGGAGACCGGAGTTCACCTCGGGTACGTCTCGCGTCGCGGCCACCGCCCGGATGCGCGGTCCGGTCCGGGAAGCGGCCCGGCCTTGACACGCGCGTGCGACGTGTACTCCTGGAGAGGAGCGGTCGGCGAGTGGACGTGAGCACGCAGAGCAGGGCCCCGGCGGCCCCGGAACCAGTGCTCTCGCACCCGATCTCTCTCGGCCTCCCCCCCGAACAGGCGAGGACGGGGGTCCGCTCGATCGGTCCCGCCAGCTGGCTCGCCGCCGCCACCGGGCTGATCCTGTGCGTGGGTGCAGGAGATCATCTCACCGGCACCGACGTGTCGCTCATCCTCTTCTATCTCGTGCCCATCGGCTTCGGCACCTGGTTCGTCTCGGTCCGCGCCGGCCTGGCGCTCTCGCTGGTGGCCATGGCGGTCGCGACCGGGGCCGACCTGCTCTGGCGCGCCGAGAACCTCCCCGGCGATCTCGGCCCCGGCACGCAGATCTGGAACGGGCTGATGCAGCTCGGGACCTCCGCCGCGCTGGTCTACGGGCTGGGCGCCTTCCGCAGCCGCCTCGAGGGCCAGGAGCTGCTCGCCCGCACCGACGCGCTCACGCAGATCGCCAACCGGCGCGCCTTCATCGAGGCGGCCAGCCTCGAGCTCGAGCGCGCGCGGCGCCACGGGCGGCCGCTCACGCTCGCGTACGTGGACTGCGACGACTTCAAGCGGGTGAACGACCGGCTCGGGCACGCCGAGGGGGACGCGCTGCTCGTCACGGTGGCGCAGACGCTCCGCGGCGCCACCCGCGCGGTGGACGCGGTGGCGCGGCTGGGCGGCGACGAGTTCGGGCTCATCCTCCCCGAGACCGACGCCGACATGGCGGCCGCGCTCCTCGCTCGCCTGCGCACGACGCTGCTCGAGGCGGTGGCCCGGCACGGCGGCTGGCAGGTGGGCTTCTCCATCGGCGCCGCGGTGTTCCTCCGGGCGCCGGCCGACGTGGACGAGCTGATGGCCCGCGCCGACGAGCTCATGTACGCCGCGAAGCGCGAGGCGAAGGGGTCCCTGCGGCTCGGCGTCTTCGACCTGCCCGCGCGGGCGGTCGCCGGCGCGGAGCCCTTCTGATGAGGTTCTTCGCCACCTGCGCCAAGGGCACCGAGGGCGCCCTGCGGCGCGAGCTCTCCGCGCTCAAGCTGCACGGCGTCCGGGGGGATTGCGGCGGCGTCTCCTTCGAGGGCCCGCTCGAGGCGGGCATGCGCGCCTGCCTCCACCTGCGCACCGCCATGCGCGTGCTGCTCGAGCTCGCGCGCTTCCCGGCGCCCGACGCGGCGGCGCTCTACGAGGGCGCCCGCGCCGTGGCCTGGCAGGACTGGCTCGACGTGCGCACCACCCTGGCGGTCGAGGCCACCGTGGCCTCGCAGACCATCACGCACTCCGGGTTCGCCGCGCTCAAGGTGAAGGACGCCGCGGTGGACGTGCTGCGCGAGCGGCTCGGCGCGCGCCCGGACGTGGATCCGAAGGATCCCGACGTCCGGATCGTGCTGCACCTCGCCCGCGACGAGGGGGTCCTCTCGCTCGATCTGGCCGGCGCGCCCCTGCACCGGCGCGGCTACCGCGCGATCACCACCGAGGCGCCGCTCAAGGAGACGCTGGCGGCGGCCGTGCTCCTCCTCGGCGGCGTCGAGCCCGCCCTGCCCTTCGTCGATCCGATGTGCGGCTCCGGCACGCTCGCCATCGAGCACGCGCTGCGGGCCCGACGCGTCGCGCCCGGCCTCGGCCGCGCCTTCGGGTTCCAGCGCTGGCCGAGCTACCGCGGCGGGCCGCAGTCGGCCTGGGACCGCATGAAGGAGCAGGCGCGGGCGGAGGCCCTGGCGCGGGCGCCGGCGCAGATCCTGGCGCGCGACGGCCACCCCAAGGCGGTCGAGGCGGCGCGGCGCAACGTGGCCGCCGCCGGCGTGGCGGGCGACGTCGTGGTGGAGCAGGCGGACGCGCGCGACCTCGAGCCCATCGCCGAGGCCGGATCGCTGGTCGCGAACCCGCCCTACGGCGAGCGGCTCGGCGCGGGCCCGGCGGACGGCGACGCGCGGGTGGCCGCGAAGAAGCTGCAGGGCTTCTACCGCGGGCTGGCCGAGATGCTGGCGCGCCACCACGGCTGGACCGCCGTCCTCCTCTCCGGGAACCCGCTGCTCGAGCGGGCCATCCCGCTCCGGCCCGAGGTGGATCACCGCCTGTGGAACGGGCCCCTCGAGGCGCACCTGCTCCGGTACCGGATCCCCTGATACGCTGGTCGCGTGGCCGCCCTCCTCCTCGCGCTCGCCATGGCCGCCGCGCCCGGGGCGCGGGCGGCGGACGCGCCGGCCGCCGCCCCCGGGGCCGCGCCGGGGGCCGCGCGGCGTCCCGCCGATCCGCTGGAGCGTCGCCGCGCCGCCATCGCCGACGAGCTGGTGAAGCTCGGGGCTCGCCTCCAGCGCGAGATCGAGGCGGGCGACGTCGAGGCGCTCCTCGCCCGGGTGCCGGCCGTCGGGCTGCGCTGCGCGGACCAGGTGGTGCCGCGCGCGCGGGTGGTCCGGGACCTCCGCGATCCGGGGAGCTGGCTGCACGCGACGCTGCTCGGCGCCCCCGGCGCGCCGGCCGCCGGACCGCCGCGCTCGCTGCGCGCCTTCTTCGCCGCCGCCCCGGAGGTGGCGGTGCTGGTCTCCTTCCGCCGCGACGCGCGCGCGGGCGCGCTGGGGCTGCCCTGCCTCGAGTACCGTGCCCGCGACCTCGCGCCGCCCCGGGTGCCGCTCTGCTTCGAGGCGCGGGCCGGGCGCTGGTGGTTCACCGATAGTCTCTATCCCTGCGGCTGAGCCGGCCTCCACATTCGGCCGAGGCACAGTTCGCGAAGCGAAGCGTGCCCGGCCGCTCCCTGCCGGCTGCGCACGTGGCCGCGCCTGGCCGGCTACGCAGCTTCGGGCTCCTGGGGGTCGCCGCCGCCGTCAGCCACCCGCCGAGCGCCTCGAGCCGCTCCCGCGCGCGGGTGAGCTGCGAGGCGGGCCGGACGGCCTCGGGCAGCGCCGCGCCCTCGCGGAGCGCCTGCTCCAGCGTGGCGCGCGCGGCGGCCGGATCGCCGAGGGTCGCCTCGGCCTCGGCCCGGAGGACGAGCACGCGGATCCGGCGAGGCCCGCCGGCGCGGGCGAGCGCGCGCTCCGCGGCGGCGCGGGCGTCGGCGGGGCGCCCGAGGTCGAGGTACAGCGCGGCGAGGCTGGCGGGCGGGGCGAACTCGCCCGGCAGGTCGCGCTCGGAGGCGAGGAGCGCCGCGAGCGCGCGGGCGGGCTCGCCGAGCCGCCGCGCCGCGGAGAGGCGCGGGCCGTCGAACGCCGACCTTTCCAGCGGCGTCCGCGCGCGCGCGACCTCACGGTCGAGGAAGGCCAGCCAGCGCCGCGCCAGCGCCCTCGCCCCGGCCTCGTCCCCGGCGGCGACGCGGGCCTCGCAGAGCACGTCGTAGAGGTAGGAGCGATCGTCGGCCAGGACGCCCCTCGCCTCGAGCACGCCGCGGGCCGCCCGCTCGAGCTCCGCCACCGCCGCGTCGCGCGGCGCGCCGGGCGGGAGCTCGAGCGCGCAGGAGAGCCCCTGCGCCGTGACCCGGGCCCGGCCCGGCGGCGCCTTCACCGCGCCGAGCGCCTCGCGCGCCGCGGCCGCGCAGCCGGGGGCGTCGCCGGAGAGCCCGAGCGCCTGGACCCGCGTCTCGGCGGCCCGCGCGCGGCCGGCCCACCCCGGCCCGCCCTGCGCCACCGCCTCGGCGTACACGGCGGCGGCCTCGGCGTGGCGACGCTCCCCCAGCAGCCGGTCGGCGCGCGCCAGCGCCGCGTCGGCCTTCGACGCCTCACCGGCGCGGAGGGCGCGCTCGCCGTCCCGCGCGAGCTGCTCCACCTGCGCCGCGGTGGCGGTGCCGGCCCACCGGACCACCACCGCCTCGGTGGCGGGATCGATCACGAGCAGCGTCGGCCACGCGTCGATGGGGAACCGCTCCACGAAGGCGGCGCTGCCGGGCTGCTCGGTGTCCACCTCGAGCCGGACGAACCGCCCGGCGAGCTTCAGGAGCCGCGCGTCCGGGAGGACGTAGGCCCGCATGAAGCGGCAGCTGGGTCACCAGGGCGCCCAGACGTCCACCAGGAGCGGCAGGCCCCGGGCGCGGGCCTCGGCCAGCGCGGGGGCGTAGGACTCGTGGACGGTCGCCGCGGGAGCGGCCGGGCCGGCCAGGGCCGGGGTCGCGGCGGCGAGCGCGAGGAGGAGGAGCGGGAGGCGCATGGCCGAGGTATAGCGCGGAACCGGGGCGCGGACCCCTCGCGCGGAGCGGTCGCCCGGCGCCGCCTCATCGCCCGAGCGCCGCCCGGACCTCGGCGAACTGCTCCTCCGACAGGTAGATCTCGAGCGCGCCGTCGGCGAGGACGAAGCGGGCGGGGCGCCGGAACCCGCGCCGCGGCGGCTCGGGGGGCTCGGCGCGGACCGAATCCGCCACCGGCACCGAGATGGCGACGCGCCCCTCGCGCGGGCGGTCTGGTGCGCCTCGGCCGAGAGCGGCGCCGGCTCGAGCATGCGCCGGCGGGCCGCCAGGGTGAGCCAGTAGACGGCCTGCGCCGCCACGGCGACCCAGATCACCGCCATGCGCCGGATCGTGAACACGTTCGCGACCACCGCCACCACCGAGCCGATGAGCAGCACGTTCGCGCCGCGGTGGAGCGCCTCCTGCCATCGCGGCGGGCGGAGCACCGAGAGCCCCTCCGGCGAGGCGTACAGCTGGCCCTTGAGCGAGCCTTCCCGCACCGGCTTCCCGGCGCGATCGACCAGCATCGCGAGCACCGTCCCGAACGCCCTTGGCTCCACCCTCGCCTCCCTTCGAAAGGCGAGCAGCTTACCCCGGCCCGGGCGCCGGCGCCCGCCGGCCGCACAGCGCCGCGTTGGCGATCAGCCCGACCAGCACCGAGCCGATGCAGGTCGCCACCACCCCGGGCCAGCCGGCGGCGTGGAGGGCCAACCCCGGCACCGCCGAGCCGAGCGTCCCACCGACGTAATAGAAGGTCAGGTAGAGCGCGCTCGCGCCGCCCTTGGCGGTGCGCGCGGTGACGTTCACGAAGGCCGGCGCCACCGCCTGGGCCGTGAACGTCCCGAGCACCATCACCACCAGCCCGGCCACCACCAGCGGGAGCGCACCCAGGAGCGCCGCGGCCATGCCGAGCGCCTCCACCACCAGGCCGATGGCGATGAGCCGCCGCGGCGGCACGCGCGAGGACAGCCGTCCCGCGATGGGCGACATGATCACGCCGGCGGCGTACACGAGGTAGACCGCCGAGATGGCGCCGGTGGAGAGGGACCAGGGCGGGCCGGACAGGCGATAGGGCAGGTAGGTGAAGATCCCCATCCAGCCGAAGAAGAGCGACGCGCCCACCAGGTAGGCGCCGACCAGCCGCGGATCGCGGAGGTGCCCGAGCATCCCGCGGTAGGCGGCCCCCCACCCGACCCGCTCGCCCGAGCGAACCGGGGAGAGCCCGCGCCAGAGCGCGACGGCGGCGAGGGCGGTCAGCCCGCCGAAGGCGACGAAGGCGGCGCGCCAGCCGAGGTGGGCCGCGATGGCGCCGGAGAGGACCCGCCCGAGGAGGCCGCCCACCACCGAGGCGGCGATGACGCCGCCCACCACCGCCGGGAGATTGGCGTCGCGGAAGCGGTCTCCCGCATAGGCCACCGAGACCGCGGTCACGCCGGGCACCAGCGCGCCCTGGAGCGCCCGGAGCACGAGGAGGACCGGGAGCGTGGGCGCGAAGGCGCAGGCCACGGTGGCGACGGCGAGGAGCGCGGTCGCGCCGGCCATCACCCGGCGGCGGCCCAGGGCGTCGGAGAGCGGGCCGTAGAAGCTCGAGGCGGCGGCGATGGCGAGCACCACCGCCGAGACGGTGAGCCCGGCCCGCGCCGGGCCGACGCCGAACTCGCGCGACAGGACCGGCAGCACCGGCTGCGTGATGTACATGTCGCTGTACACGGCGATCGTCCCCGCGTACAGCGCCGCCGTCTCGCGTCGCACGGCGCACCATACCGTCCGGAGCGGGGGCGGAGAAGGCGCCGGCGGGCGGGCTCAGCGCGCGGCGCCGGCCCGCTCGGCCGGGCGCGCGGCCTCGTCGGCGGGGGCGGCCCGCTTCAGCGAGAGACCGAGCGTGAAGCGCGCCACCGGCTCGTCGCCGTACTTCTCCGGCACGGTGGCCACCACCTCGACCGGCAGCGTGACCCGCTCGCCGGTCCGGTCGGCCTCGCGCACCGCCTCGGCGATCCTTTGCCCGTCGCGGCAGCGGAAGCGGACGTCGCCGTCGGCGCGCTTCAGGAACTCGGCCCGGAGGTCGGCGAACACCAGCGACACGCGCCGGTGGCGCGCGGCGATGAGCCGCGCCGCGAACATCCCGCCGGCCACGTCGGCGCCGGCGCAGAGCGCGCCGAAGTACATCGAGCCGAGGTGGTTCTTCGACCGCCAGCCGAGCGGGATCTCCACCTCGCAGACGTCGTCGTCGATCGCGACGAGGCGGGGGGAGAGGAACAGCAGCACCGGGATCTTGAGCGAGAAGAGCCGGATGAGGAGGTTCTCCCTGAGGTGCATGCCGTCTCTCCCGTGCGCGATGACGCGACGCGCCAATATACGGGGTGGACGCCGCCCGGGCCTCTCCCCGGCGGGGCTGACGAGGTCGGGCGCGCGGCCTCCGCCTAGACCGGCGCCGCCGCGGCCGCCGGCACCGCGCGGTAGCGGCGGGCCACGGCGCGGAACGCCAGCGCTGCGAGCAGCATCAGGGCGGCGAAGAACCAGAAGTAGGCCGCGCCGCGCAGGGTCACCACCTCGGACACCACCGCGGTGAGCAGGTTCCCGAGCGCGATGGTGAGGAACCAGAGCGACATGATGGTGCTCCGCATCGAGCGCGGCGCCTGGGTGTAGCTGAACTCGAGGCCGGTGACCGAGACCAGCACCTCGCCCACGGTGAGCAGGAGGTACTGCGGGATCTGCCAGAGGACGTGCGGCGTGCGCCCGCCGTCGAGCACGGTCTGCACCACCGCGGCGGCCGCGAAGGAGAGCACGGCGATGAACATCCCGCCGGTCATGCGCGCGAGCGGCGTGCGGGCGATCCCGCGCCGCTCCAGCGCCGGGAACACCCACCAGCTGAAGAGCGGGATGAGCGCCATCACCATGAACGGGTTGAGCGCCTGGAGCTGGGCCGGCGAGAGCGTGAAGCCGAGGACCCGCAGGTCCATCTGCTTCGCCTGCAGCACCCAGCTCGAGCCCTTCTGGTCGAACAGCGCCCAGAACAGCGTCACGGCGGCGAAGATCGCCCATGATGCGCAGCACCGCCCTGGCCCCGTCCACCGCCTCCTCGGGGTGGCGGTCGCGGGCGGCGTCGAGCCAGTGCGCGCCGCGGCGCGCCGGTGCCGTGCCGGCGAGACGGCGCGGCCGACCACCCGCAGGAAGCCGTGCGGGTTCGGGCCGGAGGGCGGCGCGGCCACGTAGTGGCGGCGCCCCAGCCAGAAGACGAGCAGCGCGACCGCCATGAGCACGCCCGGCAGCGCGAAGGCGAAGCGCGGGCCGAGCGTGACGAGCAGGAGCGGGATGATGATCTTCGAGGTCGCCGAGCCGAGGTTGATGACCCAGTAGAACCAGCCGTACACCCGCTGCAACAGGGTCCGCTGCTCGAGCCGGAACTGGTCGCCCACGAAGGCCGAGACGCAGGGCTTGATGCCGCCCGCCCCGGCCGCGATCAGCGCGAGGCCCACCGCGAAGCCGGCACGCGACTCGAAGGCCGCCAGCACCGCGTGGCCGACCACGTAGAGCAGCGAGATCCAGAGGATGGTCCGGTAGCGCCCCAGGAACCGGTCGGCGATCCAGCCGCCCACCAGCGGCGTGAGGTAGGTCGCCATCACGAAGTAGTGGTAGGTCGCCTTCGCCTCCCGCTCCCCGAGCAGCAGGTGCTGGAGCATGTAGACGGTCAGGATCGAGCTCATCCCGTAGAACGAGAAGCGCTCGCAGGCCTCGGTGCCGACGATGAACTTGACCTGGGGCGGGTTGCGCTCGGGCGCGGCCATGGCGCGCGAGTCTGCCACGGGAGCGGCGGGCGCGGCCAATTGCGGGGCTGCGCGGCGGGCGCCCGCCCGGACGCAGCCCGAGCGCCTCCGCGACGGCTCAGGCGGCGGCCCGCGACGTCGCCGCGACCTCCGCCGGCCGGTACCACCAGGCGACGAACGCGAAGACCACCGCCGCCGCCAGCATCAGCGCCGCGAAGAAGGCGAAGTACGCGACGCCGTGGAACCGGTTCAGCCAGGCCACCACCGCGGTCAGGAACGTGCCGGCCCAGATGGTCAGGAACCAGAGCCCCATCACCACGCTCTTGAGGTGGACCGGGGCCTGGGAGTAGGCGAACTCGAGCGCGGTCACCGAGACCAGCACCTCGCCCACCGCCAGGAACACGTACTGCGGGACCTGCCAGGCGACGTGCGGCGCGTGCCCCGCCTCGAGCGCCCACTGCACGCCGGCGGCCGCCACGAACGAGAGCACCATCACGAACATGCCGACCGTCATCTTGCGCAGCGGGGTGACGCGCACGCCGCGCCGCTCCAGCGCGGGGAACAGGTACACCGCGAAGATGGGGATGAGCGTGAGGACCAGCAGCGCGTCGAGGGTCTGCACCTGGCCCGCCGCGACCCGGAAGCCGAGCACGTCGCGGCCCATCTTGTCGGCCTGGAGCGTCCAGGAGGAACCGTACTGGAAGAAGAGGGCCCAGAAGGCCGAGATGGGCGCGAACACCGCCAGGATCCGGAGCAGCGTCCTGGCCGTGCCGACCGCCGGCGCCGCGCCGCCCTCGACCCCCGCCGCGCGCGCCGCCGCACGGGCCGCGCGGGCCGGCGGCACGTGCGCGTACCGCCGCCGGCCGATCCAGAACACCACCAGCGACACCGCCATCGCGACGCCCGGCACGCCGAAGGCGACCCGCGGGCTCACGTGATCCAGCAGCAGCGGGATCACCAGCGTGGCGGCGGTCGAGCCGAGGTTGATCATCCAGTACCAGAGGTCGTAGAGGCGGGAGAGGAGCCCGCCGTCCCCCGGGGGGATCTGGTCGCCGGCGAACGCGGAGGCGTTGGGCTTGATCCCGCCCGCCCCGAGCGCGATGAGCGAGAGCCCGACCAGCAGTCCCCAGGCGCTCTCCCAGACGGCCAGCACCGCGTGGCCGGCCACGTAGCCGAGCGAGAGCCAGAGGATGGTGTGGTAGCGGCCCCAGAACCGGTCGGCGATCAGCGCGCCGAGGATCGGCATGAGGTACACGCCGGCGGTGAAGATCTGGTACGCCGCGACCGCCTCGTTCTCCTGGAACCCCAGGTTCCGCACCATGTGCAGGACCAGGATCGAGGTCATCCCGTAGTACGAGAAGCGCTCGGCCGCCTCGTTCCAGGCGAGGAACTTGATCGACGACGGGAACCGGCCCTTCGCGGTCGCGGTCATGCGCGAAGGACTGTGCCACGGCCGCGGTCCGCGCGCGACTGCGCGGCGGCGACGTCACCCGCGCGGCGCGCGGAGCACCGCGGCCGCGAGCGCGAGCCACCCGGCGATGAACGCGACGCCGCCGAACGGCGTGATGGCCCCGAGGACGCGCACGCCGGAGAGCGCGAGCGCGTAGAGGCTGCCGGAGAAGAGCACCGTCCCGGCCAGGAAGAGCCAGCCCGCGGCGGCGGCCGCGCCGCCGGGCGCGCGGGCGTAGGCCCACCCGGCCGCGAGCAGCGCGAGCGCGTGGTACATCTGGTACTGCGCCCCGGTGTGGAACACGGCGAGCAGGTCCGGGGGCAGCTTCGCCTTGAGCGCGTGCGCGCCGAAGGCCCCCGCCGCCACCGAGATCGCCGCCGAGAGCGCGCCCGCCGCCAGGAAGAGCCAATCCATGGCGGCGGAGTATCCCCAATCCCGGGGCGCCGCGCGCGTCCCGACTTGGCCTTGCGGCGCGAGCCCTCCGCGCGCACACGCCCGGCATGGACTTCGCGAGCAGGAAGTGTGTCCCCTGCGAGGGCGGCGTGCCGAGGATGGCGGCGGGGGAGGTCGACGAGGCGCTCGGCGCGCTGGACGGCTGGGACGCGCGCGAGGAGCGGACCCGCATCCACAAGCACTACCGGTTCCAGGACTTCGTCGCCGCCATGCGCTTCGTGAACGCGCTGGCGGCGCTCGCCGAGGCCGAGGGCCACCACCCGGACTTCGCGGTGCACTACTCGGCGGTCGACGTGACGCTCTGGACGCACGCGGCGGGCGGGCTCACCGAGAACGACTTCATCGTGGCGGCCAAGCTCGATCGGCTCCAGGAGGCCCGCGCGGCGGGCCCGTGACGGGCCGCCGTGAATAGCGACGGCGGCGGCGCCGTCCCTCCGGTGGAAGGAATGACACACCGGAGGAACAATCCATGACGACCCTGTTCTCGAAGCTCGCGCTCGCCGCCGCCCTCACCGCCACCGTCCCCGCCGCCGCCCTCGCCTCGGGCTGCGAGCACGACCACGGGCGGCCCGTCGCGGTCTACCCGGTGCCGGCGCCCGCCCCCGCGGTGTACGGCTCGGTGGTGTTCGGCGTCGACCACGAGTACGGGCGCTTCGACGAGCGTCGCCGCCAGACGAGCTGGCGGGAGCAGGAGCGCGCGCGCCTCCGCCTCGAGTACGTCCGCCTCGACGAGGCCCGCGAGGACTTCTACGCGCGCCCCGGCGTGCGGCGCGGCCAGGCCCGCCGGTTCGAGCGCTGGTACGCGGAGCAGCGGGCCGAGCTCGACCGCGAGTGGAGCGCGCTGAGCCTGTACGCGGCCCGCTGAGCGAGCGCGAGCTGGAGCCAGTCCTGTAGCCCTGAGCGCAGCGGCGCGAGGCGCCGCGGAGTCGAAGGGCCCACCCCGCCCGCCCGCGCGCTCGCAGCGCGCCGGCGGGCGGTCTCGTCTCGGGGCTCCCCCGCGCTCCGCGGATGGCGTCCGGGTCGCTTCGGCGTTAGACCTCCTGGCGTGTCGCGCCCCGTCATCTCCTTCGCCGTCTTCATCACCGTGGCCCTCGCCATCCTGGGCGGGATGCACGCCTACCTCTGGCTGCGCCTGATCCGGGATCCCGGCCTGCCGGACGGCTGGCGCCGGCTCGCCACCGCGCTCCTCGTCCTGCTCGCGCTCTCCGTGCCGCTCGGGATGTTCGCGGTGCGGCTCGGCTCGGGCTGGGTGGCGCGCGCCCTGCCGGCCGCCGCCTTCGCCTGGCTGGGCATCGCCTTCGTCCTCTTCTGCGCGGTGGCCGCCATCGACCTGGTGCGACTCTCGGTGGAGCTCGCGGGGATGGTGGGCGACTGGGTCCGCCACGCGCCGGAGCCGCCCGCCAATCCCGCGCGCCGGGTCTTCGTGGCGCGCGCGGTGGCGGGCGGGGCGGTGCTGGCCGCGGGCGGCGCCACCGCGCTCGCGCTCCGGAGCGCCACCGGCCCGGCCGAGATCCACGAGGTGGCGGTGAAGCTCGAGCGGCTCCCGCCCGCGCTCTCCGGCCTGGTGGTGGCGCAGATCACCGACCTGCACGTGGGGCCGGCCATCCGCGAGCGCGAGGTGCGGCGGGTGGTCGAGCAGACCAACGCCCTCCGCCCCGACGTCATCGCCATCACCGGCGACCTGGTGGACGGCAGCGTGCGCGAGCTCGGCGCGGCGGTGTCCGAGCTCGGGCGGCTGCGCGCCCGGCACGGCGTCTACTTCGTCACCGGCAACCACGAGTACTACTCCGGCGTGGACGCCTGGCTCGAGGAGCTCGCGCGGCTCGGCGTCCGGGTGCTCCGGAACGAGCGGGTGGCGCATCGGCGACCGGGGCGCGTCGACTTCGACCTCGCCGGCGTGGACGACTGGAGCGCCGGGCACGCGGGGAACGGCCACGGGCTCGACCTCGAGCGCGCGCTGGCGGGGCGCGATCCCGACCGGAGCCTGGTGCTGCTCGCGCACCAGCCGCGCGGCATCGGCCGAGGCGGTCCGAGCCGGCGTCGAGCTGCAGCTCTCCGGGCACACGCACGGCGGGCAGATCTTCCCGTTCAACCTGCTCGTGGCGGCGGCCTATCCGTACGTGAAGGGGCTCCACCAGCACCTCGAGGGCGACCGGGCCGGTCAGATCTACGTCTCGCGCGGGACGGGCTACTGGGGACCGCCCATGCGGCTCGGCGCGCCGCCGGAGATCGCGAAGATCGTGCTGGTGTGATTCACGCACGGTGACCGGGGTCGCGGGCCCCGCCTTGGGCACTGCCGCGGGGTCAACGTCCGTTCTACCCTCCGCGAGGCCAGGAGAACGACCATGCGCGTCCGCCCCATCCTCGTGCTCGGCGGGGTCTTCGTCGCCGCGGCCCTCGCCGCCACGTTCGTGGTGACCCAGCTCCCGCGCGAGGGGAAGGTGAGCCCGGTCGCGGCCGGGCCAGCGACCTCGGCCGAGCCCGCCGTCCCGACGCCCGCGGCGGGGCGCGCGGCCACGTCCGCCGACGGGCTCCTGGAGGTCCGCGCCAGCGCCGGCGGCGAGCCGCAGGCGGGGGCGGAGGTGGCGCTCTTCCTCCAGGTGGCCGGCGCGCCTGGCGCCGGGCCGGAGTGGCGCCGCGCCGGCACCGGCCGCACCGGCACGGATGGGGTCGCCCGCGTGGGCGCCTGGCCCGGCCCGTACCTCGTGGCGGTGCGCGCCCCCGGGCTCGCTCCCGGGTACGCCGAGGTGGTGCGCGCCGAGGGCCAGGAGGTGACGCCGGTCGAGGTGGCGCTCGCCCCCGGCGCGGCGCTCGCCGGGAAGGTGACCGGCCCCGACGGCCGGGCGGCCGCGGCGCGCGTCTTCGCGCTGCCGCGCCTCGACGAGTCCCCGGACCCCGGCGCGCCCGTCGAGGCGATCGCCACCGCGGGCGCGGCGCCGGACGGCAGCTTCCGGCTGGAGGGGCTCGCGCCCGGCACGTACGCGCTCCGCGTCGAGGCCCCGGGGCTCCACCCCCTCGAGCTCCCGCGCGTGGCGGTGCCGCGCGCCGGTCCGCTCGAGCTCCGGCTCGAGCCGCTCGCGACGATCTCGGGCGAGGTGCAGGGCGCCGACGGCCGGCCGGCGGCCGGGGCGGTCGTGCGCGCTGCCTCGCCGGATCACGCCGCCGAGGCCATCGCGGGCGCCGACGGCCGCTTCACGCTCTCGGTCCCGGCGGGCGGCTACCACCTGCTCGCCGCGCGCGGCGACGAGGCCGCGGCCCTGCCCGTCCCCCTCGCGCTCGCGCCCGGCGGCGCGACGGGCGGGCTCGCGCTGCGGCTCGCCCCCGCGGCCGCGGTCGAGGGCGCGGTGATCCGCGCCGACGGCGCGGCGGTCCCGGGCGCGGCGGTGGCGGTCCGGCGCCACGGGGCGGGCGCGGTGCTGGCGCGTGCGACCGCGGAGGCCGACGGCCGGTTCCGGCTCGCCGGCCTCGCGCCCGGGGCGTGGGACGTCCTGGTCGCCGCGCCGGGGCGCTCGCCGGCGCGCGTCGAGGGCGTCACGCTCGCGCCCGGCCAGCGGTTCCCGCTGCGCGTCGCGCTGGCCGCCCCCGGCGCGATCGAGGGGCTGGTCACCGATCCCCGCGGACGGCCCCTCGCGAACGCGCGGGTCCGGGTGGTGTCCCGCGGCGACGGCCTGGCCGGGGTGGTCGCGCTCGAGGCGAGCACCGACTTCGAGGGGCGCTATCGGCTCGCCGCGGTGGAGCTCGGCCGCGCCGAGCTGGTGGCGCACGAGCACGGCTCGGCGCTCGGCGCCTCGCGCGCCGTGCGCGTGCAGGAGGGGCGCACCGCCCGCGCCGACTTCACCCTGGCGCCGGCCGGCGTGCTGGCCGGACGCGCCAGCGCCGCCGGCCGGCCGCCGCCGCTCGGCACCGCGGTGGTGGCGACGCCGCTCCGCGGCGGGGTAGGCGCGCCGCAGTCGGCGCGCGCGCTCGCCGACGCGAGCGGCAACTTCCGGCTGGTCGTGCCGGCCGGCGAGTACCGGGTCCACGCCGGGCCGGCCGAGGCGACCAGCGCCGACCTGCGCGCCGCGCCGGCCTTCACGCGGATCGACCCCGGGGCGACCTCGGTCCTGCAGCTGGCGGTCGCGCCGGCGACCGAGGAGGGCGGGCTCGAGATCCTGGTGCTCGAGCCGGGCGGCGCGCCCTCCCCGGGCGCGGTGGTGACGCTGGGGCGCCCGGACGACGCGAAGGTGGCGCTCGCCACGCGCGCCGGCGAGGACGGGCGGGTCCGGCTCGCGCGAGAGATGGGGCTGGCCGGGCGCGCGGCGGCGGTGCGGGCCCACAACGGCGGCCGGTCCGGCGCCTTCGTCGGCACGCTCCCGGCGTCCGGCGCGATCGCGGTGACGCTCTCGCCCGGCGCCGCGCTGCAGGGCACGGTGCACGGCGCGGGCGCGCCGCCGCGGGGGTTCACGCTCGAGGTGGCGTCGCAGCCGGCCGCCGACGGCTGGCGCACCCTCGACGTCCACCGCTTCTCCGGCGACCGGTTCGAGCTCGGCGACCTGCCGCCCGGGGCGCTGCGGCTCACGGCCCGCGCCGAGGACGGCCGCAGCGGCCAGGCCGAGGTGCGCCTCGCGCCCGGCGAGGCGCGGACCGTCGAGATCGGCCTCGGAGCCGCCCGGCCGCGCTGACTACGCCCCGAGCGCCTCCACGATGGCCGGGAGCCGATCGCAGGCGCTGCCGCGCGCGTAGAAGCCGCGCGGCAGGCGCATGGCCAGGTCGGCGAACGGGTTCTCCTCCGGGTTCACGTCCACCATGGCCGCGCCGCGCTGGAAGGCGAGCCGGCCGATCTGCCAGGGCAGGTTGGTGGCGCCGCTGGTCCCGACCACCAGCAGGAGGTCGGCGGTGGCGGCGGCGTGGAGCGCGCTGTCCATCCGGTAGTGCAGCTCGTCGTAGAACTCGTCGAACCAGAGCACGTGCGGGCGGAGCCAGCTGCCGCAGCGCGGGCAGCGCAGGCGGGCCAGGTCCTCGGCGCTGAAGGCGTCCTCGCGGTGGCGCGGCGGGAACGGCGGCTGCTCCAGCACGCCCACCCCGCAGTCGGCGGCGCAGCGCACGTAGGCCGCGTCGCCGTGGATGCAGAAGACGCGCTCGGAGCCAGCGCGCCGGTGCAGCCCGTCGATGTTCTGGGTGACGAGCGTGAAGCGATCGCCGAGGGAGCGCTCGAGCCGCACCAGCGCCTCGTGCCCCGGGTTGGGTTGTGCGTCCTTGCAGACGCCGAAGCGGAACAGGTACCAGTGCCACACCTCGGCCGGCGCCGACTCGAACATCTCGAGCGTGGCCATCTCCTGCGGCATGTAGTTGCGCGACCCGACCACCCAGTAGCCGTCGGTGCCGCGGAAGGTCGGGATCCCGCTCTCGGCGGACATGCCCGCGCCGGTGAGCACCACCACCCGTCCCTCGCGCTGGCGGACCTCGTCGAGGATGGAGGCGAGCTTCTCTTCCAGCGGGGCGCCGACCGGCATGCGACAATTTTACACAACCTGGGGGCTGCGCAGATCCCCTGCCCTCCGCGCCGGCAGGCGCTCCCCGCGGGCCACCGCTCCCAGGATGCTGGCCAGGGCCCGCACGCCGTCCTCGAGGGCGGCCGGCCCCGGCTGCAGGATCACCGCGCTGGGCACCTCGTACAGCTCGATCTTCCTGGACCGCGCGCACCGTCGCCCAGCCCGGCCGGCCGGTGATCACCTCTCGGCGCGCACGCTTGCCGCACCAGCTGGCGATCACCACCTCCGGGTCACGGCGGGCGACCTCTTCGGGTACCTGGATCCGTCCCTTGGCCGCGTGCGAACCGCGCGACTCCACGCAGACGTCCTCGCCGCCTGCCAGCTCCACGAGCTCGGAGACCCAGCGGATCCCCGCGATGAGGGGGTCGGGCCACTCCTCGAAGAACACGCGCGGGCGCCTGGGGAGCGCCGCGGCCTGGTCCGCCACCCGGACCAGCCCGGCCGCGAGCACCTCCGCGAGGCGCGCCCCCTCCTCGCCGCGACCGACCGCGGCGGTGACGAGCCTGACGGTCTGGAGGATCTCGGCGACCGACCGCTGGTTGGTCACGAGCACCGCGACCCCGCGCCGGATCAGGTCGCGGGCCACGTCGGCCTGCAGATCGGAGAAGCCCACCACCAGGTCCGGCCCGAGCGCCACGATCGCGTCGGCGTCGGCGGTCAGGAAGGTGCTCACCCGCGGCTTCCGGCGCGCCTCGCGGGGACGGACGGTGAACCCCGAGACGCCGACCACCAGGTCGCCCGCGCCGATCCGGTAGAGGGTCTCGGTGGTCTCCTCGGTGAGGCACACCACGCGGCGGGGGTGGGGCGGGGCGAGGGCGAGGAGCGCGGCGGGGTCCAAGGAGCTTCCTGGCGCTGCGAGAGCGAACGATTATAACGGAGGCGCGTGTCCACCGCCGTCACCCAGGGTATCCAGGTCGACGTCCAGAGCGCCTTCCGTCCGGATCGCTCCGAGGCGGGCAGGTTCCTGTTCACGTACACGATCCGGATCTCGAACCGCGGCGAGCGCGCGGCGCAGCTCGTCTCGCGCCACTGGATCATCACCGACGCGACCGGACAGAAGCAGGAGGTGGTCGGCGACGGCGTGGTCGGCCAGCAGCCGCTCCTCTCCCCCGGCGAGCACTTCGAGTACACCAGCTTCTGCGTGCTGCAGACGCCGCACGGCTCGATGCGCGGCACCTACCGCATGCAGCGCGACGACGGCGCCTCGTTCGACGCGGAGATCGCGCCGTTCCCGCTGGTGGTCCCCGGCGCGCTGAACTGAGCGATCCGGGGCCCGACCGCGCTCGCTACCCCCGCCGCAGCTCGTCGAGGAACTCCCGCTCGCTCACGATCCCGCGGCGGATGAGGAGCCGGATGACGGCGGCCATCGCCTGCGCCGGGCGGAGGAGCTCCGGCTCGGCGTGCGCCCCGCCGGCGAGCCGGTCGAGCGCGTCGAGCACGGCGCGATCGTGGTCGCCGAGCGGCGGCGCCCCGCGCGGCGACGGCACCGGCGCGGCCTGGGACGCCGGCACCGCCAGGAACACCGGCTCGGCCGGCGGTGGCGCCGGCCGGGCCGGAGGTACATTCACCGACGGTGCGTGCCCGTGGTCCTCCGGCTCGGACAGCCCGCCGGGGGGGACGTCGCCGAGGAGCGCGGCCCGCGCCTTCCCGATCGCCTCCGGGCTGCCCGGGTGCGCGTCCTCGAGCTCGAGGTCCGCGGGCAGCCCCGGCGCGCGGACGGGGGACCTCGGCGCGGGTGCGCCGGTGCGGGCGGCCGGGCCGGAGACGTTAGGCGGCGCGGCGGGCGCCGGGGACGGCGGGCGCGCCCCCGGCGCGGGCGCGCCGGTGGTCTGCCGCGGCGACGGGCTCGCCGGCGTCGTGGAGGCCGGGGGGCGCGCCGCCGCCGGCGGCGGGCCGGGCCGCCGGGCCGGGCCCGCGGCCGCGGCGGCCGCGACCGGCGTGACCGGCGCGGGGCCACCACCGAAGAAGGCCTCGAGCGCGTCCTTCGAGCCGCCGCCGAAGGGGTCCAGCACCTGCTCGCCGGCCGGCGCGTCGTCCGCGTCGAGGTCGAGCGCGATGGGCTCCAGGACCTGCTCGGACGGATAGTGCTGGCGGACCGCGGCGGCGACCTCGCGATCGCCCCCCACGCAGATCCGGACCCGCCGCCCGGTGCGAAAGCGGAGCTCGTCCACCACCGAGAGGTTGGTGGGATCGGACATGGCCACGGTGATGGCGCCCGGGTCTGCGGCCATGGGCAGGACGTTGTTGCGCACGGCGAACTCGCGCGGCACGAGCCGCAGCGCCTGCTGCAGCGAGTACGGCTGGAGCGCGTCGAGGCGGGCGACCTCGTAGCCGTACTTGCGCGAGAGCGCCTGCACGACGTCGGCCTCGGCCACGAGCTTCAGGTCGACCAGCGCCTGCCCCAGGCGCGCGCCCCACTGGCGCTGGTGGCCGAGGGCCGCCTGCAGCTGCGCGGCGTCGATGACCCCTGCCTCCAGCAGGAGCTCGCCCAGCCGCTTCCGGGGTTCGCCGCCCATGGGCGGAATCCTATGCCGCGAGGCCGGGGTGGGTCGAGCGCCGGGGCGGCGCACGTCCGCGTGGGTGTAGACGAGGCTTGCGCGAGGTCACGGGCCCCGCGCAGCAGGAGTGGGCCCTCGTCTACTAATTGCCACCAGGCTCGGCGCGCGTGGCGATGGCGAGCCGGGTGAGCCCCACGCCGCGCGCGAGCTCCATCACGTGCACCACCCGCCCGTGCGGGACGCCCTCGTCCGCCTGCACCAGCACCACCATCTCCGGGTTCCTCCCCTGGGCGTCACCGAAGGCGGCCTTCAGGGCGGCCTCGTCGAGCACCTTCCCGCCGATGACGGTGCGGCCGTCCGCCAGGATGGCCACCGCGAGATCCTGCGGGATCGGCGCGGCGTCGCCCTTCCCGCCCTTCGGCAGGTTCACCTTGAAGCCGCCCTTCTCCTGCCCGGCCTCGGCGATCGCGGTGGTGGTCACCATGAAGATGATGAGGAGGACGAGGAAGATGTCGGTGAGCGGCGTGATGTTGATGTCGGCGAAGATGCCGCCGCCCAGCTCGTCCTCGTCCAGGCCGCTCGGCCCTCCCAGCGCCATGGTCAGCCCTCCCCGGCGCTGCGCGCCGCCGGCGCGGAGGATCGGGCCCGCAGCTCCGGGAGGACCTCCTTCACGATCTCGAGGTACTCCTCGGTGAGGAGCCGGAGCTGGAGCGCCAGCTTCTGCACGTGCACGTTGAGGAAGTTGAAGATCACCACCGCCTCGATGGCCACCGCGATGCCGCCGGCGGTGGTCACCAGCGCCTCGGAGATGCCGGACGCCACCACCGCGAAGCCGCCCTGCCCGGTGATCGCCATCTGCCGGAAGGCGTGCATGATGCCGACCACGGTGCCGAACAGGCCGACGAACGGCGCGGTGGCGCCGACGGTGCCGAGGATCCACAGGTTGCGGCGGAGCTTCAGGTTGACCTGCTGCCGCTCGCGCTCGACCGCGGCGACGATCTTCTCGGGGTCGGCGGGCGCCACGGACCGCGCCCCCGGGCGCGGCGAGGCGGCCACCAGGCCGGCCAGGAACACGTCGGCGGCGGGGGAGCCCGAGCGCTCGCACTGGGCGCGGCCGTCGTCGAGGTCGCCGCGGTAGAGCGCCCGCGTCACGGCGTCGGCGAGGCTCTTCGCCTTGGCGGTGAAGCCCCACAGCGCGATGGCCCGCTCGAGGGCGACCGCGAGCGCGATGACCGAGCACGCGATGATGATCCACATCGACGCGCTGCCGGTCTTCAGGATGCCGACGAGGCTGGTTTCCAAAGGTGCGTCTCCGGACTGCGGGCGGTCGGGGGGAGTCTAACCGCCGGCCGACCACGGCGGGGGTCTTCTCGGCGCGAACGTCCGACCGTCCGGGCGCATTCCCGTCCGACGGTCAGCGGGCGCCGCCGGTATCGCCGGTGGGCGCCTCCGTCCCGCGCAGCAGGTCCGCCGGGGGCGTCGCCCCGCCCTCGTCCAGCTCCACCACCCGGGCCCCGCGCGGCGGCTCGAGCCGGAACAGCGCCGGGTCGAGCGTCCCGTTCACCTCGACGTCGCGCCAGCGGAGCTCGAGGCGCACCCGCGGCGCCTCCGCCCGGATCGCCACCTCGCCGGGGAAGCGCAGCGCCCCGGCCGGCCTGGGCGCGTCGAAGGCGAGGTCGTAGTCGCCCCGCGCCCGCGCGCCGCCGGTGCGGAGCGACGAGCGCTCCACCAGGGCGCCCGGGCCGATCCGGAGCGCCTGGCTGCGGGAGCCCGCCTCGAGGACCAGCTCGACGAACCCGGGCCCGCGGCCCGGCGTGCGCCGGCGCGCCCGTCGAGCAGCGGGGCGGCGCCGCAGAGGATCCGGACCAGGTCCTCGGCCGGCAGCGGCAGCGGGACCAGCCGGGCCAGGTTCTCCGGCGTCGCGGCCCCGCGGTAGAGGACCTTCCGGCGCGCGTCGTAGAGGGAGAACCGCCCGTCGGCGGAGACCAGCACGGCGGCCGGGTTCCCGAAGAAGTCGAGCGCCTCGAGGTGGAGCCGATCCGGCGCCTCGGCGGCGATGAACTGCGAGACGGTGCCGGACTGTCCCTCGGCCTCCACGTGCACGCGCGCCTCGCCCTGCACGCTGCGGACGCGCCCCTGCGCCGCCCGGACCTGCGAGAGGAGCGCGGCCGGGTCGAGCGACAGGTCGGGCGGCGGCACCCGCGGCCGGCACCCGGCGGCGAGCAGGGGCAGCGCGAGCGCCGCGGCGAGGTTCACCCACCGTCGACGCGACCAGCCGGTCCGGGATCCCGCGGCCGGGCCGCGGCGCGGCGGGGCGTCGGCCGCGAGCGCGGGGGCGAGCGGCCCCGGCCGCTCGATGGACCTGCCTGCGCGGGCGACGCTCCGCCGAGCTCGGATCATGGGGGCTCCCCTCAGAACAGCCGCGCCTTGCGCTCGAGGAGCTCGCGGGCGCGCCGGCGCGCGAGCTCGTTCTCCGGCGCCCGGGCCGGCGCGCGAGCGAGATCGAAGGAGAGCGCCTCGCCGAGCAGGGCCTCGAAGAGCGCCCGGTCCTGCACCAGCACGGCGTACGTCTCCGCCTCGGCCACGCGCGCGAGCAGGTCGTCCGGCGCGAGCGCCCGCGCGCGATCGAAGTGCGCGCGGGCGGCGGACGCGCCGCCCCCGGCGGCGATGGGGAGGCCGGCGCGCCAGGCGCCGAGGGCGCGGTGGGGGCCGGCCGCGTCCAGCCGCTCGTCGAGCGCCGCGGCTCGCGCCATCATCTCGAGCGCGGCGTCCTTCACCGCCAGCACCGCCGCATGGCCGCTGGTCTGGGCCGAGCGCATCGCGCCCTGCGCGAGGAGGTAGAGCGGCTCGGCCCCCGGCGCCTCCACGCGCGCCGCGGCGGCGCCCGGCGGCTCGCCCGCGTCAATCGCCGCGGCAAAGGCCGGCGAGAGCCGGCGGAGCGCGCGCTCGGCGGCGTCGGCCGACGCATCCCACGCCTCTCGCGCGTGCCCGGGATCCGGCGCCGCCAGCGCGCGGAACGCCTCGGCGCGCGCGGTGCGCACCTCGGCCGACGGATCCTCCGGGAGCGCCGACGCGGCGCGGGCGTAGGCCGCGAGCGCCGCGGCCAGCCGGCCGGGATCGACGCGATCCCGGTACGCGGCGTCGCCCTCCTGGAGGGCGGCGGCGGCCACCTCGGCCGGGCTCGGGGGCGGCGCCGGCGCGGGCGCGTCCAGGGCGCGGCGACAGCCGCCCAGGGCGAGCGCGGCCAGGAGCGCGAGGACGGCGGGCGCGGCCCGGCGCGCGCGGGCGCCTGCGGGGCGAGCGGGACCGCTCAACGCCGCTTCTTCCCCGCGGGCTTGCGGGCCGGCGTGCGCGCGCGGGCGCTCGCGGCCTTCTCCTTGCGCGCGGAGCGCTTCGCGGCGTGCGGCCGCGCCACCTTGGCCTTGCCGGCCGCGGGGCGGGCCGCCGTCTTCGTCTTCGTCTTCGCGGGGGCTGACGCCTTCGCGGCGGTCCTGGCCGGCGTGGCGGAGCGCCCGGCGGGCGCCGGACGCGCCGGCGGACGCGCGGAGGGCGGACGCGCGGAGGTGGCGGGCGGGCGGACGCCGGACGCCGGACGAGCGTGCGCCGCCGCCGCGGGCGCGGGACGCGCCGTCGGTGACGGGCGCGGTGGCGCTGCGGATGGGCGCGCGGGGGGCGCGGGACGCGCCGGCGGTGACGGGCGAGCTGCGCTCGACGGGCGCGGCGGCGCTGCGGAAGGGCGCGCGGGGGGCGCGGGTCTCGCCGGCGTGGCGCCGGCGCGGGGGGCAACGGCGGCTGGCCTCGCCGGAGCGGGAGCGGGCGGGCGCTGCGAGACGGCCTGGGGCGGCGCGGCTGGCCGGACGGGGGCGGCTGGTCGGACGGGGGCCGGCGCCGTCGGTCGCGCCGCGGGGGCGAGCGGCTTCGGCGGCGCGAGCGGACGGCCCGCCGCCGCCGGGCGCGGCGGCTGCGCGCGAGAGAGCTTGGCGAGCCTGGCCTCCTCCTCCTCGGGCGTCACCTGGAGCGGCGGCTGCCCGGCGCGCTGCCGCGCCTCGTCCTCCGCGCTGTAGAAGAGCTGGAACGTGGCCACGCCGCGGACCACCAGCTCGCCGCGCTGGTTCTCGGCCCACACCTCGACGTCGATCGCGTAGCGGCCGCCCGGCCTCGAACCGGCGGTCCACCACCCTGCCCCGCGCGGTGAGCACGTCGCCCGGCCAGACGATCTTCACGAAGCGCGCCTGGAAGCGGCGCAGACGCGCGCCGCGCACCCACTCGACCGCCAGCTCGGCCACGAAGCCCATGGCGATCATGGCCGGCGCGAGCGCGCTCGGGAAGCCGGCGTTCCTGGCGAACGGCTCGTCGACGGAGAGCGGGTTCCAGTCCTGCGCGGCCCCGGCGTAGCGGGCGATCTGCAGCCGATCCACCGGCGGCTTCACCAGGGGTGGGAGCTCGTCCCCGACCTTGACCGCCTCGAAGTAGAGCTGGCGTGCCGTGAGCGTCATCGTCCCCTCACCGACGCAGGATCAGCGTCGCGCGCGAGCGGAAGACCAGCTCGCCTTTGTCGTCCCGCGCCTCGTCCTCGATCACGAGGACGTCGGAGGGGCCGCTCGCCCCGGCGCGCTCCTGCACGTCGGCCACCCGCGACACCACCGTGATCCGGTCCCCCGCCACCAGCGAGCGGAAGTACTCGAACGCCTGCTCGCCGTGCAGCGTCGAGCGGGTGCCGAGGTCGAGCGAGTGGCGGAAGCGCTCGTTGGCGGTCAGCGCCACCGGGAAGGTGGGCGGCGCGAGCAGCCCGGCGAGGCCGGCGGCGCGGGCGGCGCCCTCGTCCTGGTAGAGCGGGTTGGGATCGCCGAGCGCGTCGGCGAAGCGGCGGATGGCGCCCTTCTCCACCTCGTGCACGACGGGCTCGCTCTCCCGGCCGATCAGGGTCCTGTCGAGCATGGCGTTCCGTTCACCGTCCCGCGGGGAGATCGAGGACGGTGACGAGCCCGCGCAGCTCGAGTCACCGCCGTCGCGGCGTTCACCGCCGCGGCCGCCGTGGCCTGGTCGCCCGGGATGCCGCCCGGCACCACCAGGCGCAGCGGCGGGTCCGCGTCCAGCTCCACCTCGTCGCGGGGGTCCTCCGCGTCGAGAGCCACCACCAGCTCGAGCCGCACCACCTCGCGCTCGTCGGCGAAGACGCGGGCCACCTGCGAGTAGCCCGCCACCTGGCCGCGCCGCACCGGCCCGTCCTCCTCGGCGACGAGCGGCACCAGCTCCTCGTCCACCTCGTCGACCGGCGAGGCCGAGCCCGGTGGCGCAGAGCGCCGCCGACTCCGCCAGGCCGACGTGGCCGACCTCGCCGCGATCGGCCGCCTCGTGAAACGCGTCCTCGTCGAGGCCGGCGCCGAGCTTCCGGCGGAGCGCTGCCCGCTGTCCGGTCGCGTTCACCACGCGCAGCCCGCGCACGTGGCGCACCGCGCCGGTCGCGTGCCCGAGCACCACCGCCAGCCGGTCGAGCGCAAAGCCGGGGTTCACGCCGGTGCCGAGCACCGCCACGTTGCGCTGCTCGCAGAGCCGATCGAGCGCGTCGGCCCCCGCCTCGTCGCGGAGCCACGGCCAGGCGAGCTCCTCGCACGTCGAGACCACCGAGAGCCCGGCGCGCACCGCGCGCTCGATGTCCGGGCGCACCTCCTCGAAGCGGCTCGTCGTCGCCTGCAGCAGCACGCCGCCCCGCGCAGCGGCGAAGGCCGCGCGCGGATCGGCAGCGACCTCGAGCGCGGGTGCCGGACCGCCGAGCACCTCTGGGAGGGAGCGGCCGGCGTGCGCGGGATCCACCGCGCCGACCAGCGTCAGATCCGCGCGCGTCGCGACGGCCCGGACGATGGCCTGGCCGATCTCGCCGAGCCCCATGACCACGACCGGGATGCCGCTCGAGTCCACGTGCCCCTCCGGGGCGACCTGACGCCCCGATCGCCGGATCTCCAAAGATTACCGGGGGATTTATAATTCACGCCGCTCGCGCCTATCAAGGAATCAGGGACGACGAATTACTCTGGGTCAGGGCCGGAGCGGGGCGGGAGCAATTACTCTGGGTCAGGAACGGCCCGGCCGACGGCGAGCGTCCAGCGGCGGATCCCTGGAAGGGTTAAGCAAATTACTCTGGGTCGGGTTCGGCGGGGGCTCGCAGCGCCGCCCCGCGTAAGAGCGCTGCACCCGAAAGGGATGAGCGATATCGCGAACCCCGACGGGTCAGGACCCGATCAGCTGCTCCAGGTAAGCGCGAGCCACCGGAACGGACCACTCGCGTGGGCCGATGATCATCGAGGTCAGCTGGCCGGACTTGTCGACGATGTAGCTCTCCGGGAACTTGTAGGAGTCTGGGCAGCCGCCGCGAGCGGCGCAGTAATACCCCATGGTGGCTGACTGGCTGGCGTCGTCGAGCACCACCGTCGCGCCCGCGGTCGAGCCCAGGTAGGGCGGAGCGGCGAAGAACTCACGCACCGGATCCCCATCCGTCGTCCACCGACACCGCCACCATCTTGAACTTGCCCGGGTGCTTCGCCTCGAGCTCTCGCCCGAGCGCCAGCATCGACGGCATCTCGACCCTGCACGGCGGGCACCAGGTGGCCCAGAAGTTCACCAGCACCACCTGGCCCCTGGCGCTCGCGAGCGAGAACCGCGCGCCGTCGATGGTGGGGAGCTCGATGGGCGGGGCGGGCACGGCCGCCGATCGCTCGACGCCGAACCGCTCGAGATCGGCCTTCGAGACGGCGGGCGCGCGCGACTCCTTGCAGGCGGCGAGGAGCAGCGCGGCGATCGCGAGCGCCCCGGCGGCGCGCAGGGAAGGCGAGGACGGGCGGTGGAGCAGGGGAGCCATGGCGGCCAGTTTTTACACGACGCGCCGTCCTGCCGCCACCCGCGGTGAGCGCCGAACGCCATGCCCCGTCCACGGCGCCCACGCGCAAGCAGGGAGGGGGCCCCGCGCAGCCCCAGTCAGAATCAACTCAACTCAGGGCGCCGCGGCCTTGGCGGTCCTGAGCCCGGGGCCGGGTGCGGCGACGACGTGGCTCCCGAAGTAGGCCTCGAGCGCCTCGCGCGCCACGGCGGGAGCGCGGATGCGCCAGATCCTGTCGTTCACCACCAGCGTGGCGACAGCGATCCGCGGCCGGTCCGCCGGCGCGTAGCCCACGAACCAGGAGTAGTCGCGGTAGGGCGAGGCGTCGGTCAGCGAGCCGGTCTTCCCTGCCACCGCCACGTCGCGGAGCGGGCCCGAGCCGCGCCGGAAGGCGCGCCGCGCGGTGCCGTCGGTGACGGTGGTCCGCATCATCTCACCGAGCGCGCCGGCCACTCCCTCGTCGACCACGCGGCGAGGCGCGGCCGGCACCGGCGCGGGGACGCCCTCCGCCGCGTCGACCAGCGTGGGCGGCACGAGCAGCCCGCCGTTCGCGACCACCGCGGCGATCAGCGCGCCGTGGAGCGGCGAGAGGCGCACCGGCCCGAAGCCGGCGGCGGTGGTGGCGAGCTCGAAGCGGTCGTCGGGGATGGGCGCCCGCGACACCTCGACCTTGCGCGGGAAGGGGATCTCCGCGTCGAACAGGAAGCGGCCCGCCGCGGCGCGGAGCGTGGGCGCGTCGAGGTCGCGCCCGGCCAGCTTGGCGAAGACCACGTTGGCGCTGTGACCGAGCGCGTCGCCGAGGCTCAGGCAGCGGTGGTCGCGCCGCGGGTCGTCGGCGAGGAGCTTCGGCTGCAGCCGCCGCTTGCCGCCGTGGTAGCAGGTCTCGTCCTCGGGCCGGACCCCCTGCTCGAGCAGCGCGGCGGCGGTGACGATCTTGAAGATGCTGGCGGCCGGGGCCATCGCGGTGAGCGCCAGCCCCTCGCGGGCGGGCTCCGCCTCGGAGTGCTCGGCCATGGCCAGGACGCGGCCGGTGGCGGGCTCGATGAGCACCGTCACCCCCCAGGGCACCCGGGAGTCGGCCAGCCGCCGTTCGAGGCGCGCCTGGAGGTTCGGGTCGAGCGTGAGGACCGCGCGCCCCTCGCCGAGCGGGGCGACATAGCGGCCCAGCGCGGGATCGAGGCGCGGCGCGCCCAGCCGCGGAGGCGGCGCGTCGGCGGGCGCGACGGCGGCGGGCGCGGGCGCGGGCGCGGGGCGCGCCGGTTCGGCGCGGGGGAAGGCCACTCCGGCGAGCAGGAGCGCGCACGCGGGAGGGAGCCAGGCGAGGATCGTGGGGAGCTTCATGGAGCGCGGAGCGGAGGGACGGCTGCAGTGTGCCCGAGCGACCAGGGCCCGTCAAAATACGGGCCGCGCCGGCCGCACGGCACCGGCTCCACCGGGAGCGGAGCACATCCACCTACCGTGGAGCCTTCCGCGCTGCGCGGCTCCGTCAGGCCCGCGCGCGCGGGGCCCGCGCGCGAGATCGCCCTCGCGGCGCGAGCGACCCGACGGTCCGCTTCGGCTTCGCGGACGGCGCGGCCCGCGCGGGCTTCGCCGCCGCCGTGCGGGCGGGGGCGGGGCGCGCGCCCCGCGCCCTCGCCGGCGCCCGCGCGGTCGCCGCCGCCCGCTCGCGGAGCGCCGCCTGCGCCGCCGCCAGCCGGGCGATGGGGAGCCGGTAGGGCGAGCACGAGACGTAGTCGAGCCCGAGCTCGTGGCAGAAGGCCACCGAGGACGGATCCCCGCCGTGCTCGCCGCAGATCCCGAGCTTGAGCCCGGGGCGGCTCGCGCTCCCGGCCGCCACCGCGATCCGCATGAGCTTCCCCACGCCGGACCGGTCGATCGAGACGAACGGATCGACCGACAGGATGTCCTTCGCGACGTAGGTCTGCAGCACCGGGCCGGTGTCGTCCCGCGACAGGCCGAAGGTGGTCTGGGTGAGGTCGTTCGTGCCGAAGGAGAAGAACTCGGCGGTGCGGGCGATCTCGTCGGCGGTGAGCGCCGCGCGCGGGACCTCGATCATGGTCCCGACCAGGTAGCGCACCTTGCGGCCGCGCGCCTCGAAGACCTCGGCCGCCACCCGGCGCACCAGCGCGGCCTGGTCGTCGAGCTCCTTCACGCTGGCGACCAGCGGGATCATCACCTCCGGCTCGACCTTCACGCCGCGCTCCGCCACGTCGCAGGCCGCCTCGAAGATGGCCCGGGCCTGCATCTCGGTGATCTCGGGGTGCGAGATCCCGAGCCGGCACCCGCGGTGGCCGAGCATGGGGTTGGTCTCCACCAGGTCGAGGATGCGCTGGCGGATCTCCGCCGCCGGGCGCCCGGCGTCGCGCGCCAGCGCCGCGATCCCCGCCTCGTCCTGGGGCAGGAACTCGTGCAGCGGCGGGTCCAGCGTACGAATGGTGACCGGCCTCCCCGCCATCTCGAGGAACAGACCGCGGAAGTCCTCGCGCTGCAGCGGCAGGAGCTTCGCCAGCGCGGCCCGGCGCGCCTCGAGGCTCTCGGCCACGATCATCTCGCGCATCGGGCCGATCTTCCCCTCGCCGAAGAACATGTGCTCGGTGCGGCACAGGCCGATCCCCTGCGCCCCGAAGGCGACCGCCACCCGGGCCTGGTCGGGCTGGTCGGCGTTGGCGCGCACCTTGAGCCGGCGCGCCTGGTCGGCCCAGCCGAGGAGCTTCGCGAAGCGCTGGTAGGTGGGGGCGTCGGCGGGGGCGCGGGTCCCCTCCACCAGCACCGCCATCACCTCCGACGGCTGCGTCTCGAGGCGCCCCTCGATCACCTCGCCGGCCAGGCCGTCGATGGAGATCGCGTCGCCCTCCCGGAGCACGCGCGGGCCGGCGGCGGTGGCCACCGTCATGGTGCGCGCGTGGTAGTCGAACGAGAGCGCGCCGCAGCCGACGATGGCCACCTTGCCCATCTGCCGCGCCACCAGCGCCGCGTGCGAGGTCATGCCGCCGAAGGCGGTGAGGAACCCCTCCGCCGCGGCCATGCCGCGGATGTCCTCGGGGCTGGTCTCGTGGCGGGCCAGGATCACCGCCTCGCCGCGCTCGCGCCAGGCGGCGGCGTCCTCGGCGAAGAAGACCAGCTTGCCGCTGGCGGCGCCGGGCCCGGCCGGCAGCCCCTTCGCGAGCAGGCGGCCCGCGCGGATCGCGGCCTCCCGCGCCTCGGCGTCGAACACCGGCCGGAGCAGGTGGTTCAGCGCCTCCGGGTCGACCCGCAGCAGCGCCTCCTCGCGGGTGATGAGCCGCCGCTCGGCCATCTCGACGGCGATGCGGACGCCGGCCAGGCCGGTCCGCTTCCCGCTGCGCGTCTGGAGCAGGAAGAGCTTGCCCCGCTCGATGGTGAACTCGATGTCCTGCATGTCGCGGTAGTGGCGCTCGAGCTTCTCGCGCGCCGCCGCGAGCTGCCGCGCGATCTCGGGCCAGTGGAGCTGGAGATCGCCGATCTTCTCCGGCGTGCGGGTGCCGGCCACCACGTCCTCGCCCTGCGCGTTCACCAGGAACTCGCCGAAGAGCTCGTCCTCGCCGGTGGCGGGGTTGCGGGTGAAGGCGACGCCGGTGCCCGAGTCCTCGCCCATGTTGCCGAAGACCATCGACTGCACCGTCACCGCCGTGCCCCACCCGGCCGGGATGGCGTTGAGCTGCCGGTAGGCGACGGCGCGGTCGTTGTCCCAGGAGCGGAAGACCGCCCCGACGGCGGCCAGGAGCTGCTCGAACGGCTCCTCGGGGAAGGCGACCCCCTTGCGCCGCCGGATCTCGGCCTTGAACTCCCTGACCAGCTCGCGCAGCGCCTCCACCGGCAGCTCCGCGTCGCTGCTCCACGCCGCGCGCCTGCTTCTTCGCCTCGAGGATCACCTCGAACGGATCGCGGTCCTCCTTCCGCTCCGGCTTCATGCCGAGCACGACGTCGCCGAACATCGCCACGAAGCGGCGGTAGCTGTCCCAGGCGAACCGCGGGCTCCGCGCGCGCGCCGCCGAGCCCCTCCACGGTCCGGTCGTTCAGGCCGAGGTTCAGGACGGTGTCCATCATCCCGGGCATCGAGACCCGCGCGCCGGAGCGGACCGAGACCAGCAACGGATCCGCGGCGTCGCCGAAGCCCTTGCCGGTGAGCGCCTCGACCTTGCGCAGCGCGGCGCGGAGCTCCGCGTCGAGCCCGCGCGGGAGCTTCTTGCCGGCGCGGGTGTAGTCGCCGCACACGTCGGTGGTGATGGTGAAGCCAGGCGGGACCGCGATGCCGATGTTGGACATCTCGGCCAGCCCGGCGCCCTTCCCGCCGAGCAGATCCTTCATCTCGCGGTTGCCTTCGGCCTTCCCGCCGCCGAAGGAGTAGATGCGCTTCGTCGCCATGTGCGTCGCCTCGCCCCGCTAGGTGGTTTCTGGACTGCGGCTGGAAAGCACAGCCGACTCCACACCATGGCCGATCGGCTCGCGACCTGACAACCGCCCTTCGCCGCATCGCGCCATGATTTCCCAGGGCCTTCGTTGACCAGGGTCAACGGGTCGGCGTCCGGAACGATCCGCCGGTGCGATTCACCCGGAGTTGACGCGGCGCGCGAGCCCCGCGCTCGAGCGCCGCGGGAGCCGCTCAGATCCGGAGGGACTCGATGCGCGCCTCGTCGTGCTCCGGCTCGACCTCGTAAGTCTCGACGAGATCGTCCTCGCGCCACTCCACCGCGACGCGTGGGGCGTCCTTGCCCTTGCCGTAGCGCGCCACGATGCGTGCGGCGAGCTGCCGCTCCTCCCAGGTGGGCTCGCCCTCGACCAGCGCGATCGGGCCGGACACCTCCCTGGCCTCGACGCGGGCGCGCCCCGGGACGTGGTGCTCGAGGAGCGCGTTCTCCACCTCGCTCCGACCCACGATGAGCTTCGCCCGCGGCGAGAGGCGGAAGTGACGCCCGGTGGAGAGGAGCACCACGTCCTCGCGCTCGAGGCGCCGCCCCTCGCCGCGCGCCTCGCGCGCGTCGAGCACGTCGAAGAACTTCCGCGAGAAGCTCTCGTCGGTGAGGTAGCAGCAGCCGCCGGCGGGCTGCGGCCAGTCGGAGATGCCGAGCTCGTCGGCGAGCGCCATCTGCCGCTGCCGCGAGCGGCCGCTGATGTCGAGGAGCCGCTCGCGGTCCACGATCCCTTCCTGCTCCGGGATGGTGGGCGGGAGGAGCCTCGCGGAGAGCGGGCGCAGGAGCCGGCCGTCGAGGCCGCTCTCGCGCTCGATGATCCGCAGCGTGTCGCGGCGCTGGCTCTTCGGCCGCTGCCCCAGCACCTCGCCGGTGAAGACGAAGTCGGCCCCCTCGGCCTCCATGATCTCCTTCGCCCTGCGCATCATGAACACGCGGCAGTCGACGCACGGGTTGGCGTTCGCGCCGTAGCCCCAGCGCGGGTTCACCAGCATGTCGAAGTAGGCCGGGCCGGAGATGTCCACGTACTCGATCTCGACCTCGAGGTCGGCCGCGGCCCGGAGCGCCTCGTTCTGCGGGATGGTCCCGTCGGCGCGTCCGCCCTTGCGGCGCTGCGTCTCGGTGATGCAGAAGCCGGTGTAGAAGTTCACCGCCTTCACCTCGATGCCCTGCCGGCGCATCAGCGCCAGCGCCAGCGTCGAGTCGAGCCCGCCGGAGATCAACGCGATCGCCTTGCCCTGCCTCTTCATGTGGCGTCCTTCGCTACGGGCGTGGCTGCTTGCGGACGAAGCTCTTCCAGGCCGCGCCGTCCTGGAAGGTCCCGAGGTGCTCGTTGCGCGTGGCCTTGCACCACATCGGCATGTCCACCGCGATGCCCGGATCGGTGGCGATGACGAGCAGCACCGCGCCGACGTCGAGCGCGCGCACCGCCTTGGCGGTCTCGACGATCGGGAACGGGCAGAGGCGGCCCGACGTGTCGATGGTGCGCGCGGGGGCGGGCATGTGCTCCGGGGACGGCATCGCGACATCCCTTTAGTCCCTCGGCCCCGCGCGGGCAACGGGGAGGCCGCCCCGCGCTCGCCTTGCCGGCCGGTGGGGCGGGGGGTACCCTCCCCGCGCCATGCCGCGCCGCGTCCTCGCGCTCGCCGCCGTCGTCGTCGCCTCGCCCTCCCCGCCCTCGCCTCGGCCGCTGCGCCGGGCGCGCCGCGCCCCACCGGCCTCACCTTCGCCGCCGCGCTCGGCGGCGGCGGCGAGCTCGGGCCTCGACCACGGGCGAGGGCGACGCGGGCGTCGTGGAGGTGGAGGGGATCGGCCGGGGTACGAGTGGGCGGAGCGCGGCCTGCGCGCGGAGGTCGGCCTGGCGCTGGGCCTCGATCCGGACACCCACGTGGCGGTCCGGCCCGGGGTGCGCTGGTCGCTGCCGCGAGCTCCCCCTCCAGCTCCGCGTGGCGCTCGACGCGGCCACCTCGCGCGAGAGCGGCCTCCACTGGCGCTGGCTGCTCGTCGGCCTGGCCGCCGAGATCCGGCTCACCGGGCTGCTCGGCCTCTACGCCGAGGTGGACTCCGGCGCCCCCCTCTCCTCCGGGCACGGCGTCCCGCTGATGGGGCGCGTCGGCGCCTCGTTCCGCTTCTAGCGCGCGCGACGCCGCGACCCGCGGCGCGCCGACGATTGGAGCATCCCGCATGCCGAGACGCCTCGCGCTCGCCCTGGCCGTCCTCGCCGCGCTCCCCGCGCTGGCCCAGGAGGCGCTGCCCCTCCCGCCCCCGCCGCCCGCCTACGACTCCGCGCCGCTCCCGCCCCCGCCGGCCGGGACCGACCGGATCGAGCGGTCCGCACCGGCCACGGCGCTCCCGGACCGGCTCGAGGAGCCCGCCGCCGGGCGCGCACGGACGCGTCGCCGCGGCGTCGGCGGCACGCTCGGCAGCGGGCCGGTGGCCCCCGCCGGCGCCCCGGCCGCCTGGCTCCGGCCGGACGAGGGGGTCTCGCCCTGGCGGCTGGCCCTCGCGAGCGGCGTGGTCGGTCGCTTCGGCGGCTTCGACATCGATCCCGACCGCAACAACTCGAAGGTGCTGCTCTACGTCGGCGCCCAGGCCGACGGGGCCTGGACCGAGGGCTACGGGCAGGCGGTCCGGCTCCGGGTGCGGATGCTGACCGGCGGCGAGCGCGCGCTCTTCCTCCCCTCCGACGGCGAGCTCGAGGCCGCCTACGCCATCGGCCGCCCCGAGTTCCGCTTCGTGGTGGGCCGGGTCGAGCTGGGCCGCTACCCGGGGCTCGGCCTGCAGGTGCTCGGCCAGCTCGCGACGCTCCCGACGGTGGAGGGCACCCTCGCGCTCGGGGGCGACACCATGCGCCTCTCCTACCTCGTCGCGCCGGTGGAGATGGCCTACGTCTACTACTACGACGCCGCGCACATCCATCACTCGGCGCTGGTGCCGACCGAGTCCGACGAGCCCGCCGCCGCCTCGGCCGGGCGGCTCCGCTACACGGTGCTGCTCCCGCCGGCGGTGCTGCTCTCGCTCCAGGGCGACCTGCTGAAGCTGTGGTCCAGGCCGGACCTGCTCCTGGCGGGGGAGGCCAGCCTCGGCTACCAGGTCCTCGAGCAGTCGGTGCTGTTCGACCTGGCGGTGCGGTGGAGCTCCTTCAGGCGTCGCGGGCACGAGCCAGGTGTCCACGAGACCGACTCCGAGCTCACCCTCCTCGGCCTCGCCACGCTGATGTTCTGAAGGAGGCGGCGCTCCGCGCCCGGCCGCCGCACCGCCGGCGCCGCCCGAGCTGCCCGGTGCCGCCCGACCGAACGTTGTCCAGGCACCGGCATCTCTGGTATTTCGCCGGGGTTTCCCGGGTTCATCGAAAGGGAGAAGGCCAAGCCATGAAGCACGTGAGCTGGATCGTCGCGCTCGTCGTCGGGTTCGCGATCGGATTCGTCGGACGGGGCGCGGTGGACGCTCGGCGGGCGGCCGGCGCGCCCGGCCGCCGGCACGGCCGTGGCGCCGCGCCCGCAGCGGCCGACCGAGGACCCGAAGGCGGTCTACAAGGTGCCGGTGGGCGACTCGCCCGTGCGCGGCCCGGCCGACGCGCTCGTGACCATCGTCGAGTCCTCCGACTTCCAGTGCCCGTTCTGCAAGCGCGGTGCGGCCACCGTGAAGCAGGTCGAGGAGCTGTACCGCGGGCAAGGTCCGCTTCGTCTTCAAGCACAACCCGCTCTCGTTCCACCCGCAGGCGATGCCGGCCGCGCTCGCCACCGAGGAGGCGCGCGCGCAGGGCGGCGACGAGAAGTTCTGGGCGCTGCACGACGCGCTCTTCGAGAGCGCGCCGGCGCTCGACCAGGCCGCCATCGAGAAGGCCGCCCAGGCGGTCGGGCTCGACGTCGAGAAGGTGAAGGCCGCGCATGCAGGCCGGGACGAACCGGGCCCGGATCGAGCGCGACCAGCAGGCCATGGTGGCGGTGGGCGCGCCCGCCACCCCGACCTTCTTCGTGAACGGCCGAAAGCTGGCCGGCGCGCACCCGCTCGAGTCCTTCCGCAACGTCATCGACCAGGAGCTGCGCAAGGCCCAGCAGCTGGTCGAGGCCGGCACGCCGGCCTCCGCGGTGTACGCCGAAGATCATCGAGCGCGGGGCCACCGCGCCGGTGTTCGTCCCCGGGACCGCTGCCCGCGCCCACGCCGCCCGGCGTGGCCGCCCCGGCCGCCGCCGCGCCGGCGCCCCCCGGCGCCGCCGCCCGCCGCCTACCAGAAGGTCACGGTGCGCGCCGACGACCCGGCCCGCGGCCCCAGGGACGCGAAGCTCACCGTGGTGCTCTTCTCCGACTTCCAGTGCCCCTTCTGCTCGCGCGTCGAGCCGACGCTGAAGCAGCTCGAGCAGGCCTTCCCGGGCCAGGTGCGGATCGTGTGGAAGCACCAGCCGCTCGCCATGCACCCGCAGGCGATGCCCGCCGCGCTGGCGGCGGAGGCCGCCCGCGAGCAGGGGAAGTTCTGGCCGATGCACGAGAAGCTCTTCGCCGGCCAGGCGCAGCTCTCGCCGCGAGGCCTTCGAGCGCGCCGCCCAGCGAGATCGGCCTCGACGTGAACCGCTTCAAGGCCGTCGATGGCGGCCCGCCGCGGCGCCGACCGGATCGCGCAGGACCAGCAGCTGGCCGGCGGCGTCGGCGCGAACGGGACGCCCACCATGTTCTTCAACTGCCGCCAGGTGGTGGGCGCGCTGCCCATCGAGCGGATGCGCGCCGATCGCCGAGGAGGAGCTGAAGAAGGCCGACGCGCTCCTCCGCGGCGCGAAGCCCGGGCCGGACTTCGCCGAGAAGGCCTGCCAGGCCAACCTCGCGCTCGCGCCGGCGGCGCCGCCGCAGGGCGCCGCCGGTGGTCCCGGCCGCGCTGCAGGCCCCGGTGCAGGGGCTCACGGTCCGCGCCGACGACCCGGCCCGCGGGAACGCCAAGGCGCCGGTCACCATCGTCCTCTTCTCCGACTTCCAGTGCCCGTTCTGCTCGCGCGTCGAGCCCACGCTGGCGGAGGTCGAGAAGGCGTACGGCGACAAGGTGCGGGTGGTCTGGAAGCACCAGCCGCTCTCCGTTCCACCCGAACGCGATGCCCGCCGCCGAGGCGGCCGAGGCCGCCCGCGAGCAGGGCAAGTTCTGGCAGATGCACGCCCGGCTCTTCGAGGGCCAGCGCGCGCTCTCCGACGGGCTCTACGATCAGATCGCGAAGGAGATCGGCCTCGACGTGCGCCGCTTCGACGAGGCCCGCCGCTCCGGCCGCGGCCGCGCGCGCATCGCCGAGGACCAGGCCCTGGCCGCCCGCATCGGCGCCCGGGCCACCCCGACCATGTTCGTGAACGGGGTGAAGGTCGAGGGCGCGGTGCCCTTCGAGCAGCTCAAGGCGGTGGTGGACCAGCAGCTGGCGCGCCGCTAGCCGGCGGCGGGAGGCCGACGTGCAGGCCGCGTGGGACGCGCTCCAGCGGACGTTCGACCGCATCTTCGTGGTCACGCTGGAGCGCGCCACCGACCGCCAGGCGCGCGTCCGCGAGCGGCTGGCCGGGTCTCGCACTTCGAGTTCCACCTCGGCGTGGACAAGCGGGCGCTCGACGCGGAGCGCCTCCGCGCCGAGGGCTACGACGAGGCGGCCGCGCGCGCGCGTCTCGCGGCGCTCGCGCGCCATGTCGCCGGGGGAGATCGGCTGCGCCCTCTCGCACCGGCAGCTCTACCGCGCCGCGGTGGAGCACGGCTGGGAGCGGGTGCTGGTGTTCGAGGACGACGTGGTGCCGCGGACCGCGGACCTCGGCGCGCTGCCCGGCCGCGCTGGCGCAGCTCCCGGCCGGCTGGGAGCTCGCTGTACCTCGGCTACACCAACTTCGAGCGCGTCACGGTCCGTCCACCGCGCCAAGCAGGCCGCCTACCTGGCGCTCTCGGCGGCCCGGCTCATGAAGTGGACGCCGCGGCAGGTGCTGCGCTTCCACCCCGGCGCGCTTCTCGCCGAACCTGCGCCGCGCCGGGCTGCATCACTGCACCCACGCCTACGCGTTCACGCGGGAGGGCGCGCGGAAGCTCCTCGCCGCGCAGACCCCGCTCGCCTTCGTGGCCGACCAGCTCCTCGTCCACCTCGTGCTGAGCGGGGAGCTCGAGGCGTTCGTGATCGAGCCGAAGCTGTTCGATCAGGAGGCCGGCGCCGGCGCCTCGGCCGAGTTCTCCTACGTCCACCACGGCTAGCCAGCCGGCCTCCAACATCGGCCGAGGCACGTTCGCGAAGCGAAGTGTGCCCGGCCGCTCCTTGCCGGCTGTTCCTGGCCGCCTGTTCCAGCGCCGACTCCCGAATCGACCCGCCGGGCCGCGGCGGCGCGCCGAACGCTTGCGGCCGCGGCCGGCTCATGTAACAAATCTGGTTCCCTATGCGCCGGACGCTCTTCAAGTCCAAGATCCACCGCGCCACGGTCACGCACGCCGACCTCGAGTACGAGGGCTCGGTGACGATCGACCAGGACCTCATGGAAGCGGCGAACGTCTGCGAGTACGAGGCGATCCACGTGTGGAACATCACGCGGGGCACGCGCCTGCAGACCTACGCCATCACCGGCGAGCGGGGCTCCGGGATCATCTGCATCAACGGCGCCGCGGCCCACCTGAACAAGCCGGGCGACATGGTCATCCTGGCCACCTTCGCCGAGTTCGAGGAGGCGGAGGCGCGCGAGTTCGAGCCGACGGTGGTGCTCGTCGACGCGAAGAACCGCGTGGTCGCGAAGGACGTCGTCGAGGTGCCGGGGCCGGCGCGTCGGGTGACGGCATGACGGTGCTTCTTTGGCCCCGCCGCTGACCTGCGGCCCCAGCCCGACCTCGACACCTTCCTCGCGCTCTGCCGGCCCGGCCGGGCGGTCCCCGTGCGCGTCGAGGTCGACGCGGACACCGAGACGCCGGTCTCGGCCTTCCTGAAGCTCTCGCGCGGCCAGGAGCGCGCCTTCCTCCTCGAGTCGGTGGAGGGCGGCGAGCGCAGCGCGCGCTTCTCGTTCCTCGGCGCCGGCCCCCGCGGCGTCCTCCGCTGGAAGCTCGGCGAGCGGGGCGACCCGGTGGCCGCGGTCCGGGCCGCGCTCGCCACCCACCGCGCCGTGCGCGTGCCGGGGACGCCGCGCCTTCTCCGGCGGGCTGGTCGGGC
The DNA here is from genome assembly GCA_963733485.1 of uncultured delta proteobacterium. Classification (GTDB taxonomy): domain Bacteria; phylum Myxococcota; class Myxococcia; order Myxococcales; family Anaeromyxobacteraceae; genus Anaeromyxobacter. Next base: position 516,191 of record CAVTDL010000001.1, on the reverse strand, counting down.
ACCTCGCCTACGACGCGGTCCGGCTGTTCGAGCCGCGCGTGCCGGTGGCCGGCCCGGACGAGCTCGGCTTCCCGGACGTGCTGCTGATGGACTTCGACGAGGTGGTGGCCTTCGACAACCGCCGCCACTCGCTCCACGTGATCTGCGAGGTGCGCTGCGACGAGGGCGACGATCCGCGCGCGCTCTACGCCGCCGCGGTGGAGCGGATCCGCCGCGCGCCTCCGCGTGCTGGCGCGGCCGCTCGCCGATCGCCGGCCGCGCGCACGGCGCCGGGGCGACGCTGATCCCGCGCGTCTCGCGCCGCGCCTTCGAGGCGGCGGTGCGGAAGGCCAAGGCGTACGTGGAGGCGGGGGACTGCCAGCAGATCGTCCTCTCGCAGCGCTTCGACGCCGAGACGCGGCTGCCGCCCTTCGAGATCTACCGGGCGCTCCGCCGGGTGAACCCCTCGCCCTACCTGTTCTTCGTGAAGGACGGCCGCCGCGCGCTGGTGGGCAGCTCGCCCGAGACGCTCGTCCGGCTGGAGGACGGCGAGGTGACGCTCCGCCCGATCGCCGGCACCCGCCGGCGCGGCAGGACGCCGGACGAGGACGCAGGCGCTCGAGGCCGAGCTGCGCGCCGATCCGAAGGAGAACGCCGAGCACGTGATGCTGGTGGACCTCGGCCGGAACGACGTCGGCCGGGTGGCGGCGGTCGGGACGGTGCAGCGTCACCGCGCTCACGCACCGTCGAGCGCTACTCGCACGTGATGCACCTCGTCTCGGAGGTGCGCGGGCGGCTGCGCCCCGGGGCTCTCGGCGCGTGGACGTGCTGCGCGCGGCGCTTCCCGGCCGGCACGGTGTCCGGCTCGCCCAAGGTGCGGGCGATGGAGATCATCGACGAGCTCGAGCCGGCGCGGCGCGGTCCGTACGCCGGCGCGGTCGGCTACTTCGACCGCGGCGGCGACATGGAGATGTGCATCGCCATCCGCACGCTGGTGGCGGACGGGCGGCGGGTCTCGGTGCAGGCCGGCGCCGGGATCGTCTTCGACTCGGTCCCGGCGGCGGAGTACCAGGAGACGGTGAACAAGGCGCGCGCGGTCTTCACGGCGGTGGCGCAGGCCGGCGCGCGGGCGCTCGACGCGCCGGCCCGCCCGGTCGCGACTGCCGGCGCCGGCGCACGGCGCGGAGCGCCGCGCGCCGCGCAGGGCGCGGGGCGGCCCGGCGCGGCGCCCGGCGGCGCGGGGCGCGCGGCGCGCCGCGCGCGCCGCGCAGGGGACGCCGATGAGCCCGCCGCGCGTGCTGCTGGTCGACAACTACGACTCCTTCACCTTCAACCTGGTCCAGTACCTGGGCGAGCTCGGGGCGGCGGTCGAGGTGTTCCGGAACGACGCGATCGACGTCGCCGGGCATCCGGCGCGCGCCGGCCCGACGGGCTGCTCCTCTCGCCCGGCCCGTGCACGCCGTCGGAGGCCGGGGTCACGCTCGAGGCCATCGCGGCGCTGGCCGGCGCGCTGCCGGTGCTCGGCGTCTGCCTGGGCCACCAGGCCATCGGGCAGGCCTTCGGCGGGCGCGTGATCCGCAACGTGCCGGATCGTGCACGGCAAGGCGAGCCCGGTGCACCACCGCGGCGGCGGGCTCTACGCCGGGCTCTCCGCGCCCTTCCAGGCGGCGCGCTACCACTCGCTGGTGGTGGAGCGGGCCACGCTGCCCGACTGCCTCGAGATCACCGCCTGGACCGCCGAGGGCGAGATCATGGGCCTCCGCCACCGCGCGCTCGACGTCGAGGGCGTCCAGTTCCACCCGGAGTCCATCCTCACGGTGGAGGGCAAGGCGCTCCTCGCAAACTGGCTCGGCCGGCTCCGCCCCGCGCCCCGCCCGCGCGCCGCCGCCCGCGCCCCACCGCCCCGGCCCGGGAGGCCACGCCATGATCCAGGAAGCCATCGCGAAGCTGCTCGTGCACCAGGACCTCGATCGCGCCGACGATGGTGACGGTGATGGGGGAGATCGCCGACGGCGGCGCCACGCCCGCGCAGGTGGGCGCCTTCCTGGCCGCGCTCCGCTCCAAGGGCGAGACGGTGGACGAGATCGCCGGCGCCGCCGAGGTGATGCGGGCGCGGGTGGACCCGGTGCGGGTCGCGCGCCGAGATCTTCGTCGACACCTGCGGCACCGGCGGCGACGGCCGGAACACCTTCAACATCTCCACCACCGCGGCCTTCGTGGTGGCCGGCGCCGGGCGTCACGCGTGGCGAAGCACGGCAACCGCGCCGTCTCCTCCCGCTCCGGCTCGGCCGACGTGCTGGCGGCGCTCGGCGTGGACGTCGAGGCGCCCAAGGAGACCGTGGAGCGCTGCATCGCCGAGATCGGGCATCGGCTTCCTCTTCGCCCCCCGCCTCCACCCCGCCTTCAAGGCGGTGGCCGGCGTGCGGCGCGAGCTCGGGATCCGCACCGTCTTCAACGTCCTCGGGCCGCTCGCCAACCCCGCCGGCGCGCGCTACCAGGTGCTCGGCGTGTACGAGCCGCGCTGGGTCCCGCTGCTCGGGGGCGTGCTCGCCTCGCTCGGGACCGCGCACGCCTTCGTGGTCCACGGCGAGGGGCTGGACGAGATCGCGATCACCGGCATGACGCACGTCTGCGAGGTGAAGGGCGCCGACTGCGAGCGCTACGCCGTGCTGCCCGAGGACCTCGGGCTGCGCCGCCACCCGGAGGCGCGAGATCGCCGGCGGCGACGCGGCGCGCAACGCCCGCATCCTGCTCGACGTGCTCGACGGGCAGCGCGGCGCCCCGCGCGACGCGGTGCTCGCCAACGCCGCCGCGGCGCTGGTCTGCACCGGCGCGGCGACCGACCTGCGGGACGGCGTCCGGGTGGCGGCCGCCGCGATCGACGGCGGGGCGGCCCGCGAGAAGGTGCGCCAGCTGGTGGCCGCCGCCCCGGTGGCGGCGTGAGCGTCCTCGAGGCGATCATGGCGCGGAAGGCGCGCGAGGTGGCGGAGCGCCGGGGCGCCCTGCCCGACGTCGAGCTCGAGGCGCGGGCCCGCGAGGCCGCGCCGCCGCGCGACCTCGCCCGGGCGCTCTCGCCGCGGCGGCGGGCCGCTCCGGGTGATCGCCGAGGTGAAGCGCGCCAGCCCGTCCGCCGGCGCCATCCACGCAGGGCTCGACGCGCCGGCGCAGGCGCGCCGCTACGCCGACGCGGGCGCGGCCGCCATCTCGGTCCTCACCGACGGCCCCGGCTTCGGCGGGTCGCTCGACGACCTCGTCGCGGTCCGCGCCGCGGTGGACGTCCCGCTGCTCCGCAAGGACTTCGTGCTCGACCGCTACCAGCTCCTCGAGGCGCGCGCCGCCGGCGCCGACGCGGCGCTCCTCATCGTGGCCGCGCTCGCGCCCGACGCGCTCCGGCGCCTCCTCGACGACTGCGCCGAGCTGGGGCTCTCGGCGCTGGTCGAGGCGCACGACCTCGGCGAGGCCGAGCGCGCCGTCGCGGCCGGCGCCCGGATCGTGGGCGTGAACAACCGCGACCTCCGCACCTTCCAGGTGGACCTCTCCACCTCGGAGCGGATCCTGCCCACCCTCCCGGCCGAGGTCCGGGGCGTCGCGGAGAGCGGCGTGCGCACGCCCGCGGACGCGCGGCGGCTGCGCCGGGCGGGGGCGGCCAACCTCCTGGTGGGCGAGGCGCTGGTGCGGGCGGCCGACCCGGGGGCGCTGCTCCGCGAGCTGTGCCGGGACGAGGCGCCGTGAGCGCGCCGGTGCGGGTGAAGATCTGCGGCGTCACGCGGCTCGAGGACGCCCTCCTGGCGGTGCGGCTCGGGGCCGACGCGCTCGGCTTCAACTTCTGGCCCGGATCGAGGCGCTTCCTCGCGCCGGCCGCCGCCCGGGAGATCGTGCGCCGGCTCCCGCCGCTCGTCACCGCGGTGGGCGTCTTCGTGGACCCGTCCCGGGACGAGGTGCTCCGGGCGGTCGCGGCCTCCGGCGTCCAGGTGGCGCAGCTCCACGGGGACGAGCCGCCGGCGCTGTGCAGCGCGCTCCCGCTCCCGGTGGTGAAGGCCATCCGCGTGCGCGACGCCGCCTCGCTCGAGGCGCTCGCGGCCTACGACGGCCTGGCCGGGCTGCTCCTCGACGCGCCCAGCCCCGGCTTCGGCGGCAGCGGGGCGACCTTCGACTGGACGCTCGCGGCCGCCGCCGCGGCGGCGCGGCCGGTGATCCTGGCCGGCGGCCTGGGTCCGGCCAACGTGGCCGAGGCGGTGCGGGCGGTCCGGCCGTTCGCGGTGGACGTGGCGAGCGGCGTCGAGTCGGCGCCGGGCGTGAAGGACGGAGAGCTCATGCGGCGCTTCATCGAGGCCGCCAAGGAGGCGACGTGAACGCGGTGGCCCTCCCCGACGCGCGGGGACGCTTCGGAGACTACGGCGGGCGGTTCGTGCCGGAGACGCTGGTCCCGGCCCTGGACGAGCTCGAGGCCGCCTGGCGCGCGGCGCGCGCCGACCCGGCCTTCCAGGAGGAGCTCGACGAGCTGCTCCGCCGCTACGCCGGGCGCGAGACGCCCGTCTCCGAGGCGCGCCGGCTGAGCGCCGACGTGGGCGGCTGCCGCGTGCTGCTGAAGCGCGAGGACCTCTGCCACACCGGCTCGCACAAGCTGAACAACACGCTCGGGCAGATCCTGCTGGCCCGCCGCATGGGCAAGCGGCGCATCATCGCCGAGACCGGCGCCGGCCAGCACGGCGTCGCGACCGCCACCGCCGCGGCGCTGTTCGGGATGCCCTGCGAGGTCTACCAGGGCGCGGTGGACGTGGAGCGCCAGGCGCTGAACGTCTTCCGGATGGAGCTGCTCGGCGCGAAGGTGATCCCGGTCCACTCCGGCTCGCGCACGCTCAAGGACGCCATGAACGAGGCGCTCCGCGACTGGGTGACGAACGTCCGCGACACCCACTACATCATCGGCTCGGTGGCGGGCCCGCATCCCTACCCCGCGCTGGTGCGGGAGTTCCAGTCGGTGATCGGCCGCGAGGCGCGGCGGCAGGTGCTGGAGCTGGCCGGCCGGCTCCCCGACGCGGTGGTCGCGTGCGTGGGCGGCGGCTCGAACGCCATGGGGATCTTCTCGGCCTTCGTGGGTGACCGCGACGTGGAGCTGGTCGCGGCGGAGGCGGCCGGGCTCGGCATCGGCACCGGCCACCACGGCGCCTCGCTGGCGCAGGGAACGCCCGGCGTGCTGCACGGCTCGCGGAGCTACGTGCTGCAGGACCCGAACGGCCAGATCCTGGAGGCCCACTCGGTGAGCGCCGGCCTCGACTACCCCGGGGTCGGGCCGGAGCTCTCCTGGCTGAAGGACCAGGGGCGGCTCACGCTGCTGCCGCAGACCGACGCCGAGGCGCTCGAGTCGTTCGGCTACCTGGCGCGGCTGGAGGGGATCATCCCGGCGCTGGAGAGCGCGCACGCGGTCTCGGCGGCGCGGAAGGTGGCCCGGGAGATCGGTCCCGGGGGGCTGGTGCTCGTGAACGTGTCCGGCCGCGGCGACAAGGACGTGGAGCAGGTGCGCCGGATGCTGGCGGCGGCGCCGCCCGCGAAGGCGCGACGACGTCGCCCGCCGGCGGCCGCCGCTCCGCGGGGCGGCCCGCCGCGCCCGCGCGCCGGGAAGTCCCGCCGCGCCGTCGCCCGGAAGGGAGGCCGCCGGTGACCGCCCTCGCTCGCAAGCGCCCCCCTCGCCGCGCCGCGCGCGCGCGGGTCGCCCCGGCCCGCGGCGACCGCGCCCGCCGTGGCGCCCGACCGCGTGCAGGCCGCCTTCGAGCGCCGACGCGCCGCCGGCCAGCCGGCGCTGGTCGCCTACGTCATGGGCGGCGACCCGGACCCGGTCGCGTCGCGCGAGATGGCGCTCGCCTGCGTGGAGGGCGGCGCCGATCTGCTCGAGCTGGGGGTGCCGTTCTCGGATCCCATCGCCGACGGCCCCACCATCCAGGCGGCCGCCCAGCGCGCGCTCGCGAGCGGCACCACCCTCGACGACGTCCTCGGTGTCGCCAGGGCGGTGCGCGCGCGATCGGAGATCCCCATCGCGCTGATGGGCTACCTGAACCCGCTGCTCGCGCGCGGCCCGGAGCGGCTGGTGCAGGGCTGCGTCGAGGCGGGCGTCGACGCGCTGATCATCCCGGACCTCCTGCCGGAGGAGGCGGGCGTGCTCGCGCCGGTCGCCGCCGCGGCGGGCGTGAAGCTCGTGTACCTGCTCGCGCCCACCTCGAACCCGGCCCGGGTCGAGGCGGCGACCCGGGCGGCCACCGGCTTCCTGTACTTCGTCTCGGTGACGGGCGTCACCGGCGCGGCCCACGCCGTCGCCTCGGACATCGGCCCGCTCGTGGCGGCGGTCCGCGGGCGGACCTCGCTGCCGGTGGTGATCGGCTTCGGGGTCTCCACCCCGGCGCAGGCGCGCGAGCTCGGCCCCCTCGCCGACGGCGTGGTGGTGGGCAGCGCCATCGTGCGGCGGATCGCCGAGGGCGGCTCGCGCAAGGCGCGCGCCGGCCGGGTGGTCCGGTTCGTGCGGTCGTTGAAGCGCGCGCTCGCCTCACCCTGACCGGCAGCGCCACGCTGCTCGCCTCGCACGGCGCCTGGAGCCGACGATCCGCGCGCCGCCGCAGGGCCCCGCCCGCGTCGCCGGGAGAGCTGTCGTTCAGGCCAGGCCGGCGGCCGGGTGGACGACGTGCACGCCGTCCTGCTGCCGGTGCATGTGAGGCCGGGAGATCCAGCGGCAGCGCTCGCAGTAGCTGGCCGCGGCTCCGCCCGCCGTGATCCGGACGGTCAGGTCGCCCCCGCAAAGGATGCAGCCACCCGGGAGCTCGATGTCGCGGAACTCGCCCGCCGCGGTCTCCGTGGTGACTTCGCGCTCGGCCTTCATGATGACGAGGTAACGCATCCCGGCCGGATGGCAAGCGGGTGAGGTGCCGGAAGGGGCTTTTCGGCCCACAAGTTCCGGGACATCGGGTGGCCAGCTTCGCCCCGTCCGTGGCGTGGGGTGGGCGACTGGAGCGAGGTGGAGAGGGCGCGGGCGGGTCCCGGCGCCAACGAGCGGACGCAGCGCGCCGCCCGGCCGCGCTCAGTGCCGGGTGGCGTCCTCCGGCGTCTCGTCGCCGTCGAACCCCGCCTGGAGCCGCCGTCGCTCACGCACGCTCTCGGCGAGCAGCTCGAGGGCGCGGACGGTGTCCTCCCAGCCGATGCAGCCGTCGGTGATGCTCTGGCCGTAGGTCAGCGGCTTGCCCGGCACCAGGTCCTGCCGGCCGGCGACCAGATGGCTCTCGATCATCACGCCGACGATGCGCGCGTCGCCGGCCGCGACCTGCGCGGCCGATGTCGGCGCACGACCAGCGGCTGGTTCTCCGGCTTCTTGCTGGCTGTTGGCGTGGCTGGCGTCGATCATGAGCCGCGGCGCCAGGCCGGCGTCGGCCGAGCTCCGCGGCAGGCGGCGTCGACGCTGGCGGCGTCGTAGTTCGGCGTCTTGCCGCCGCGCAGGATGACGTGGCAGTCCTCGTTGCCGGTGGTGGCCACGATCGCCGAGTGGCCGCCCTTGGTCACCGACAGGAAATGGTGCGGCTGCGAGGCGGCCTTGATCGCGTCGACGGCGATCCGGACGTTGCCGTCGGTGCCGTTCTTGAAGCCGACCGGGCAGGACAGGCCGGAGGCCAGCTCGCGGTGCACCTGGCTCTCGGTGGTGCGCGCGCCGATGGCGCCCCAGGAGACCAGGTCGGCGATGTACTGCGGCGTGATCATGTCGAGGAACTCGCATGCCGGCCGGCAGCCCGAGCTCGTTGATCGTCGAGCAGCAGCTGGCGCGCGAGCCGCAGGCCCTTGTTGATCTGGAAGCTGCCGTCGAGGTCCGGGTCGTTGATCAGCCCCTTCCAGCCGACCGTGGTGCGCGGCTTCTCGAAGTAGACCCGCATCACGATCTCGAGGTCGGCCGCGCAGGCGCTCGCGCACGGCGGCCAGCCGGCCGGCGTACTCCAGGGCCGCGTCGCGGGTCGTGGATCGAGCAGGGGCCGACGACCACCAGCAGGCGGTCGTCCATGCCGTGCAGGATCCGGTGGATGGCGCCGCGCGCCTCGAACACGGTGTCCGACGCCTTCTCGGTGCACGGGAACTCGCGGATGAGGTGGGACGGGGGCGCGAGCTCGGTGATGGCGCGGATGCGGAGGTCGTCGGTCCGGTGGGGCACGCGGGCTCCTAGATGGACCGGCCGACGGCGCCGGCGATCACCCGCGCCTGGCGCATCAGCTCCTCGAACTCGGCCGGCGTGAGCGACTGCTGGCCGTCGGAGAGCGCCTTCTCCGGGCGCGGGTGGACCTCCACGATGATCCCGTCCGCGCCGGCCGCGATGCCGGCGCGCGCCATGGCGGCCACGTGGGCGCGCAGCCCGATGCCGTGGGAGGGGTCGACCACCACCGGCAGGTGCGTGAGCGCCTTGAGCAGCGGCACCGCGTTCAGGTCGAGGGTGTTGCGCGTCATCGTCTCGAAGGTGCGGATGCCGCGCTCGCAGAGCGTCACCTGGTAGTTGCCGCGCGAGACGATGTACTCGGCGGCCATGAGCCACTCCTTGATGGTGGCCGACGGGCCGCGCTTCAGGAGGACGGGCCTGCTGGATGGTCCCGAGCTGCTTCGAGGAGCGAGTAGTTCTGCATGTTGCGCGCGCCGATCTGCAGCACGTCGGCGTAGTCGGCCACCATCGGCAGCGTCTCGACGTCCATCACCTCGGTGACGACCTTGAGCCCGGTCTGCTCGCGCGCCTGCGGCCAGGAGCTTCAGCCCCTCCTCGCCCAGCCCCTGGAACTCGTAGGGGCTGGTGCGCGGCTTGAAGGCGCCGCCGCGCAGGAAGCGGGCGCCGGCCGCCTTCACCGCGTGCGCCGCCTCGAGGATCTGCTCGCGCGACTCGACCGAGCAGGGGCCGGCCATCACCGCCAGCGCCGGTCCGCCGAGCGGGACGCCGCCGACGTCGATGACCGTGTCCTCCTGCTTCACCTCCCGCGAGACGAGCTTGAACGGCTGCGAGACGCGGATCGCGTCGGCGACGCCGGGCATGAGCGTGAACGGCTCGGGATCGAGCGCGCCCTTGTTGCCGGTGATCCCGATCGCGACGCGCTCGGCGCCGGGGATCGGGTGGGCGGCGAGGCCGAGCTCGCGGATCCGCTCCACGACGGCATCGACCTCCGCCTGGCTGGCGTGCGGCTTCATCACCACGAGCATCAGGGCCTCCTCGGGGAGTCGCACAGTCTACGCGCGCTCCGGACGGGGGCCAAGGGCGCGGGCGCCGGCCCAGCGCGCCCGCGAACGAGGCGCCGGAGGACAGGCCGCGTCGCGCGGCCAGGGGACGGGATGGGTCGTGGGACCGGGGCGTCGCGGGGTCGCGGGACGGCCGGGGGGCGTGGGGGCCGGTGCCTCTCGCGCGCACGCTCGCTAGATTGGTCATGGGAGGCACGGCCATGCGGATAGCGCGTGTGATCCGGCGGACGGCCCGGCGAATCGAGGAGGTCGCCGCCATCTTCGACGGTGGCGTGCGAGCCCGGCGCGTCGTGAAGCGCACCGACTTCTCGGCCTGCCCGAACCCGGTCCTCCTCCTGCACGGCTTCTTCACCTCCCGGCGCACCTTCGACGTGCTCGAGCGGCGGCTCCGCCGCGACGGCTACGGCGCGTTCACGCCTCGACCTGGGCGGCGTCGGCCGCGCGCTCAACACCCGCGGCATCGACGACCTGGCCGACTACGTGCGCGCCAAGGTGGAGCGGATCTACGCGCGCAACCCCGGGCTCGGCCCGCTCACCATCGTCGGCCACTCGAAGGGCGGGCTGATCGCGGCCTACTACGTGAAGAAGCTCGGCGGCTGGCGGCGGACGCGCGCGGTGGTGACGCTCGGCACGCCGCACAACGGCACGCCCATGGCCTACCTCGGGCTGCCGGTCGGCTTCTTCGCCCGCTCGCTCTGGCAGCTCTACCCGGGCAGCCCCTTCCTGCGCCGGCTGGCCGACGGCCCGTGGCCGGGCGAGGTGCGGCTGGTGTCGCTCTGGTCGCGCGACGACGGGGCGGCGCCGTTCCCGGCCGCCGTGCTGGACACCCACGGGCTCCCGCACCTCGTCAACGTCGAGGTCGAGCGCGACCCACGGGCGCTTCCTCACCAGCAAGCGCGTCTACCAGGCGGTGCTGCGCGAGCTCCGCGCCGCGGAGGCGGCGGCGCCGATCCGGCGCGGCCCGCTGACCGCGATGGCGGGCGGGCGCGCCCGGCGCGCGGTGGAGCGCCCGCCGGCGACCGCGGCTGGCTCCGGGGCCGCGTGATCCGCGGGCGTGGGCCTCGGAGGCCCGCCGCCCGCCCGCTTGGCCTGCCCGGCTGGCGCCCATAGAATCGCGCCGTGCGCGACCGCCGCTTCGATCGCCTCTACGAGCTGCAGAAGCAGCCGGTGAAGGCGTACGTCCTCGAGCGGTTCGCGGAGCTGCTCGCCGACGAGCTGGCCGCGTGGCCGCCGCCGTTCCTCGAATGGGTGAGCGACGAGCTCCGCGCGCGCTGGGCGGACGGCGCGGCCGAGCGCCCGCGCGAGGACGTGCTCCGGCTGGCGCTCGAGATCGCCCGGCTCGACCTGGCGCGCGCGTTCGAGGAGATCGAGCCGCGGCTCGCCCGCGAGGCCCACCGCCTCCGGACGCCGGCGGAGCGCTCGGCGCTTCATCTATTGGTGCGGCTCGTGACCGAGCAGTGCCTGGCGCTCAAGGAGCGCGCGGAGGGAGCCCGCCTCCGGCGCGAGGATCTGATCGGCGCGCTGGACCTGGTCGAGCGGCGCCTGTTCGCGTGACCGCCTGCCCCGGACGGGCGTCGGACGCGCCGCTACCGATGCTGCACGGCCCGCGGGCGCTCGCCCGGCGCCCTGGCGGGCGGGCGGACCACCCAGAGCACGAACAGGAAGACGCCGGCGATCGCCGCGGCCACCAGGCCCGCGAAGATCCAGGGGCGCGAGGCCCCCGGCGTGCGCGCCGACCACCTGGGTCTGGGCGCCCGCCGCGAGGGCGAGCGCGACCGCTGTGAGGGCTAGCGCGTGACCAGCGGTGCGGGCGAGCGGCGTCATGGGCCTCGAGGAGGAGGGGTCCGGGTGGACCGCGCGAAGAACATTCGGAAGAGCGCCACGACCGCCACCGCGGCGACCAGCACCCATAGCCAGCCGAAGGGGCGGTGGACGGGGACAGGCTCGCCCGCGGGCTGCGCCAGGGCGAGCGTCGCCTGCACCTGCGTGAGCGCGAGCAGGCCGGCCAGGCGTGCGGCAGCCGACATCGAGACACCTCCTCCCGGCCCGGTGAGCGGGCCGCCCAGGACAGAAGGTGCGGCCTTGCGGACGTGGGGGGAAGCCGGGCGCCGGGGCGGTGGCGCGGCCGCGAGGGAGCCATACCCAGCGTGACGATCACGAGTCGCCCCCACACCGAGGACGACCGACCGACGCTCCGGCGGGAGCGCTCGCCTGCCTACCTGGTGGCCTTGGGGACCTTCTCCCAGTCGGCCAGGAACTTCTTCAGGCCGGACTCGGTCAGCGGGTGGCGCGCCAGCTGCTCGATCACGCCGTACGGGATGGTGGCCACGTCGGCGCCCATCTTGGCGGCCTGGAGCACGTGGACCGGGTGGCGCACGCTCGCCACCAGCACCTTCGTGGCGAAGCCGTAGTTCCGGTAGATCTGGACGATGTCGCCGACCATCGCCATGCCGTCCTGCGAGATGTCGTCGAGCCGGCCCACGAACGGCGAGATGTAGGTCGCGCCCGCCTTGGCGGCCAGGAGCGCCTGCACCGGCGAGAAGCAGAGCGTGACGTTGGTCTTCACGCCCTCGGCGGTGAGCGTCTTCACCGCGCGCAGCCCCTCCACGATCATGGGGACCTTGACCACCACCTGCGGGCCGAACTTCGCGTAGTGGCGCGCCTCGGCCAGCATCCCCTCGACGTCGGTGGCGGTCACCTCGGCGGAGATGGGGCCCGGGACCAGCGCCACGATCTCGCGCAGCACGTCGTCGAAGCCCGCGGCCCGTCTTGGCCACCAGGGAGGGGTTGGTCGTCACCCCGTCGCACAGGCCCATGGACAGGGCCTTCTTGATCTCGCCGACATCCGCCGTATCGATGAAGAACTGCATGGAATCCTCCGAGGGGTGCGCGGGCGTCCTGATAGCGCACCCGCGCGCCCTGCCGCAAGGGGAGCGAAAGTGCTATATCCGCCCGGACCCATGGCCGCCCGCCGCGATCGAGCCCGCGTCGTGAAGCTCCAGGCCCGCCGCCCCCGGGCCGCCCGCCCCAGGACCGCCGACCTGGTCGAGCACGGGCGCACGGTGGTGGCCGCGGAGGCGCGCGCCATCGGGGCGGTCCCGCTCGACGCCTCCTTCGCCGAGGCGGTCCGCTGGATCCTGCGCTGCCGGGGGCGCGTGGTGGTGACGGGCATGGGCAAGCCCGGCTTCGTGGCCCAGAAGATCTCGGCCACCCTCGCCTCCACCGGCACCCCCTCGCTCTACGTCCACCCGGCCGAGGCGGCGCACGGCGACCTCGGCCGCATCGCCCGCGACGACGTGGTGGTCGCCCTCTCCAACTCGGGCGAGACCGAGGAGCTCCTGCGCCTCCTCCCGGCGCTCAAGAAGATCGGCGCCCGCATCGTGGCGGTCACCCGCGATCGCGAGAACGCCCTGGCCCGCGGCGCCGACCTGGTGCTCGCCATCGGGAACGTGGAGGAGGCCTGCCCCATGGGGCTCGCCCCCACCGCCTCCACCGCGGTGCTGCTCGCGGTGGGGGACGCGCTCGCCATGACCGTGCTGGCGAACCGTCCCTTCGACCAGGAGGAGTACGCCCTCTTCCACCCCGGCGGGAAGCTCGGGCGCGGGCTCATGAAGGTCCAGCGAGCTGATGCGCGCCACCGGGTCGAACCCGGTGGTCCGCGAGGACGAGCCGCTCGCCGCCGCCGTGGCGGTGATGACCAAGACGCCCGGGCGCCCGGGCGCCACCTCGGTGGTGGACGGCGCGGGCCGGCTGGCGGGGATCTTCACCGACGGTGATCTGCGGCGGCTGGTCGAGCGCGGCGACATCGACTTCTCCCGGCCCATCTCCTCGGTGATGGGGCGGAACCCCCGCACCGTCCGGCCCGACGCGCGGGTGGTGGACGCCGCGCGCGTGCTCCGGCAGGCGCGCATCGACCAGGTCCCGGTGGTCGACGAGGAGGGCCGCCCGGTGGGGCTGCTCGACGTGCAGGACCTCCTGGCGGCGAAGATCCTGTGACCGGCACGCGGCGGCGGGCGGCGATCGGGGGGCGCGGCGCCGGCGCGGGGCCGCGGGCGGGCGCCGTCGAGCGGGCGGCCCGGGCGGCGGTGGTCGAGATCTGCCACCGGCTGCACGCGCGCGACCTGATCGGCGCGGCCGAGGGCAACGTCTCGGTGCGGCTGCCGGGCGGGGCGTTCCTGGTGACGGCGGCCGGCGTGAACAAGGGCCACCTCCGCGCGCACGACCTGGTGGTGGTGGACGCGGCCGGCACCGTGCTGCGCGGCGGCGGCCGCGCCTCGACCGAGCTGCGCATGCACCTCGCCGCCTACGCGGCGCGGCCCGAGGTGAACGCCGTCGTCCACGCCCACCCGGTCACCGGCGGTGGCGCTCACCGTGGCGGGCCTCCCCCCGCCGAACGACGTGGTGCCCGAGGCCGCGGTGACGCTCGGGACGGTGGCGGTGGCGCCGTTCGCGACGCCGGGCACCGACGAGGTGCCGGCCTCCCTCGCGCCGCTGCTCGCCGACCACGACGTGATCCTGCTCGAGCGCCACGGCGCGCTCGCGCTCGGGCGCACGCTCGCGGAGGCGTTCGACCGGACCGAGACGCTCGAGCGGGTGGCGCGGATCGCGCTCACGGCGCGGCTCGCCGGGCGGTGCGAACCGCTCACGCCGGAGGCGGTGAAGAAGGTCCTCAGCGCCGCAGGGAGACCGCCCGTCTGACCAGCGAGCCCCCCGGCGAGCGCTGCATGGGTCCCCTGGGGCGCTCGCTCGGTGGCTCGATCGTCCAGGGCTGGCGAGCGCGGGCGCGCGTCAGCTGCCGCCCCCGCCGCTGAAGCTGAAGTCGGCGGTGACGTCACCGCTCGCCGGGACGGTCACCTGCGCGGTCTTCTCCCCGAGCGTCTCGTGCCAGGCGGTGACCGTGTACGCGCCCGCGGGCAACCCCTTGATGCCGTAGGTGCCGTCCGCTCCGACCACCGCGTAAGGGGAGTCCGACACGACGACGAAGCCGGCCATCCAGGAGTGAACGTCGCACTTGATCCGGACGAGGCCTGAGCGCGGGAGCGGCCGCGGCAGCTTCTGCCCCTTGATCGGCATCGCCAGGTTGAAGAGCGTCTGCTGGCCCATGTAGCCGTGGATGTTGTGGAGCATCGGGTCGCTGTTGAGGATCTGGAGCGTGCTCCCCACGCCGGTCGCCTGGACGTGCGGGTGGTAGCGGCACTCGTGCTGATCGAGGGTGATGGTCTGCGGCGGTGGCTTCGGCAGGCCGCCCCCCTTGACGGTGATCACCACGTTGGCGAGGTGGCCGCTCGACACCTCGAGGCTCTCGTTCGGGACCGACGGGCCGCAGACGTTCTGGTCCCGCGTCGCCGTGAACGGCGCGAGCTTCGGCGGCGCGCCGGTGTAGCTGATGGTTCCCTTGAGGTCGCCCGCGGCTGCTGGCAGCGCCGCGGTGGCGAGGACCAGGACGAGCAAGCGACGAGCGGACATGACGACCTCCGTTGGGCGGAGCCACGGGCGGAAGGCCCGCCCGTGAGATAGGCACGGGCCGGCACGGCGTCGCGTCCCTCGCGCGGCTGCCGCCCGGCTCACTGCCTGTTGACGCGTCCGTCACCGGATGGCTCCGCGGCTTCGGCGACCTGAATGACGGGCGAGACGTCGCCACGATCTCGGGAGCGACAGGGCGTGGGCTCCCCTGCTCGCTCGCGCCTGGTGATCGCCCGGGACGTCCGTTCCAGGTCCAGCTCGCGGTGGGCCCCGGGAAGCGCTCCTCCCGGAGTCGGTCGAGACGCTGCGGCTGATCGGGGAGATCGACTGCGCGTCCGCATGACGGCAGGCATCGCGAGCCTGCGCGCCCCACCCGCTCATCGCGCCGTTCACGCTGCACATCCGAGGACGGCGACTGGTCCTTCGCACCGAGCCGCTCGCGGCGCGCGCTGCGGGCTCGTCCGGCCGTGCGAGGTGCGCGCGCTCGTCCGGGCAGGGGCGAACCCTTCTGAACCACACCTTTCCCACTTGAGACTTGACGGCGATCCCACGGACCGACAGTGGAGGCCCATGCTCAGGCCCAGACGAGATGGACGAGATCGAGCTTTGACGACGTGGGGACGTGTCGTGAGCGTGTTCGCCCCGTTGCTCCTCTCGAGCGTCCTCCCGGCCCGCGCGGCGGCCTACGAGGTCGTCCAGGTCTCCGAGGGCGGCACCATCCAGGGGAAGGTCACTTACCAGGGGACAGTGCCGACGAGGAAGATCATCCCGACCAAGGACAGGGAGACCTGCGGCGCGATGCGCGAGGAGCCCGAGGTCGTCGTCGGACCGGACAAGGGCGTCCAGGACGCGGTCGTTTACTTGAAGGCCGTCGAGAAGGGAAAGGCGCTCGAGAAGCCCGCGAAGAAGCCGGAGATCGTGAACCATGGGTGCAACTTCGAGCCGCACGTCCAGGCGTTTCCGGTGGGCACGGTCGTGATCGTCAACTCCGACCCGGTCATGCACAACACGCACGGGTTCCTCGGCAAGCAGACGGTCTTCAACGTCGCGCTTCCGGTGAAGGGGCAGCGGATCGAGAAGCCGCTCACCAAGCCGGGGATCATGCGCATCGAGTGCGACACGCACGGGTGGATGCTCGCGTGGGTCTATGCCGCGGACAACCCGTACTACGCGGTCACCCGCAAGGACGGCACGTTCAGCATCGCGGACGTGCCTCCGGGATCGTACTCGCTCGTCGCGTGGCAGGAGTACACCGGCGAGACGGAGGTCCCGGTGACCGTCAAGGCGAAGGAGCCCGCGCAGCTGACGATCGAGCTGAAGAAGAAGTAGGCCCAGGCCCAGGCCCGGAGCAGAGCAGTCCTGGAAGGAGAGATCATGGACGACCGGCGAGAGCGGAGCGAGCTGCAGAAGGCACTGCAAGTCCCGGGTGAGCGCCCCGATCGCTCGCTGGGGATCACCCGACGTACCTTCCTCCACCGGTCGGTGGCAGCGGCTGCGGGCACCGCGGGCGCGGCCACCTACGGCTGGTTCCCGCTCATCAACATCCTCGACCTCGCCGTCGGCGCGCAGGAGCCGTTCAAGTTCGCCTGGATCTCGGACACTCACCTGTATCCGAAGGACGTCAACACGCGCTTCGTCGACAAGGCCGTCCGCGCGGTCAAGGAGGTCCAGGCCATGAGCCCGCCGGCGGACTTCCTGATCTTCGGCGGCGACCTCGCCCAGCTGGCCGATCCGGCCGAGCTCGAGCTCGGGAACGAGATCCTGAAGGAGGTGAAGATCCAGAAGGTCTTCATCCCCGGCGAGCACGACTGGTACCTCGACATGGGGCAGAAGTGGACGAAGCTGTTCGGCAAGCCCAACTGGACCTTCGACCACAAGGGCGTCCGCTTCGTCGGCCTCGACACGGTCAGCCGGGGCCCCGACTACTGGACGGCGAAGAAGATGACCGCCCAGGAGCGGATGGGCCACATGGCGACCCTCGACGGGAGCGTCGCCGGCGCCTGGGCCGGCGTCGGCCGCGACCAGCTCGAGTGGCTGAACAAGACCCTCTCCAACTGGAAGAAGGACAAGCCGCTCGTCGTCTTCAGCCACAACCCGCTCTACGAATACTACCCGCCGTGGAACTTCTGGGTGCGCGACTGGCGCGAGGTCCAGGAGGTCCTCAGGCCGTACACCAACGTCACCAACATCCACGGCCACACCCACCAGGTGCTCTACAACGAGATCGGCAAGATGCGCTCCATCGGCATGCTCGCGACCTCCTGGCCGTGGCCGTACGCGCCCGAGGGCGTGCCCGCCCTCACGAAGTGCATGATCCGCGTGGACCCCGGCGATCCGTTCGACGGCGTCGGCTACTCACGGATCACCGTCGGCGCGCGCGTCGAGAACGAGTACGTCATGTGGCGGAAGGACGTCCTCGGCGAGAGCGCGGTGGACTCCGGCTGCGCCGACAACGTCAACCAGGAGGTCCACCCCCGCGTCGCCGACCGGGAGTGGCCGAGCTACGGCGCCTACAAGTGACCCGCGAGACAGAAGGGACAGAGCCATGAAGATCACCCGTTACCGTCTCGCTCTCGCGGTCGGCGCGGCCCTCGCGCTGCTGATGTCGTCCCGCGCGCTGGCCCACAAGGAACGCACACGCCCGAGCAGCTCAAGGCCTTCGAGGAGGTCTTCATGGAGCAGGTGAGGATCGGCGACCTGCTCTTCCACGGCGACGACGCGACGGAGAAGAAGATGAACGTCGCAGCTCACGCGAACGGGAATGGCCTGCGCCATGTGCCACCCCTTCGCGGACCGACGTCCACCCGCACGAGTTCCCGAAGTTCCAGGAGCAGATCGACAAGTTCGCGACGCTGCGGGACATGATCAACTGGTGCATCGAGAAGCCGAACGAGGGCGTGCAGGATCGATCACGGACTCCGACGCCATGAAGGCCCTCGAGGCGTACATCTACTGGTCGAACCGCGGCAGCAAGCTCGATCCGGGCAGGCACTGAACGTCGGGGGAACCGGTGGCGAGGCGGCCAGGAGCCTCACGATCGTCCGAGCTCTCCAGGCGAGGCTTCCTCGGCCTCGCCGCGGGCGCCGTGGGGCTCTGGGTCGAGCGCGCCTGGGCGCGCCCGCCGTGCGATCACTGCCCGGCGACGACCCCGCCCGGCTCTCGCCATTCGAGCGCGAACATCTCCCGATGCTCCGGCTCCCCGCCGCCACCATCAACGGCGCGAAGGTCCCGATCGTGGTGGAGATGACGCACCCGATGACGGCCGACCACCACATCACGAGCCTCGAGGTGGTGAACGAGACCGACCCGGTCCCGGAGAAGGGGACGTTTCACCTCACGCCCGCGAACGGCCGCGCCTACATCGCCTTCCAGGCCCGGATGGACGGGGGCGTCTCACAGGTGACGGTGACGGCGGAGTGCAACCGGCACGGCCGCTGGTCCACGAGCCGGACCATCCGGATCCCGGCGGACGCGGGCGGCTGCGCCGGCACCGCGCCCGCGCCGGAGCGGACCGGCGGCGAGGACATCGGCCCGCCGGTCATCCGGATCCCCGAGCTGGTGGAGCGCGGCCGGATTGGCCGCGGCGAGCTCATCCATGCCCAGATGAAGATGCATCACCCGAACCGGACGGGCCTGGTGGTCCGTGACGGGAGCTTCGAGCAGGCCTCCGAGCCGCTCCACCTCGAGGACCTGCAGGTCTTCTACGGCGGCGAGCGCGTGAACCGGTTCGCGCTGACCCCGGCGCTCAGCGACGACCCGTTCATCACGTTCTGCTTGCTGGCGCGGCGCGACGGGCCGCTCCGGATCGTCGTCGTCAACAACCGGCACCAGCGGTTCGAGGCGACCCACGAGATCCGCCTCTCGTGAGGGAGGCCGGGAAGGACGCACCACATGCGCAGACTCGCCCTCGTCCTGGGAACCCTGGCCCTCGCCCTCGCGGCCGTCGCCGACGAGCCGCACGCCTCCGCGGCCGCGGCGCCGGCCGCGGGCGCCGAGGATGCCGGCGTCGCGCGCAAGAAGCTCGCCGACTTCTTCCTGCGCACGAGGGGGATGACGCGCGTCCTGCCGGCGTCCGAGGTGCTGGAGAGCCTCCGCGCCGGCGCGGGGAAGTACGTCGTGGTCGACGTCCGTCCACCCGAGGAGTACGCGAAGGGGCACGTGCCGGGCGCGATCAGCCTGCCCATCGACGTGCTCTTCCGGCCCGCGAGTCTCGCGCAGCTCCCCTCGGGCGGCAAGGAGATCGTCCTCGTCTGCCAGAGCGGGCACACCGAGTCGATGGCGCTCGGCGGCCTCGCCGCGCTGGGTTACGAGCCGTGGGTCATGCGCTTCGGGATGATCGGCTGGAGCTCCGAGACGAAGATGAAGGCGGGCTCGCCCAGCCAGGAACCGGACACTGTTCGCGGCGTGGGCGGGCCGATCGAGAGGTAGGTCAGAACCCGATGCCCGTGTGGATCACCACGTCGAACGTGACGCCGGGATCCGGATCACGGTGGAGGAACGTGGGGAACGCCGGCCCGACGAACCACGTCCCCAGCGCCTCACTTCTCGCTCTGCTTCGGCGGCTGCCAGCGCGCGTCGGCCGCCGCGTTCTCCTCGACGAGGCGCCGCGCCGCGTCGGTGCCCTTGAGGGCGATGAGCGAGTCCAGGTAGTGGACGAGCGACCAGATGTCCTCCTCGGGGAGCGAGCCGTGCCAGGTTGGCATGGCGGTCCCGCCGACGCCCGAGGCGATCACGCGGTACAGGTCCTCGATGCGATGATCCTCGCGGATCGAGCGCAGCTCCGAGCGGGTGAAGTCCGGCGGAAGCAGCTTCACCCCGAAGTCGCTCTCCTTCAGCTCCGAGCCGTACATGTCGTCGCGGAAGTCGGAGCTCGCCCGCCCCGGTCAGCTCCTTCGTCGCCTCGTAGATGAAGGCTCTTCGGCGCGAACGCGGGGTGGCAGCCCTGGCAGCGCGCGAGCCCGTGGTAGACCTTCTTGCCGCGCGCTACCGCATCGGACTGGCGAGCCTTCCAGGCGTCCTCGGTGGGCACGATCCGCTCGCCGGGCTCCTCGTCCTTCCATCGCGGCGAGAACGTCTTCAGGAACTGGATGATCTCCTCGAGCTGCTTCTGGGGGACGGCGTCCCATGCCAGCATGGCCGTCCCGTGGAGGCCGGTCCGGACGATCCGGTCGATGTCTTCGTCGTGCGGCAGCGTGCCGGCGGGTACGGCGGCGAACTTGAACACACCCAGCGTGAAGTCGCGCGGCGGCGGGCGTAGCCCCTTGGCCGCCGGTCCCTTGCCGTCGCCCTTGTCCCCGTGGCACGCGCGGCAGTACTGCACGTACGCCTGCGCCCCGCTCGTGAGCACGTGCGCGGGTATCGTCTTTCCGCCGAGCTTCTGGGGCTGGTCGAACTTTGGCGGTCGGTAGCCCTTGCACGCGGCGAGGCCGCAGGCGAGGAGCAGGAGCGCAGTCCGGATCATGGCGATCTCACTCTCACAGGAGATAGACGGTCACGTAGAGCGCCGCCCACACCACCCCGACGAAGTGCCAGTACCAGCCCCAGAGCCGAACGTCGGTCCGCGGCGCGCCCGTGCGCGAGAGGGCTCGCCCGGCGAGCCACCCCAGCGCGGCCAGCCCGACGAGCACGTGGAGCGCGTGGAACGCGGTGAACGCGTAGAAGACCGATTGGTAAGGACCGCCGCTCGGCACGAGCCCCGCGCGCCAGAGGCCGGTCCAGACCAGGGTCTGCAGGCCGAGGAAGGTCGCGCCGAGGGATGCTGCGCCGGCGAGGCTCGCCGCGGTGGCCCGCGCCCGCCCGAGCTCCTGTGCCCGCACCGCGCGCACCACCGCCGCGCTCGACGCCGCGATGAACAGGGTGTTGAGGCCGGGGAGCAGCCGCGGAAGGGGCGGCGCATCGAGCGGAGGCCAGTCGGGCGCGCGGGAGCGCACGAGCGCGTACGCGAAGAAGAGCGCGATGAACAGCATGGCCCAGGAGCCGAGGAACACGGCCATCCCGACGTGCGCGGTCCGCTCCGCGCCGCGCGGGCGCCGGCGATACCGCGCGAGGCCGAGGACCGGCGCGGGAGCCGGCTCCCGGCCCGGATCATCGTGGTGCGCCACCGCCCGCTCCACGGCTCAGCTCTTCCCGGCCGCCAGCGCCGGCTCGCCGCCGGGCAGGATCTCCGCCTGTCCGGCGAAGTCGCGCCCGGTCAGTCGCCGCACGTCCGGGTTCGAGAACTCGTGCGGGCCGCGCACCACCTCGGGGATCCGCTCGAAGTTGTGGAACGGCGGGGGCGAGCTGGTGTTCGTCCACTCGAGGGTCGTCACCTGCCACGGGTTCGCCTCGGCCGGTCCCGCCCGCTTCTTCCCGAAGACCGTCTTGAAGAAGTTCACGACGAAGAAGAGCTGGCCCGCGAAGAGCGCGAACGCGAAGTAGCTCGTCCAGCGGTTGAGGCCCCGCAGCCCCTGGATGAAGGTGTACTGGAACGGATCGAACAGCCGGCGCTGCTGACCGGCGTAGCCGGCGAGGAGCTGGCCACCGAAGACGAGCGTGAGTCCCACCAGCGTGAACCAGAAGTGCGCCTTCCCGAGCCGCTCGTCGAGCCGGCGCCCGAACATCTTCGGGAACCAGAAGTAGACGCCGGTGAGCGCCCCCACGAGCGAGCCGGCGGCCATCGTGAAGTGGAAGTGGCCGACCACGAACAGGGTGTCGTGCAGGTAGAGGTCCATCGAGATGTCGCCGAGGAACAGGCCGGTGACGCCCCCGATCCCGAACAGGAAGACCGTCGCCAGCGCGAACAGCATGGGCGTGTCGAGGCGCAGCGAGCCGTTCCAGACGGTGAGCACCCAGTTCAGCACCACGATCATCGACGGGATGCTGATGAGGAGCGTGAACAGCATGAAACCCTCGCCGAGCAGCGGGCTCATGCCGGTCAGGAACATGTGGTGCCCGTACACCATCGCGGAGAGGACGGTCACGGCGATGAGGGACCACACCGTCCCGCGGTACCAGTGGTGCGGCTTGCGCGCGAAGAAGGAGAGGACGTCCCCGAGGATCCCGAACGTCGGGAGGATCATGATGTAGACCTCGGGGTGACCGAAGATCCAGAACAGGTGCTGCCAGAGGATCGGATCGCCGCCGCCGCGCGCCGCCACCGCGGCGGGCAGGAAGAACTGGGTCCCGAAGGTCCGGTCGAGGAGGAGCAGGAGCGCCGCCGCGCCGAGCACCGGGATGAAGAGCGCGTTCATGATCGCCGTGAGCCAGAGCCCCCAGATGGTGAGGGGCAGGCGCATCCAGGTCATCCCGGGCGCGCGCAGCCGGATCACGGTGGTGATGTAGTTCACCGCCCCCATGGTCGAGGAGACGCCGGTGACGAAGATGGCGGCCACCACCAGCGTCTGGCCGAGTCCGGGCATCCCCACGTTGGTGGAGAGGGGCGCGTAGGTGGTCCAGCCCGCGCCGGCGCTGCCGAGGGGGGTGAGGAACGAGGCGAGGACCAGCAGCTGCGAGAGCAGGAAGGTCCAGAACGAGAACATGTTGAGGCGCGGGAAGGCCATGTCGCGCGCGCCGATCATGAGGGGGATGAGGAGGTTCCCGAAGGTGCCGATCAGGACGGGCGTGACGGCGAAGAAGATCATCACGAGTCCGTGGGTGGTGAAGATCTGCTGGTAGACCGCCGGACCGATGACGCCGCCGCTCCCGCGCAGGAACAGCCCGCCCAGCACCGGCACCGGACGGTACGGGAAGGCCCACTGCCAGCGGATGAGCATGGCGAGTGTTCCGCCGAGGAGCATGAAGAGCAGCCCCGCCCAGAGGAACTGCTTCGCGATCACCTTGTGATCGATGGAGAAGACGTACCTCCGCCAGAAGGAGGTGGGAGGCGAGTGGATCGGCTGCGCCGCCTCCATGATGGCCTGCGCGGGCGTCACTCCTTCCTCCATTCCCAGCCCCAGTGGGCCTCGGCGTCGTCCGGGTCGTAGCCGCGGCGGGCGTCGGCCTCCACCGTCCGCAGCCACTCGCCGTAGCGATCCGCGGGGAGCACGGTGAGGACTCCGCGCATCTTGTAGTGGTTCGGGCCGCAGTGCTGCGCGCAGGCGATCTCGTACTCGCCCGCCGTCTTCGGCTGGAAGGTGAGCTTCGTGATCTCCCCCGGCACGGCGTCGCGCTTCACCCGGAAGTTCGGGAGGTACATGCTGTGGATCACGTCCACCGCGGAGAGCTGGATGAGCACCGGCGCGCCCACCGGGACCCGCACGTCGTTCAGGGTCACGATGTCGTCGGGCGTGTTGAACTTCCCGTCCGGCCCGGGGTAGCGCGCCGCCCACGACCACTGGTGCGCCTGCACCTCGATCCGGACCGTGTCGGCCCGCTCCTCCGCCGCCGCGAAGTTCCAGAAGTACCGCTCCATGTCGACGACGGTGTGCACGAAGAGGTTCGCGTCCACCGCGATCGCGACCACCGTGATGAAGCCGACCAGCAGCCCGATGGACGCCTTGCTCCCGGGAGCGTAGACGGCGGGGTGGCCTCGCCGGTGGCGCACGAGCGCGACGAGGAGCACCGCGCCGACGAGCACGAAGATCAGGCTGGTGGCGATCACCGTGAAGTGGATGAGCCAGTCCACGCGGTGCCCGTCCACCGAGACGTCGCGGGGGAGGCCGTAGCCCTTCTCCCGGAGCGGCGCGGCGCGCGCCATCCCCGCCAGCGCGACCGTCGCCGCCGCGGTGCCGCGCAGCCGGCCGCCGGCCCTCACGGATCTTCTCCCGCCGAGCGAATGGCGCGGACGACGACCGCCACCACGAGGTAGGGCGCGAGGATCATCGCGCCGACGAGGAGTGCGCTGTAGGGGCTCCGGTCCTGCGCGCACACCGGGCACGCGAGCGCGAGGGCGGGCGCCAGGACGCCAACGGCGGTTGCGAGCAGGCGCTTCACTGGATGGCCCTCGTGGTGGCTTCCGCCATCAGGATGATCCCGTACACGGCGGGCGCGAGCAGCGGCGCGAGCACCGTCAGCCGCAGGATCCCGGTCTCGAACCGGAGGTGCATGTAGAAGAGCGCGATGAGCGCCGCCTTGGAGACGGCGAGCGCCACCAGCGCCACGATGACCGCGGTCTTCGGGATCCCGGAGGTGCGCACGACCCCCAGCTCTACGAGGGTCAGGGCGCCGAGCACCACGAAGATCACGACGTACTGGGTCCGGTGGACGGCGCCGCGCGCCACCCACCCCCGCTCCGCTCCGGCGAGATCGGACATGGCGACCTCAGGGCATCAGATAGACGAACGAGAAGACGAAGATCCACACGAAGTCGACGAAGCACCAGTAGAGCCCGAGGAGCTCGACGTGGTGGGCCGTCGCCCGTCCGCGCTGGTACTGCGCGAGGACGGCGAGGATGTAGAGGACGCCCGCCGTCACGTGCAGCCCGTGGAAGCCGGTGATCACGTAGAACGTGCTGGCACGCGCCGAGCGACCGAGCACCAGCCCTTCGCGGATGAGCCCGCTCCACTCGTGGTACTGGCCCAGGATGAAGAGCGCCCCGCCGAGCGCCGTGACGGCGAGCAGCACGGCGGCCGCGCGGCGGCGGCCCTCCGCGGCGGCCGCCCACGCCATCACGTTCGTGAAGCTCGTGCTGATGAGGAGGAAGGTGAGCGCCGCCGTGAACGGGATGCCGAGCTTCGGCTCGCCTGGCAGCACCCATTCCGGACGGCCGCTTCGCAGAATCCCCTGCGCGATGAGCAGCCCTCCGAAGGCGAACGCGTCGGAGACGAGGAAGATCCACATCCCGATCTTGCCGGGCGTGGCGGCCCCGTACTGGGCGTCGAGAGGCCAGGTGACCGGGGGGGGATGCCCATGCGCCGCGGTGGTCACGGTCATTGCGCGGAACTTGTAATTGCACCGCCGCGCCGCGCGCCCAACCTGTTGGGGCGGCAGCTTGACTGTCAGGCGAGGCCAGAGCACGTACCAGTCGTGACCGTCGCTCGTGACCGCGCCGCGGCTCGTCTCGACCGTACCGCCCGCGCGGTGGTCGGGCGGCCGCTCTTCTGGATCCTGGTACTCGGGGCACTGGCAGCGTGGCCGCTTGTCTGGTCGCTGCGCACGCCGGTTCCCCCGCCGGCGCCGGTCCTGGGGGCCGTCCCGGCGTTCCAGCTGACGGACCAGGACGGGCGAGCGTTCGGCTCGAAGGACCTCGCTGGGCACGTCTGGGTGGCGAGCTTCATCTTCACCCGCTGCCAGACGGTCTGTCCGAGGGTGACCGCCCAGATGGCGCGCGTGCAGGCGCGCACCAGGGACCTCGAGCCGGCGCTGCACCTGGTCTCCTTCAGCGTCGACCCCGAGCACGATACTCCCGCCCGCCTCGCCGCCTACGCTCAGGCGCATCGAGCGAACCCTCGGATGTGGACGTTCCTCACCGGCCCTGCCGCGGCGGTTCAGGAGACCGTCGAGAAGGGACTGCGGGTGAGCATGGGCCGCGACCCGAACGACCCCTCCCCCGCCGGCATCTCGCACGGGACACACCTCGTCCTCGTGGACGGACAAGGGCGTCTTCGCGGCTATTACTCGTCCGAGGAACCCGACGCCGTCGACCGGGTCGTGCGCGACGCCGCGCTCCTGGTCAACAGAGGCTGAGCCGATCGCCCCTCGGCGCCGGCTCAGCCGATGAGGTCGAGCTCGCGACCGCTCACTTCGTGGGCGGGGTGGCGGCCGGCTGGTGTGGAGCCGGCGTGCCGGTCTCGCCGCTCGTGCCGGGCGGATGTCCCGGCAAGCCAGGTGCAGGACGTCCGGGCTGAGGCGCCGCGCCCCCGCTGCTGCCAGCCTCGCCCGCCGAGATGCGCTTCACCACGTTGCTCGTCTTGTTCTCGACCGTGAAGCTCGCCCGCACTTGCTGCCCCTCCGCGAGATCACGGCTGCTCGTGAGGTTTCCACCCGAGAACTGCGCGTCCGGGGCGATGTTGAACTCCACCACCGCTCCCATGTGCTCGAGGAACAGCTTGCTCGGGCTCGCCTGGACCACGCGACCGCTGATCTCCCTGGAGGTCTTCTCGGTCTGATCGGAGGTCGCGGCCGCTCCCTCCGTTCCCGCCGTCTTGGCCCCCTGCTGCTCGTCCGCGTGGGCAGCGCCCGCATACACGCCGAGCGCAGCGACGAACGCGAGGAGCGTCTTGCCTTGTCGCCTCATATCGTCCCCCGAGGAGGCGTCTTGCCTCCGATCGTGAGGTACGCACGGGGTGGCGCGCGAGCGCAGGCGGATACCTGGATTTTCGGGTTCTGCACCAGCCGGCGAGAGGAGCGACGAGATCACGCTGCACGCTCGTCAGGACTCCGGAGAGCCGAACGACTCGGCGAGAACCTGTTCGAGCTGGTGGGCGTGCACGAGGCGGTGCGCGACCGCGAGGGGAACGTGGTGGACTGGATCGTCCGCGACGTGAACGGCCCCACGCTCGCGCTCCTCAGAGCGCGGGCAGGTCGTCGACAGGCGGCTCAGCGAGCTCGTCTCGGCGGACCTTGTGCGGACCGTGACGCGCCGGGATGGTCCCTGGTGCTGGCCACGGGACGTCCGCTCCGCACGAGCTGACCATCAGGGATCGCACGCTCCTCGTCGCCGCCGCCCGGATGGACCAGGACACGCTGGCGATGGTCGCCACCGACATCACCGAGCGGAAGCAGGCGGAGGACGCCCTGCGCGAGGCGGACCAGCGCCAGCACGAGTTCCTGGGGATCCTCTCGCACGAGCTGCGGAACCCGCTCGCAAGTTCCTGCCGCCGGACTTCCACTCACGGTGTTGGCATCCGCGGTGATGACCCATGGTGGATGCAGGGATTGGCCGCTGCTGGCCCCAGGAAGAGCGTTGCGGCGCGAGGGCGCAGCACCTACCTCCACCGAGCGTAACGCACATCGCCCCACGCGAAGCGGGCGGCAGGCGACTCCGCGCCGGGGCGAACCGGAGGTTCCATGACCCACCGGCGTCGATCCGCGCTGATCGGGGGCGTCTCCTCGGTCCTCTCCCTCGTCGTCCTCACGCTCGCCCCTCGGACGCAGGCCTTCCCGGCCTTCGCCCGCAAGTACGGGATGTCCTGCAGCGCCTGTCACGTCGCCTGGCCCATATTCAACCCGCAGGGCCAGAATTTCCGCGACAACGGCTACCAGTTCAACCTCGGCAAGGACGATCCGGTCACGCACTCGCCTGACTACGTGCCCTTCGCGGTCCGGACCACGGCCGCCTACCAGTTCACCCGGATGACCAACCAGACCTCCGATGCTGGCCCGGTGACCACCCAGACCGGCGGGGTCCCGATCCCCCCCGGTGTCGACATCCTCACCGGTGGCTTGATCGCCAAGGACATCTCGTACCTGGTGGTGATCTCCGGCTTCGGCGAGGACGCCACGGCCTCGCTCGAGTCGGCCTGGGCGCGGCTCGACAACCTCGGGGGTACCAGCTGGGCGAACCTCCGCATCGGCAAGTTCGAGCTCGATCAGCCCGCCTCCTCGCACCGGAACGTGACGCTCACCTCCGGCTACGCGGTCTACAGCGCGCATCCGCAGGACAGCCTGGTCGGGTTCGACTATGCGGACAACCAGGTCGGCGTCGAGCTCGACGGTCACGACGCGCGCAGCACCATCCGCTATGCGCTGAGCTTCACCTCGGCGAGCGGGGGCGAGGGGCTCTCGCGCAACGGCTGGTCGTCGCCGATGATCTACGCCCACGTGCAGCGCGCGTTCGAGCTTCCGTCGGCGGTCGTCCCGTGGGTTCGCGTCGGCGCGCTCGGCGGCGTCGGCTGGTGGCCGACCCGGTTCGATCTCGCCACGCCCGAGGGTGGCGGTGACCCGGTCCCCATCCCCGGCACGGGCAGCGACCACAAGCGCTTCTATCGAGCGGGGGGCGAGCTCGCCTGGATGATGGGGTACCCGTCCACCCCGCTCCTCTTCACCGTCGCCTATGTGTACGGGCGAGAGGACGCCGGGCTGGCCGGTGACGGCAGCGGCGTGAACGCCTTCAACGGCGGCTTCGCCGAGGTGGACTGGGTGCCGTTCTCGGAGTCGAGCTACACCGCGACGCCCTGGCTCTTCTTCGGGCGGTACGACCTCGTCCGCTTCAGGCACGGGACCGGCGACGTCGACGGCGGGACGCTCGGGGTGCGCCGCTACCTCGCGCTCGGGCCGCGTGCCGCGGCGGCGATCCACGTCGAGGGGCACCTGGATCGGGCGAAGGGGGTGGGCTGGGTGCCGCCCTCGGGGCTGCCGAGGAGCGTGACCACCCAGGCCGCCATGGGCGGGATCGACTTCGACTTCTAGGAGGCCGCCATGAAGCTCTTCCGTCTCGCGGTCGGCGCGGCCATCGCCTCCGCCGCCGGCGTCCTCGCCCAGTCCGGCCCGGCCGGCACCCCGGGCACCACGGCCGCGCCACCCTCCGACGGCTCGCAGGCCCCGGCGGCGAGGGCGCCGCCGGCCGCCGTCCCGCCCGCAACGCCGAGCCACCCGCTGTCCGGGGCGGCGGCGCGAGGCCGCAAGGTGTTCGACCGGTACTGCATCTCCTGCCACGGCGTGGAGGGCGACGGTCGCGGCCCCTCGGCGGACTGGCTCGATCCCCGCCCGCGCAACTTCACCAGCGGGGTCTTCAAGTTCCGCTCGACGGCGAGCGGCGAGCTGCCGACCGATGCGGACCTCCTCCGCACCATCACCAACGGCCTGCACACGACCTTCATGCCGCGCTGGGCGCCCACCACCGCGTTGGAGCGCGAGGACGTGGTCCAGTACGTGAAGACGCTCTCCCCCCGGTTCACGAGCGAGCCGCAGGGGAAGCCTCTCGAGATCCCGCCTGCGCCGGCGTTCACGCAGGAGGCGGTGCGGAAGGGGAAGGCGGTCTGGGACAAGGTGCAGTGCGCCGCCTGCCACGGCGACACCGGGAAGGGCGACGGCGCGTCGGCCCGCACCCTGCGCGACGACTGGGGCTTCCCGATCGTCCCGCACGACTTCACGCAGGGCCCGCTCAAGGTGGGCGACGCGCCGGAGGATCTCTACCGGGCCTTCATGACCGGCCTGAACGGCTCCCCCATGCCGTCCTACGCGGAGACGCTCTCACCGGACGACGCCTGGGCGCTGGTGGCCTACGTCCGGACGCTGCGGAGGAAGTGACCCCCTTCAGCCCTGCCTCCAGGCGAGCGGCCTTCAGGCGGGGAAGAGCCCGACGCGGAACACGTCCTCCGGCGCGACCCGCGCCAGGAGCTCCGCCACCGTCCGGCCGGTCCCCGGCACCACCCGCTCCGGACAGAGTTCCGCGAGCGGCGCCAGCACGAAGCGCCGGGTGGCGAGGCCGGGGTGCGGGACCACCAGCCCCGGCCGGCGGATCACCTCGTCCTCGAGGAGGAGCAGGTCGAGGTCGAGCGTGCGCGCCCCCCAGCGAATCCCTCGCCGCCGCCCCGCCGCGCGCTCCACCTGCTGCAGCACCTCGAGCAGCGCCGGCGCCGGCGCGCCCGACTCGAGCTCGAGGACGGCGTTCAGGTAGCGGGGCTGCGGCGGCCCGAGCGGCGCGGCGTCGTAGACGCGCGAAGCGCGCAGCAGCGCCAGCCGCGGCTCGGCGCGGAGCGCGCGGGCCGCGAGCGCCAGGTTCGCCCAGCGATCCCCCAGGTTCGAGCCGACGCCGACGTAGGCGCGCATGGAGGCCCTCCGGCCAGGATTCCAGGGGGCCGTGACCGACCCACCCCGGTCTCGCCCGATCCCGATCGCTTCAGGTCACCGGGTTCCGCAGGACGCCGATCCCCGGCACCTCCACCTCGACCCAGTCGCCGCGCCGGATCGGCCCGACGCCCTCGGGCGTGCCGGTCGCCACCACGTCGCCCGGGAGGAGCGTCATCACGCCGGAGATGAACGAGAGGAGCACGAAGACGTCGAAGGCCATGTCCCGGGTGTAGCCGCGCTGCCGCTCGCTGCCGTTGACCCGGCAGGTCACCGACGCGTCGAGCGGATCGAAGGCGGTCTCGATCACCGGCCCGACGGGGCAGAAGGTGTCGAAGCCCTTGGCGCGGGTGAACTGCTTCTCCTCGCGCTGGATGTCACGCGCGGTGACGTCGTTCAGGCAGGTGTAGCCGAAGATCGCGCCGCGGACCTCGGCGGGGGTGGCCCCCGTGAGCGTCCGGCCCACCACCACGCCCAGCTCCCCCTCGTGGTGCACCTCGCGCGACTGCTCCGGGCAGCGGATGGCGTCCTGCGGACCGACCACCGAGGTGGAGGGCTTCAGGAAGATGAGCGGGACGGCGGGGACCTCGTTCCCGAGCTCGCGGGCGTGGGCGAGGTAGTTCCGGCCCACGCAGACCACCTTGCTCGGCTCGACCGGCGCGAGCAGCGTGACGTCGGCGAGCGGCACCGGCTTCCCCTCGGGCAGGCCACCGGCCCACGGCGCCGCCGTGAGCGCGCGGACGGCCTCGCCCTCCACCACCCCGTAGCGCTCGTGCCCGGCCAGCCGGAAGCGGCAGGTCCTCACCGTGCCACCCGCAGGCCGAGCACGTCGGCCATGTCGTAGAGGCCGGCCGGCTTGCCGGCCAGCCAGGCGGCGGCGCGGATCGCCCCGCGGGCGAACTGCTCGCGGCTGGTGGCGCGGTGGGTGATCTCGACCCGCTCCCCCTCGCCGCAGAAGAGCACCGTGTGCTCACCGACCACGTCCCCGCCGCGCAGCGTCTGGACGCCGATCTGCCAGGGCGGCCGCTCGCCCAGGATGCCGTGCCGGCTGAAGGCGAGCGCGTCGGCCGGGCTCCGCCCGAGCGCCGCGGCCGCCCCCTCGGCCAGCCACAGCGCCGTGCCGGAGGGCGCGTCGCGCTTGTGCTTGTGGTGGATCTCCACCACCTCGACGTCGTATCCGTCCCCGAGCGTCCGGGCGGCCTGGCGGACCAGCTCGAACACCACGTTCACGCCCACGCTCATGTTGGGCGACAGCACCACCGGCACGCGCTGCGCCGCCTCGGCCACGGCGGCCTTCGCCTCGGGCGTGAAGCCGGTCGAGCCGATCACCAGGGCCACGCCCTTCGCGGCGCAGAGCGCCGCGTGGCGCACCGAGGCCTCGTGGCTGGTGAAGTCGATCACCACGTCGGCCGCGCCGAGCGCCATCCCCAGCTCCTCGACCACCACCACGCCGGCCGGCTCGAGGCCGGCCAGCGCCGCCGCGTCCTTGCCCACCGCGGGCGCGCCGGGTCGCTCCACCGCGCCGGCCAGCTCGAGGCCCGGCGTGGCCAGCACCAGCCGGACGTTCTGCGTCCCCATGCGGCCGGCCGCGCCGGTCACCACCACCCTGACCATCTCCCGCCCTCCTCTCGCCCGCGCCGCCGGCGCGCGCTCGTGACCGCCCGGCCGCCGGGCCGCGCGGGGTGGCCGCTCCCCGGCTCAGGCGAGCTTCAGGCCGAACCGCACCATCGCCTCGCGCACCTTGGCGAGGCTCGCCTCGGAGACCGGCGCGAGCGGCAGCCGCAGCTCGCCGCCCGCCCTGCCGAGCAGCGCCACCGCCGCCTTGACCGGCCCGGGGCTGGTCTCGACGAACATCATCCTGTTCAGCTCGGCCATGGCCACCTGCCTGGCGAGCGCGCCGGCCAGGTCGCCGCTCCGCGCCGCCACCACCAGCTCCTTCATGGCCCGGGGCGCGATGTTGCCGATGACCGAGATGACGCCGTCGCCGCCGCAGGCGATGTAGGGCAGCACCGTGAAGTCGTCGCCGGAGAGGTAGGCGATGGCGCCCTTCCCCACCTTCTCGACGAGCTGGACCTGGCGGTCCATGTTCGCGGTGGCCTCCTTGATGCCGGCGATGGCGCCCGCCTTCGCGAGCCGGGCCACCGTCTCGGGCAGCAGGTCCACCGAGGTGCGGGAGGGCACGTTGTAGGCCACCACCGGGAAGCGGACCGCCTCCCAGATGGCCTGGTAGTGGCGGAACAGCCCCTCCTGCGTGGGCTTGTTGTAGTAGGGCGTCACCACCAGGGCGGCGTCGGCGCCCAGCTCGCGGGCGACCTTCACCGACTCGATGGCCTCGTGGGTGGCGTTCGAGCCGGCGCCGGCGATCACGGCGGCCCGGCCGCGGACCGTCTGGACCACGGTGCGGATGACGTCCGCCTTCTCGGCGGCGGTGAGGGTGACGCCCTCGCCGGTGGTGCCGCACGGCACGATGCCGTCGGTCCCCTCGGCCACCTGCCACTCGGTCAGCTCGCGGAGGGCGCGGAGATCCACCGCGCCGTCCTTCATCGGCGTCACGATGGCAACCATCGATCCTTCGAGTCGCGGCATGCGGTACTCCCGTCGGGAAGGGTGCTGGATCGTAGCCTATCCGGCCAGGGGGCGGGAGCGCTCTCCCTCGCCGCCCGCCGCCTCGCCCCGGATCAGGTCGGCGTAGGTCTCGCGCCGGCGGGCCAGCAGGGCCCGGTCGCCCTCGACCAGCACCTCGGCCGCCCGCGGGCGGGCGTTGTAGTTCGAGGCCATGGCGAACCCGTAGGCCCCGGCCGAGCGGACCACCAGCAGGTCGCCCGGGATGGGCTCGGGCAGCCGCCGCTTGCGCGCCAGGAAGTCGGAAGACTCGCACACCGGCCCGACCACGTCGCAGACGATCTCCGCGGCGTCCTTGCGCGGGGCCCCGGCCAGCTCGATGGCGTGGTGCGCGCCGTAGTAGCTCGGCCGCACCAGGTCGTTCATGGCCGCGTCCACCACCACGAAGACCTTGCGGCCGCTCCGCTTCACGTAGAGCACGCGCGTCAGGAGCACGCCGGCGTTCCCCACCAGCACGCGGCCCGGCTCGAGCATGACCTGGCCGTCGAAGCGCGCCAGCGCCTTCTTGATGGCGCGGCCGTACTCGTCGGGGTGGGGCGGGTCCTCGTCCTGGTAGGTGATGCCGAGGCCGCCCCCCACGTCCACGTGGCCGAGCCGGATGCCCTGCCCGGCCAGGTCCTTCACCAGCCGGAGCACCCGGGCGATGGCGTCGAGGAAGGGCCGGACCGAGGTGATCTGCGAGCCGATGTGGCAGGCGACGCCGCGGACCTCGAGGTCCGGGTCCCCGACCGCGAGCGCGTAGAGCCGGCGCGCCTCCGGGATCGAGACGCCGAACTTGTTCTCGCGCAGGCCGGTCGAGATGTACGGGTGGGTCTTCGGGTCGACGTCGGGGTTCACCCGCAGCGCGATGGGGGCGCGCACGCCCAGGCGGCGGGCCACGATCGAGACGCGCGCCAGCTCCGGGCCGCTCTCCACGTTCAGGACCTTCACCCCGGACTCGAGCGCGAAGGCGATCTCGTCGTCGCGCTTGCCGACGCCGCTGAAGACCACCGTGTCCGGCCGGCCGCCCGCCTTGAGCACCCGGTAGAGCTCGCCGCCCGAGACGATGTCGAAGCCCGAGCCGAGCTTCGCCAGGAGCGAGAGGACCGCCAGGTTCGAGTTGGCCTTCACCGCGTAGTGGACCTCGTGGTCGAGGCCGGCGAGCGAGCGGTGCAGGACCTTCCAGTGCCGGGTCAGCGTGGCGGTGGAGTAGACGTAGAGCGGCGTGCCGTGGGCCCGCGCCAGCCCCTCGAGCGGGATGCCCTCCGCGTGCAGCACGCCCTTCTTCCGCTGGAAGTGGTTCATCGTCCCTCCGCGCCGCCGGCAGCCGGCCGGGCCTCACCGCAGGCGTCGCAGGTCGTGTCCGCGTCGGGCTCCGCCGGCGCCGGCGCCGCCTCCGGGCGGACCGGGGTGGCCGCGACGGGCCGCTCCGGCGGGCGCGGTGGGCCCTTCACCCCGCAGCCGCACAGCGCCGCGGCCAGGCCGAGCGCGGCGACCCGGGTCACGTCCGCGCCCGCTTTCCACGGGGCGTGCCGCCCCGCCCCGGCTCGCCGGGCCGCGCGCCGAGCGCCTTCGCCCAGCGCCGGAGCTCCGCCCGCACGTGCCGCGGCCCCGGTCCGCCCAGCAGCTCGCGCCGGCGCAGGCTGCGCCGCGGGTCGAAGCAGCGCAGCACGTCCTTCTCGAACTTGCGGTGGAAGCCCTTCCACTCGCCGGCGGTGAGCCGCGCGAGCGGGCGGCCCGCCGCGGTCGCGAAGGCGGCGGCCCTGCCCACCGCCTCGTGCGCCTCGCGGAACGGCACCCCGCGCTCGACCAGGTACTCGGCGGCGTCGGTGGCGAGCGCCTCGCCCGACCCGAGCGCCTCCTCCATCCGCTCCGCGTGGAAGGTGGCCGTCCCGATCGCGCCGGCCACCGCGTCGGCGGTGAGCACGAGCGCCTCCGGGCCGGCCAGGAGCGGCCGCTTGTCCTCCTGGAGGTCCCGGTTGTACGAGAGCGGCAGGCTCTTCACGATGGCGAGGAGCGAGACGAGATCGCCGATGGCGCGCCCGGCGCGGCCGCGGGCCAGCTCGCCCACGTCGGGGTTCTTCTTCTGCGGCATGAGCGAGGAGCCGGTCGCGAAGGCGTCGGCCAGCGTCATGAAGCCGAACTCCTTCGTGGTCCAGAGCACGATCTCCTCGCCGATGCGGGAGAGGTGCACGGCCGCGAGGGCGCAGGCGAAGACCAGCTCGATGGCGCTGTCGCGGTCGGAGACCGCGTCGAGCGAGTTCCGGGTCACCCCCTCGAGCCCGAGCCGCGCCGCCACCGCCTCGCGGTCGAGGGGGAGCGTGGTGCCGGCGAGGGCGCCCGAGCCGAGGGGCGACACCGCCGCGCGCCGCCGGAGCTCGGAGAGCCTGGCGCGGTCGCGCCCGAACATCTCGACGTAGGCGAGCAGGTGGTGCGCGAGCGAGATCGGCTGCGCCCGCTGCAGGTGGGTGTAGCCGGGCAGGATGGTGCCCTGGTGCGCGGAGGCCTGGCCGAGCAGCGCGCCCATGAGCCGGGCCAGCGCCGCGTCGCAGCGGTCGCAGGCCGCCACGATGAAGAGCCGCTCGTCGAGCGCCACCTGATCGTTGCGGCTCCGGCCGGCGTGCAGGTAGCCGGCGTCGCCCCCGACCAGCTCGCCCAGCCGCCGCTCCACGTGCGTGTGCACGTCCTCGAGCGCCGGGTCGAGCCGGATCTTCCCCGCCGCGAACTCGGCCCGGACCTGGTCCAGCGCGGCCACGATCCGCCGCGCCGCCGCCTTCGGGACGATGCCCTGGGCGGCCAGCATGGTCACGTGCGCCTGGCTCCCGCGGATGTCCTCCGCGTACAGCGCGCCGTCGTCCTGGATGGAGACCGACAGCGCCACCAGCCGGGGATCGGCTTCCCCGGCGAGCGCCGCCCTGGAGACGGGTTTCGCCTTGATCTTCGCTCTCATTTGGGGCCGAGGACGCTACCACACCGCGCCGCGGCCAGGAATCTCCGCGGGCGGCGCTGGCTCTGACGTCGTGACCGGGCCACGATGCGCCCAGGACCTTCTCCACGAGGAGCAGCGCATGTCGAGCGAGATGATCGTCACCTTCCCCGGCGGCAAGCGGGTGGACACGCGGATCGGCGCGCACGAGATCCGGACCGACCAGCCGGTCTCCGGCGGCGGCCAGGACAGCGCCCCCTCCCCCTTCCAGCTGTTCCTGGCCGCCATCGGCACCTGCGCCGGCATCTACGTGGCCGGCTTCTGCCAGAAGCGGGAGCTCCCCACCGAGGGGATCCGGATCCGGCAGCGGAACCACCTCGACCCGGAGACCGGCGTGCTCGCCCGCGTCGAGCTCGACATCGAGGTGCCGCCGACGTTTCCGGAGAAGTACCGCGAGGCGCTCGTGCGGGTGGCCGACCAGTGCGCCGTGAAGAAGGCGATCCAGGCGCAGCCGGTGTTCGAGGTCAGGACGATCGAGGCGACAGCGTAGCCGGCTTAGCCGGCGAGGAGCGGCCGGGCACACTTCGCTTCGCGAACTGTGCCTCGGCCGGGTTTTGGATTCCGGCTAGAACTTCGCGGCCAGCCCGAACCCGAGCGCCCAGCCGCGCCCCAGGCCCTGCGCCGAGCCCGTCGAACGGCTGCAGGAGGCCGACCTCGCTCCAGGCCTCGAAGCCGTTGCCGGCGTCGAGCGTGACCTTGCCGTCCACCTCGACGCCGAGCGGCTTCTTCGCGCCCTTCGCGAGCGTGTAGGCGCCGGCCGTGGTGGTGGGATCGACCGCCGTGGCGCCGGGGCCGCCGGCGGTGAGCGCCTGCGAGTAGATCACCGCGGCGTCGAAGGCCAGCCCGGGCAGGATGTCCCAGCGGACCCGCGGCTTCAGGTACCAGGCGTCGGTCACCTGGCCCACGATCTGCCGCCAGAGGATGAGGTCGACGCGGTAGCCGGGGTTGAAGCGGTAGTTCCGGATCGCGCTGTCCCCCGGCTGGCCGTACTGCGGGCCGTCGATGGAGCCGTAGGGAGGGAGCATGGAGTTCTGGTTGGCGTCGACGGCGGTGCGGTCGGTGTCGACCCCGAAGCCCGGCGCCGAGTCGCCGCTCGCGAAGCCCAGCTCGGCCCCGACCGTCACCTTGTTCGGGAGGGCCTTGTAGTCGGCGACCAGGGTCGCGCCCCACTGGCGGAGGAGCACGCGCCCGAGGGGGGTCGCCACCAGCTTCGTCGCGTCCGTCTCGTCGGGGAGGTACTGGTAGGTCTGGCCGATGTGCCCGTAGACGCCGACCGCCTCGGCCTCGAGCCGCCACTTGCCGCGCAGCACCCGCGCCCACAGGTCGAGCACGTGCGCGTAGGCGCCGCGCTTGAACTTGGCCGGCTCGGTGGTCGGGTCGCCGGTGTCGGCGTAGCTGCCGCCGAACCCGGCCACCCTCCACTGCGGGTAGGTCCAGCGCTGCGACCGGTAGTTGTAGTAGCCGCCGAAGTTGAACGAGGACTCGCTCCGCTCCAGCTTGCGCCGGATCTCGTCGTCGGTGTCGAGCCGCGCGATCTTGAACGCGAAGGTCCGCGCGTCGTCGCCGGACTCGGCGTCGATGGGCTGGCCGAAGCCGGGGCCGAAGTGCGGATCGGGGTGGAGCACGCCCTCCGAGTCGAAGTCGATCATCGGGACGAAGGTGAGCTTGCCGATCGGCGTCTGCAGCGGCGGGAGGGCGAACTGGAGCCGGTCCACCGTGTCGCCGAAGTCGTCGTCGATCCCGCGGCCGGCGGTGGTGAGGATGCCGAGGCCCCACTCCGAGGGCATGCGGCCGAAGCTGAGCAGGCCCACCGGCGTCTGGACCTCGCCCCAGGCGCGGCGCGGCAGGATGGCGTCGCGGTCGGCGGTCGGGTCGCGCCCGGTGAGGTTCCGCGAGGAGCCGTAGAACGGGATCGGGTAGGGGCTCCGGCTCTGGTCGAAGAGCGCGCTGTTGGAGGAGCCGAGCACGTAGTTGTCGAGGACGTCGATCTGGGCCTTCACCCGGACGCGCTCGGAGACGTTCAGGGTCGGCTCGACGCGGAGCCGCATGTTGGCGGAGGCGAGCGAGGAGCGGCTGCCCTGCCCCTGGAGCGGGACCGGGAACAGCGTGTGGCCGGTCGCGTCGGCCTCGCGATCGAGGTCGGCGCCGTGGAACAGCTGGCCGCGCACGCGCAGGTAGCCGTCGAGCTGGAGGAACTCGAGCTTCGGCCCCTCCGCCACCGCGCCCATGAACTCTGCGGCCGACTGGGCGCCCTGGATCTCGGCGCGGACCTCGTCGCGGAGCTCCTCCTTCGCCTTCTCGACCGCCTTCTGGATCGCCTCGCGGGTCTTCGCGTCGACCTCGCTCGGGGGCCGCGGGGGCCGCGTCCTTCGGGGCGGCGTCAGCGCCCTGGGCCGGGGTCTGCGCGCGCACCGCGCCGGGGAGGAGGAGGAGCGCCGCGAGCGCGGCGGCCGGGAGG
Organism: uncultured delta proteobacterium; assembly: GCA_963733485.1. Classification (GTDB taxonomy): domain Bacteria; phylum Myxococcota; class Myxococcia; order Myxococcales; family Anaeromyxobacteraceae; genus Anaeromyxobacter. The sequence continues at coordinate 478,818 of CAVTDL010000001.1, read as the reverse complement.
CGGGACATGGTTCGACCCCTTCGGGAAGGTGCGACCGTAGACGGAACGGCTGGATAAAACACGCGCTCCCGGTCGGGTCAATAACAACGAGGGCTGCGGGTACTCGACCGCGAGGGCTGCGCCCTCGCCCCCTCCCCGAAGGCGGCGATCAGTGCCCCCCGCCGCCCTGCTTCAGCTCGACCAGCACGCCGCGGCTGCCCTTGGGGTGGACGAACGCCACCTGCGAGCCGCCGGCGCCGGGGCGCGGCCGCTCGTCGAGGAGCGGCGCCCCCTGCGCCTTCAGCGAGGCCATGGCCTTCACGATGTCCGGGACCTCGAGGCAGACGTGGTGGAGACCCTCGCCGCGCTTCTCGATGGTCTTCGCCATGGGGCTGCCCGGGCCGGCGGGGGAGACGAGCTCGATCCGCCCGGCGCCGTGGCCGAAGATGGCCACCCGCACCTGCTCGCTCGGGACCTCCTCGATCTCGGGCTCGGGGAGGCCGTACACGTCGCGGTAGAGCTTCACCGCCGCGTCGAGATCGGAGACGAGGATGGCGACGTGATCGAGGCCGGTCATGTGCGCTCCCGCGGCGAGAGAGGGGCCGCGAGTAAAGCGCAGGCTGCCGCCCGCCGCAACGGGCGCCAGCCGGCGAGGAGCAGCCGGCGAGCGAGCCGGCAGAGCCGGCACGGAGCGGCTCGCGTAGCCGGTAAGGAGCGGCCGGGCACACTTCGCTACGCGAACTGTGCCTCGGCCGGATGCTGGATGCCGGCTACTTCACCTCCACGCCCTGCACCTGCAGCGCCCCGAGGAGGCCCACCGCGTCCTCCTGAGCGCCGCGCCCCAGCGCGACGTGGGTGGCGTCGGCGACCGGCTGGCCGAAGATGGGGTCGATGGCGATCCACTCGCCGGCGCTCCGCACCTCCGCCCAGGCGTGCCAGTAGAGCGCGTCGGCGGCGTCGGCGTAGCGGGCGTAGACGAGGCCGTACACCTGGCGCGCCGGGATCCCGAGCGCGCGCGCCAGGGCGACCAGCAGGACCGCGTGCTCGGTGCAGTCGCCCTTCAGCGCCGTCAGCACGTCGCTCGCGCGGTCGTTGCTGGCGCCGTACACCTTGGACAGGTTCCGGTAGGTCCACTCCGAGAGCTGCCGCGCGGCGGCGTAGGCGCCGGGCGCGTCGCCGGCCACCCTCCGGGCCAGCTCCGACACCCGCGGCGTGCCGAAGTCCACCTGCGGGGTCGCCGCGAGGTCCTCCGGATCCGCCCCTGCGCCGGCGCGCGCCAGCGGCGTGTCCTTGGCGGGATCGGCGGCGAGCGGGGTGCGGGCGGTGACGGTGAGGAGCGTCGTGTCGCCGGGGCCGCGCTCGTAGCGCTGCCGGGCGTCCCCCTTCTGCTGGAAGGTGGCGGGGAGCCCCTTCAGCCGGAAGGTGATGCTGGCCGGCACGGTGCGCGGGAGCGCCCGCGGCAGCGCCACGCGGCCGAGCGCGAACAGGTCCACCTCGTCGAGCCGCTGCGCCTTGTCCTCGGCCTCGGGGCGGCCCACGATCGCCTCGCCGAGCTGCCACTCCACGATCCGGCCGTCGTCGGCGACCTTGTACTGGATGGCCACCCGGTCCCCGACCTCGGACTCCTCGACCACCGAGACCTCCTGCTGCACGCCCGCGCCGGCCACCGCCTCGCGCCGCACGAAGACGTGCTGCACCTCGCGCACCCGCACCTTGAAGAGGTCGAGCTGCCGGCCGCGCACCGCGCCGCGCCGGGCCGCCGCCAGCCGGACGCCGTCGGCCATGTCGGCCGTCTCGGTCACGCCGGTCACCTCCTGCTCCCGCTTCCCGTCGGCCGCCGTCACCTCGAGCTTGCAGCGGTCCCGGGCGCAGGTGCCCGCCACGGTCCGCTCGCCGCCGTCGCCGGAGAAGGTGGCGCGCAGCTCGAGGAGCCGGCCGCCCGGGCGGGCCTCCCAGGTCCGCTCCTCGGACTGGCGGCGCTCCACGGTGTTCCCGCCCACCTTCACCCGGAGCGCCATCTCGCTGCGCCCGACCAGCACCTCCCGCCCGTCGCGGAGCTCCCGGCTGAGCTGCACCTTGCTCCAGCCGGCCTTCTGGCCCACCAGGTAGAGCCCGAACCACTCCGGCCCGTCGGGGCGCGGCACCGTCAGCACGTCCGGGAGCGCCCCCGCGCCGGCCGCGAGCGTCGCCTGCGGAGGGCGGGGCGGCTGCCGCACGGGCTGCGGCCGCTGCTCCGGGCAGGCGGCCAGCGGGAGGCTCAGCGCGGCGATGAGCAGGGGGAGTCTTCTGGCTCTTCTCATGTGGGGTCGGGCTCCGTCTGCGCGTCCTTCTACCAAAAACTCGCCTTCGGGACCCGCCGGGCCAGAATCGGCGGGATGGGGGCGATCTGGACGGCGCTGCTCGCCGCCGCGGTGGCCGCCGCGGCGATCAACGGGCGCATGGCCGAGCTCACCGGCGCCGCGGTCGAGTCGGCCGGCAAGGCCGTGACCCTCTCGCTGGGCCTGGCGGGCGTGATGACGCTCTGGCTCGGCCTCCTGCGGGTGGCGGAGGAGGCGGGGCTGGTCCGCGCGGTGGCGCGCGCCGCCCGGCCGCTCATGCGCCGCCTCTTCCCGGCGGTCCCGCCCGAGCACCCGGCCATGGGCGCGATGCTCATGAACATCTCCGCCAACCTGCTCGGGCTCGGCAACGCCGCCACGCCCTTCGGCGTGAAGGCGATGCAGGAGCTCGAGGCGCTCAACCCGCACAAGGGCACCGCCAGCGACGCCCAGGCGCTCTTCTGCGCCCTCAACACCGCCTCGGTGCAGCTCATCCCGGCCAGCGTGATCGCGCTGCGCGCCTCCGCCGGCTCGCGGGCGCCCGGGGAGATCATCGGCGCGACCATCCTCGCCTCCCTCTGCGCGGCCACCACCGCGGTGGTCGCGGCGAAGCTCCTGGCCCGCGCGTATCCCCTGCCGGCGCCGCCGGACGCGGGCGGCGCGTGCTGAAGGCCGTCCTCGACGCGGTCTCGATCTGGGCCATCCCGGTCCTGCTGGCCGGGATCCCGCTCGTCGCCCTCGCGCGCGGCGTGAAGGTCTACCCGGCCTTCGTCGAGGGCGCGAAGGAGGGCTTCCAGACGGCGGTCCGGATCATCCCGCCGCTGGTGGCCATCTTCGTCGCGCTCGGGATGCTGCGCGCCTCCGGCGCGATGGACGCCGCCGCGGGCGCCCTCGCGCCGCTCACCGAGCCGCTCGGGATCCCGGCCAGCGTGCTCCCCCTGATCCTGGTCCGGCCGCTCTCCGGCGGCGGCGCGCTCGGGGTGGTCGGCGACGTGCTGCGCAGCGAGGGGCCGGACGGGCACGCCGGCCGGCTGGTGTCGGTGATGGCCGGCTCCACCGAGACCACCTTCTACGTGCTCGCGGTGTACATGGGCGCGGTCGGGATCACCCGCTACCGGCACGCGCTGCCGGCCGCGCTGCTGGCCGACCTGGCCGGCTTCACCGCGGCGGTGATCGTGGTGCGGCTGGTGTTCGGGTGACCGCGTCTCACCGCGGCGCCCAGGCGGTGGTGATCCGGGCCAGCTCCCGCTCGTCCTCCTCGCGCACCACCGCGTGGGCGAAGGCGGCCCCCGGCGCGGCGGCCTCGTGGCCGGCCAGGCGCGAGAGGATGGCGCCGCCGAGGCGGCACTCCGCCAGGTAGTGGACCTCCATCGCGGTGAGGCGCGACGACTGCCAGACGTCGAGCGGGACGGCCTCGAGGGCCCAGGCCACGTAGCTGCCGTTGTTGGCGTGGAGGTTCACGTCGATGTCCTGGTAGCGGACGTGGAAGCGCTTCTGGAAGTCCCAGCTCGAGAGCTCCGGCAGCTTGCCCGCGCCCACCTCCAGCAGCGACGGGGTGCGCTCGCGCGGGAAGCGCGCGTCGAGCACCGCCTCGGGACGCACCGGCCGGCGCGTCGACTGGTCCAGCACGAACCACTGCGTGCTGCCCCGCGCCACCTCGGCGCCGTCGGCGCGCCGCACCACGAAGTCGCGCAGCGCCGCCAGGCGCTCCACGCCGGTGGGCCAGGTCTCCACCTCGAGGACGTCGCCGAGCCGGATCGGGACCGGGATCTCCAGCCGCTGGCGGGCCAGCACCCAGGTCAGCCCCTTCTCCCTCAGCGCCTCGAGCCCGACGCCGAGCCGGGTCGCGTGCAGGCCGGCCGCCTCGATGAGGAAGCCGGTGAGCGCGGGCACGGCGATGAGCCCGAAGGCGTCGACCTCGTAGCTGTGGACCGTGAACGGCTCGCGGAAGGTCTCCATGGCGGCCGGTCTGTAATATCCGGCCGAGGCACAGTTCGCGAAGCGAAGCGTGCCCGGCCGCACCTCACCGGTCGCACCCGGCTACCCACGCCGGCAGACCTCGACGCAATCGCGCCGGCCGCCGCCGCGCCGGCCACGCGAGAGCCGCGAGCGCCCGCCGCGGGGCGCGAGGCGCTCCCGGCCGGCAGGGCGCGCGCCGACGACGGTCCGCGCGGGTGGGCTCCCTTGACGCGGCGCGCGGTGCGGCCCGAGAGTCCTCGCGCGGAGGGCGCGGACGCGGGATGACGGCGGCGGAGCGAGCGGTTGCGCGGGTGCCCGCGCGGACGGTGCACTGCGGCGACGGCGTGGCCTGGCTGCGGGCCGCGGCGCCGCTCCCGCCGGACCACGCGCTCGCGACCTCGCTCCCCGACGCCTCCGAGCTCCCCGCGCTCGGCCTCGACGGCTGGCGGCGCTGGTTCGTGGAGACCGCCGAGCTGGTCTGCCGGCGCGGTCGACGACCAGGCGCCGGCGATCTTCTTCCAGACCGACGTGAAGCGCGACGGGGCCTGGGTGGACAAGGCCTACCTGGTGCAGCAGGGCGCGGAGCGGGCCGGCTCGCGCCTCCTCTGGCACAAGGTGGTGTGCCGCGTGCCGCCGGGGGTGGCCACCTTCGGCCGCCCCGCCTACGCCCACCTCCTCTGCTTCTCGCGGCGGCTCGCGCTCGACCCCGGGCGGCTCCACCGCCGACGTGCTGCCGGGGCTCGGCGCCATGCCGTGGCCGCGCGCCATGGGGACGGCCGCGTGCGAGGCGGTGGTGCGCTTCCTCCTGTCCGACACCGCCTGCCGGACGGTGGTGGATCCGTTCTGCGGCCTCGGCACGCTGCTCGCGGTGGCGAACGCGGCCGGGCTCGACGCGGTGGGCGTGGAGCTCTCGCGGCGCCGCGCCGACCGGGCCGGGCGGCTCGCTCCAGGACGTGGGCGGGCGGCTCCGCCTCGCGCCCACGGGTGACCGTCCGTGAAGCGCACCGCCAGGCTCGCGCTCCGGAACCGCGAGGCGCTCGCCGCCGCGCTCGACGAGGTGCTGCCGGAGGAGGGCACGGTGCTCGAGCTCGGGAGCGGCACCGGCGAGCACCTGATCTTCCTGGCGGCCCGCTTCCCGGCGCTCACCTTCGAGCCGTCGGATCCCGATCCCGAGGCGCGCGCCAGCATCCGCGCCTGGGCGGCCGAGGCGCGGCTGCCGAACCTCCGCCCGCCGCTCGACCTCGACCTGCTCGGCGAGGCCTGGACCCGGCGGCGCGCCGACGCGCTGCTCTGCGTGAACGTGCTCCACGTGACGCCGCCCGCCTGCGCCGAGGCGCTGGTCCGCGGCGCCGCGCGGGTGCTCCCGCCGGGCGGGCCGCTCGCGGTGTACGGCCCCTTCGCGCGCCGCGGCGCCCGCCTCACCGGCCGGCTGGCCCGGTTCGACGCCGAGCTCCGCGCCGCCGATCCGGCGCTGGGCGTGCGCGAGGTGGAGGCGCTCGCGGAGGCGGCCCGGCGGGCCGGGCTCGCCCTGGACGCCGAGCTGGAGATGCCGGCGGTGGAGGGCGATCGGCTGCTGGTGTTTCGCGCGGTGCGCGGCGCGCCGCGCGACCGGTGATCCGTCGACGGGATCAGCGGGTCGGGCCCTGACGAGCGTTGTGCCAGGCGATCTTCCGGCGCAGCTCGTCGATCTCGTCCCTGGCGAGCAGCCCCTGCTCGACGAAGAACTCGCCGATGCGGCGCTGCAGGCGCACCTGGCGGCCGAGGAGCGCCAGGAGCTGGAAGGGGGTGAGGGCGCCGTGGCGCACCGCGAACTCGCCGATGGGGACGGCCTGCTCGCCGGAGGCCCGGCGGCGGTCGAGGAGCCGGGCGACCTGGTCGGCGGTGAGGTAGCCGGCCGACACCGCCAGCCGCCCCAGCGCGGGGCGCTGACGCCGCTGCCAGGCGATGGCGTCGGTGAAGGCCGACCAGGGAACGCGGCCCGAGTAGTAGAGGTACTCGGCCAGGCGGAGCTTGCGGCGCGGCAGGTCGCCCGCGGCCGGCTCGGGATCCGGCGCGGCGGCGCGCGCGGGGCGCGGCGGCGGCGCCGGGGGGCGCGTGTGGACCGGGCCCGCCGGGGAGCGCGGCGGCGCGGGCGCGCGGCGGGGGACCGAGGTCGCGCGGTGATCGGAGAGGACGCGGTAGGCCTCCGAGACGCGCCGGAACTCGCGCACCAGGTCCGCCTCGCACCGGCCCACGGCCTGGGCGCGATCCGGGTGGGTCTCCATGGCGCGGCGGCGGTAGGCGGCCCTGAGGTCCTCGCGCCAGCCGGTCCGATCGGGCGCGAACCCGGGGCCGAACAGCTCCCGGCCCGCCGCGACGATCTCCTCCAGGCTGACCCTCGTCCCCGCCACCGAGCCTCCCGGGCCGCGATATCGCCCGATCGCCGAGCCTCTACCGCGACCTCCGGGGCCCGGCCAGTTTTCGACCCCCCCTCCGAGGCAGAAGTAAGCAGTCACTGACTAGGCACCGCGCACCGCGGCGTGCGATAAGGCGCCCCCATGCTCCGGAAGATCGTCCAGATCGACGAGTCGAAGTGCGACGGGTGCGGCGAGTGCATCCCCTCCTGCGCCGAGGGCGCCATCGCCCTGGTGGGCGGGAAGGCGCGGCTCTCGGCCGACGCCCTCTGCGACGGCCTGGGCGCGTGCCTGGGCGAGTGCCCGCGGGGCGCCATCACCGTGATCGAGCGCGAGGCGGCGGAGTTCGACGAGGTCGCGGTGGCGGCGCACCTGGCCGCGCAGGGGCGGGCCGCGCCGGATCCGGGCGCCCACCTCCCGCACGCCGCGCACCCGGCCCCGCCCATCGTGCCGGCCCGTCCGCGCCTGGCGGTGATGTCGCCCGAGCCGGCGCCGGGCGGCGGCTGCCCCGGCGCGCGGGCGCAGGTGCTCCCGCGGCGGGGGCTCGCGGTGGTGCCGTCGGCGAGCGGCCCGTCGCTCCCGGCCGCGGGCGCCGAGAGCAAGCTCGGCCAGTGGCCGGTGCAGCTCCACCTCGTGCCGGTGACCGCGCCGTACTTCCAGGGCGCCGACCTGCTGGTCGCGGCCGACTGCGTCCCCTTCGCCTACCCGCGCTTCCACGACGACCTCCTGGACGGCCGGGCGCTGGTGATCGGCTGCCCCAAGCTCGACGACAACCGCGCCTACGCCGAGAAGCTCGGGCAGATCCTGGCCCGCTCCGACGTGAGGAGCGTGACGGTGGTGCGGATGGAGGTGCCCTGCTGCGGCGGCATCTCCATGGCCGCCCGCCAGGGCCTGGCCGCCTCCGGCAAGGACCTGCCGTTCCGCGACGTGGTGGTGGGCGTCGACGGCGCGCTGCGGGGCTGAGGTCGGTCGGGCCGCGGTCGCTTCGCGAGGTGCGTGCGGCGATTGTCGCGGCCGGCGCGCGCATCGTCGCGCCGCTCGCTCGCCGCGCGCCGCCGCGAGGCTCGCGAGCTCGCGCCACGAGCGGACGGCGTGCGCTGCTGAACGCTGGGTGAACCGTGCCTCCGCCCCACCCGGGCGGCTGCCCGGGGCGCGGGCCCCGGCCATGCTGGGCCGGTGACCGCCCGCGTGCTGCTGTTCGCGCTCGAGGACCTGCGGGCCCGGCACGGGGACGCCGCCTCGCCGGGCGCCGACCCACGCCACGACACGGCGCCGTTCCGCCGCTTCCGCGCCGCGCTCCTCGACCTCGCGGCGCGCGCCGCGACCGGGCCGGCGGAGCTCTCCATGTGGTGGGAGGGGACCTACAACGGCTACGCGCTGGCGGTGGCGCTCGAGCCGGCCGAGGCGTTCCCAGGCCTCGATCCCGCGCCGGCCTGCCCCGCCGACGCCGAGAGGGTCGCGCCCCCCCGCGCGGACCGCTATCCTCTCGCGCGCGTCGAGCCCGGGCGCGCCGTGGTGGCGCGCGAGCCGGACGGCGCCACCTGGGAGGCGCCCTTCGGCGCCTCGACCGGCCACTTCGGGGCGCCGGGCATGAGGAGGATCGCATGAAGGCGGTGCTGTTCGGCGGCAAGGGCGGACCCGAGGTGATCTCGCTCGGCGACCTGCCGGATCCCTCGCCCGCGCGCGGGGAGGTGCTGGTCCGCGTGCGCGCCGCGGCGCTGAACCGCGCCGACCTCCTGCAGCGGCGCGGGCTCTACCCGCCGCCCCCGGGGTATCGCGAGGACGTCCCGGGGATGGAGCTCTCCGGCGAGGTGGCGGCGGTGGGCGCGGGCGTCACCGCCTGGAAGGCCGGCGACCGGGTCATGTGCATCACCGCCGGCGAGGCCCAGGCGGAGCTGTGCGTCGTGCACGAGCGGATGCTGCTCCGGATCCCCGACGGCATGTCCTTCGAGGACGCCGCCGCGCTGCCCGAGGCGGGGGTCACCTCGCACGACGCGCTCTTCACGCTGGGTGGACTGCGCCCCGGCTGGCCGGTGCTGATCCACGCCGTGGGCTCGGGGGTCTCGACGGCCGCGGTGCAGATCGCGAAGGCGGCCGGCGCGACGGTGATCGGCACCTCGCGCACGCCGGACAAGCTCGACCGCGCCCGGGCGCTCGGGATGGACCACGGCCTGCTGATCGGCAAGGAGGAGGCGCGCTTCGCCGACGAGGTGAAGCGGCTGACCGGCCGGCGCGGCTGCCCGCTGATCCTCGACTTCGTGGGCGCCCCCTACGCCGCGGAGAACCTGGCCGCGCTCGCGCCGCTCGGGCGCATCGTGGTCATCGGCACCATGGGCGGCGGGAAGCCGGTGGTGGATCTCGGCCTGCTCATGCGCTCGCGGGGCAGCATCGTCGGGACGGTGCTCCGCCCGCGGCCGCTGGAGGAGAAGATCGCCGCCACCCAGGCGTTCGCGCGCGACGTGCTGCCGCTCGTGGCGCAGGGCAAGGTCCGGCCGGTGGTGGACGCGGTGCTGCCCGCCGCCGCGGCGCGCGAGGCGCACGAGCGGATGGAGCGAAACGAGAGCTTCGGGAAGCTCGTCCTGAGGTTCTGACGGCGGCGAGGGCGCGCCCCCGCGCTACCCCCGCCGCCTCCGCCCCCGCCCGAGCAGCGCGGCGAGGAGGCCGGCCAGCGCGATCGCGCCGCCGGCGCCGCTGTGGCAGCCCCCGCCGACCGCCGCGGCGGCGATCTCCGTCGTGGCCGCGCCGCCGGTGCCGGCCGTGCCGCCGGTGTCGGGCGTACCGGGCGTGCCAGGTGAATCGACGGTGCCGCCGGGAGGATCGGTCACGGTGCCGCCGGGGGGACCGACCACCGGGCCGCTCGGGGGATCGATCACGGCGCCGCCGGTCAGCTCCACGATGCGCCGCGCGATCCGCTCGCGCGCCGCCATCAGGGCGGCCGGGCTCACGCTCGCTCGCGTACGCGTGCGGGAAGAGCTCACCGGCGATCTGCCGCGCGAGCGGCGCGTCGCCGAGATCGGAGAGCAGCTTCAGGTACTCGTAGTCCTCCATCCCCTCGCGGATCATCTTGAGCCGGATGGACGCCACCGGCACGTGCGTGGTCCCGCCGATCCTGGCGGGCGTGCCCGGGTAGAAGAGCGTGCCGTCGCCGTTTCCGCTGAAGTCCCACTGGTTGTTCCAGGGGTCGTGGCCGTAGGCCATGGTGGTCTCGTAGTAGAGCTCGCCGGTCACCCCGAGCAGGAACGAGCTCCACTCCATGGCGCGGTTCCGGATGGCGGAGGCGTCGATGACGTAGCTCGGCCAGCCGGTGAAGTAGCGGTCGCCGTCGCTGGGCGAGCCCATGTTCACGGTCCCGCCGCAGCCGTGGCTCATGCAGCTCTGGTAGGTCCAGACCTCCTTCCGCGGCGAGGCGGCCAGGAAGGCGCCGTACGCGGCGACCTGCGAGCCGCCGTACTTCGAGGCGCCCACGCGGTCGTCGAGGTAGTTCACCACCGGCACCAGGATGTCGATCGACGAGGTCACGCCGTGCGCGTCGGCGTCCTGGATGGTGGTGGTGACCAGGGTGCGGAAGTCGGGGCTCACCGCCTTGGCGGCGCGGGCGCGCGTGGGGATGTCGGTCCAGGCGCAGGTGAGGGGCGGCTCGTCGCAGGTGTACTGGAAGAGCCGGTCGAACCAGCCCTTGCCCTGGAAGAAGCTCTCCCAGCTCGCGTAGCCGCCGGCGCCGCCCAGGTACTCGACGCTGGTCATGCGGGCGCCGGGGAGCGTCGCCGGCGAGGCCCCCTCGAGCTGCGGGCCGAAGTAGCTCGCGAAGTGGGAGAGGTCCCGGCTGCCGTCGTCGATCCTGGAGACGGTCACGCGGTGGTCGAGCGCGAGCTGCCCGTAGCGGGCGCGGAGCGCGGAGAGCGCGTCGCCGGCAGGCGCCGTGCGCGGTGACGAGCGTGCCGTAGGAGAGCCCGAAGGCGCTCTTCAGCGAGGCGGTGGACGGGAGCGTGAAGGGCCAGACGGTGAGCGACACCGGCACGGTCGCCTCGCCGCCGTCCCAGGTGACCCGCACCGCGCCGGCGTAGTCGCCGGCGCGGTGTCGGCCGGGACGTGGAGCTCGCACCCAGACGGCCCGGCTCTCGCCCGCCGGGACGGAGAACGGGAAGGCGTTCCGGGCCTCGCCCGCCAGCTCGTCCACCGCGGGGACGAGCGCGTCGGGCCAGCGGCCGGTCCCGCCGTCGAGCGCCGACGGCTGGGTGAGGTCGATGAGCGCCTCCCGGTAGAGCCGCAGCCCGCCGATCGTGCCCGGCCCGACAGGTCGGTGGCGGTGGCGCGGACGTTGGTCGCCGCCCCGGTGACGACGACCTGGAACGCCTCGAACTCGTTACGGGCCGCGGTGAGGCTGGCGCTCGCCTCGGCGCGCGCCGCGGCGGAGGGGCGAATCTTCTCGGTGGCCAGGGCGGTCCAGACCTGGACGGCGTGGGCAGGGGTGGCCACTGCCACGGCTGCCAGGAGGAGGATCGTGCGGGGACTCAAAGAGGTAGCTCCCATGTAGGGACGCCTCCCCGATCAGCATACAGTCGACCGCCCGGCGCCTCGTCTGCGTAGTGATCTGCCATGAGTACCTGGGCTGGTACCACAGCCGGGCAAGCGAGCGCTGGCTCTGGAGGTGCGCGGGGCGGCCCCGTCGAGGGTCACGGTGGGTGAACGGAAGCGCCCGGAGGGAGCCGCGTCCGTCCGGGCGGGCGCGGCCCGCCGTCGGCGACCGTAGCTTCCCGACGATGCGCCTGCTCTACCTCCACTACGGTCCGCAGTCCGGCGTCACGGCCTCCATCACGGCGGCGCTCTCCGAGGGCGGTGCGGAGGTGCTCCTCGCGAACCCCGCCGAGCGGTTCCTCTACCAGCTCGTCCCCGGCTGGAAGGTCCCGAACCCTCGGCCCGGTGGTGGTCCGCGCCGTCGCCGAGGCGGTGCGGACCCACGGCCGGCGGTGGAAGCCGTACTACCTCCACACCCGCTTCGCGTTCGATCACCTCTCCGAGGTGGCCGGCCAGGCCATCCGTGCGGCGGCGCCGGACGCGGTGATCCAGGCGGGCGTGCTCTTCTCGCCGGGCCGCCGGCCCGAGACGCCGTACCACCTCTACCTCGACCACACCCGGGCCATCGCCGAGCGCTACGAGGCGACCCCGGGGCTCCCCCCGCCGGTCCCGTACGAGCCTGGCTGGCGGGTGCGCGAGCGCGAGGTGTACCGGGGCGCGGCCGCGCATCTTCACGATGAGCGAGTACGTGCGCCGGTCGCTCCGCGACGACTACGGGGTGGATCCGGCCCGCGTCCACGTGGTGGGCGCCGGGCCCGAACGTCTCCCCGGAGCCCTCGGACCTGGGCCTGGCGCGGGATCCGGTGATCCTCTTCGTGGGGAAGACCTTCGTCCCGAAGGGCGGGCCCGAGCTCCTCGAGGCGTTCGCCCGCGTGCGCCGCGCGCACCCGGCCGCCCGCCTCGCCATCGTGGCCTCGAGCGCGCCGGCTGCGCTCCCACCCGGCGCGACCTTCCACGGGCTGCTCGGGAAGGAGGCGCTGGCGCGGCTCTACGCGACCGCGTCGATCTTCGCGCTCCCCACCCGCCGCGAGGCGTTCGGGCTCTCCTTCGTCGAGGCGATGGCCTTCGGCCTGCCGGCCATCGGCAGCCGCATCGAGGCCATCCCGGAGATCATCGCGGACGGCGAGACCGGCCTCCTGGTGCCGCCCGGCGACCCGGCCGCGCTGGCCGAGGCGATCTCGACGCTGCTCGGACGACCCGGCCCGCGCCCGCCGGATGGGCGCGGCGGGGCGGGCGCGCGTCGCGGGGCGCTTCTCCTGGCGCCTCGCGGCGGAGTCGATGCTCGAGGCGATGGGCGCCCGGGACCTCGACGTGCCGGCCAGCGCCGGGTGACCCGGGCGGAGCCGCATAGCCGGTGAGGAGCGGCCGGGCACCTTTCGCTCCGCGAAGGGTGCCTCGGCCGGATGTCGAAATGCCGGCTACCCACCCCGGTCAGGCGCGCGGACGACTCGGGAGGTGCATCGTTCTCGACGGAGGGAACCGGTTGCCCGACTCGATCCTGACCCGCGCGCGCCCCCTCATGCTCGCGCGCCTGGCGGGCGCGGCGCTCACCTTCGCCGTCCCGCTGGTGCTCGCCCGCGTCCTGGTCCCGGCCTCCTACGGCACCTTCAAGCAGGGCTGGCTCCTCTGCCAGACGCTGGCGCTGATGCTGCCGCTGGGGCTCACCCAGAGCCTCTACTACTTCGTCCCGCGCGAGCCGGCGCGGCGCGATCGCTTCATCGCGCAGACGATCTGGGTACGTTGCTCGCGGTCGGCGCTGCTCGCGGCGGGGCTCCTCCTCGCGTCCGGGCCGCTCGTCCAGGCCCACTTCGAGAACGCCGAGCTCACCCGCAACCTGCCCTGGGTGGCGGCGTTCACGGCCCTCACCCTGGCCGGCGCGCCCCTCGACGTGGCCCTGAACGCGAGCGGACGGATCGGGGCGGCGGCGCTCACGCGGATGGCCACCGAGGGGACCCGCGCGCTCGGCATGGTCGCGGGCGCGCAGCTGACCGGCTCGGTGGAGGGCGTGTTCGCCGGGATCACCGCCGCGACCGCGCTGCGCGCGCTCGTCACCCTGGCGGTGCTGGTGCCGCGCCACGGCCTCCGAGGCGACCTCGCCGCGCTGCGGCGGCAGGTGGCCTACGCCCTCCCCTTCGGCCTCGCCTTCCTGCTCATCGTCCCGCAGCAGCAGTACCACCAGTACGCCGTGGCGGCGGCGGTGAGCGCGGCGGCCTTCGCCGTCTACAGCGTGGGGACCTTCCAGCTCCCGGTGGTGGACGTGCTCTACACGCCGGTCTCCGAGCTGCTGCAGATCGGCCTCGCCGAGGCGGAGGGCGCCGGCCGGCCGGCGCGCGCCGGGCTCTCGCTCTTCCACGAGGCGGTGCTCCAGCTCTCGTTCGCCTTCGTGCCGCTGGCGGGGCTCCTCGCGGTGGCCGCGCCGGACCTCATCGGGCTGCTCTTCTCGGAGCGCTACGTCGGCGCGGTCCCGATCTTCCGGCTGGCCGTGCTGTCGGTGGCGCTCGCGGCCCTGCCGCTCGACGGCGTGATGCGGGCCCGCGCCCAGAACCGGTTCATGCTCGGCCTCTCGGCCGGCAAGCTCGGCGCCACGGTCGCGCTGGTCGGGGTGGGACTGTCGGCTGTACGGACCCATCGGCGCGCTGGCCGGCTGGATCGCCGGCGGAGGCGATCGCGCGGGCGGCCATGCTGGTGCGGACGGCCCGGCTCTTCGAGGTCCCGCTGCGGGGCGTGCTCCCCCTCCGCGCGCTCGGGCGGCAGGCGGCCGCCACCGCGGTGGCGACCCCGGCCGCCTGGCTCGTGCTCCAGGTGCTCGACGCCCCGCGCCTGGTCCGCCTCGCCGCGGCCGGGCTCGCCTTCGGCGCGGCCTACCTCGGCCTCTCCCTCGCCCGCGGGTGGCTCCCGGCCGGCTGGGCGGGCCTGTTCCGGGGGCGGAGCGCACGCCCCGCGCCCGCGCAGACGGAGCCGTGATGCGGGCCGTCCCCGTCGCCGCCGAGGCAGCGGCCGCCGGCTCCGCGCTGGCGGCCTGGGTCCGCGCCCGCCGCGCGGACGCGCTCCTCGTCGCCCTCGGCGCCGCCCTGCTCGCGATCACCGCGGCGCGGCTGCCGGCGGCCTGGGAGAGCGGCAACGCGCTGAACCACGTCTCGGGCGCCTGGATGACGCTCGCCGACGACCTCTCCCGCGGCACCTTCTACCGGCCGCTCGAGGCGCCCGGCCTGGGCTTCGGCGGCACCCGCTTCTTCCCGCTCGCCTTCGCGCTCCACGCGGCGCTGCTCCGGCTGGGCGCGCCGCTCCTCGCGAGCGGGTACGCGCTCTCGCTGGCCGCCGGCGCGCTGCTGCTCGCGGCCGCCTTCCTCCTCCTGCGCCGGCTGGGGCTCGGTGCGCCGCTGGCCGCGGCCTTCGCGGCGCTGACGCTGGCGGGCTTCGCCGGGCAGCACGCGCTCGCGGCGATCCGCGGCGACCTGCTCGCGGTCGCGCTCCAGGCCCTCGGGCTCGCGGCGGTGGCGCGGGCCCTCGGGGCCGGCGGAGGTGTCCTGCCTCGCCGCGCGCTCCTCCTCGCCGCCGCCGCGTTCACGCTCGCCTTCGCGACCAAGCCGACCGCGCTCACCGCGCCCGCCGCCGCGGCCGCGTTCCTGGCGCTGCGCGGGCGCGGCCGGGCGGCCCTCGCGCTCTCCCTCTCCACCGCCGGCGCCGCGCTCTGCGTGACGCTCGCGACCGACGCGATCTCCGGGGGCCGCTTCCTGTCGGTCCTGGCCGCCTGCGCCGCCGGCGGCGCGGAGGCGGGCGACCTGGTCCGGGCGCCGGCTCGCCTCGCCCGCGCCTTCCTGGTGGGCGACCGTGCCGGACTCCTGCTCGTCGCCGCCGGCGGCGCGGCGGCGCTCGCGGCCGCGCCGCGCTCGCGCGCCGGCTGGCGGGCGCCGGGCGCGGGGCGGCCTCCTCCTCGCGGGGCTCTGGCTCTGCGCCGCCCTCGGCGGCGCGCTGCTGGTGATGGCGTCGCCCGGCACGGGCGTGAACCACCTGCTCGAGGTCGAGGTCGCCGCGGCGGTGACGCTCGGCGCCTGCTCGGCGGCGGCGGGGAAGGCGCCCGACGTGGCCCGCAAGCTCGCGCCGTTCGCCGCCCTGGGGGGCGCGCTGCTGTCCGGCGCCCTCTGGCGCGACGACGCGCGGTCCTCGCGCCTGGCCGAGCTGCGCGCGGTCCTCGCGGCCGCGCCGGCCGGGCCGATCCTCTCCGAGGATCCGCTGGTGCCGCTCCTCGCGGGCGCACGGCCGCTGCTGCTCGATCCGTGGATGCTCCGCCTCGCCGCGGCCCGCGATCCGCGCGTGGCCCGGCCGCTCCTCGAGGCGCTCCGCGCGCGCGAGCTGCCCGCGGTGGTGCTCTTCCAGGACCTCTCCGATCCCGCGGCCGAGGCCTGGTACGCGCGCGGGAACCTCGGGCCGGCGCCGATCGCCGAGATCCGCGCGCGCTACCGGCACGCCGCGCGCGCCGGCCGCTACCACCTGTACCTGCCGGCGCCCCGCGGCGACACCGCGGCGCGGGTGCTGGTGGTGGGACCGGCGGCGGCGGCCGGGCCGGGCGATCGAGCGGTCGCAGGGATCGACGCGCCGGGGCGGGCGTCGGACCCGGCTCGGCGCGAGACCGCGGCGGCCGCGACCGGGCTCGACGCGGCGCCGCTCGCCCCGGGCACCGCCGCGCAGCGGCGCGAGCGCCGGCGCCCGGACGCCGGCCGGGCGCGCGCCGGCCGCCCCGCGCCGCCGGGCCTTTGAATTGGCCGCCCGGGGCGCGCGCGTTAGATTCGCCCCCACATGCGTGAACCCGCCCAGATCGTCCCGCCGGCCCCGACGCCGTCCGTGAAGCCGCATCGCGAGCTGACGGTGCGCGCGGTGTGCATCGCCGTGCTGGTCGCGGCGCTGATGGGCGCGGCCGAGCCGACCGTGGTCCTGCGGATCGGCTACGGGCCCAACATGTCGGTGGTGAGCGCGTTCCTCGGCTTCATCGTCATCTCGCTCATCGGCCTCGTCACGGGGCGGCGGGGGACGCGCTGGGAGAACAACCTGGTCCAGACCGCCGGCACGGCGGCCGGGTCGGGCGTGGGGTTCATGGCGGTGGTCCTGGCCGCCATCGACATGCTGAACGCGCGCGGGCTGCTGAACCTGCACCTCACCCCGCTGCAGATCTTCGCCTGGCTGGCGCCGTCGGGCCTGCTCGGCGTGCTCCTCGCGGTGCCGCTCCGCAAGCACTACATCGACCAGGAGAACCTCCCCTTCGCCGACGGCACCGCCGCGGGCGAGACGCTGCTGGTGCTCGACCAGGGGCCGAAGGAGGCGGGGCCCCGGGTGGCGGCGCTCGGGATCGGCGGCGCCATCTCGGCGGCCTTCGTGCTGGTGCGCCAGGCGCTCGGGTGGATCCCGGAGGCGGTCGCCTTCCGCTTCCTCACCCCGCACGCGGAGGCGCTCCGGCTCGGGTCGGAGCTGGGCGTCCTCTCGCTCGGCGCGGGGCTCCTGGTCGGCCTGCGAGTGACGCTGTCGATGGGGCTCGGGATGGTGCTCGCCTGGATCATCGCCCCGGGCCCGCTCTACCGCCTCGGCCTCGTCCCGGAGATCACCTTCAACATGGTCCTGCAGCGCTGGATCATGTGGCCGGCCACCGGCCTCATGGTGGCGGGCGGCCTGGCCGCCCTGGTGCTCAAGTGGCGGGTCGTCGCGAAGACCTTCAGCGGCCTCTCCGCCAAGGACGCCTCGGACGGCGGCGACTTCCCCATGCGCTGGGTCCTGTGGGGCGTCCTGGCCAGCGGGACGGCGCTGGTCGTGATCCAGAA
This sequence comes from uncultured delta proteobacterium, assembly GCA_963733485.1. Classification (GTDB taxonomy): domain Bacteria; phylum Myxococcota; class Myxococcia; order Myxococcales; family Anaeromyxobacteraceae; genus Anaeromyxobacter. The sequence goes on along the minus strand of CAVTDL010000001.1, from coordinate 461,787 downwards.
GATCTCGCTGGGCTTCCCCGTCTGGCTGTCGCTGGTCTCGATCGGCCTCTCGGTGATCCTGATGCTGGTCGGCATCCGGGTGCTGGGCGAGACCAACTGGGCGCCCATCAGCGCCATGGCGAACGTGATGCAAGCGGTCTTCGCGGTGCTCGCGCCGGGCCACGTCCCCATCAACATGATCGGCTCGGGGATGAGCGGCTCGGTGGCCGCCAACGGCGAGCACCTGATGCAGGACTACCGGGCCGGCAAGATCGTCGGCTCGACCAACCGCAACCTCACCATCCTCCAGCTCATCGGCGTCCCGGTCGGCGCGCTGGCGGTCTCCATCGCCTACCCCGCCGTGCGCGCGAGGTACGGCGTGGGCGGCGAGGGCGGCCTCACCTCTCCCATCAGCGTGAAGTGGGCGGGCTTCGCCGAGCTGCTCTCGCAGGGCTTCGGCGCGCTCCCGCCGAGCGCGCTGTACGCCCTGCTGATCGCGCTCGTGGTGGGCGTGGTCCTGACGGTGCTCGAGTCGAATCCGCGCTTCGGCCGCTACGTCCCCTCCCCCACCGCGATAGGTCTCGGGATGCTCATCCCCGGCTTCGCGGTCTTCCCCATGGTGATCGGCGGGATCGTCTCCGACCTGTGGCGGCGCCTCTCGCCCCGCACCGAGGAGATCTACAACACGCCGCTCGCCTCGGGCTTCATCACCGGCGAGGCGCTGGTGCTCCTCATCCTGGCGCTGGCGGCGTTCTGACCTCCGCGGCCCGACCGGTCCGCTGGCGCGACGTCGAGCGCGAGCTGGCCCGCGCGCAGGGCTCGCGCCGCCTCGTGCCGTGGGCGATCGCGAGCGCGGTCCTCCTGGGGCTGCTGGTGGCCCGCGCCGGCGCTGGCTGGCGCGGCGGGGCGGTGATCGGGGTCCTGGGACTCCTCTTCGCGGGCTTCGCGCTCGTCACCTCGGTGCCCCGCTGCCCGACGTGCGGCGCCTCGCTGGCGCGCCTGCGGAGCGAGTGGCTCGCCGAGCGCCCGGGTGGGCCCGCGCCGACCCGCGAGCGTCGCTGCCCGCGGTGCCGGGTCCCGTTCGAGTAGGCCAGGCCCGCGCGCCAGCGGCCGGCCAGCGCTCGGCAGGAGCGGCCGGGCACATGTCGCTTCGCGGCAGGTGCCTCGGCCGGAGGTTGGAGTCCGCTGGCTACGGGACGAACTCCACGTGGGGGCTCATGTGGCGCGCCAGCCGCGAGCGCGTGAGCAGCCACAGCGCGCGCTCGAGCCGCTTCTCGCCCATCCCGGGCACGGCCTCGTAAGCGGCCGAGATGAGCTCTCCCAGGGTCGTGACGAGAGGCCGAGGCGACAGCTTCGGGGTCCGGCGGCGAGCCTTGGGCGTCATGTCAGTCCTCCGTGGGTGGCGTTCGAGTCGCCCGCTGGGTAAGCAATCCGCTTGCCTTCGCTCCACGGTCAACGTTACAGGGGCTTCGCGTCGGGGCGGATGACGAGCGCTGTAACGATTTCAGACGGCCTGCCGCAATCCCGACAGGCCCGGCCTCCGATCGCATCCCCTGGAAGACTCGACCCATGTCCACGAAGCCCTCGCGCGAGCTGCAGACCTTTCCGAACCCGAAGCCGGGTCGCCCCTTCGAGATCGCGATGGAGTGCCCGGAGTTCACCTGCGTCTGCCCGATGACCGGGCAGCCCGACTTCGCCACCATCCGGCTCCGCTACGTCCCGGACCAGCGCTGCGTCGAGCTGAAGAGCCTGAAGCTCTACCTCTGGAGCTTCCGCGACGAGGGCACCTTCCACGAGGCGGTCACCAACCGCATCTGTGACGATCTGGTGGCCGCCCTCGCGCCGCGCTTCCTCGAGGTGGTGGGAGACTTCTCCGTTCGCGGCGGCATCCACACCGTCGTGACCGCGCGCCACGGCGAGCGGCCGGCCGGCCTCTGATTTTCGAGGGGGCGTCGGAAAACTGCCGAGCGAGGGCTGGCCCGGCGGGGGCGGCCTCGTGGTCTGGGTGTTGGTCGACCCGGGGCGGGCGTCCGCGGTCGGGGCCACCTCATCCACCCACAGTCACGCAGGAGCGCCCGCCCCATCGCCCGCCGCGCAGGCGGACTGGGCGGCGTGAGCCCCCCGCAGGCTTCCCCTTCTCCCGCCCTCACCGCAGCTTGATGGGCGGGAGAGGAGGAGAATGAGAGGGGATCGGCTAGCGATCGCGTACGTCCACTACGGAGTGCAGAGCGGCGTCACGGGGGCGATCGCCGGCGCGCTCGGGGAGCGGGGACACGACGTCCGGCTCGTGGCGGCGACGGGCGAGCTCGAGCCGCGGGATCCAGCCACGCGGCGGCTGCGGCCTGGCCCCCGGGTGCTCGCGCACCTCGCGCTGGCGGCCGCGCGCTTCGGCGCGCGTCGCCCTCGAGCACCGCTGGAACACCACCTACGCCTGGGACCTCCACGCGCGCGCCGCGGGCGAGGCGCTGCGCGCGGCGCGCCCGACGCCCGACCTGGTGCTCCAGAACGGCGCGCTCTTCGCCCCTGGGCTGCCGCCGCCGTTCCCGTACGCGCTGCTCCTCGACCACACCCGCGCGCTGGCGCAGGCCAGCCCGGCGTGGCCGCGGGCCGGCCTCGCGGCGCCGCCCGACTACGGGCCCGGCTGGCGCGCCCGCGAGGCGGCGGTCTACCGGGGCGCGCGCGTGATCGCGGCGTTCTCGGAGAACGTGGCGCGGTCGCTCGCGCGCGACTACGGCGTCGATCCGGCGCGCGTGGCGGTGGTGGGCGCGGGCGCGAACGTGTTCCCGCCGGAGGCGCCGCGGCGCGACGACGGGCGGACGGTCCTCTTCGTCGGCAAGGACTTCGGCCGCAAGGGCGGGCCCATCCTGCTCGACGCCTTCGCCCGGGTCCGGCGGCGCGTCCCGAGGGCGCGGCTGCTGATCGCCGGCCCGCGCCACGCGCCGGCGCCTGCCCGAGGGCGCCTTCCACCTCGGCCCGGTCGACCTGGACGGAGCTGCCGGCGCTCCTCTCGCAGGCGACGGTCTTCGCCCTGCCCACGCTGCGAGAGCCGTTCGGGCTCGCCTTCCTCGACGCGATGGCCTGCGGCGTGCCCTGCGTCGGCACCCGCGTCGAGGCGGTGCCGGAGATCATCCGCGACGGCGAGACGGGCCTGCTCGTCCCGCCCGGCGACGCGGTGGAGCTCGCGGCCGCGCTCGAGCGGCTGCTCTCGGAGCCACGGCGGGCGCGCCTCATGGGCGCGCGCGGGCGGGCCCGGGTCGCGGCGCGCTTCCTGTGGCGGCACGTGGCGGAGCGGCTCGACCGGGCGCTGATGACGGCGGTCCTGCGCGAGGGCGCGCGCCGCCTGAGGCGGCCCCTCGGGGCCTCACCGGAGCGGGGGTACGTCGCGGTGCGAGGATGGACGCGGCCCCGCCGCGAAGTCGGTCGGGGCTCCGCTCCGGGTTAGAATCCGCGGCGCGTGCCGGATCCGATCCCGCCCCGCCCAGCTTCGAGCCGCGCGCGCTCCTCGGCGCCACGCTCGACGGCAGGTACGAGCTCCTGGCCCACCTCGCCACCGGCGGGATGGGCGCGGTCTTCCGCGCGCGCCACGTGCACCTGCGCCGGGACGTGGCCGTGAAGGTCCTCCGTCCCGACCTCTCCGCCTCGCCCGAGCTGGTCGAGCGCTTCCGGCGCGAGGCCGAGATCGCGAGCGCGCTGCAGCACGACAACATCGTCCACGTCACCGACTTCGGCGCGGAGCGACGGCTACCTGTACCTGGTGATGGACCTCCTGGTCGGCGAGAGCCTCTTCGACCGGCTGCGGCGCGAGGGGACCCTCCGCCCCGAGGACGTGGTGCGGGTGCTGTGGCAGGTGTGCGGCGGCCTCGAGGCCGCGCACGGGCTCGGGGTGGTCCACCGAGACCTCAAGCCGGAGAACGTGTTCCTGGCGCGGAGCGCGAGCGGGCGCGAGGTGGCCAAGGTCCTCGACTTCGGGATCGCGAAGATCGCCGATCCGGTCTCGGGGTCCTCCACGCAGGCCGGGATGGTGGTCGGCACGCCCGAGTACCTGGCCCCGGAGCAGGCCTCGGGCGGCGCGGTGGACGGGCGGGCCGATCTCTACTCGGTGGGGCTCATCGGCTGGCGCGCGCTGACCGGCCGTCACCCCTTCAGCGCCGACGATCCGCGCGGCCTCCTCATGATGCAGGCCACCCAGCCGGTGCCCCCGCTCACCTCGGCCCGTCCCGAGCTCGCCGCCTGGCCGGGGCTGGCGGCCACCATCGCGCGCGCCTGCGAGAAGGACCCCGCCGCGCGCCACCCGACCGCCGGCGCGCTCCGCGACGACCTCGCCGCCGCGCTCGGCACCTCCTTCGTCGCGCCGCCCGGCGCCACGCCCGCGCCGCCCGCGGGCGCGGGCGCGCCGTTCGCCTTCACGCCGGCCGCCCCGGGCGCGCGGCCGGCGAGGGCGAGGGCGACCACGCTGGCGGCCACCTGGACGCGCGCGTCCGCGGCCGTCTCCGCCTCGCTCGCGCGGCGGACCCGCCGCGTCCTCGCGGCGGCGCGGGGGCGGGCGGGCCATCTCGACGCGCACGCCCGCGGGGGCCTCCGGCGCGCGCACGGGCTCCTCCGCGAGCATCCGGGCCGGGCCGCCGCGCTCGCCGCGGGCGCCGCGCTCGCCGCCCTCGTCGCGCTCGCGGTCCTCTCCCATCGCGGCCGGCCCCTGGCGGAGGCGCGGGTGCACCTCGCCGACGGCCGCGCCGGGGACGCCCGCGCGGTGGTGGAGGCGGCGCTGCGCAGCCGGCCCGACGACCACGCCCTGCTCCTGCTGCGCGGGCGGGCGCTGCACCGCATCCCCGGGCAGATCGCCGACGGCATCGACGGCTACCGGGCGGCGCGCGAGGCCGGCCCGCTCGACGCCGAGGCGCTGGCGGATCTCGCCGCCGGACCTGGGCCGCGAGCGGAGCGTCGCCGATCGCTCGGCGCTCCTGCTGCGCGAGGTGGGCGCGGACGCGGTGCCGGCGCTGGTCGAGGCCGCCCGCGCCGGCCCGGGGCTGCAGCGGCTCCGGGCGCTCGCGCTGCTGCGCGACCTCGGCGCGGAGGAGCGGGTGGACCGGCCAGCGGCCTACGGCGCGCTGCTCTCCGACCCGGAGTGCGAGGTCCGCCGGGCCGCCGCGCGCCGGCTGGGAGAGCTCGGCGACCCGGCCGCGCTGCCGCCGCTCCGGGACGCGGCCTCGGCCCGCACCGCGCGGCGCGGCCTGCTCGGCCGGGAGAGCCGCGCGCTCGCCTGCGGCGCGTCCGAGGCGGCCCAGGCGGCCCGGCGGATCGAGGCGGTCCGGTAGGCGCGTCCCCTCCGCGCGGGGGCCTCGGCGCGTCGCCCGGCCCGGCCGTCGTGCTAAACGACGCTCCCACACGGGAGGGAGCCGAATGGCGCGAGCGCGGGACGGGATCTCGGTGAAGGCGACGGGCACGGCGGCGCTTCAGGTCGACGCCGACGCGCTGGTGCTGCCGGTGTTCGAGGAGGAGGTGCGCGGCGGCGGCGCCGGATGGGTGAAGGCGCTCGACGGCCGGCTGGACGGCGCCCTGCTCGCGGCGGCCCGCGCCGAGCGCTTCGAGGGGAAGGCCGGGCCAGGAGCTCGCGCTCGCCACCCTCGGGCCGGATCCCGGCGCGCCGCGTGGCGCTCGCCGGGATCGGGCCCGCGCGCCGGGGCGCGCGGCCGCGCTGCCGCGCGAGGGGTGCGAGCCGCTCCGCGTCGCCGCCGGGAAGGCCGGCCGCGCCGCGGTGAAGGCCGGCGCGCGGTCGATCGCGCTGGCGACGCCCGAGCTGGGCGACGGCGCGCTGCCGGGCGCGGCGCGCGCGCTCGCCGAGGGGGCGCTCCTCGGCGCCTACGCCTTCGAGCGCTACAAGACCGGCAAGGACCGGCCGGCCGGGCTCGCCCCGGTCGTCGTGGCGGTCCCCGCCGGCGCCGAGCAGAGCGCGGCGCTGAAGGAGGCCGTCGACCTGGCCGGGCGCGTCGTCGGCGGCGGTGGCCTGGGCGCGCGACCTCGTGAACCTCGGCCCGGCCGACTGCACCCCCACGCACCTCGCGGAGGCGGCGGTGCGCGCTCGCGAAGGACGCCGGGCTCGCCGTCGAGGTCCGCGGGCCGAAGGAGATCCAGGCGCTGGGGCTGGGGATGTTCCTCGGGCGTGACGCGCGGCTCGGCGGAGCCGCCGCGGCTCGTGCAGGTGAGCTACCTCCCGAAGGGCGCGGGCGCGAGAAGGCGGCCGCTGGTGCTGGTCGGCAAGGCCATCACCTTCGACTCGGGCGGCCTCTCGCTCAAGCCGACCGAGAGCATGGTCACCATGAACACCGACATGGCCGGGAGCGCCGCGGTGCTCGCCGCGATGCGCGTGGTCGCCGCGCTCGCGCCGGCCTTCCCGGTCCACGCGGTGCTCGGCGCCTGCGAGAACATGCCGGGCGGCCGCGCCTACAAGCCGTCCGACGTGCTGACGCGCCTTCGACGGCAAGACGGTCGAGATCACCAACACCGACGCCGAGGGCCGGCTCGTGCTCGGCGACGTGCTCGCCTGGGCCGCGAGGACGCTCGCGCCGGCGGCGATGGTCGACGTGGCGACGCTCACCGGCGCCTGCATGGTCGCGCTCGGGAACACCACCGCCGGGCTGTTCGGCCCGGACGGCCGGTGGCCGACGCGGTGCTCGGCGGCGGCCCGCGCGGCCGGCGAGGACGTGTGGCGCATGCCGCTGACCGAGGCGCTCGAGGAGCAGCTCAAGAGCGACCGCGCCGACATGAAGAACACCGGCGAGCGCTGGGGCGGCGCCATCACCGCCGCCCTGTTCCTGCACGCGTTCGCGAAGGAGACCCCCTGGGCCCACCTCGACATCGCCGGGCCGTCGCACGCCGGCGGCGAGCGCGGCTACGTCGGCAAGGGCGCCACCGGCTTCGCGGTCCGGACGCTGGTCGAGCTCGTGCGCGCGTGGCCGGCTAGCGGAATTCGATCTCCGGCCGAGGCACTTTCGCGAAGCGAAATGTGCCCGGCCGCTCCCTACCGGCTACCAGGGGCACAGTTCGCGCAGCGAAGTGTGCCCCGCCGCTCCTTAAGGGCCGTCCTCCGGCACCGCCAGCGCCTCCCCCTCCGGCACGTCCGGCTGGGCCAGCACCTCGCGCGCCTTGTCCAGCTCCTCCGGCGCCACCAGGAGCACCATGCCGCCGTTGGCGAGCGCCACCGGCGGCAGCAGCGAGGCGAGCGGGCGATCCTGGACCACCACCTCGATCCCTTCCGCCTCGAGGAGGTTACGGGCAACCTCCGCCTCCGAGAGGTTCTCGAAGGACGCGACCGGGACGAGCTCGCTCTTCTCGTTCATGACCGCCTCCGTCCGCCGGCTGCCTGGACGATCCTCTCGAGTAACCAGCCCTCCCCGTCCCGGCCCCAAGGTGGTCGCGCCGAGCGGATCCTGGGCGGGGTTCCTGCCCGGCGGGGTCGTGCCCACGGATCCGTTGCCGAGGCCGGCGTCCCTGGGCATGAAATCAGGATGGCCGACCTCGCCCGGCTCCCGCCGCGAGACGCGAACGGCGACCTGCGCGTCGTGATCGAGTCGCCGCGCGGCGCGTGCGTGAAGCTCAAGTACGACACCGCCCTCGGGGTGGTCACCGTCTCCCGGCCGCTGCCGCTCGGCCTCTCCTATCCCTACGACTGGGGCTTCGTCCCGGGGACCTGCGCCGAGGACGGCGACCCGGTGGACGCCCTGGTCTACTGGGACGCGGTGAGCTTCCCGGGGGTGGTGGTCCCGTGCCGCCCCATCGGCGTGGTCCGGCTGGAGCAGGACTCGCGCTCGAGCGGACGGGTGCGGAACGACCGGATCGTCGCGGTCCCGGTGAAGCACCCGCGCGGCGACGACCTCCGCTCTCCTGCGGACCTGGCCGCCCGCGTGCGCGACGAGATCGCCCAGTTCTTCCTGTCCGCCATCTTCTTCGAGCCCAAGAACCCGGCGCTCCTGGGGTGGGGGGGGCCGGAGGAGGCGGACCTGCTGGTCGGCGACTGCACGGCCGGTGAACGCAGGCGCGCCGCACGGAAGTGATCCCGCGCAACCGCGGCGATCCGTCGCCCGCCCGGGAGGGGGCGCGCGGCGCGCGCCTGCGATAGTCTCCTGCCCCTCCGGCGGGCCGGTCCCGCCGCGGAAATGGGAGGCGGGCATGGTCAGGTGGACGCCGGCGCTCGCGGTCGGCATCGAGGAGATCGACGCCCAGCACCAGGAGCTCTTCCGCCGGGCCGAGCGGTTCCTGGACGCGCTCGCGAACAGCTCCCGCCGCGACGTCGGGATCATGCTGTCGTACCTCCGCCTCTACTGCGTCACCCACTTCGGCGCCGAGGAGGCCTGGATGCGCGACGTCGACTTCCCCGGCTACGTGCAGCACCGGGCCGAGCACGAGTCGTTCATCGAGCACCTGGTGCAGCTCTCCACCGAGCACGAGCGGCGCAACGGCCCCGGCCTCGAGCCGGTGCGCGTCGGCGCCTTCCTCTCGCGCTGGCTCGAGGACCACGTCAGCCGCACCGACTGCGCCTTCGCCGCCTTCCTGCTCACGCGTGGAGGGTGACCGGCGCGGGCGCGCGCGCGAGGCCGGTCGAGGGTCCGCGACCCCGCCGACCGCCGCGCGCGTGCGGCCACGCGGACCCCGGGCTAGGCTCTCGCCGTGACCCTCGTCGACACCCTGGCGCAGCTCCTCCGCCCGGCCGGCGGCGGGATCCACCTCGTCTCCACCGGCAAGGCCGAGCAGCTCGAGCTGCAGCGACGCCTCTACGGCGCCCGCTCGGAGGAGGAGGTACAGGCGCGCTGGCGGGAGGACCTCGCCCAGGCGGCCACCGCCCGCGGCCGTCCTCCTCGGCATCCCGTCCGACGCGGGCGGTGGCCTCCAGCGCGGCGCGAACCTGGGCCCGGCGGCCATCCGGGCCCGGCTGGCGGAGGACGACCCGGGCCTCGCCGCGCGGCTCCGCGCGGCCGGGCTGGTCGACCTCGGCGACGTCTTCGTGATCCCGCAGCTGCTCCACGACGAGATGCTCTCCGAGGCGCAGCTCGCCGCCTCGCGACGGGCCCTCTACCCGGCGCTCCCGCCGGACGAGGCGGCCGCGCTGCCGGTCTCGCCGCTGTCGATCGCGGAGCGGGCGCTCGGGCTCCTGCTGGCCGTGAACCCGCGCGCGCAAGGTCTTCGCGCTGGGCGGCGACCACTCGACGCGCCTGGCCGGTGGTGAAGGCGCTCGCGGCGCGTCGCGCCCCGGCCTCGGCCATCGTGCAGGTCGACGCGCACACCGACCTGCTCCCGGAGCGGCTCGGCGTCCGCTACTGCTTCGGCACCTGGTCGTTCCACGCCAACGAGCTGCTCGGCCGCGGCGGGCGGCTGGTGCAGGTGGGCACCCGCGCCTCGGCGCGCGACCGCGCGCACTGGGAGTCGACGCTGGGGGTGCGCCAGTTCTGGGCCGACGAGGTGCGGCGGGATCCCGGCGCCGCGCTCGAGGCGATCGTGGCCGAGGTGCGGGCCTCCGGCGCCACCTCGGTCTACTTCTCGAACGACATCGACGGGACCGACGCCGCGCAGGCCGACGCGACCGGCACGCCCGAGCCGGGCGGCCTCGAGCCGGACTTCGTGGAGGAGCTGGTGCGGCGGCTCGGGCGCGAGGTGGAGCTCGCCGGCGGGGACGTGATGGAGGTCGCCCCGAACGTCGCGCGGAGCGCGGGCGGCGGCGCCCGGACGGTGGCGCTCGCGGCCCGCTACCTCGTCGCGACGCTCGAGTCGGCGCTCGGCTAGCCGGCATTCGACCCCCGGCCGAGGCACTTTTCGCGGAGCGAAATGTGCCCGGCCGCTCCTTACCGGCTATTCAGCCTCAGCGCTCCGCGGCCTTCGCCTTCTCGACCGTCCCGGCGCGCACCAGGGCGCCCACCGCGGCGCCGGCCGCGGCGCCGGCCAGGGCGAAGAGCGCGGCCACCACCACCACCGCGAACACCATCCCGGCCACGATGATGGCGCCCGCGATGCCGCCCGCGCCCACCGGCGCCCCGAAGATCGCGGCGGCCAGCATCACCCCGGCGTAGCCGCCGTAGAGCAGCGAGGGCAGGAGCGCGGCGGCCAGGAAGGCGACCAGCCCGATGGCGGCGCCGACGAGGGCGGGGGTCTTCGAGAGCTTCGGGGTCCTGGCGGTCATGGCCTTCTCCTTGTCACCGGGGCCGTCCGTTCGGCCATCCACCCCGATCCACTGCACGCGGGCTGCCAGCGGGCCGGGCTCGTGCTCTCGCGCGGTTGCAGGTGCAGCTGTCTGGACCCGCCGACGAGGGTGACGGCCCCTCCGACTCTGCACCCGGACGGCACGCGCCGGGACGCGGTGATCCGCCGCACCGCCGCGAACGGCCGAGCGGCGCCGGAGACGGCGAAGCCCCGGTCCAGGCCGGACCGGGGCTCCTCGGGTGTCGGAACGGAGCTCGCGACCTGCGCTGGCTACGCCTTCTCGACGGCCTTGGCCGCGTGGGGCGTGGTGCCGAGCAGGGCGCCCACCGCGGCGCCGGCGGCCGCGCCGGCCACGGCGAAGAGCGAGCCGACCGCGGTGACGCCGAGCAGCATGCCGAAGGCGATCAGGACGCGCGGGCCGATGGTGGCGGTGACGGGGGTGCCGAAGATGCCGCCCGCGAGCAGCACGCCGGCGTAGCCGCCGTAGAGGACCGCGGGGAGGAGCGCGACGGCGAGGAAGAGCGCGAGACCGATGCCGGCACCGACGAGAGCGGGGAACTTGTTCTTGGCCATGACCTTCTCCTTTTGCTTTGTCGTTGGGGCCGTCCGTCCGGCCACCCGCACGGACACTTCTGCACGGCGCTTGCCAGGCCCTGCCACGCGGGATCTCGCGGGCTTGGGCCCCCGGCTGTCGGGACTTCCGGACGCGCCCGCGCGGACGCCAGACGGGGGAGGAGCGCCGACGGCTGTGCTAGCCTCCCGCGCGTGAACGCGTTCAAGCCACACCTCGCCTCGGTCGCCGACTACCCCTACACGAAGGTCGACGCCCGCCTGAAGCTGGACCAGAACGAGAGCCCGGACGATCTCCCCGCCGAGCTCAAGGCCCGCGCGCTCGAGCGGCTCGCCCGCATCCCCTGGAACCGCTATCCGGAGCTCCACGCCGAGGACGTCCGCGCCGCGGTGGCGCGCCACGAGGGCTGGCCGGAGGAGGGCGTGGTGATCGCCCCCGGCTCCAACGTGCTCGTGCTCGCGCTGACCATGGCGGCCCGCCAGGTGATCGACACGGTCCCGGCCTTCCCGTACTACCGCGGCGGCGCGCGGGCCACCGGCACGCCCTGGCGCGGCGTCTCGCTCGGCGAGGGCTTCGCCCTGCCGCTCGCGGAGCTGCTCGAGGCGCTCGACGGGCCCCCGGGCGTGCTCTTCCTTCCGAACCCGCACGCGCCCACCGGCAAGCTCTTCGAGGCCGGCGCCGTCGAGCAGCTGGCCGAGCGCGCGCGGGCGCGCGACGCGCTCCTGGTGGTGGACGAGGCGTACCACGCCTTCGCCGGCACCGACGCGCGGCCGCTCGCGCGCGGAAATCCCAACGTCGCCTTGCTCCGGACCTTCTCCAAGTCCTGGGCCCTCGGCGGCATCCGCGCCGGCTACCTGCTCGCGGCGCCGAAGGTCGCGTCGGTCGTGCGCGCCTGCGTCGCGCCCTTCTGCATCCCGGCGCACACCGCCGCCATCCTCCTCACGGTGCTCGAGTCGCCGGGGTACGTCGCCGAGCTGGCGGCGAGGATCCGGTCAGAGCGCGACCGGCTGTTCCAGGGGCTCTCCGCGCACCCCACCTGGCGGCCCTACCCGAGCGCCGCGAACTACCTCCTGGTCCGCACGCCCGACGCCAAGGCGGCCTTCGATCACCTGCTCGCGCGCGGCCTGCTGGTCCGGCGCCAGGATCACAACCTCGGGCTGGAGGGCTGCATCCGGATCTCGGTCGGCACCCCGGCCGAGAACGACGCCCTGCTCGCCGCGGCCGCCGAGGCGCGTTGACCGCCGGTGAAGTCCACCCGGTCCGCCGGGCGCACGCTTCACCCTTGGTGCTCCTCGCCCCGCCGGGGACCGGCCGCGAGGTGGGCTCACCCCCGGCGCGCGTGTACCATGCCGCGCACAGGAGGAGTCCAACATGCGCCCTCGCGCCCTCGCCCTCGCCGCTCCCACCCTGCTCGCCCTCGCCGCCTGCGCCGCCGGTGGCGCCGGCGCCGGGCGCGCCCCGGTCGCCGTCACGCCGCCGCCGGCCGGCCCCGCGCCGGCCGAGCTCCAGGCCCTCGGCGAGGTGCAGGTGAGCGGCATGGGCGTGGCGAGCTCGAGCGCGGCCTTCGATGGCTGGCGCGTCTCGGGGCCGCGGGTCAACGTCGCGCGCGTCGACCAGGGGACCTGGGGCGGGCACATCGGCGACCGCGACCTGCGGGTGCAGGTCCGGCCCGGGCGGATCTCCGGCGCGGGGGTGAGCATCGCGGTGGAGCGGTCCGGCGAGGTGCTCGAGATCGGGGGCATGCTCGGCGAGGCGCGGTTGCGGTTCGAGATCACGGCGCGCCACCTGCGCGGCACCGTCGGGCGCCGCACCTTCGAGATGGCCGCCACCGCCCCGGGGCACTACGTCGGCAACGGCCGGGTGCTGCACCTCAGCGGCGCCGCCGCCGATCTCGCCAACCCGGCCATGCCGCAGCTCCCGCTGGCGCTGATCGCGGTGACCACCGAGTAGGCGTCCGGGCGCCGGACCGGGCCCGGCCGACCGCTCCGCGTGAGTCCCGGAGCGTGCCTCCCCGTCCGGAAGGCTTCGGACGCCCGCCGCGGCGCCGCAGCATGTCGCACATGGTCCCCGTCCTCGGCGCCGCCGTCCTCGCCGCGCTGCTCGCCGCGTCGTCCCTCGGCCCCGTGCAGTGGGGAAACCAGCTCACCCTGCCCGCGCAGCGACACCTCGTGCGCATCGCGCCGGCGGGTCGCCTCCGTACTGGCTCGTCGCCATCCAGCGCGACGGCATCGACGGGCACGGGCTCGCGTTCTTCCGCTCCGACGACGACGCGGCCAGCTGGCGCTTCGAGGCGGACATCCAGCGCGACTGGAGCGAGCGCGACACCGCCGACCTGGTGCCAGGTCGGCGACGACGTGGCCCTGATCTGGTCGTTACGAGAGCTCCCAACTCTCTCGGATCGGTCCGGCACGACGTCTGGTTCCAGTGGTGGCGGCTCGATCCCGTCACGGGCCAGCTGCTCCCCGAGCCGCCGTCCGCGTCTTCGACGCCACCTCCTCGTCGACCGCGTACTCGCGCGCCTCGCTCGCCCTCGACTCGGCCGGCCGGCTCTGGGTGATCGCCTTCCGGCTGGAGGCCGACGGGAGCTCGACCGCGGTGGTCTCGGTGAGCGTCGACGGCGGTGCCCGGTTCGTCGCGCAGCCCGCGCTCGATCGGCTGCCGAACCGCGGCGGCGGCCGGCTCGTCGCGCTCGGCGGTCGCCTGCTGGCGCTCTACGACGCGCACGCCGCCACCGGCGCCGCGCGCTTCCGCGTCCGCGACGACGACGCGCCGCTCTCGAGCTGGTCGCCGCTCGCGAGCGCGTTCCCGGAGGGCATCTATCACGGGGCGGCGCTCTCGGCGGTGACCGACGGCGCCGGCGGCGCGGACGTCGCGTACAAGGACAAGGCCGAGCGGCTCTGGCTCCGTCACTTCGACGGCGTCGCCTTCGGCAGCGGCACGCTGCTCGTCGGCGAGCGGGGACTGGGCGCTCCAGCCGGCGGTGACCCGCGCCGGCGGCGCCACCGTGATCTTCTACAACCGGCCCGTGGTCCTCGGGATCGAGCCACGTCCTCGCCGCGCGCGTGCTCGAGGGCGGCGCGCTCGGCCCGGAGACGGTGGTGGACGGGCTCGTCCACGTTCAAGTGCTACCCCGCCGCCCCCGAGGCGCTCGGCTCGGCGAGCGGGATCCCGGTGCTTTACGCGTCGCAGCCAGCCGACGGGCAGTGGGGGCAGCTGCTCGCGTCGGTGCTGGCGTGGTCCGGCGACGCCCGAGCCGCCCCCGCCACCGCCACCCGACCGCCCCCGCCTCCCTCCTCCCCTCCTCCGCCTCCGCCTCCGCCGCCGCCCACCTCCGGCGCGGTGCTCTTCCTCGACGCCTTCGACCGGACGGGCTCCAGCCTCGGACCGGACTGGGCCGTCCGCGGCGGCTATCGCGCCGATGGGAACGCGGTCTCCACCGGCGCCGTACACGCCGGACCGCGCCACCGCCGTGCGGCGGCGCCGTGCGCGGACTGCACGGTCGAGGCGCTGGTGCGCGCGGGGCCCGGGCCGCGAGGCGGGCGTCTTCCTGCGCGGCGCCGTCGACGACCAGCGATCGCTACGACCTCATCCTCAGGGACGACGGACAGCTCCTGCTGCGGCGCCTCGACGCCGGGCGTCCCACCGTCCTCGCCTCGGCGCCGGCGAGCGTCGATCGCTGGGCGTCGCCCGGCTCACGCTGGGCCACCGGCGGTGGGCCGGTCTCGCTCGTCGCGCTGGTGGACGGCGTCCCGCGCCTCGCCGCCACCGACGCGAGCGCGAGCGCGCACGGCGGCGCCGGGCTCGCCGGGCTCTGGACCTACACCGCCGACGTGCGCTTCGACGGCTTCGTGTCCGAACCCCCGAGCTCGCCGGACCCGCCTCACGCAGGAGCGCCGCGAGCCGCGCCCCCTCGAGCACCGCCGGCGCGCGCGGCACGCGCGCGAGATCGAACCCGGGCACGAGCGCGCGCGGCCGGAGGTGGGCGCCGGCCGGGGCGAGGCCGGAGAGCGCGGCGAGGAGCCCCACCACCGCCGCCGGGTCCGCCCCGCCGGCCCGCAGGTCGGCCACCGAGAGGGCCCCGTGGCGCTTCGCGAGCCGCGCCCCGTCCTCGCCGACCACGAGCGGCACGTGCGCGAACCTCGGCGCCGCCAGCGAGAGCGCCCGGTAGAGCAGGAGCTGCCGGGCGGTCGACGGGAGCAGGTCGTCGCCGCGCACCACGTCGGTGATCCCCATGGCGGCGTCGTCCACCACCACCGCGAGCTGATAGGCCGCGATGCCGTCGGCCCGGGCGACCACGAAGTCGCCGGTCTCCGCCGCGACGTCGTACGTGCACTTTCCGTGAACCTGGTCCTCGAACGCGATCCGGCCCTCCGGCACCCGCAGCCGCCAGGCCGGCGAGCGGGCCACCGCGCCGGCGCGCCACCTCCGTCGGGGCGAGGTCGCGGCAGGTCCCGGGTAGCGGGGCCCCTCGTCGGCCGGGCCGTGCGGGGCGCGGGCGGCCGGCGCGATCTCGGCGCGCGAGCAGAAGCAGGGGTAGACCAGCCCGGCCGCGCGCAGGCGCGCGAGCGCGTCGTCGTACCGCGGCGGAGCGCTCCGACTGGCGGTAAGGCCCGACCGGACCGCCCAGCGTCGGGCCCCTCGTCCCAGTCCAGCCCCAGCCAGCGCAGCTCGTCCAGGATGTCGCGCCTCGAGCCCCGGGCCGGACGCGGGGCCGATCGAGGTCCTCGACCCGCATGACGTAAGCGCCCCCCGCGGCGCGCGCCGCGAGCCAGGAGAGGAGCGCGGTGCGGGCGTTCCCGAGGTGCAGCGCGCCGGTGGGAGAGGGGGCGAAGCGACCGCGGATGGACACGGGTGGACCCGGGAGGTCGGGTGCCGGATGGGCGCCCGTCTGATATCGCGGTGGCGGTCCGCGCCTCGAGCCGAAAACTTGTGAGCGCGCGTTCGCCACACACACTACTCCAACCATGTCCCGCCAGGCAGGCGTCCTCCTCCCGCTCTTCTCCCTCCGCTCCGCCGCCGACTGGGGCGTGGGCGAGATCCCCGACCTGGTCCCGTTCGCGCGCTGGTGCCACGACGCCGGCCTGTCGGTCGATCCTGCTCCTGCCGGTGAACGAGGCCTCGCGCGGGCAGCACAGCCCGTACGGCGCCCTGTCCGCCTTCGCGCTCGACCCGGTCTACGTGGCTCCGGAGGCGCTCGAGGACTTCCAGGCCGCCGGCGGCCTCGACGCGCTCGACCCGGACGAGCGGGCCAGCCTCGAGGCGGGCCCGCGCGTCGAGCCGCGGTCCGCTGGGACGACGTCCGCGCGCTGAAGCGGCGTGCCTTCGAGCTCGCCTTCGCGCGGTTCCTGCGCGACGAGTGGAGCGGCCGCACCGGCCGCGCCCGCGCCCTCGAGGACTTCATCGCGGCGGAGGCGTCCTGGCTCGACGACTACGCCCTCTTCGTCGCGCTCCACGACGGCGAGATGGGCGGGCGCCCCTGGACCGAGTGGCCGGCGCCGCTGCGCGACCGCGAGCCGGGCGCGCTCGCCGACGCGCGCGGGCGGCTCTCCCGCGAGATCCTGTTCCTCGCCTGGCTCCAGTGGCAGGCCGAGGAGCAGTGGCGCCGCGCCCGCGCCGCCGCGCGCGCGGCTCGGCGTCGAGCTCGGGGGCGACCTCCCGTTCATGGTGGCGCCGGACTCGGCCGACGTGTGGGCCCGGCGCGGCGACTTCCGGCTCGACGCGCGCGTGGGCGTCCCGCCCGACGCCTTCAGCGCGACCGGCCAGGACTGGGGGCTCCCGGTCTACCGGTGGGACGTGATGGCGCGGGAGGGCTACCCCTGGCTCACCGGGCGCGCGCGCGCGGATGGCCGACCTCTTCGACCTCCACCGCGTCGACCACGTGGTCGGCCTCTACCGCACCTACTACTTCCCGAGCGACGGCAGCGCGCCCGCCTTCGTCCCGGCCGACGAGCCGGCGCAGATCGCGAACGGCGAGCGGGTGCTCGCGGATCCTGCTCGCAGGGCGCGCGCGTGGTCGCGGAGGACCTCGGCACGGTGCCCGGACTTCGTGCGCGCGTCGCTCGAGCGGCTCGGGATCCCCGGCTACCGGGTCCAGCGCTGGGAGAAGAACTGGGAGGCGGGCGGCGACCGCCTTCCGCGATCCGGCCGGCTGGCCGGCCGTCTCGGTGGCCACCACCGGCACGCACGACACCGAGTCGCTGGCGGACTGGTACGACGGGCTCGCGCCGGCGGAGCGGGCGCAGCTGCTGGCGCTGCCGCAGCTCTCGGGCCTGCGGGAGCGCGCGCCGGACCGCTTCGACGAGGGCGTGCGCGACGCGCTGCTCGGCATGATCTACGCGGCCGGCTCGGACCTGGTGCTGCTGCCGTTCCAGGACGCGCTCGGCGCGCGCGAGCGCGTGAACGTGCCCGGGCACGGTCGGCCGACGACAACTGGACCTACCGGATGCCCGATGGACCTCGCGGCGCTGGCCGGCGACGCGGCCGGCGGGAGCGGCTCCGGGCGCTCGCGGCCCGGAGCGGGCGAGCGGCGGGGCGGGCGAGACGCGGCGGGTGAGGGCCCCCTGCGAGCACGGGGAGGGGAGCCCCCGTGGGGACGTGCGTCGCGAACGTCGGGCTGGCGGAGGAGCTCCTCTCGGCGCTCGCGGCGGAGCTCGCCCGCGGCGAGGGCGGGACGCGCCGCCCCGCCTCCACCTACCGGCTCCAGCTCCACCCGGGCTTCGGCTTCGACGCCGCGGCCGCGGTGGTGCCGTACCTCGACGCGCTCGGCGTCACCGACGTGTACCTCTCGCCGGTCCTGGCCGCCGCGCCGGGATCGACGCACGGCTACGACGTGGTGGACCACGCCCGGCTCGACTCGGAGCTCGGCGGCGAGGAGGCCTACGGGCGGCTCGCGGCGGCCTGCGTCGCGCGCGGCATGGGGATCCTGCTCGACTTCGTCCCCAACCACATGGGGATCGGCGCCCGGCAACGCGCTGGTGGATGGACGTGCTCGAGAACGGGCCGTCGTCGGTCCACGCCCCCGCCTTCGACGTGGACTGGACGCCGCTCAAGGCCGAGCTCGCCCACAAGGTGCTGGTCCCGGTGCTGGGCGACCAGTTCGGCAAGGTGCTCGAGCGCGGCGAGCTCCGGCTCGCGCGCGAGGACGGCGCCCTCGTGGTCCGCTACTTCGACCACCTCTTCCCGGTGGCGCCGCGCTCGGTCCCGCTCGTGCTCCGGCACCGGCTCGACGCGCTGACGGGAGCGGCTCGGCGAGGAGGACGTCCACCTCCAGGAGCTCGAGTCGATCTGCACCTCGCTCGAGAAGCTCGCCGCCGCGCACCGAGACCGCAGCCCGAGGCGGTGGCCGACCGGGCGCGCGAGAAGGAGGTGGCGAAGCGGCGGCTGGCGGCGCTCTGCGAGGCGAGCCCGGCGGTGCGGCGCCTTCGTGGACGGGAACGTGGCCGAGCTCAACGGCGCCCCCGGCGATCCGCGCAGCTTCGACCTGCTGCAGCGGCTCCTCGACGCGCAGGCCTACCGGCTCGCCTTCTGGCGGGTGGCCGGCGAGGAGATCAACTACCGCCGCTTCTTCGACGTGAACGCGCTGGCCGCCATCCGGATGGAGGACCCGCGCGTCTTCGCCGAGGCGCACCGCAAGGTGCTCGGCCTGCTCCGGGACGGGCTCGCCACCGGGCTGCGCATCGATCACCCCGACGGCCTCTACGCCCCGCCGCCTACCTCCGGCGGCTGCAGGCGTCCTACCTGGTGGAGCGGGGCCCGGCGCCTGGCGGCCGCCCGCGGCGCCGCGCTCGACGAGGGGACCGAGGCGCTGCTCCTCGAGCGGATCTTCGCCGAGCTCGAGGCGGGCCGGCTCCCGCCGCGGCCGCTCTACGTGGTGGTCGAGAAGGTGCTGGTCGGGCAGGAGCGGATGCCCGAGGGCTGGGACGTGGACGGCACCACCGGCTACGAGCTCCTGGCCGCGGTGAACGGCCTCTTCGTCGACCCGGCCGCGGAGCGCGCCCTCGACGCGCTCTGCGCGCGCGCTCGCCGGGCGGCGCGAGGACTTCCGCGAGGTGGTGGCCGAGAAGAAGCGGCTGGTCATGTCCTCGTCGATGGCGAGCGAGGTGAACATGCTCGCGCACCGGCTCTCGCGCATCAGCGAGACCGACCGGCGCACCCGCGACTTCACCCTGAACGAGCTGCACCCGCGCGCTGGTCGAGTACGTGGCGCTCTTCCCCGTCTACCGCACCTACGTGACCCGGCGGGCCGAGGTGGACGAGCGCGACCGGCGTCCTGGTCGAGGCGACCCTGGCGCGGGCGCGGCGGCGGAGCCCGATGCTCGACCCGTCGATCTTCGACTTCCTCCGCGACGTGCTCCTGCAGCGCTACCCGGACCGCCTCTCCGAGGCGGAGCGGGACCAGTGGCTCGAGTTCACGCTCAAGCTGCAGCAGGTGACCGGGCCGGTGACCGCCAAGGCGGTGGAGGACACCGCCTTCTACACCTACGTCCGGCTCGTCTCGCTGAACGAGGTGGGCGGCGACCCGGGCCGCTTCGGCACGTCGCCGGACGAGCTCCACGCGCTGCTGGCCGCGCGGCGCGAGCGCTTCCCCGGCTCGCTCTCCGCCACCTCGACCCACGACACCAAGCGCAGCGAGGACGTGCGGCGTCCGGATCGACGCGCTCTCCGAGATCCCGCGGCGAGCTGCGCGGCGCCCTCGCCCGCTGGGCGCGGCTGAACCGGCGCCACGCCGGCCGGCTCGAGGGGCGCGTCGCCCCGGACCGCCGCGACGAGCACCTGCTCTACCAGACGCTGCTCGGCGCCTGGCCCGACGGCGGCGTCGAGGCCGGCACGCCCGCCCACGCCGAGCTGGTCGAGCGGCATCCAGCGCTACATGGAGAAGGCCCTCCGCGAGGCCAAGGTCCACACCAGCTGGACCAACCCGGACGAGGAGTACGAGGCGGCGGTCCGGCGCTTCGTCGAGGGGGCGCTCGACTCGCCGCCGGTTCGTGGCCGAGCTCGCGGCGCTCGCCGCGCGGGTGGCGCGCACCGGGCGGCTCTCCTCGCTCGCGCAGGTGGCCGTGAAGTGCGCCGCGCCCGGCGTCCCCGACGTCTACCAGGGGACCGAGCTGTGGGACCTGTCGCTGGTCGATCCGGACAACCGGCGCCCGGTCGACTTCGAGCGGCGGCGGCGGGCGCTCGCGGCCATCCAGGGCGCCCTGGCCGAGGGGTCCGAGGCACGCCTCGCGCTGGCCCGCCGCGCCGGCTCGCCGGAGGGGCTGCCGGACGGCACGGCCAAGCTCCTCCTGCTCCACGAGGCGCTCCGGCTCCGCCGCGTCTCGCGCGCGCTCTTCGAGGAGGGCGACCACCGCCCGCTCTCGGCAACCGGGCCGCTGGCGCGCCACGTGTTCGCCTTCGCGCGCCTGCACGAGGGGCGCGCCGTGGTCTGCGCCGTGCCGAGGCTGGTCACGGCGCTCCTCGACGAGGGCGGCGGCGCCGTCCGCTGGCGCGGCGAGCTCCCCCTCCCCGGCGTCCCCTTCCCGCTCCGGGACGTGGTCACCGGCCGCGTGCACGGGGGCGGCGCGCCCGCGCTCTCCGAGCTGTTCGCGGACTTCCCGGTGGCGCTCCTCGCGTCGGAGTAGACTCGCCGGATGTCCGCCCCCGCCGCCCCGGCGCGGCCGCCGCCCCCCTTCGTGCAGGAGCTCGATCTGCTGGTGCGGGCGCGCCACCCGCTGGTCTACCTCGTCACCCCCGAGGAGCAGCGGGCCGAGACGATCCTGGAGCGCCTGGCCGACCAGCACGGGAAGGCGCTGGTCTCCTGGTCGGCCACCCGCGGCCTCCACCGCGCGCCCGGCGGAGGCGGGAGCGGCGCGCTGCCCGAGCCCTCCCGCGCGCCGCTCGAGGTCCTCGCCGCGGTCGAGCGGCTCGGCGAGCCGGCGCTGGTGGTGCTGAAGGACTTTCACCCCTGGCTGCAGGATCCGCTGGTGGTGCGGGCGCTGCGCGAGCTCGCCTTCGCGCTGGAGGCCAGCTACACGACGGTGATCCTGCTCGCGCCGACGCTCGTCATCCCGCCCGAGATCGAGAAGGAGATCTCGGTGCTCGACCTGCCGCTGCCCGGCTACCACGACCTGCTCGACCTCCTGAAGGAGATCGTCAGCGTGGTCCGTCGCGGGGAGCGCGGGCGGATCGAGCTCACCAGCGACGACGCCGACCAGCTGATCCGGGCCGCGCTCGGGCTCACCCTCGCCGAGGCCGAGAGCGCCTTCGCGAAGGCGCTGGCCCGCGACGGCCGCCTCTCGCGGGAGGACGTGCCGCTCGTGCTGGAGGAGAAGCGGCAGGTGATCCGCAAGAGCGGGCTCCTCGAGTACTTCGCCGCCGACCGCCGGCTGGCCGACGTGGGCGGGCTCTCGAGCCTCAAGACCTGGCTCGAGCGGCGCGGGGCCGCCTTCTCGGAGGCGGCCCGCCGCTTCGGCCTGCCCGAGCCGAAGGGGCTGCTCCTCCTCGGCGTGCAGGGCTGCGGGAAGAGCCTCACCGCGCGCGCGGTGGCGGCGCAGTGGGGGCTGCCGCTCCTCCGGCTCGACATGGGCCGGATCTTCAGCGGGCTGGTCGGCTCCTCCGAGGAGAACCTGCGGCGCGCCATCCACGTCGCGGAGAGCGTCGCGCCGGTGGTGCTGTGGGTGGACGAGATCGAGAAGGGGCTCTCCGGGAGCCGGTCCTCGGGGGTGAGCGACGGCGGGGTCAGCGCCCGCGTGTTCGGGTCGCTCCTCACCTGGCTCCAGGAGAAGACCGCCCCGGTGTTCGTGGTGGCCACCGCCAACCAGATCGAGCAGCTCCCGCCGGAGCTGCTGCGCAAGGGGCGCTTCGACGAGATCTTCTTCGTCGACCTCCCCGCCCGCGCCGAGCGGCGCGAGATCCTCGAGATCCACCTCGCCCGGCGTGGCCGTCCGCCCGCCGGCTTCGACCTCGACCTGCTGGCCGGCCGCGCCGCCGGCTTCAGCGGCGCCGAGCTCGAGCAGGCGGTCATCTCCGGGCTCCACGACGCCTTCGCGGAGGGGACCGACCTCACCCAGGCCCACCTCGAGCGGGCGCTCGCGGAGTCGCTGCCGCTCTCCACCACCCTCGGCGAGGAGATCGCGCGCCTGCGCGAGTGGGCCCGGACCCGGACGCGTCCCGCCTCTCCCCCCGAGCCTGGCCCCGGGAGCTGAGCCCGTGGCGCCTGGCCAGCTCCGCCGCTTCCTGCACCTCGAGCGCCCGCGGCCGGCCCGCCCGCCCGCGCGCGCCGCGCCGGGCGGCGTCGAGGCGCGGTTCCGCGCGGTCCTCGAGGACGTCGAGCGCCGCGCCGCGGCCGGGGATCGGGCCAGGGACGATCCGCCGGACGGAGCGCCGGTGCTGCGCTGGCTGCGCCGTCGCTGGTGGTGACCCCTTCGCCCGCCCGTCGCCCGCCCGCCTCCGGGCCCCTTGATCTCGGCGGTCTGGTGGGCGATGTTCCGCCCTCCTACCCCCCCCCAGGAGCCCACGTGCCGAACGCTCGCCCCGAGCTCGTCGAGAAGGCGGTGAACACCCTCCGCATGCTGGCCGCCGACGCGGTCCAGCAGGCGAACAGCGGCCACCCCGGCATGCCCATGGGCGCGGCCGACATGGCCTACGTGCTCTGGACCCGCCACCTCCGCTTCGATCCGGCCGAGCCGCGCTGGCTGGGGCGGGACCGGTTCCTGCTGTCGGCCGGCCACGGCTCGATGCTGCTCTACGGGCTGCTCCACCTGAACGGCTTCGACTGCACGATCGACGACCTGAAGTCGTTCCGCCAGCTCCACTCCCGCACCGCCGGCCACCCCGAGTTCGGCCACCTCCCCGGCGTGGAGATCACGAGCGGCCCGCTCGGGCAGGGCTTCGCCAACGGCGTGGGCTTCGCGCTCGGCCAGGCCATGCTCTCGGCCAGGCTCGGGCCCGGCAACCCGGTCGCCGATCACTTCGTCTACGCCATCGTGTCGGACGGCGACCTGATGGAGGGCGTCTCGGCCGAGGCCGCCAGCTTCGCCGGCCACCACCAGCTCGGCCGGCTCGTCTACCTCTACGACGACAACGGGATCACCATCGACGGCAAGACGTCGATCACCTTCACCGGCGAGGACGTGACGCGCCGGTTCGAGGCGTACGGCTGGCACGTGCAGGCGGTGGACGGCCACGATCGCGACGGCATCGACCGCGCCATCCAGGCCGCCAGGGCGGAGCTCTCCCGCCCCAGCCTGATCCGCGTCCGCACCACCATCGGCTTCGGCTCGCCGGGCAAGGCCGGCAAGTCGAGCGTGCACGGCGCGCCGCTCGGCGAGCAGGAGCTCGAGGCCACCAAGAAGGCGCTGGGCTGGCCCACCGAGCCGCGCTTCCTCGTGCCCGACGACGTGCGCGCGCACTTCGCCGAGGTCCGCGCCGGGAAGGCCGCGCAGCGCCGCGCGTGGGACCAGGCCGCGGCCGCGTGGCGGAAGGCCAGCCCGGAGCAGGCGGCGCTGCTCGACGCGCACCTGGAGCGCTGGGTGCCGGAGCGGATCGTGGAGCGGCTGCTGGCCGAGCTCCCCGGCGCCGACGCCACCCGCAAGCTCTCGCAGGCCGTCCTCCAGAAGGTCGCGGCGCTGGTGCCGAGCGTGGTGGGCGGCTCGGCCGACCTGGCCGAGTCGAACCTCACCGAGATCAAGGGCGCGGGCGAGGTCGGCGCGGGCAGCTTCGGCGGGCGGAACGTCCACTTCGGCATCCGCGAGCACGCCATGGGCGCCATCGCGAACGGCCTCGCCTACGACGGGCTGTTCATCCCCTTCGTCAGCACCTTCCTCCAGTTCTCCGACTACATGCGCCCGCCGGTGCGGCTGGCCGCGCTCTCGAAGCTCCAGGCCATCTACGTCTGGACCCACGACTCCATCTTCCTCGGCGAGGACGGGCCCACGCACCAGCCGGTCGAGCACCTCACCGCGCTGCGCGCCATCCCGGGGCTGCACGTGGTGCGGCCGGCCGATCCCGCCGAGACCGCGCTGGGCTGGGCGCACGCGCTGCAGCGCCGCGACGGCCCCACCGCGCTCGTCCTCACGCGCCAGAAGCTCGCGCCCGTGCGCCGCGCCGGCGGCCTCGATCCGGAGGCGGTGCTGCGCGGCGGCTACGTGGTGGAGGCGCCCGAGGGCGCGACCTTCACGGTGATCGCGACCGGCTCGGAGGTCCCGCTCGCGCAGGCCGCCCTGGAGACGCTCGCGCGGCAGGGGCGGATCGGCCGGCTCGTCTCGGTGCCGTGCCTGGAGTGCTTCCTCGCGCAGCCCGCGGCCTGGCGCGAGGCGGTGCTCCCGCCGGGCCTGCCGGTCGCGGCGATCGAGGCGGCGCGCGGCCTCGAGTGGTGGCAGCTCACCGGGCGCGAGGGGCTGGTGATCGGGATCGATCGCTTCGGCGCGAGCGCGCCGGAGCGGGCGCTCGCCGAGGAGTACGGGTTCACGCCGGCGCAGGTGGCGGACCGGCTGGCGCGGTGGCTGGGCGGGAAGTAGAGCCGCGGACGGCGCGCAGCACTTCCGCTTCGCGAAGGCTGGCGGCGGCGAGTAGCGGTGAGGAGCGGCCGGGCTGTGTAGCCGGCAAGGAGCGGCCGGGCACATTTCGCTTCGCGAAAAGTGCCTCGGCCGGATGTTGGAGGCCGGCCAGTGCCTCGGCCGGAGATGGGAAGCCGGCTGCCTAGCGGGCGACCACCGTGGCGGGCGCGGTCGCGGCCTGCTGCGGCTGGGTCGGGACGACCGGTCGCGGCTCGAGGCGCTCGCCCTTCGCGAGCATCTTGAGCGAGAGCGACAGCAAGCTGGCCAGGAGCTCACCGGAGCCCGGGACGTCGAGCTTGCGGTAGATCCGCTTGCGCCGGGCGCGGATGGTCTCGGGCGACACGCCCGCGGCCGCCGCGGAGTCCTTGCACGCGAAGCCCTGGGCGATGCGGAGCACCTCGGCCCGCTCCGCGGGCGTGAGGCTGGTGCCTTCCATGAACTTCGCGGCGAACGGCGTCAGGATCTCGGTATCGATCTGGGCCATGGTGGCTCCTTCCCGGAAATTGCCCGCGTTGGGCTTCCGCCGATCCGTTCGCCAGAGCATCGGGTGCTCTCGCACGCCCCTGCTTGGTCGCCCGTCATCGGCCTCGTCGACGATAATAACGCCCCGTCTGGTTGCCACCCCCCAATCGGAACTATCTTCTAATTCTTTGTAGTCACACGATTTTCTGTGCGTGAACCCCGGCCGGGGGAGAAGCCTCGGTGCGCGACGGCTCGTGGTTAAGCCCCATATGGGGCCCGTAACCCTGGTCGAGCACATCAGGGGCGGGGTGAAGCCGGATTGGTCCCGCGCGCGCCGCGATCGGGGCCTCTCGACCGGGTCGACGTTGACTCAGGGTGAATGAGGCGAGACGGCCCCGCCCTCCGGCCAGCGCGCGAGGAGCGGGGCGAGCCGCGCCGTCTCCTCCGCCAGGCGATCCCACTCGAGCCCGAGCGCCACGAGGTTGCTCGCGGGCTCCACGCCCACCGGGACCGGGACGTCGGGCCGGAGCGGGAGCAGCCCCGGCACGCGCGCCACCAGCACCCGCTCCGCCTCCGGCCCCACCAGCCAGGCCGCCAGCCGCGCCGCGCCTTCCGGCGGCGCGCCGCCGGCCGGGGGCGAGAGCAGCGCCACCGCGGTCGGCAGCACCACCGCGCCGCGCCCGGCCTGGTCCGGGTAGACGATCCGCAGCGCGTGAGCGCTGGCCGCGCCGGCGGCACCCTCCACCGAGCCGGTGAGCCCCACCGCGCTCTCGCCGGAGGCCACCGCGGCGCGCACCTCCGGCTCGGTGGCCAGGAGGCGCGGGGCGTTCGCGGCGAGGAGCCGGAGGAAGCGGTCGGCGCTCGCTTCACCGTAGGTGAGCGAGAGCGCCGCCAGGGTGACCGGCCCCGCGCCGCGGCCGGGGTGGACGAGCGCGATGCGCCCGCGGAGCCGCGGGTCGGCGAGGTCGCGCAGGTTGGTGGGCACGAGGGGAGGGGCGGCCGAGGAGGCGACGATCAGCACGCGCGCCCGCGCCGTCAGCGGCGCGAAGCGGCCGCGCGGGTCCAACCAGCGCGCGCCAACGCCGGCCGGCGCGGGTGCGCTCCCCGGGGCGAGGCGCGGCCCGAGCGCGAGCGCCGCGGCGGGGTCCGAGAGCCAGGCCACCTCGGCGCCCTCGGGCGCGGCGGCCAGCGTCACGCGGGCCACGCCGAAGCGCGCCGCCGCGTCCCGCACCACCTCGGCCGGCAGGTCGGCCGACGCGAAGAGGCGCACCTCCGGGAGCGCGGGCGCGGGGCGCCGGCACGCGGCGACGAGGGCCGCGGAGAGCACGGCGGCGGCGAGGATGCGGCGTGGCACGGCGCGCTTTAATGTAACATCCTGGCGTGGCTCTCCCTGGCCGCATCGCCCTCGCGCAGATCGACACGACCGTCGGCGACCTCGCCGGCAACGCCGCCAAGGTGCGCGCCGCGACCGCCGTGGCCCGGGCGGCCGGCGCCACGCTCGCGATCTTCCCCGAGCTCACCCTGTCCGGCTATCCCCCGCGGGATCTCCTGGACCTCCCGGAGTTCCTGGCGCGCGTTCGGGACACGCTCGAGGAGCTGGCCCGGCCCGCCGAGTGGTCGCGCGGCGTGGCGCTGGTGATCGGCTTCCCGGAGGCGCCCCAGGGGGCGCCGGCGCCGGGCGTGCACAACGCGGTGGCGCTGGTGCAGGGCGGCCGCGTGGTGGCGGTGGGGCGGAAGTCGCTCCTGCCCACGTACGACGTCTTCGACGAGACCCGCTACTTCGCGCCGGCCGCGCGCTCCACCGCCGCGACGGTCGAGGGCGTGGCGCCGCGGCTCGGCCTCTCCATCTGCGAGGACATCTGGAACGACCCGCGGTTCTGGGCGCGGCAGCGCTACGACCGCGACCCGGTGGCCGATCTGGTGCGCGACGGGGCGGGGCTGGTCGTGAACGCCTCCGCCTCCCCTTACGAGATGGGGAAGGCCGCGCTGCGCGAGCGGATGCTCTCCGCGAGCGCGCGCGATCACGGGGTGGCCATCGCCTACGTTAACCAGGTGGGCGGCAACGACGCGCTCCTCTTCGACGGCGGCTCGACGCTGGTCGGCGCGGACGGGGCGATCCTGGCGCGCGCGCCGCTGTTCGACGAGGCGGTGGTGGTGTGCGGCCTCGACGGCGGCGCCCCGGCGACGCTCGACCTGGAAGGCCGGCCGCTAGCCGGCTTCCAACCCCCGGCCGAGGCACAGTTCGCGAAGCGAAGTGTGCCGGGCCGCTCCTTGCCGGCTAGCCCGCAGCCCGGCCGCTCCCTGCCGGCTACCCACGAAGATGAACCCGAGGCGCAGCTCGCGGAACTCGATCCGCTCGCCGACGAGGTGCGCCGGGCGCTGGTGATGGGGGTCCGCGACTACGTCCGCAAGTGCGGGTTCCGCGCGGCGGTGGTCGGGCTCTCGGGCGGCATCGACTCCGCGCTCACCGCCTGCCTCGCCGCCGAGGCGCTCGGGCCCGAGCACGTCCTCGGCGTGGCGATGCCCTCGCGCTACAGCTCGGATCACTCGCGCGAGGACGCGGCGGCGCTGGCCCGGAACCTGGGCATCCGCTTCCAGGAGATCTCCATCGAGCCGATGCACGCCGCCTTCCTGGCGCAGCTCGAGGCGGCGCAGGCGCGGCCGCTCTGCGATCTCGCCGAGCAGAACGTGCAGGCGCGGATCCGGGGGCAGATCCTGATGGCCCTCTCGAACGACACCGGCGCGCTCGTGCTCACCACCGGCAACAAGAGCGAGCTCGCGGTCGGGTACTGCACGCTGTACGGGGACATGGCCGGCGGCCTGGCGGTGATCGGCGACGTGCTGAAGACGCTGGTCTACCGGGTCTCGCGCGCGGTCAACGAGCACGCCGGCCGGGCGCTCATCCCGGAACGGACGCTCACCAAGCCGCCCTCGGCCGAGCTCAAGCCCGGGCAGCTCGACCAGGATTCGCTGCCGCCCTACGACGTGCTCGACGACGTGCTCCGCGCATTCGTCGAGGAGCGGCTCCCCTTCGACGCCATCGTGGCCCGCGGCCACGATCCGGAGACCGTCCGGCGGGTGCTGCGGCTGGTGATCCAGAGCGAGTACAAGCGCCGGCAGGCCGCCCCCGTCCTCAAGGTGAGCGAGAAGGCCTTCGGCGAGGGGCGCCGCTTCCCCATCGCGCACGGGTACCGGTACTGACGGTCCCGCGGCGCCGGGCCGCCCGCCTCCCGCGCGGGAGCGCTTGGAGCGCTTGGAGCGCCGGAGCGTGGCGCGATTCCCCGGTCACCGGGGCCTGAAGCCCCACCCCCGTGCCGCCGTGCGCACCGCGCCGGGCGATCGCACTCTTGGTGGGGGGTCACCGGACCATGGCAGTTGAACCAGGCGTGCTCCGGCACGATGTTACCGCCCCGGGGGAACGCATCGCGTGAGGCGCAAGGTCCTGTCAGCCATCCTGAAGTCGGCGGTGATCGTGCTGCTCTTCTCGCGCGGCGCCGCCGGCGAGCAGCGCGCGAGGGTCGAGGGCCGCCCGCTGACCCGCGCCGACCAGGAGCGCCCCGCGCGCTGGGTCCCCGAGTTCGATCCCGCCGCCGCCGGCGCCATCGCCGCGGCCGTCGCGGGCGGTGGCGCGCTCATCGCCCGGCGACGCCGGGTTCGACGCTGATCCGGCGGCGCGCCTGGTTCACGATCCGGTAAGCCACCGTTTGGGGATGGCCGAGCCCTGGTCCGGGCGCTAAACGACGGGGCGCGCGCCTCGATCACCCAGGGTGCTCGTGCGCTCGCCCGTCTTGCCCGTCTTCCAGCGCCCTCCGCGGGCGCGCCCCGCTACCGGAGAGGATCCACGTGAGAGACCTGGTCTTGATGCTGCACATCCTGTCCGCCGCCGCCTGGATCGGCGCCGCGCTCTGGCTGCCGGGAGACGTGAAGCGCACGCTCGCGCTGGGCCGGCCACACGCCGAGGCGCTCGCCGCGCGGGTGCGGCCCGCCCTCCGGCTGGACCTCCTGGCCGGGGTCGCCACCCTGGTCACGGGCCTCGGGGTGCTCGGGCTCGATCGCGCGCACCCGGGGACCGGCATCATGGTCGGCTTCGCGGCCGCGTTCGTGAGGCTCGGGGTCGTCTGGGGCGGGATGCTCCCGGCCTGGCACGCCGTCGAGGCGCGCATCGCGACCGGCGGCGACCTCGCGCCGGCGGCCGCGCCGGCCCGGCGGATGGGCATGCTCTCCGGCATCGCGCACATGCTGTGGCTGGTGGCGCTGGCCGGGATGGTGTTCTAGCTAGCCGGAATCCGACCTCCGGCCGAGGCACTAGCCGGAATCCAACTCCGGCCGAGGCACAGTTCGCGCAGCGAAGTGTGCCCGGCCGCTCCTTGCCGGCTAGCCCACGGCCCGGCCGCTCCTTGCCGGCTAGCCACAGCCGGCCGCTCCTCGCCGGCTAGCCCACAGCCCGGCCGCACCTTGCCGGCTACACGCGCCGGCGCCTACCGGCCTCCAACGCCACACTCACCAGATCTTCAGCACCGCCGCCAGCACCAGCCAGAGCGGCGCCCCGAGGAGCAGCAGCAGCACCCAGGCGGCCGAGAGCGCGCGGCGCCGCCGCGCGGGGAGGTCGGGCCGCAGCGCCAGCGCGCGGAGCGCGCCGGCGGAGAGGCCGAGCAGGAAGAGGGGCGCGAGGAGGAGCGCGAGCGACGCGAGCGAGCGGGGCATGCACCCAGCTCAGACCTGCATCACGTCCTTCTCCTTGGCCGCCACGATCTCGTCGATCTTCTTCACGCCCTCGTCGGTCTCCTTCTGCATCTTCTCGAGGGCCTTCTCCGCTTCGTCGGCCGAGATGTCGCCGTCCTTCTCCGCCGCCTCGATCAGCTCCTTCGCGTCGCGGCGCTGGTTGCGGATGGCGATCTTGTGCTCCTCGCCCTTGTGCTTCACCTGCTTCACGATGTCCCGCCGGCGCTCCTCGGTGAGCGGCGGGATCGGCACGCGGACGAGGTCCTTGTCGCTCATGGGGTTGAGGCCCAGGTTGGCGTCCCGGATCGCCTTCTCGATCGGCGGGATCATGCTCTTCTCCCAGGGCTTCACCACGATGAGGCGCGCCTCCGGGACCGAGAGCGTCGCCACCTGGTTGAGCGGCGTGGCGGTGCCGTAGTAGTCCACGCGCACGCCGTCGAGCAGGTGCAGCGAGGCGCGCCCGGTCCGGACCGAGGCGAGCTCGGCGCGGAGCTGGTCCAGCGTCCTCCCGATCCCGCCGTGCAGGTCGGTCAGGATGTCGTCGGCGATGCTCATGGGCCCTCCCTCCGCTACGCGGTCTTGGCGACGGGGCGCCCCACCGTCGTCCCGATCTCCTCGCCGAGCACGACCCGCCGCACGTTCCCGCGCTGCGTGAGGTCGAACACGATGATGGGGAGCTCGTTGTCCATGCACAGGCTGATGGCGGTGGAGTCCATCACCTTGAGGTTCTTCTTCAGCACGTCGATGTAGCCGAGCTGCTTGAACTTGGTGGCGGCCGGGTTCTTCTTCGGGTCGTCGGTGTAGACGCCGTCCACCTTGGTCGCCTTGAGCAGCACGTCCGCGTGGATCTCCATGGCGCGGAGCGAGGCGGCCGTGTCGGTGGTGAAGTACGGGTTGCCGGTGCCGGCCGCGAAGATCACCACCCGGCCCTTCTCGAGGTGGCGGATGGCGCGGCGCCGGATGTACGGCTCGGCCACCTGGTGCATCTCGATGGCCGACTGCACGCGGGTGGGCACGCCGATCTTCTCGAGCGCGTCCTGCAGCGCCATCGAGTTGATGACGGTGGCGAGCATCCCCATGTAGTCGGCCGAGGAGCGGTCCATGCCCTCGGTCGCGCCGGAGACGCCGCGGAAGATGTTGCCGCCGCCGATGACGAGGGCGATCTGGACGTCCAGGTCGACCACGTCCTTCACCTCCTGTGCGATGGAGGAGAGCGTCTTCGGCGAGATGCCGTACTTGCCGTCGCCGATGAGCGCCTCGCCCGACAGCTTGAGGAGGATGCGCTGGTAGCGCGGCTTCGTGACGGCTTTCTCGCTCGGCATGGTCGGCGGGTTGTACCGGGAGCGGCGAGGTCGGTCAAGGCGGCGGCGTTCCGCGGGATTCTACCCCACGGCCGGGCGCTATCCGCCCGCGGCCACCGGGGGCGGACCTTCCTCGGAGCCGGCGGCGTCGCCCGCCCCGCGGCGGCGGCGGCGGCGCCCGCCGCGGCGGCGGCGGCGGCGGCGGCCGCCCCGGCTGCGCCGCGCCCTCGCCCTCGCCCTCCCCGGGCTGGGCGGCGGCGCCCTGGGACGCCTCGGCCTCGTCGGCGCCGGTCAGCTCGCCCTCGTCGCGATCGGTCGTGACCACCACCTCGCGGATCTCGGGCGCCTCGCGCTCCGGGCTCGCTCGCGCGCGCGGAGGCCCGCCCGCCCGTCCGGCGCGCGCGCCCCGCCCGCCGGCGCGGCCGTGCCCGTGCGCGCTCCTTCGCCTCGGGCGCGGGCGCCGAGACGGAGCCCTCGCTCGTCCAGCGCTCGAGGAGCTCCCGCCCCTGGCCGGTCGCGTCGACGCGGATCTGCAGGAGCTGGAGGGCGTCCTCGAAGTAGGTCTGGCCGGCGAGCCCGCGCCCGCGGCGGCGGCGGCGGCGAGCCGGATCCTGGAGCTGCGACTGCGCGTGGAGCGCGAGGCGGATCCGCTCCGCCACCTTGCGCGGCAGGCGCGAGGTCTGGACCAGCGAGGCCAGGAACGCCTCGGCCCCGCCCAGGTGGCCTGCGGCCGCGTCGTCCGGGGCGCGCTCCCGCTGCGCCGGCGGGCCGTCCGCGTCGAGGTGCACCAGCAGCGCGCCGAGCAGGACCGCCTCGGAGACCTCGGCGCCGGACCGGACCAGCCGGTCGAGGGCGGTGAGGTGGGCGAAGAAGGAGCGGCGGCGGGCGTCGTCCCAGCCGTCGAGCGCGCCGCCCAGCGCGGGCAGGACCACCTGGAGCGCGCCGGCCGCGCGCAAGAGCTCGAAGGCGCGGGCCGAGCGGCCGCAGCGCAGGAGCTTGAAGATCTCCTCGAGCACCCGCGCCGGCGCGCAGCGGGCCAGCTCCGCCGAGGTCCGGCGCATCGCCTCGAAGGTGTCCGGCGCGATGGTGAAGCCGAGCCGCGCCGCGAAGCGGACCGCGCGCAGCGCCCGGACCGGATCCTCGCGCATGCGGATCTCCGGATCGCCGATGGTGGCGATCCGGTGCGCCTCGAGATCGGCGCGCCCGCCCACGTAGTCGATCACCTCGCCGGTGGCGGGGTCGTAGAACAGGCCGTTCACGGTGAAGTCGCGCCGGACCGCGTCCTCCTCGGCGGTGCCGAAGACGTTGTCGCGCGTGATGAGGAGATCCCCGTCGCCCTCGGCCACGTCCTCGGCCACGTCGGTGGGGTTCTTGCGGAAGGTGGCGACCTCGATCACCTTGCCGCCGCGGAAGTAGACGTGCGCCAGCCGGAAGCGGCGGCCGATGAGCCGGCAGTTCCGGAAGATGGCGCGCACCTCGCCCGGGTGGGCGTCGGTGGCGAGGTCGAAGTCCTTGGGCGTCGCCCCGAGCAGCGTGTCGCGCACGCAGCCGCCGACCAGGTAGGCCTGGTGGTGCATGTGGCGCAGCCGCGCGATGACCTTCAGCGCGTCGGCGTCGAGCCGGTCCGGCGGGATCTCCGGCGGGTGCTCGGGGGGAGGGCCCTCGGGCGGATCGAGCGCCAGCCCGGGGGGCGGTCTGCGATCGCGGGGCTCTTCGGGGTCTGCTGCGTGAAAGGCCGGGAAGGAGGGGTCGTTCGGTGTGGGATCTCGCATGCGGTCGCCGGATCGGGGGGCGCCCCTCGCCGGGGGAGATCCCTGGCCGGAGGGAACGCGCCTGCACCGTCGGGCTCGTCCTCGGGGCTCGTTGTAGCGATCGGCGCCCTTCCCGTCAAATACCGCCGCGACCCCCGACCCTCGCCCCGGCGGGCGGCGCCTCCCTCGCCCCCTCGCCCGGCGGGGGCGCCGTGAACAGCTCGGCCTGCACCGGCTGGAGGCCGAGCGCCTGCCGGACCGGCGCGAACGAGCGGCGGTGGACGCCGCAGGCGCCGAGCCGCCCGAGCGCGTCGAAGTGCTCGGCGGTGGGGTAGCCCTTGTGGCGCGCGAAGCCGTACCCGGGGTGGACGGCGTCGAGCTCCGCCATCAGCGCGTCGCGCGCGGTCTTGGCGAGGATGCTGGCCGCCGCGATGGTGAGGGAGAGCGCGTCGCCGTGGACGATGGGCGTCTGCGGGATCCCGAGCTCGGGCAGCTTGCGCGCGTCGATGAGCAGGTGGTCGGGGCGGAGCGAGAGCCCCTCGACCGCGCGCCGGAGCGCGAGGAGGCCGGCCCGGTAGATGTTGAGCCGGTCGATCTCCTCCACCTCGACCCGCGCCACCGCCCAGCAGATGGCGTTTCGCTTGATGTCCTCGGCCAGCCGCTCGCGCTCGGCGCGGTCGAGCTGCTTCGAGTCGTCGATCCCGCGCGGCCGGTAGTCGTGCGGGAGCACGCAGGCGCCCGCCACCACCGGCCCGGCCAGCGGCGCCATCCCGGCCTCGTCCACCCCGCCCACGTGGATCACGCCGCGGTCCCACAGATCGCCCTCGAAGCGGAGCAGGTGGCGCAGCCGCTGCCCCTCGGCGCGGTTCGCGGCGCGCCGCCGCCGCACCTGCCGCAGGACCTCGCGGGCGCCCGCCCGCGGGTCGGCCTCGAGCGCCGCCTCGCTGGCGTCGCCGAGCGCCTCGCCACGCTCGAGGAGCCGGGTGCGCAGCTCGGCGACGGAGAGGCGGAGGAGATCCTCGGGGCGCATCGGCCCGGAGTCTACCGCTGACAGGCCGGGCAGAAGAAGGTGGACCGCTGCGCCTGGACGATCCGCCGGAGCCTCGCCCGCCGGCAGCGCGGGCAGCGCTCCCCCTCGCGCGCGTAGACCAGGAACGGGTTCGCGGCGCCGGGCTCCTCGACGTAGGTGATCTCGGGCCCGTCCTCGGCCTCGAGCGTCATGCGGAAGGAGGCCAGCACCGCCCTGGCGAGCGCCTTCACCTCGCGCGGCGCGACCGCGCGGGCCGGCCGGCGCGGGTCGATCCGGGCGCGGAAGCAGGCCTCGCTGGCGTGGATGTTCCCGACGCCGGGCAGGAGCGACTGGTCGAGCAGCCGGACCTTCACCGGGAGGCGGCTCCGCGCGAGCCCCTCGCCGAGGACGGCCGGGTCGATGCCCTCGGTGAGCGGGTCCGGGCCGAGCGCCGCGATCTCGGGGACCTCGTCGAAGCGGGCGCCCTCGACCACGCGCAGGCGGCCGAAGAGGCGCGGGTCCTG
Organism: uncultured delta proteobacterium; assembly: GCA_963733485.1. Taxonomy (GTDB): domain Bacteria; phylum Myxococcota; class Myxococcia; order Myxococcales; family Anaeromyxobacteraceae; genus Anaeromyxobacter. Next base: position 427,751 of record CAVTDL010000001.1, on the reverse strand, counting down.
GTAGTGCAGCACCGCGCCGTCCTCGAGCCGGAGGCGCGCGCGGGAGTGGCGCGGCGCCGGCGCGGGCTCCTCGCGCCTCACCCACTTGCCGGTCATGCCGAGGTGCGCGAGCACGCCCACCTGGGCGCGCGCCCGCTCGAGCCGGAGCAGCAGGTGCTTGCCGATCCGGTCGCACCGCCGCGAGCCGCGCGCCCTCGACCGCGCGCGCGAAGGCGGCCGGAGGGGCCGGGCGGAAGATCCGCCGCGCCGCGGGGTCCCACTCGACCGCGAGGACGCGCCGCCCCTGCGCCCAGCGCCGCAGGTTGCGCGCGGCGAGCTCGACCTCGGGCAGCTCCGGCATCAGGTCTTCCGGGTGAAGGCCGCGAAGAAGAAGCCGTCGGTGCCGTGCCGGTGCGGGTAGAGCTCGGCCCGGTTGCCGGCGATCCCGAGCGCCCGGGCCAGGGGCTCGCCCAGGGTCGCCGCGAGCGGCGCCGGCGCGAGCCCGAGCTCGCGCTCGGCGAAGTCGGCGACGTCGGCGTTCTCGGTCCGGCCCATCGCGCAGGTGGCGTAGACGACCCGGCCGCCGGGCCGGGCGAGCTGCGCGAAGCGGGCCAGGAGCTCGCGCTGCAGGGCCGAGAAGCGGGCCGGATCGCCCGGCTGGAGGCGCCAGCGGGCGTCGGGCTTCCGCCGCAGCGTTCCGAGCCCGCTGCAGGGCGCGTCCACCAGCACCAGGTCGGCCTTCCCCTCCAGATCCGCGAGCGCCGCCGCCGCCTCGGCGCCGGCCGGGATGGCTCGCGCCCGCAGGTTGTGGACGTCGGCGCGGCGCGCGCGCCGCTTCGCCTCCTCCAGCCGGTCGGCGTCCGAGTCGAGCGCGTGGAGCGAGCCCTTGTTGCGCATCTCCGCCGCCAGCGCGAGCGACTTGCCGCCCGCGCCGGCGCAGGCGTCCACCACCACCTGCCCCGGCCGCGCCGCGCAGGCGAGCGCGATGAGCTGGCTCCCCTCGTCCTGGATCTCGAACCAGCCCTCCTGGAAGGCCTCGAGCGAGAAGGCGTTCTGGTGCCCGTCGAGCACGAGCCCCCAGGGCGAGAAGCGGGTCGGCTCGGCGCCGGCGCGCTCCTCGGCGAGGTGGGCCCGGAGCGCGCCGCGATTGCCGAGCAGCGCGTTGGCGCGGACGGTGAGCGGCGCGCGCTGGTTCATCGCCCGCGCGAGCGCGGACGCCTCGGCCTCGCCCAGCTCCTCCACGAAGCGGGCGACGATCCAGCGCGGGAGGGACGCCTCCACCGAGAGCCGCTCGAGCGGGTCCGGCGATGGCGGCGATGCGCGCGTCGGCGCCCTCGAGCGCGGCGAGCGCCCGGGGCGAGCCCCCCACGCGCCGCGCCGCCTCGGGGACGGGGAGGCCGCCCGCGCGCACCAGCCAGGCGGCGTAGCGGGTGGCGAGGTCCGGCCGCCCGCCCAGCAGCCAGTCGAGCTGCCCCTGGGAGCGGAGCAGGCCGTAGACCGCCTCGGCCACCGCGCGCCGCTCGTTCGCCCAGACGCGTGCTCGCGCCGGAGCACGCGCTCGAGCGCGCGATCGGCGAGCCAGGCCTGGTCGTGCACCATCCCGTGCACCTCGAGGACGAGCGCGTCCACGAGGTCGTTCCGCGGGGGTCTCGGGCGGTGGGTCTTCCTGGGCATGTGGATCCGGTCCGCGCCCCGCCTCGGCGCGCGGAGGGCGCGGGGGAGCGGGCGGGGGCCGGGGAATCTACAGGCTCTCGAGCACGCTCGCCACGTGCCCGGCCACCTTCACCTTGGGGAAGACCTGCTCCACCTTGCCGTCCGGACCCACCACCACCGTGGTCCGCTCGGTCCCCATCACCTTCTTGCCGTACATGTTCTTCTCCTTCCAGACGCCCCAGGCCCGCTGCACCTCGGCGTCGGGGTCGGAGAGGAGCGGGAACGGGAGCTCGAGCTTCTCCTTCCACCTCTTCTGCGCGGCGGGCGAGTCTCTCGAGATGCCCAGCACCGCCACCTTCCTCTGCTGGAACGCGTCGACCTCGTCACGGAAGTCGCTGGCCTCCTGCGTTCAACCGGACGTGTTCGCCTTCGGGTAGAAGAACACCACCACGCGCTTGCCCTTGAAGTCCGAGAGCTTGACGATCTTCCCGTCCTCGTCCGAGAGCGCGAAGTCCGGCGCCTTCCTGCCGACCTCGAGAGCCATGTCTCCCTCCGTGAATCGACGGCGCGCGGCGTGCGCGCCCTGGTGGCCAGCCCTACCCCGGCCCGGGCCCGGACGCAGGGTCCCTGGAGGGGAGGCCGGGGGTTATTCGGCTACATTCGGCGGAATGGTCCTCCGCAGGCTCATCCGGTCCACCGCACCGACGCGCGGCCACGGCCACACCGCGCCGGTCCGGGCGCCGGTGCGCGCGGCGGAACGTGCCGACGTGCTGCTCGCGTGGGCGCTCGACCGCGACGGCCGCAAGGTGCACGCGGGGACGCTCGACGCGAAGGACCGCGGCGCGCGGGCGCCCTTCTCCTGCCTCGGCTGCGGCGAGCCGCTGGTGCCGCACCTCGGCCGCGTCCGCGCCCGCCACTTCGCCCACCAGCCCGGCTCGGCCTGCCCGCTCACCGCGCCCGAGACCATCCTCCACCTCGACGCCAAGGAGCGGCTCCTCGCGCTCTGCGCCGACGCCTTCGCGCGACGGCGGCGCGTCGCCGCGCTGGCCCGCTGCCCCTCCTGCCGGCTGGTGACCCCGCTCGACCTCGCCCTCGCCGGCGACGCCGCGGTGGCGGAGGGGGCGGTGGGGCCGCTCCGGGCGGACGTGCTGGTGCTGCGGGCCGGCCGTCCCGCGCTCGCGCTCGAGGTGAAGGTCACCCACGCGGTCGAGGCGGACAAGGAGCGCGCGCTCGGCGCCGCCGGGGTGCCGGCCGTCGAGGTGGACGCGCGCGAGCCCTGGGAGCAGGAGGCGCCGGACGGCGGCGTGACCATCGCCTGCGCCCGCTCGCTCGGGTTCGCGCCCTGCCCGGCCTGCGCCGCGCGGGCGCGCGCGGAGGCCGACCGCGAGAAGGGCGGCGAGGCGGCCGAGATCGCGGAGCTCGAGGCGTACCGGGCCCGGGGGCTGCTCGGCCCGGCCCTGGTCGGCCGGCCGGACGCGGCAGGCGACCGGCCGCTCGGGCCGGAGGAGCGCGCCGCGCTGATCGGGAGCTTCCGCTGCCCGGAGTGCGGTGAGCGGACGCTCCGGGTCGGCGAGCGGCTGGCCCGCCACCCCTGCGCCGGGAAGCCCGCCCGCCCCGTGGCGTGGCGGGGCTACGACGGGCGGCTGGTCGAGCTCACCTGGTGGCGGCCGGGGCGTGGCGGGCCCGGGGGTCGCTGACGGCTCCAAGCCCGCGTATTGCTGGTGGTTTTAAACTACTCTGGGTCGGGTCGGGCGCGGGGTCTGCGAGCTTGCGACGGCCGCACGGCTGTGTTAGATGACCAGCCCCCGTGCGCCCTTTTGGCGGACGGACCGTCCGCTTCGGACGGCACGCAGTCAAATTCACACACTCCTCCGCATCGGCGCGCTCCGGTGCTCCTGGATCGACGGGCCAGCACGGCCGCGCCCCGGGTGTCGAGCGCACCGCTCCAGGCGGAGTGGCGGAACAACCGGAGAAGACCATGGAGACGCAGCAGACCCCCACGCCTGCGCCCGAGACGCAGCCTGTCCCCGAGACCATCCCGGAGACGGCCGCGCCCGCCGCGGAGGCGACCACGATGGCCAGCGCCCTCGGCACGGGCGGCACCGCCATCACGATGAAGCAGCTCCTCGAGGCAGGCGTCCACTTCGGGCACCAGACCAAGCGCTGGAACCCGAAGATGAAGCCGTACATCTTCGGCGCCCGCAACGGCATCTACATCATCGACCTGCAGAAGACGGTCGGCCTGGCCCGCAACGCGCTCCGCTTCGTGTCCGACGCGGTCGCCAAGGGCGGCTCGGTCCTCTTCGTCGGGACGAAGAAGCAGGCCCAGGACGCCATCCGCGAGGAGGCCTCCCGCTCCGGCCAGTACTTCGTCACGAACCGCTGGCTGGGCGGCACGCTCACCAACTTCAAGACGGTGAAGCAGGGCATCGACCGCCTCAAGACCATCGAGAAGATGAAGGAGGAGGGCATCTACGAGCGCCTCCCGAAGAAGGAGGTCGCCCAGCTCGAGCGCGAGCGCGAGAAGCTCGAGAAGAACCTCGGCGGCATCAAGGAGCTCTCGCGGCTCCCCGCCGCCCTCTTCGTGGTCGACACGAAGAAGGAGCACATCGCGGTGCACGAGGCGAACCGCCTCGGCATCCCGGTGGTCGCGGTGGTCGACACCAACTGCGACCCCGAGGGCATCGAGTTCGTGATCCCCGGGAACGACGACGCCATCCGCTCCATCCGCCTCTTCACCGGCAAGGTCGCCGAGGCCTGCGTGGAGGGGAAGTCCCGCTACGCGTCCTGGGTCGCCGAGCACGGCGGCCGCGACGAGCGCCGCGAGGAGGAGGATCGCGACGCGGCCAGCGAGCGCGGCCTCAAGGATCGGCGCGATCGGCGCGACCGCCGCGGCGGGCCGCGCGAGCGGCGTGAGCCCCGCGACGACCGCGCCGCCGCCAGCTCGCGCGTCGAGGTGGTGCACAAGGGTGAGGTCACCCCTGCCCCTGCCCCGGCCGCGGAGCCCGCGCAGGCCAAGGAGTAGCCCCCGCCCCGCCCGGCGGTCCGCGGGCGGCGTCCAGCTTCCAAGGGGGCGGGCCCGACGGCCCGCCCCCGAACTTTTACGCACAGGAGGAATCCGATGGCCGAAGTGAGCGCGAGCATGGTGAAGGAGCTCCGGGAGAAGACCGGGGCCGGGATGATGGACTGCAAGAAGGCGCTGGCCGAGGCCGGCGGCGACCCGACCAAGGCCGAGGAGGTGCTCCGCAAGAAGGGGCTCTCCGCCGCCGCCAAGAAGACCGGGCGCGCCGCCACCGAGGGCGCCGTCGCGAGCTACATCCACATGGGCGGCAAGATCGGCGTCCTGGTGGAGGTGAACTGCGAGACCGACTTCGTGGCCCGCACCGAGGGCTTCCAGACCCTGGTGAAGGACCTGGCCATGCACATCGCCGCCGCCGCGCCGGACTTCGTCCGCCGGGAGGAGGTCCCGGCCGAGGTGACCGCGCGAGAGCTCGAGATCGGCCGCGCCCAGGCCCGCGAGGCGAAGAAGCCCGAGGCGATCATCGAGAAGATCGCCACCGGCAAGCTCGACAAGTACTTCGAGGAGCGGGTGCCTGCTCGAGCAGAAGTTCGTGAAGGACGACAAGAAGAAGGTCGGCGACGTGGTCACCGAGGCGGTGGCCAAGATCGGCGAGAACATCCAGGTCCGCCGCTTCGCCCGCTTCGTGCTGGGCGAGGGGCTGGAGAAGAAGCAGGAGAACCTGGCCGAGGAGGTCGCCAAGACCGCCGGGCTGGTGAAGTAGGCCGCCGTCCCGCCGCCGGAATCACGAAGCCCCGGTCCCGCGCTCGCGGGGCCGGGGCTTCTTCGTCCCGGGACATCCCGCGAGGCCCCTGACTCGCGCGCGTCCGCCGCCCGGCCCCGCCCGCCCGGCCTTCGCGCGCCGCGAGGTCTCGACCGCGAGCCGCTTCCCCACGCGAACATGAAAAAGGGAGCCGGCGCGGTGGCCGGCTCCCCGATCACTTCAGGCGCTGCGGATGCTTACGGCGACGCGATGCTGGCCGACGGGCCCGCGACGGTCTCCCAGCCGGTGCCGCCGGCCTTGATCCGGTAGTAGTACACGGTGCCGGTGACGAGCGGCTCGTCGGTGGTCCCCTCGTCCGTGAAGGTGAGGGTGGGCACGGTGTCGTCAGCGTCCTCGGTCCCGATCGCCGCCCAGGATGCAGCGACGAGCGGAGTCGTGGTGCGCTCCACGATGTAGGTGGACACCGCCGACGTGACCTGGGTCCAGGTGACGTCGATGTGCTTCGCCGCCGTGGCGGTGGCTGCGACGGCCGCCAGGGTCGGCGCGCCCGGCGCGACCGCCGTCAGGATCTGGGTCGGGTCGCTCGTGGCGGTGACCGTGCCGTTCGTCGCGATCACCTGGTACCAGTACTTCGTCTCCGCGGTCAGCCCGGTGTCGGTGAAGCTCGCCACGGTGGGCCCGAGGCCGGTCGCGATGGGCGCGAACGTGCCCGGCTCGTCGTCGCCGTCGGCGTTGACGACGTTCGGGGCGCGCTCGACGGTGTAGGCCGTCGCGCCGATCCCGTCCGCCGTCCACGTCACGACCGCGCCGGTCGGGGTCACGCCCTCGACCGCCGGCGCGGGGGTCCGCACCGCCGAGTTGATGACGACCGTCTGCTTGTTCCCCTGCTTGTCGGTGATCGTCGCCGTGATGTCGAAGAACCCGTGCGCCAGGTCGGCCGAGTCGAAGTAGCCGGTCGTGTTGGTGATGTCCTGGCCCTGGTAGATGACCACCGAGGCGCCCTCGGCGGGCGTGCTGGTGGCCGGCACGTAGCAGGTGAACCAGCCCGGAGGATTGACCACGCCGTTGACGGTGAGGTTCACCGCCGCGGCCGGCACGCAGCTCAGCGGATCGGCCTGGATGGCCGCGCCGTCCAGCAGCTTGTTGGTCTTCACGAAGAAGACGGTGGTGCCGGTGTCGACCTCGGGGATGGTGAACGGGCTGGTCGTCCCGCTCGCCTCGAAGAGCCCGGTGGCGAGGTCGTCCGAGTTCCCGGCGACGGCGAACGCCGACAGGATCTCGAGCGGCCCCTTGTTCTCTTCCTTGTACGGATCACAGGCGCTCAGGACAGCCAGCGCGGCGAGGATCCAGAGCTTGCGGATGTTGGTCATGTTGTGATCCTCCTCGCCTAGAACGAGAGCGCCAGGCCGAGGCGCATCGAGATCGGCACCTGGAACGCCGGATTCTGGGTGCCCGAAGAGGCGCGACCCCAGTTCTTGTTCACCGTGATCGGGCGGCCGTCCACGGTCTTGAGGTACTTGAGGTCCGGGCAGTCCTTCTGGAGGGCCAGGTAGGGCGTCCCGGCGGTGGGGGCGGTGGAGGTGCAGTTGATGCCGTTCATCGGCTGGACGGTGTCGAAGGTGTAGTCCTCGTCGGTGATCCGGATCTCCTGGCTGTTGAAGATGTTGAACACGTCCAGGCTGACCTTGACCGCGTAGGGCGGCTTGATCACGTACTCGAGCGCGCCGCTCAGGTCGACCTGGTTCACCCAGGGAGAGCGTCCGGCCATGCCGCGGGGCAGGAGGAACGCCTGGCCCGTGCCGTAGTCCGGGTGGGCGCCGAGCGCGCTCACCGGGTTGCCGGACGCGCCGGTGTAGGCGACGCCGGTGGTGACGTTGAAGCGCGGGCCGAACGCGAAGATGTAGGCGCCGTACAGCTTGACGGAGTGGGTCTGGTCGCCCGGGAGGAGCCCGTTCCGGTTGGACATCAGGGAGGCGAGGTCGTACTCGGAGGTGATGCCCGGGTCGAGCTGCCCGTCCTCGGACCGGAACGGACCGGCCAGGTTGCCGCGGAGCTTGGAGTAGGTGTAGCTCGCCGGAGGCCAGCCAGCTCTTGGAGAAGTTCTTCGTCGCCGAACACGGTGAAGCCGTCGTAGGAGCGCTCGGGCTTCGGGAACTTCACGTTCACGTCGCGGCCGGTGGCCGGGTCGAAGGTGACCACGTTCGTCGGCGAGTACGGTGACGCCGTTCGCGGTGAAGTCGGGGCCGTCACCCGGGGTTGCCGATGAAGTAGTTGACGCCGTCGTCCGAGGACATGTCCTCGATGATCTGACCCTGGCGCCGGCCGTTGTAGTCGAGGCCGACCGACGAGATCCGAGAACAGCTCGTACTCGACCTGGCCGCCGAACTGGTCGATGAAGACGCCCTGGAGGTCCGGGTGGACGGGGCTCGCGGTGGTGCCGATGGCCGCGACGTACCAGGGCTCGACGGGCGAGCCGCCGCCGGTGCGGGAGAGCACGTTGCAGCCCGCCGCGTTCGCCTTCACGGTCGCCGGGTCGAACGTCGGATCGAGCCGAGCGGGGCGTCGCCGGTCGAAGCGCTCGCGAAGCCGCCGCAGGCGGTGTTCAGGCGGTAGCGGACCTGGTTCTCGTTGCCGAAGGCGCGATCACCCATGTCGAGCGGGATGTTGTAGAAGAACCGCCCCCAGGTGCCCGCCACCTTGCCGCGGCCGTTGCCGGTGAAGTCCCAGATCGCCTGGACGCGCGGCGCCCAGTTGTTCATGATGTCGAACCCGTTCGCGCCCGGGTAGTCCTGGTTCTCCATCGTCTGGCCTTCCCAGCGCATGCCGTAGTTCAGCGTCAGGTTGGCGACCGGGAGCTGCCAGCCGTCCTGCAGGAACACCGCGGTGCTGGTGCTGACCGAGGTGTTGGCCGGGACGTAGGACTTGAAGCCGTCCGGAGTGGTACCGAACCCGCCCACCTGGTTGGGGTCGGTGATCTGGGCGTAGGCGCGATAGACCTGCATGCGCGGGATGGAGGGGAAGACGCGGTAGTAGACGTCGCCGCCGTACTGCTTGTTGATGCGGTAGGTGGAGCGCTCGAGGTCGAGGCCCAGCTTGGTGTTGTGCGAGCCGGCCACGTCCCAGAGGTAGGAAGTCGACACGCGTCCGGCGAGGCGGTTCGCCTTGGTGTCGTTGAGGTAGCCGAGGCCGCCGATGCGGTAGTCGAACACCGTGCAGCGGCCCGGATCCGTGCCGTCGGCGAGGCAGGTCGCCGCCGCCTTCGGGTCGATCAGGCCGAGGTTGGTGTCCTCGAAGAACGAGAACGTCGAGGTGTTCTTCTGGTAGTCGGACGGCTGGTCCTTGGAGGTGGACTGGTGGTAACCGGCCACCGCCTCGAGGATGAGCCGCTTGTCGAGGTACTTGCCGGCGTAGCGGCCGATCACGTCGATGAGGTTGTCGTCCGTGTCCCAGGTGCGGCGGGTGTCGCTGCTGTTCATCGAGAACTGGGTGGTGCTGCTCGGCATCCCGAAGGCCGAGACCGTGAAGTTGTTGTTCTCGTCGAGCAGGTAGGTGAGCTTGCCGGTGATCTGGTAGGTGGTGCGGCCGGTCTTGACGATCTCGTCCGTGCCGGGGATCCGGTTCTGCACGTAGTTGCCGCTCGAGTCGATGCAGCGGCCGTAGGCGTCCAGGCCCGAGACGGTCGGATCGCACTGGGCGCCGCCCTCGCTCGCGAAGACGTTCGAGCGGAGGAAGCGCTCGTCCCTCTTCTCCGTGATGACCGGCGCGAAGCCGGCGTAGAACCAGAGCTTGTCCTTCATGATGGGGCCGCCCACCTCGAAGCCGAAGTCGAGGTCGTAGGCGCCCTCGCTGGGCGTCGAGCGCGCACGCCACGGCCTCGCCGGCGGCGCCGGTGATCTTGCCGGTCGGCTGCACCCACGATCCGCGGCGTGAAGTTGCCGAAGACCGAGCCGTGGAACTCGTTCGAGCCGGACTTGGTGACCACGTTGAGCACGCCGCCGGTGGCGCGGCCGTACTCCGGCTGGAACCCGCCGGTCTTGACGTCGATCTCCTGGACGAAGTTCGTGAGCAGGGTCGGCTGGGCGGTCTGGGTGACCGGGTTGCCGCCGAAGGTGCCGTACACCGGGTCGGTCACGTTCAGGCCGTCGAGGATGTAGGCGTTCTCGGGCGACTGCGCGCCGGCGAAGCCGACGCCGTAGGTGTCGGCGGACGCGGTCGGCACGCGTGGCCGACACGGCCTCGAAGGTGCGGCCGACCGGCGACGTTCGCCATGAACTCGCGCGAGACCACGGAGCCGGACTCGGCCGAGCCGATGTTCACGACCGGCGCGGCGCCGGTGCGGACGACCTGCTCCTCCATCCGGACCGCCTCGGGGACCACCGCGAGGTTCGCGCGGATGGTCTTGTCCATGCGGAGCGTGATGTCGGAGCGCTCGGCGGGCTTGTAGCCGTCGAGCTGGACGGCGAGGGTGTACTCGCCAGGGGGGAGCGAGCGTGATCCGGTAGTTTCCGTTGGCGTCGGTGACGACCGTCTGCTCGCCCTGGAGATTCGGGCTGCGTCGCGACGATGAGGGCACCTGCCACGGGCTTTCCGGTCGACGCGTCGGTCACGACGCCGATGAGCGTGCCGGTCGTTTGTGCGAACGCGACGCCTGCGAACAGCAGCGCGAGCGGCGCGAGTCCGCAGGAGGCGCAGCAACTTCTTCCTCATGACTTCCTCCAGGGAGAGAGCACTGCCGCAGCCAGACGGCGAGATCACCCGATTCGAGAGACTCCACGGGATGATCGACCGACGGGTCAATTGGTCTGCCCTTCTAGGCTCCCATTGTGGGGAATGTCAAGCCATCGGAGGCTGTTAGAGGTGCGTGTCGTATGCCCCCGCTCGGGGTGAAAGTGGCCGGCGACACTCGTCTTTTTCGGATCTCGGAATGGGCGAGCCTTTGGGAGCGCCCCTGTAGGCGCCGCCCTGGTCAAAATACCACGCCTGATATCGCGTGATGCTTTTGGGGGCCCGCCCTCGACCCCTGATAGGGCGGCTCCAGAGCGTGCTCGTCCGGGACCCGTAGGGGCTGTGCCCGTCTCACGCGCTCGCCGCGCGAGCCAGCCACGGCAGTCAACGGCCGTTGACCTGCTGGCGCCCAGGCCAGAACCGAACGACTATTGACAAGGGTCTGGCGGGCGACTACGAAGCGATGCTTCTTTTACGCTGATTCTCCCGTCAATACCGAGCGTCTCTGATGTTCGATGAGGTAACCAAGCAAGAGAGCGGGAAGAACGCCGCGAAGCGGGCCGGATACGTCTTCGGCTCCACGCTGGTCCAGGTCCTGCTCGTCTTCGCGATCATCACGGCCTCCGCCGCGATCAAGGCGAAGGTGATCGACGAGCCCGTCGTCGACGTGAAGTTCGTCAAGCCAGTCGCCCCCCCGCCGCCTCCCCCGCCGCCTGCGCCTCCCCCGCCGCAGCGGCGGCCTGCTTCGGACAGCAAGCCGAAGACGGACCTCCCCAAGCCGCCTCCCCCCTCGGCGCTCCTCCAGCCGAAGGAGGTGCAGGCCGAGATGAAGGCGCCCGATCCCAACGAGCCGCCCGAGCCGGAGTACGACTACGGCGACGTCAAGGCGGGCGAGGGCGTGATCGGCGGCGTGGTGGGCGCCGCCCCCGTGAAGAACGAGATCGAGGACGCCCCCGCCTACGCCACGGCGGGCTACCGGAAGCCGCAGATGGCCCAGGCCGGCTGCGTCCAGAGCTCGGTCCGTCTCCCCCGCGAGCTGCTCGGCTTCATCTCCGGGCCGATCACCGTGAAGTTCGCCATCAACCGCGACGGCAGCCCGAGCCGCTACGAGGTGATGACCAACATCCCCGACCGGCGGATCAGCGACGCGATCTGGAACGCCATCCAGACCTGCAAGTGGATCCCGGGCGCGGACGCCCAGGGGCGGCCCACCGCGATCTGGGTGATCCTGCCGCTCCGCTTCACCAGCGGCTGACGCCTGCCGCCCGACCTGCTTCCGTTTCGTTCCACAAGGAGATTTCGATGTCGCTCGAGCTGATCCAGAACCTTCACCAGCTGGCCCTGACCCAGGCCACCCCGGAGGTCGTCTCGTTCGACCTCCTCCACATGTGGAAGACGATGGGTCCGTTCGCGAAGTTCATCGCGGCCGTGCTGGCCGTGATGAGCATCTACTCCCTCGGCGTGATGGCCGAGCGGCTCGTCACCTTCGCGCGCGCGCAGAAGGCCTCCCGGCAGTTCGCCGAGGCGCTCCGCGAGCTGCTCCCCGCGGCGAAGTTCGCCGACGCCGTCGAGCTCTCGCAGAAGCTCAAGCGCGGTCACCTCCCCAAGGTGCTCGGCCTCGCCATCGAGGAGTACAGCCGCGGCATCGAGGCGCTCCGCGCCCCCGGCCCGCGCGACGTGGGCAGCTTCGACATCATCGCCGCGGTGAACCGGGCGGTGGAGCGCAGCTCGCTGCGGACGGTGAACGACCTCCGCCGCGGCCTCGGCGCGCTCGCCACGGTCGGGTCCACCGCCCCGTTCGTCGGCCTCCTCGGCACCGTGGCCGGCATCATCACCGCCTTCCAGGCGATGGCCGCCACCGGCTCCGGCGGCCTCGGCTCGGTGTCCGCCGGCATCGCGGAGGCCCTCGTCACCACGGCGTTCGGCCTCCTCGTCGCCATCCCGGCCGTGATGATGTTCAACTACCTCACCAACCGGGTCGAGGACATGCAGGTGGACATCACCGACTCCGCCACCGAGCTCATGGACTTCTTCATGAAGGAAGGGCGGGAGGGGAAGTAGCCACCCCGCTCCGCTCCGAGGGAGAACGACCCGATGTCCATGGACGTTGGCGGCAAGGGGGTGAAGAGCGAGATCAACGTGACGCCGCTCGTCGACGTCGTGCTGGTCCTCCTCATCATCTTCATGGTCATCACCCCGATGCTCCAGCGCGGCAAGCCGGTCGTCCTCCCGGACGCGAAGCACGTGTCGGCGCTCAAGCAGGGCGGTGACCCGATCCTCGTCTCGATCACCCGGGACGGGAAGATCTGGATCGACAAGGAGGAGGTCCAGAAGGCCGACCTCGCCCAGATGCTCCAGATCCAGATGCAGGTCCAGCCGGGCGCGCCGGTGCTGGTGAAGGGCGACCGCGAGGTCGACTACAAGACCATCCGCGGGCTCATCTTCGAGATCTCGAAGACCCACCTCATGGGCGTCTCGCTGGCCGCTTCGCAGCTCAAGGAAGGTAAGTAGCCATGGCCATGGGGCTCGGGTCCAAGCGACCCGTCACCGACATCAACGTCACGCCGCTCATCGACGTGGTGCTGGTGCTCCTCATCATCTTCATGGTGCTGACGCCGCTCGCGGAGAAGCAGAAGTTCATCCGCGTCCCCGAGTACCAGCCGGAGCTGCAGCCCGTCCCGCCGGACTCCGTCCCGCCCGACCAGACCATCCTCACCGCGCTCGCCAACGGCCGCGTCCTGCTCAACCGGCAGGAGATGGGCGTCGAGGACGCGATGCAGCGGCTCCACGCCGGCTACGACGGGCGGCCGTCGAAGGTGATGTTCTTCAACGCCGAGGACACGGTGAAGTACGACCAGGCGGTGCGGGTGCTCGACGCGGCGCACGGCGCCGGCGTGAACACCATCGGCATGATGACCGACCCGCCCATCACCGGCGGTGAGGCGGCCGACGCGGCCCCCGCCACCCCCGCCGCCCCCGCCCCGCAGTAGCCGGAATCCGACCTCCGGCCGAGGCACTCTTCGCGCAGCGAAATGTGCCCGGCCGCACCTCACCGGCTACGGCCTGATGTTGGAGGCCGGCAGCCGCGCCAGCACCGCCTCGAGGTCCTCGGGCAGCGGGCTCTCCGCCACCACCCGTCCGCCCTCCGGCGCCTCGAAGCCGAGGCGCGCGGCGTGCAGGAACTGGCGCTCCAGCCCCGGCAGCGCGGCCGCCACGCCCCCGTACAGCGCGTCGCCGGCCACCGGGTGCCCGAGCAGCGCCATGTGCGCGCGGATCTGGTGCATCACGCCGGTCACGATCCGGACCCGCAGCAGCGTGTGCCCGGCGAAGCGGCGCTCCGGCTCGAAGTGGGTCTCGGCCGGGCGCGGGTGGAGGCCGCGCGCCACGAGCCGCTCCTCGGCCTCGCGATCCGGCGCCGGCACCGAGCGCCCGCCCCGCTGCGCGAGCGGCGCCGAGCAGACGCCGCCGGCGGCGAGCCGCCCGACCACGAGCGCCAGGTAGATCTTCTCGACCTCCCGCGCCTTGAGGCGCGCGTGCAGGAGGTCCCACGCCTCCGGGTCGCGCGCGAAGATCACGCAGCCGCTGGTCTCGAGGTCGAGCCGCTGGACCGCCCCGCCCTCGCGCGGATCCGGCGAGGCCCCGGCGCACTCCGGGTAGCGCGCCACCACGGCGTTCGCGAGCGTGCCCGCCTCGCCCGGCGCGAGCGGGTGGACCGCGACGCCCGCGGGCTTGTCGGCCACCAGGAAGCGGGCGCCCTCGAGCAGGACGCGGAGCGGCGCATCGGCGTCCGGCGCGGGCGCGCCGGCCGGCTCCTCGACGTCGAGCTCGACCGGGGCGCCGGGCACCGCGGCGTCCGAGGCCCGGGCCCGCCGGCCCCGGACGCGCACCTCGCCGAGGGCGAAGGCGCGCTTCACCGCGGCGCGCCCGAGCCCGAGGGCGTCGGCCAGGGCGCGATCGAGCCGCCCGGTGGCGGTGAGCGGCAGTCGGATCTCGCGTCTCACGTGTGCGTGCGCCCCTCTCCCGTGTCCCGCCGCACGAGATAGACCGGCGCCGGGCCCGGGCGCAAGGGCCGCGGCGAGCGCGGCGCCGGACGGGCGAGCGCACCCTCTCGGCCGCGGGTGGGGGCCCCGCGCAGCGGGGGAGGGGGCGAAGCCCCTCGCCGCGGGGACCTCGCGCGAGCCCGCGAAGGCGGGCGCGCGAGGTCACGGGCCCCGCGCAGCAGGAGTGGGGCCCCACCGGCTCCGCCGGTGGGGCGAGGGCGCAGCCCTCGCTCTACGGGGCGCTCAGCGGGCGCCGCGGGTGTGCATCGGCACGAGGCCGAGGAAGAGCTGCTTCTCGGTGTACACGCGGCGGCTCGCCGGGGCGGCGCCGCGGGCCGGGCCGGGCCGCTCGAGCCACATCCGCGCCCAGACCACGCCGCGATGGCCGAAGGGCGCGATGACCTCCGGCGGCGCGGCGGCCAGGTACCGCCGGAGGAGCCGGCGGAATCTTCCGGTTGTAGCGGGGGCGGGGCAGGCGCGAGTGGCGGCGGCCGCGGTGGAGGGTGCCGTCGAAGCGGGTGGAGGCGTGGTAGAGCTCGTGCAGGACGGTGGCGATCCGCTCCTCCGGCGTCGAGGCCAGGAACCAGAGCGGCCGCAGCGTGATCACGTACAGGATGGTCCGCCCCTTCACGCGCACGAGCGGCCGCGCGGTCCCCCCGGCGGCCGCGCGGCGGTCGGCGCTCCCCTGGTGCGCCGGGCGGATGGTGGCGCGGGAGGCGCGCCGCGCCTCGCCGGCCACCACCAGGACGCGGGAGGGGCGGACGTACGACAGCTCGGGCACGCGCGCGGCGACGTCGCGGACCAGCCGCTTGACGGCCAGTGTCATGTTGGGCCGGCGCACCACGCCGGGAGCATGGCCGACCCGCGCCGCCCGGACAAGCGCGACGAACCGCCCGCGCCCGCCGGCGCGCCTCCCACCCTCGGGCGGCTTGTCGCCTGGGGGGCGCGCCAGTACCATGCGCCGCGATGTCCACGCTCCTCGCGCTCGCGACCCTCGCCCTCTCCGCAGTCGTCATCGTCCGGCTCCGCAAGCGGGAGCGGACGCTGACCGCCGAGGTGGCCGCGCTCGGCGAGCGGGTGCGCGACCTCACCGAGCGGGTCGAGGCCGCGCAGGCCGACGTGGCGCACGCGGTGACGCAGAGCGGGATCACCGAGAGCCTGCTCGTGGAGAAGGGCATCGCGGACGAGGAGGAGATCGAGGCGCTCCGCCGGCGCTTCGACGAGGACGACCGCGAGCCGCCGCCGTACGAGCCGGAGCGCGACGGCGGGTTGCATTGATTGATCTCACGGGGGCTGCGCCCCCGCCCCGCCGGCGGAGCCGTCGGGGCCCCACCCCTGCTGCGCGGGGCCCGTGACCTCGCGCGCCCGCATCCGCGGGCTCGCGCGAGGTCCCCGCGGTGAGGGGCTTCGCCCCTCCCCCGCTGCGCGGGGCCCCCTCCCGCACTGGACGGAGTTCGTCGGGGTCCCCTCCTGCTGCGCGCGGCGCCGCGCCTTACCCGGCCGACGTCCCCGGGATCATGCGCGCCAGGAAGACCGGGGCCTTCACGGCCGGGAGCGCGTCGAGCTCGGCGAGCGCGGCGCTCATCTCCGCGAACGTCGCCTCGTGCGTCACGATCAGGATGGGCACCGCCTCCTCGTGGCCGTCGCCGCGGCCGCGCTGGATGACCGACGTGATCGAGACGCCGTGGCGGCCGATCACCCCGGTCACCGCGGAGAGCACGCCGGGGCGGTCGAGCACGGTGACGCGCAGGTAGAACGCGCTCCGCGCCTCGCCGGCCGGGCGCAGCCGGTAGGGCACCTGCCGCCGGATGCGCGCGCCGCTCGCCGGCATCCGCGAGACCGCGCCGGAGAGGATGTCGCGCGCGGCCGAGACCACGTCCGCCATCACGGCGCTGCCGGTGGGGAGCGCGCCGGCCCCGCGCCCGAAGTAGAGCGACGGACCGAGGTTGTCGTCCTCGAGGTAGACGGCGTTGAAGACGCCGTCGACCGAGGCGAGCGGGTGGTCGACCGGCACCAGCGCGGGGTGGACCCACGCCTCGAGCTGCCCGTCCTCGCCGCTGGCCGAGCAGAGGAGCTTCATCCGGTAGCCGAGCTCCTCCGCGGTGGCGAGGTCGAGCGGCGTCACCTGGGTGATCCCGCAGCGGGCGATGTCGTCCGGGGAGACGCTGGCGTCGAAGCAGAGGTCGGCCAGGATGGCGAGCTTCTGGGACGCGTCGATCCCGTCCACGTCGAGGGCGGGGTTCGCCTCGGCGTACCCGTGGGCCTGCGCGTCCGCCAGGATCTCCGCGAAGGGGCGCCGCTCCCGCGCCATGCGGGTCAGGATGTAGTTGCAGGTGCCGTTGATGATCCCGGTGGCGCGGCGGATGCGGTTGGCCACCAGGCCGCGGCGGATGGTGTGGATGAGGGGGATCCCGCCGGCCACGGCCCCCTCGAAGCCGAGCGAGACGCGGCGATGCTCGGCCCGCGTGACGAGCTCCTCCCAGTGCGTGGCGAGGAGCGCCTTGTTGGCGGTGACGACGTGCTTGCCGTGGTCCATGGCGGCGAGGATCAGGCTGCGCGCCGGCTCGATCCCGCCGATCAGCTCCACCACCACCTGGATGGAGGGATCCTCCACCACCGCCCGGGCGTCGGTGGTGAACACGCCCTCGCCGAGCTCGAGCCGCGCGGCCCGCGCCGGGTCGAGGTCGGCCGCCCGCGAGAGCTCGAACGGCACGCCCAGGCGCCGCTCGATCAGGGCGCCGTTGCGCCGGAGGATCTCGACCGTCCCCGCGCCGATGGTTCCGAGGCCGAGGATGCCGACCTTGATCGCCTTCGTCCCGCTCATTCGAACCTCCGACTCCCGACTCCGAAAATACGAGCGCCGCGGCCTCGCCCGGCGCCTTCCGTCACTTCTTCGGGCGCCGCGGGGCCGGCCGGCGCCCGGCGGGCCGGCCCGAGGTGGGCCGGCCGCGAGATCCCGACCGGCGCGCCGGCGGCCGGCCCGAGGCGGGCCGGCCCCGAGGACCGCGATCCGAGCCGGGTCCCGTCTCCGCGCTGGGCCGC
Organism: uncultured delta proteobacterium; assembly: GCA_963733485.1. Lineage (GTDB taxonomy): Bacteria > Myxococcota > Myxococcia > Myxococcales > Anaeromyxobacteraceae > Anaeromyxobacter. The sequence continues at coordinate 410,530 of CAVTDL010000001.1, read as the reverse complement.
CGCGCGGGCGGCCTGCCCGAGGCGGACCGCCGCTCCGGGCCGCGCTCGCGGCCGGCGCTCCGAGCCGCGCTCCGCGGACCAACCCTTCGGACCGCGCTCTGCGCCGGACCGCTTCGCGGCCCCACGGCCCGAGGCTGGCCGGCGCTCCGAGCCGCGCTCCGCGGACCAGCCCTTCGGACCGCGCCCTGCGCCGGGCCGCTTCGCGGCCCCGCGGCCCGAGGCCGGCCGGCGCTCCGCTCCGCGCTGCGCCGGAGGCCGGCGCCCGGACGGTCGGCCCGGGGCGGATCGCCGCGAGGCGCCGCCGCGCGCGGGGGGCGCCGCCTCCTCGCCGCGCGGGGCCGGCTCGAACCGCGGCCGCTCCGGGTGGCGCCGGTAGACCAGCATGGTCCGCCCGAGCACCTGCGCCACCTGCACGTCCGGCCCGGCGGCGATCCGCTCGGCGGCCTCGAAGCGGTCCTCCGGGCTCTCGGTCCCGACCTTCACCTTCACGAGCTCGTGCGCCTCGAGCGCCTCGTCGAGCTGGCGCAGCACCGCCTCGGTGATCCCCTCCTTCCCGACCTGCACCACCGGCGACAGGTGGTGGCCCGCGGCGCGCAGCGTGCGCCGGAGCGGGGTGGACGGCATGAGGGCGCGCTTCTTCGGGTTGATCGGGGCGGGCATGTTGCTCCGGGTTGGGCGCTCACCTGCGCAGGTACTTGAGCTCGCGGAAGAGATCGGCGTGCTCCGGCTCGACCGCGAGCCCGCGCCGGAGGTGGCGCTCGGCGGCGACGGGATCGCCCACCAGCTTCGCCATCTGGCCGAGGAAGAGGTAGCCGGGGATGCAGCGCGGGTTCCGCCGGAGCGCCGCCTCGATGATGGCGGCGCTGGCCGCGTGCTGGCGCGGCTGGTCCCCGGCCAGGAGGAAGTCGCACCAGGCCAGCCAGATCCCGAACTCCGCCTCCTCGGGGTTCAGCTCGATGGCCTCGGCGAGCCGCGCGCGCGCCTCCTCGTAGCGGCGCCCCCGCACGAGCAGCATCCCGGCCTGGAACACGTGCTCGGCCCGGAGGATGCCCACGACGTCCACCTCCGCGGCGCCGCCGGACCGGAGCCCCTCGAGGTAGCGCGCGCGGCGGGTGTCGTCGCCGAGCACGCTCCAGGCCTCGCTCACGCGGGCGAACACCTCGGAGCAGCGCTGCCGCACCTCGGGCGGCGCGCCGGACGGGACCGCGTCCGGGTGATACAGGCGCGCGAGCTGGAAGTAGGCGGCCTTGACCTGCGCCGGCGGGGCGTCGCGCTTCACCCCGAGCGCCTCGAAGTGATCGGCGCGCTGGAGCCGCTCCGCGAGCGCCCGCAGCGCGGCGGGGGTGAGCGTGGCGGCGCGCCCGGCGGGCGGGGCCGACTCGGCCGCGCGCGGCGGGACGGCCGGTCCGCCCGGCGGCGGGACGGCGCGCGGTGGCGAGGGCGGCGGCGACGGTCGGGCCGGCCGCGCCGCGCCGGCGACCGGGGGCGCTCCTCGGTCGGGAGCGGCGCCGGCCGGCTGCGGGGGCGGGGCGGGGGCGGCGCGGACGGCGCCGAAGGCGAGGAGGTCGAGCTCGCCGAGGAGGAGCGCGACCCGCAGGATCGTCCCCGCGTCTCCGGGCTGCTCCGCGGAGAGCTCCGCCGCGCTCCGGCCGCCCTCCAGCAGCGCCGCGGCGCGGGCCTCCTGCGACGTGAGCCGCAGCTCGTCGAGGCGCACGCGCCCCGCCATGCGGCTGGCGGCCCGCGCCTCGCGGTCGCCGAGCCGCCGCCGCACCGCCGCGAGGTCGAGCCCCCGCACCGCGGCGCAGGGCGCGGCGAAGGGCGCGCCGAGCGGGAAGGTGCCGGGCGGGGGCGCGACGCCCGGCTCCCAGGACCAGGTCCCCCCGTCGCAGGCGAGCGCGCGGACCACCAGCGCCTCGCCGTGCTCCGCGAGCAGGCCCGCCACCGTACCCGGCGCGAGTGCGTCGCTCGCGAGCAGCGCCCCGACCAGCTCGTCGCCCGAGCCGGCCCGCGCCTCCGCCGCGGCCAGCTGCGCCGGCCCGACCGCGCCGCGCCGCAGGAGGAACCCGGCCAGCGCGTCGGCCGGGTCCGACGAGCTGGCGTGCTCGACGCCGCCTCGCCGGAACGTGAGCGCCCGGCGATGCCCGCCGGCCTCGAGCACGAGCCGGCCGGACGCGCGCGACGCCGCCGCAATCCCGTAGACGCGCAGCGCGGACTCGCGCTCGAGCGAGCCTTGGTGCGCGAGCCCGGCGGCGATGGCCGCGTCGGCGCCCACCTCGCGCGGGGTCAGGCCGTACGACGCGGCCGGCGGCCCGGCGGCCGGCGCGGGCGCGCGGAGCCCGGGCTGGACGCGCTCGAGCCGCGGGGGGCCGGCGCCGGGATCCAGCCGCGGGCCGGCGGGCACGGGGCCCGGGCGCTTCGAGGGAGGATCGCTCACCGCCATCGCTTCACAGGACGACGTTTTCCCGGTACTCGCCGAAGACGTCGCGGAGCGCGTCGGAGATCTCGCCCAGGGTCGCCTCTGCCTTCACCGCGGCGAGGAAGAGGGGCATGAGGTTCTCCGTCCCCCGCGCGCCGGCGCGGATCGCCTCGAGCGCGCGCGCCACCTGCGTCGGCTTGCGCCGGCCCGCCCTGAGGGCCTGGAGCCGCGCCACCTGCTGGGCCTCCAGGGCGGGGTCCACCTTCATCACCGGGACCGGGGGGTCGTCGGCCACGAAGGCGTTCACGCCCACCACCACCTGCTCCTTCGCCTCGACCTGGCGCTGCCAGGCGTAGGCGGCCTCCTGGATCTCGCGCTGGACGTAGCCCTTGGAGATGGCCTGCGACCATCCCGCCCAGCTCGTCGATCTTCCGGATGTACTCGAGGGCGCGCCCCTCGATCTCGTCGGTCATGCGCCTCGACCGCCCAGCTGCCGCCGAGCGGGTCGATCGACGTCGGCCGCGCCGGACTCGTTCGCGATGATCTGCTGGGTGCGCAGCGCGATGCGGACCGAGTCCTCGGTGGGGAGGCCGAGCGCCTCGTCGCGCGAGTTGGTGTGGAGCGACTGGGTGCCGCCCAGCACCGCCGCCAGCGCCTGCAGCGTCACGCGCACGATGTTGTTGTCCGGCTGCTGGGCGGTGAGCATCGAGCCGGCGGTCTGGGTGTGGAACCGCAGCATCATCGAGCGCGGGTCCTTCGCCTTGAACCGCTCCTTCATGATGCGCGCCCACATCCGCCGGGCGGCGCGGAACTTGGCCACCTCCTCGAGCAGGTTGTTGTGCGCGTTGAAGAAGAAGGAGAGGCGCCCGGCGAAGGCGTCCACGTCGAGGCCGGCCCTCACCGCCGCGTCCACGTACGGGATGCCGTCGGCGAGCGTGAAGGCCACCTCCTGCACCGCGGTCGAGCCGGCCTCGCGGATGTGGTACCCGGAGATCGAGATCGGGTTCCACTTCGGCATCACCTTCGCGGTGTACGCGAAGATGTCGGTGATGATCCGCAGCGAGGGGGCGGGCGGGTAGATGTACGTGCCGCGGGCGACGTACTCCTTCAGGATGTCGTTCTGGATGGTGCCCTGCAGGTCGCCGGGGCTCGCCCCCTGCTTCTCGCCGACCGCCTGGTAGAGCGCGAGCAGGATCCCGCCCGTCGCGTTGATGGTCATCGAGGTGGAGACCTGGTCGAGCGGGATCCCGTCGAAGAGGGTCTCCATGTCGCCGATGGAGTCGATGGCCACGCCGACCTTGCCCACCTCGCCCCGCGCGCGGGGGTGATCGGAGTCGCGGCCCATCTGCGTGGGCAGGTCGAAGGCGACGGAGAGCCCGGTCTGACCGGAGTCGAGCAGGTAGCGGTAGCGGCGGTTCGACTCCTCGGCGGTGCCGAACCCGGCGTACTGGCGCATGGTCCAGAAGCGCGCCCGGTACATGGTCGGCTGTACACCTCGAGTGAACGGGTACTCGCCCGGCAGGCCGAGCCGCTCGTCCAGGCCCGGCTTCAGGTCGCCCGGCGTGTAGACCGCCTCCCCCGGGATGCCGCTGGTGGTCGCGAAGCGGGCGCGGCGCTCCGGCCCCTTCTTGACCGCCTTCGCGTAGGTCCCCTCGAGCCAGCGCTGCTTCTTCTCGTCGGCCATCGCCCTCTCCGGGTTCAAAGGTCCTGTTCAGGCCACCCCCGGCCCGGGCCGGACCTCGGCGCGGACGGGGCTCGGACGGAGCGTGCGGCGCCGCGGCGTCGCTCGCCCGCGCGCGGAATCCCGGCGGATCACGGCCCGGTGGTGGCGCGGAGCCCGACACGATACCTGCGACCGCCTGTTCGGTAAAGCGCGCCTCCCACCTCGACGCACCGCTCCGGACGGGCCGGCGCGACGCACCGCGTGAGACCGCCCGCGCCACATCGGGGGGTTTCGGTGGGCGCCGCCCGCGCCCACGATGCCCGCATGACGGAGGACGTGGCCGGCCCCGGGCCGGGCGAGCCGGCGCGCGGCGACGCCCGGATCCTGGGCGCGATCGAGCGGCTGCTCGCGATCGAGGTGGAGGAGCGCGCCCTGCGGCGGCTGGTGTCGGCGCTCGCCGAGCAGGGCGCCGCGCTGCTCGGGCGCGCGGCCGCGGAGGGCGCCCTCGCCGCGCGCGAGCGGGCGCGGCTCGTCGCCGAGCGCGACGCGGCGGTGGCCGAGGCGCGGCGCGCGGTGGAGGAGATGACCTCGCGCCGCCGGGCCGTGGACTACATCCTCGGCATCGTCGGCCACGACCTCAGGAACCCGCTCGGCGCCATCCACATGTCGGCGGCGCTGCTGCAGAAGCGGGGCGCGCTGGAGGGCTGGCAGGCGCGCGCCATCGAGCGGACACGCTCGTCGGCCGGCCGCATGGCCCGCATCATCGCCGACCTGCTCTCGTACACCCGCACCCGGCTCGGGAACGGGCTCCCCATCGACCGCCGCCCGGCGCGGCTCGACGAGATCGCCCGGCACGCGGTGGACGAGCTCGCCGCGGGGAACCCGAGCCGCGAGATACCGCTCTCGGTGGACGGCGACCTGGAGGGCGAGTGGGACCCCGACCGGCTCGAGCAGCTCGTATCGAACCTGGTCTCGAACGCGCTCGATCACGGCGATCCCGCGGCCCCGGTGCGGGTGGAGCTCGCGGGGGAGCCGGACGCCTGCCTCCTGCGCGTGGTCAACCGCGGCCCGGCCGTGCCGGCCGAGGTGCGCGCGCACCTGTTCGAGCCGTTCTCGCGCCCGCCCGACGAGAAGAGCCGCAAGGGCTCGGGGCTCGGGCTCGGCCTCTACATCTCCCGCGAGGATCGCGCGCGGCCACGGCGGCGAGATCGGCGTCGCCTCGTCCGCGCCGGAGGGCGACGAGGGCGAGACGGTCATCACGGTCCGGCTGCCGCGCCGGCCGCCGCCGGCTACCTAGCGACGCGCCACAGCTCCGCGAGATCGCCCGGCAGCCGCTCCGCCACCGCGCCGGCGTCGGCGGGCCCGAGCGCGGCCCGGAGCGCCGCGAACACCGCCACCACGTAAGCGGCGGCGATGCGCGGCGGGAACCGCGCCAGCGCCGAGACCGTCGAGAGGTACTGCACCGCGTCGGTGGCCTCCGGCACCCGGGCGTTCAGGTTCCACTCGGCCTCGGAGAGCTCGCGCGCGAGCCGGCCCGGCAGGCGCGCCATCACGGCGTCGAGCGGCCCGCCCCGGAGCGCCGCGCGCAGCGGGGCGAGCACGGCCAGCGTCACCCGGCGGGCGTCGGCCCCCGACCCGAGCCGGGCGGCCACCTGCGTCAACACCTCCGGCTCGTGAGGCACCGGCCGCCACTCCAGCTCGCCCTCGACCTCGTCCGGGCCGAGCGCTCCGGGGTACCGCCCGCCCACGCCGCCGCTCACCGAGTACCGGTGCTCCACCGATGCGTGTTCCATCGCTCATGGATGCCCGCCCCGGAGGCCCGCCGCACGGACCGGAGGGAGCCCGCCTCGCGTGGGCCGTCGCGAGGTCGGCGCCCACGATGCGAGGCGCCCGCGGCTCCCGGCGCTTCAGCCGCCGGCGCCGGCGCGTGCCGGGCGCGGCGCCGGGCGGTTCGGCTCGGGCAGGGCGGCGAGCATGGCGGCGTGCACCGCGTCGCGGAGCGGGCCCGGCCCGGCGAAGTCGGCGGGCCGCAGCGGGTCGAGCACCCGGACCTCCGCGCGCATGTGCTGGCGCAGCATCAGCCCGCGCTTGGGCATGGCCTCGGAGGTGCCGGTGATCACCACCGGGAAGACCGGAGCTCCGGCCTCGACCGCGAGCCGGAACGCGCCGTCCTTGAACGGCTGCAGGCGGCCGTCCGGCGCGCGGGTGCCCTCCGGGAAGAGGAGCACCGGCGAGCCGCGGCCGAGGTGGGCGCGGCAGTGATCCATCATGCGCCGCACCGACTCGCGATCGCCTCGCAGGATCGGGACGCAGTCGTTGAGCCGCATGTTCCAGCCGATGAACGGGACGCGGAACAGCTCGGCCTTGGACACCCACTTGAACGGCCGGAACAGGCCGTAGAGCACCAGGATGTCGAGGATGGACAGGTGGTTCGCGACCAGCACGGCCGGGCCGCGCCAGGGGAGCTTCTCGCGGCCGGACACGCGCGCCCGCCAGACCGGGTTCGCCGCCACGTAGAAGGTGGCCCAGGCGCAGGACCAGAGGTGCAGGGCCACGCGCCGGCGATCGAGCGGCGCGGTGACGAGGAACACCAGCACCGCCACCGCGAAGAGGAAGGGCAGCGTGACGGCGAAGAACGCCCAGTAGAGGATCGAGAAGGCGCGCATCATCGGGCTCGCATCCTCCCGCCGCCCCGGGCGCCCCGCAAGCGCGGCGGCCGGCGCCAGCCCGAGGCGCGGTCTAGCCCGGCGCGATGCGCGACTCGGGCGAATCGCGACACCGCCTCGAGGATCCGCTGCAGGCCGAACTTGGGCAGCCGCATGTAGCCGGCCCAGGCCGCCGCGGCGAGGAGCCCGTCGGCCAGCCAGTCGGAGAGCCACTCCGCCGCGAACCGCGCGTTGCGCTGCTTCAGGCCCGCGCCGGCCTCCCGCGCCCAGCGGAGGTTGTAGCGCTCGTGCACGCCGACCGGGGGCGCCAGGACGAGCGGCAGCCCCAGCGCGCCGTAGAAGGTGAGCTCGGAGGGCTTGGTCCAGAGCACGTCGGTCCGGGAGAGGAGCGCGTTGAAGCGGGCGTAGTACTCGGGGAACGACCCGCGCCGCGAGGATCTCGACGCCGTGGCCGAGCAACGGCTCCAGGCCGGCGCCGCGGACGGCCTCGCGCAGGCGCGCCTCCACCTCCGGCCGGACGCCCGCCACCAGGGCGATCCGGAGCGCGCCGCCCTCGAGCGCGCGCCGGAACCCGGGCAGGAACGCCGCGGCCATCCCGGCCTGCGCACCGGCGCCCCCCACCGCGAAGGTGAGCTGCACCGGCCGCCCCTCCTCCTCGCGCGGCAGCGCGCCGAGGAACACCGCCAGCTCCTCCGGCATCGAGCGCCGGAACTCGCCGGAGGGATCGAGCCGCACCAGCCGCGCGGCCAGGTTCCGGCGGAGCACCGGCAGCGCCGGGCCGCCCACCAGCGCGTCCGGCAGCGGGAAGCCGGTGAAGGTGATCCGGTCCTCCGGGACGCCGTAGGCGCGGAGCCGCCGCGCGGCGCGACGGGTGGGGACGAGGTACTGGATGCGCGTGCGCGAGGGCTCGAGCGGCGCCCAGATGCGGTTCAGGTCGGTGTCGGTCGCGACGCAGAAGATGCGCTCGAGGCCGGCGCGGTCGGCGGCGATGGCCGGCGAGTAGAACGTGGTGAGGAGCGGTGCGCCGGTGTCGCGCAGGTGGGCGATCATCCCCTCCCCGAGGTTCCGGCGCGCGAGCCGCTCGAGCGCGTGCACCCCGCGCGTGGGCGCGGAGAGGTCACGGTAGGGGTGGAGCGACGGGATGTCGGTGATCGCGTCGAGCACGCGGCCGAGCGGGCGCCCCACCGCCGGCAGCTGCGAGAGGCGCGAGATGAGCTCGTAGCCCGCCCGCACCCGCGCCCAGAGCCGCTCCTCCTCCGGGCCGGCCACCGGCGCGCGATCGACCTGCAGCACCGTCGTGCCGAGCGCCTCGGCCAGCGGCGTGGCGGCACGCAGGTGGCCGTAGCCCATGTCGACGGCGACGACGACGGGCTTCGCGGCGTGGGCGGGATCGAGGGTCATGGCGCGGCGCGGCGAGCCTACCGCAGTTCACCCGCCGGTGACGCCGCGCGGCACGCCGATTCGCGCGTCGATATCGTGCGGGTGGTCCGTGATCGATTCACGAGTCGACGCTCGCGCGCCCCCATCGCGGCGCGGCGCGGCGAGGGCGCGGTGACAGGAGCATGACACTCCGATCGTAAGGTCCCGCCGCTCGTGGCGGATCGACCCCCGCCGCGCGACGGAGCCCGAATGCACGCCGAAGCCGCCGCCGTTCACTCGCCGGAGACCCTCGCCGCCTCGCCGCGGCTCGACCGCGCCGCGATCGCCGACGTGCTGCGCTCCGGGCGCCGGCTGCTCGTGCAGGGCGGCATGGGGATCAACGCCTCCGACGGCCTCTCCGGCGTGGTGGCGCGTCATCGCGGCCCCCGCCTGGTCGGCGTGGGGACCATCTCGGCCGTGCTGAAGACGCCGGATCACCTCCGCGCCGAGATCCGCCGCGCCCGGCGCGAGGCGCCGGGCGGGTTCGTGGGCGTGAACCTGATGGCGGCCATCAACAAGCACGACTTCGAGACGCTGGCGCGCGTCGCCATCGAGGAGCACGTCTCCTTCGTGGTGCAGGGCGCCGGGATCTCCCGCGAGATCGTGCGCTGGTGCCGCGACGGCGGCGTGCCCTTCGCGGGCATCGTCTCCTCCGGCCGGCTCGCCGCGATGTACGAGAAGTGGGGCGCCGAGTTCGTGGTGGCCGAGGGCGCCGAGGCCGGCGGCCACATCGGCGACATCGGCCACCCGCTCCCCTCGCTGGTCGACGAGGTGCTCGCGGCCACGTCGCTGCCGGTGGTGGCGGCGGGCGGCGTGGACGCCGCCGACGTCTCGCGGCTGCTCGCCTCCGGCGCGGCCGGCGTCCAGATGGCCACCCGGTTCCTCGCCTGCTCGGACGGCGACGTTCACCCCGCGTTCAAGCAGATGCACCTCGGCAAGGGCGAGCCGGACGTCACGATCATCACGAGCTGCGTGAAGGGCATGAAGGCGCGGGCGGTCCGCAACGACTTCACCGAGCGGCTCGCCCGCGGCGAGGCCGTCCCGCCCCGCTCGAAGCTCTGGTACTTCGGGAAGGACGGCTACCAGGGCCGCCGCGGGGCCTGCATCGAGTGCCTGGGCGAGGGGCTCTGCAAGGCCCGCGCGTCGGGGTTCAAGGAGAGCTTCTGCATCACCGACGCCCTCCTGGCCGCCGCGGTGACCGGCGACACCCGGAGCGGCCTCTTCTACACCGGCCAGAGCATGGTCCGCATCGGCGAGCGCGACGTGGCGGAGCTCCCCAGCGCCGCCGAGATCCTGGCGACGCTCGAGCTCCGGCTCGCCGCCGAGGCCTGCCTCGTCGCGCCTGCCGCCGGCGCGGCGGCCTGAACGCCGGTTCGCCGTGCGCGCGAGGGCGCGCTCCGTGGCACCGCCGCGGCCGCTCGGGATCCATCTCGACGGACCGTTTCGATTCGGATACAGGGGATTGCGTCCACCGTCCGTGCGTGGACCGAACGTCATCCCGGCGGCTCGTCACGAAGAAAAGAGAAGTGAATGGCGACTGGCACCGTGAAGTGGTTCAACGACGCGAAGGGCTTCGGCTTCATCACCCAGGACGACGGGGGTGAGGACGTCTTCTGCCACTACAGCGCGATCCAGGGCGACGGCTTCAAGAGCCTGGCCGAGGGTCAGAAGGTGGAGTTCGACGTCGTGAAGGGACCGAAGGGGCTGCAGGCCGCGAACGTGCGCAAGGCGTGACCAGCCAGCCGGCCTCCAACACCGGCCGAGGCACAGTTCGCGAAGCGAAGTGTGCCCGGCCGCTCCCTACCGGCTGCCTCACGCTGCAGCAGGCTCCCGCATCACGAGTTGCTAGCAGCCTCCCGCGCGCTCCCCGAGCCCGGCGCCCTCCCCCGAGGGGCCGGGCTCGCGCGCTTCCGGGGCCCGCCCCTGCGTCCGCCCGCTCCCCTCCCCTCCCCGCCGCCGGCGCTCCACGCCGCCGCCCGCACCTCGGGCAGCCCGCCGGGCGCGCGTGCGTTGCGCGCGAGGTGGCCGCGCCGCACCGTGGCGGGAGGAGGAAACACCCGATGGCGATGCGTACGCACGAGCTGCACCCCGCGCTGGTCCACGCGCCGCTGGCGCTCCTGCCCACCGCCGCGATCGTGGATCTCATCGCCGCCACGCGCCCGCGCGACCGGCGGCTCGACCGCACCGGGCGGACGCTCTGGTGGGCCACGGCCGGGAGCGGGCTCGCGGCCGGGCTGGCCGGGATGGCCGCGTCGCAGGAGATCGACCTGCCGAGCGACCGCGCCCGCGACATGATGTTCCTGCACGGTATCGGCAACGCGGGCCTCGTGATCGCCGCGCTGGGCGTCGCCATCTTCCGCAGCCGGAACCGGGCCAGCCTCACCTCGGCATTGGCGGGGCTCCTGGCGGCGGGCGCCGCGAGCTACACGGCCTACCTCGGCGGCGAGCTCGTCTACACGCACGGGGCGGGCGTCACGCGGCTCGGCGGCGCCGCGGCGCAGGCGCCGGCGCTCTTCTCCCGCGAAGGCCCCGCTCGCCTCGGGCGCGACGCGGTGCGCGGGCTCGGCTGGCTGCTGTCGCGTGCGCGCCGGGCCGCCTCGGGCCGCGAGCGGGTGGATCGCGCCGCGCTCGGACCCATCGCCGAGGTGGGGACCGGCGCGGCGCCCCCCGCCGCGGAGCCCGCGCACGTGATGCATTAAAAGGCTCCGCGAACCGGGGAGGGGGCCCCGCGGAGCAGGGGAGGGGCGGAGCCCCTCACCGCGGGGACCGCGCGCGAGCCCGCGGATGCGGGCGCGCGCGGTCACGGGCCCCGCGCAGCCGGAGTGGGGCCCCGACGGCTTCGCCGGCGGGGCGGGGCGGCACGCCCCGTGGATCAGAGCGGCATGTTGCCGTGCTTCTTGCGCGGGCTCGCCTGCCGCTTGCCGCGGAGCATCTCCAGCGCGCGGATGAGCCTCGGCCGGGTTTCCTCGGGCTTGATCACCGCGTCGACGTGGCCGAGCTCCGCCGCCTTGTACGGGTTCGCGAACCGGTCTCGGTATTCCTGGGTGAGGCGCGCTCGCTCGGCGACGGGGTCCTTCGCCGCCTGCAGCTCCTTGCGGAAGACGATGCTCACCGCCCCCTCCGGCGACATCACCGCGATCTCGGCGCCGGGGAAGGCGAGGGCCACGTCGGCGCGGAGGTGCTTCGAGGCCATCACCGCGTAGGCGCCCCCGTAGGCCTTCCGCGTGACCACGGTGATCTTCGGGACGGTCGCCTCGGCGAAGGCGTAGAGGAGCTTCGCGCCGTGGGTGACGATCCCGCGCCACTCCTGGTCGGTGCCGGGCAGGAAGCCGGGGACGTCCACGAAGGTGAGGAGCGGCAGGTCGAAGGCGTCGCAGAAGCGGACGAAGCGCGCCGCCTTGACCGAGGCGTCCACGTCGAGCGCGCCGCCCTGCACCGCCGGCTGGTTGGCGACCACGCCCACCGGTCGCCCGTCCATCCGCGCGAACCCGACCACGATGTTCGGCGCGAACTGCTCCGCGATCTCGAGGAAGTGCCGGTCGTCCACCACCGCGCGGACCAGGTCCTTCATGTCGAAGGGGCGGTCGGGGTCGTAGGGCACCAGGGTCTTGAGCGCGTCGTCGCGCCGCTCGGGGTCGTCGGTTCCGCGCCGCACCGGCGGCTCGCCGCCGTGGTGGAGCGGCAGGAAGCCGAGCAGCTCGCGCACGGCCCCGAGCGCCGCCTCCTCGCCGTCGACCGCCAGGTGGGCCACGCCGGAGCGGGTGGCGTGGACCTGCGCTCCGCCCAGCGCCTCGCGGCTGACCTCCTGCCCGGTGGCGGCCCGGATCGCGTCCGGGCCGGTGATGAACATGTACGAGGTGTCCCGCACCATCACGACGAAGTCGGTGATGGCCGGGCTGTAGACCGCGCTCCCGGCGCAGGGGCCGAGCACGACCGAGATCTGGGGCACCAGTCCGGAGGCGAGCGTGTTGCGCAGGAAGATGTCGGCGTAGCCGGCCAGCGAGACCACGCCCTCCTGGATCCGAGCGCCGCCCGAGTCGTAGAGCCCGACGATGGGGCAGCCGAGCTCCATGGCGCGGTCCATCACCTTGCAGATCTTCTCGGCCACCGCGCCGGAGAGGGAGCCGCCGAAGACCGTGAAGTCCTGCGCGAACACGAAGACCGGCCGCCCCTCGACCTTCCCGTAGCCGGTGACCACGCCGTCGCCGAGGACCTTCTGCTGGTCCATGCCGAAGTCGGCGCAGCGGTGGGTCCTGAACTTGTCGAGCTCGACGAAGGTGCCCGGGTCGAGGAAGGCGTCGATCCGCTCACGGGCGGTGAGCTTGCCCTCGCGGTGCTGGCGCGCGACGCGGGCCTCGCCGCCGCCGCGCTCCGCCTCCGCGTCGAGCTGATCGAGCAGCGCCCTGCGCGGATCGGGATCGATCGGGCTCGTCATTGGTTCCTCTAGAGCACCTGGCCGGAGCGCGCCCACCAGCCCGCCCAGGCGCGCGCGGCGCGCTCCCGGTCGGCGGCGGGCGCGTCGGCGGAGTACGCGACGGGCGCCGGCGCGGCCCCGGACAGCTCGGCGGCGGCCGCCACGCGCACCTCGCGCTCGGCGCTGGTCAGGCCGGACAGGAGCCACTCGGCGCGGCCGCGGCCGCGATTCTGCCGCCACCACGCGATCCAGCGGTGCGCGTCGGGGCCGATCCGCTGCAGCGTGATGCGCGAGAGCGCCTCGGCCGCCGCCTCGGCCGGCTCGCGCTCGGGGCTGTCGAGCGCCTGCACCAGGAGCGGCACCGCCTCCGCGTCGCGGAGCGCGCCGAGCGCGCGGGCCGCGCAGGCGGCGCGTCCGGAGAGGCCGGAGAGGAGCGCGCGGCGGAGCTTCTCCGGGACCGGCCGCATGGCCGGGTGGCGCCGGTGGGCGCCGAGCGCCGCCGCGGCGGCCGCCGCCACCCGCGGCTGGGGATCGAGGGCGCGATCCGCCAGGGCCGGGAACGCCGCCGGGTCGCCGTTCGCGCCGAGCACCGCCGCCGCCACCCGCCGCCGGTCGGGGTCCGGGTCGCGCAGCACGTCCAGCATGGCCGGCACCGCCGGCGCGCCGAGCGCGGCGAGGGCGGCCGGGAGCGGTCCGAGCGCCTCCGGCGCCGCGTCGTCGGCGTCCGACTCGAGCGGGCCCGGCAGCCGCGCCCAGAGCACCGGCAGCGACTCGGCCGGGTGCTCCGCCAGCACGGCGATGGCGAGCGCGCGCTCCGCCGAGCCGGCGCCCGTCGCGAGGAGCTCGGTCACCGCGGACTCCGGATCGAAGCGGCGCGGCGCGGCCGCGTCGAGCAGGGCGTCGGCGGTCGGCCAGGCCTCGAGCTCCAGATCGACGTCCACCTCGAGGTCGCGGAGCGCGGAGCCGGGCTCGGTGGCCTCCCAGGGATCGCGCTCCCGCGGCGGAGGCGGGGGCGGGGGCGGCCGCGCGGCGGGCGGGCGCGGCCGGAAGGGCGCGTCGGGCGGCGGCGGAGCGAGGAACGGCGCTGCGGACGCGCGCGCCGGGCCCGGCGGGGGCGGCGCCGCGCGGGCGGCCGGCGATGCGCGCACGGGCGGCGCTGGCTCGTCGGACTCCTCGGAGCGGCGCCGCTTGCGATCGTGGATCAGCCGCTCGAAGGCGCCGCCGAGCTCACCGAGCAGCACCAGGAGGTCGGCGATCCGCTCGCGCGAGACCGGCCTCTCGCCGTCGTCGGCGTAGAGGACGCAGACCGGGCGATCCCGGACCAGCACCGGGTACACCAGCGCGGCGTGCGGCGCGCCGCGCCCGAGCCCTTCGAGGACGGCGAGGTTGCCCGCGACGTCGCGCGGCACGGGGCCGAGCTGCGGCGCCCGCGTCTCGAGCGCGGCGTGGAACACCCCCGGATCGCTCGCGTAGAGCGCCACCGCCCGGCAGAGGTCGCGCGCGTCGTCGCCCTCCGGGCCCAGCGCGTCGTGGCCGGCCACCGCGTCGCGGGCCACCGCGAACAGCGCCGCGAACTCGAAGAAGTCGCGCGCGTAGCGGAGCGCCGCGAGCACCGCCTCGTCGCGGTCGCGGGCGGCGTCCACGGCGGCGCGCGCCTCCGCGAGCGACCAGCCCGGCGGCGCGCTCCGATCCGGGCCGGGCGCCGCCGCTGGCGCTGGGGGCGGTTCCGGCGGCGGCTCCATGACCGGGGGCTCGGCGGGCGCGTCCTGGTCGAGGTCGCGCGGCGCGGCCGGCTCGCCCGGGAACAGCTCGGCCTCGAGCGCGCGCGCCAGCGCCTCGACGATGGGCTCGCCGGGCTCCACTGCCGGGGCGGCGGGCGCGAGGTGCACGCCGGGCGCGACCTCGAGGAGGGCCGGCGGCTCGACGGCCACCACCGGCCCGGTGGCCGCGGACCCGGCGGCTTCGGCGCCGGGGCGCTCTGCGCTCGCCAGCGCCGCGAGGCGCGCCGGCAGCGGCGTGCCGTAGAGGCGGTGGATCAGCGCGCGGACCCGCCACTCCGGCCCGACGTGCGCGGTGAGGTGGAGCGAGAGCATGAAGCTGATCTCGTCGAGGAGCACCAGGTCCACCGGGTAGGTGGCGACCAGCGCCAGCTCGCGACCGTCGAGCGCGAAGGGGGCGAGCCCGTGGCGCTCCGCCACCCGCGACGGGAAGACGCGGCGCGCCCGGGCGTCGGGGGCCTCCCACACCTCGGGGGCCGCGGCGGGCAGGCCGCTCGCGCGGGAGAGCGCGCCGACGAGGTCGGCCTCGCGCACGTAGCCGAGCTCGAGCAGCGCGGTGTCGAGGGCGCCGCCGGCGGCGCGCTGGCGCACGAGGGCGCGGTCCATCGCGTCCGCGGCGACGGCACCCTCCTCCACGAGCAGGCCCGCGAGGTCGGTCGGCACGGCTCGGTTGTAGGGCCCTGGCTGGGCGGGGGTCAAGGCGCCTCGACGACCCGGGTCCCCGAGGAGATATCGTGCGCCGCCCGTCCGCTGCGCGTGAACAGCGCGGGGAGGAGGCCGAGCCCCAGCACGAGCACCGACGCGGCCGAGAGCGCGGCGCGCGCAGCGCTCCGGCCGACGGAGGGTCGCGCGCCGTCCGGGCCCACCAGCCGGAGGCCGAACAGCCACTTCCCGAGCGTCGCCCCCGCGAGCGCGTGCGCGAGCGTCTGGTACACCAGCGCGAGGAGGCCGACGCCGAGGAGGAGCGGCCGGGCGATCGCCCCACCGTCGCGGAGGACCAGCTCCCACGTGCTCGCCTGCGCGCCCGGCGAGACGGGCACGCGGGCGTACACCGCCGCCAGGGCGGCGACCCACAGCGCGACGAACGGCGTCGCGTCGACGGCCCACGACGCGGCGCGGCGGCCGGCCCGCGCGCCCCGCCGGCGCGCGGCGACGCGGGGCAGCGGCAGGTGCAGCGCGTCCGGCCGGGCCACCGCCGGGAGCGCGAGGTCGAGCTCGCTCCCTCCCGCGAGCGCGGCCACGCCGGCCAGCCCCGCCAGCGCCTCGCGGCCGAGGTCGAGCGCGAGGTCGGGGCGGTGCTCGCCTCCCGGCGCGCGCCCGCGCGGGGCCGAGAGCGCGAGGTCGCGGGCCGCCGCGGCGAAGGGCCGGGGCGGGGTGGCCGCTCCGGGCGGGCCGCCCAGGTCGAGGTCGCGATTGAGCTCGTCCGGACCGGGCGAGGCGTCGACCTCGCCGTCCTGCCCCAGGCCGAGATCGTCCGGGCCAACCGGGTCGGCGGCGCGGCCGAGGGCGAGGTCGAGGGCCCGGTGGAGCGGGCCGAAGGCGGACCCCGCGTCCTCCACCGCGGCCGGGCGCGGCCGGCGCGAGCCGCGCGCGGACCGGCGCGACCGGCGCCGCGTCCGGGCGCGGGATGGCGCCGGACGCCACCGCCGACCCGGGCTCGAGGTCCGCCGCGAGCTCGGGGAGGGGTCCGAACTGGAAGTCGTCGAGGTCGTCCGCCGGCGCGGCGCCGCATTGCGACGGGCCGGCGTCGCCGGGCTCGGCGCGAGCCGGGCCGAGGTCCCAGGAGGCGGACCGCTCCTCGTCGCGCAGCTCGAGCGCGAGCGCGCGATCACCGGCGCGGCGGTCGAGCGAGACCGCGACGTCGAGCGGCCTGGGGGCCGGCTCGGCGCGGAGCGCGAGCGGCGCGCCGCAGCCTGGGCAGTAGACGGCGTCGTCCCGCGACTCTCGCTGACACCTGGGGCACTTCACGTCGCGAGGCTAAGGGCGGTCCCCCGGGCGGTCAAGGAACGGGCCCGAGGCGCGCCGCCCCGGACGCGCCTCAGCGCAGATCTCCGAAGCGCGCCTGCAGCAGCGCCATCGCCACGATCGCGGCCGTCTCGGCGCGGAGCACGCGTGGGCCGAGCGAGGCCTCCCGCGCGCCGGCGCGCGCGCAGGTGGCGCGCTCGTCGTCGGTGAGGCCGCCCTCGGGCCCGACCACCGCCGCGTAGCCGCCGGCGGGCGAGGGCGCGGCCGCGGAGAGCGGCGCGCCGCCGGGGTGGAAGAGGAAGGTGGCGAAGCCGGGCGGGACCGCCGCGAGCGCCTCCTCGAGCGGGGCGGGCGCGTCGATCTCGCGGGACGTCGGCCCGCCCGCACTGCCGCGCCGCCTCCTCGGCGATGCGGCGCCACCGCCGGGCGCGATCCTCCCCCTTCTCCCGCTCGAGCCGCACCACCGAGCGCTCCGCCGCGAACGGCACCACCCGCCGCCACCCCGAGCTCGGTCGCCTTCTGCACCACCAGCTCGAGCTTCTCACCCTTGGCGAGCGCCACCAGGAGCCAGACGGCGGCCGCGGCGGCAGGGGCCGCCCGCGGCGCGCCCAGCGCCACGTCCTGGAACCCGGCCAGCACGGTCGCCTCCCACGCGCCCCCCCGCCCGTCGAAGACCTCGAGCGCCGCGCCCGGTCCGAGCCGGAGCACGTCGCGCAGGTAGTGGCGCGCCTCGTCGGTGAGGGCGGCGCGCGGCTCGCCCGCGCGCGCCGACGGAAGGTGGAGCCGGCGCGTCGTCACGGCGAGGGCCGCTCCAGCGCGAGCAGGCTCCACTCGCCCTCGCGCCGATCGCCGCCCGGCAGCGGCCGCAGGCCCGCCGCCAGGTAGGCGTCGCGCACCTCGTCCTCCTGCGGGCCGAGGATGCCGGAGAGCAGCAGCGCGCCGCCCGGCGCGACCTTCGCGGCGATGGCGGGCGCGAGCTCCACCAGCGTGTTGGCGAGGATGTTCGCGACCACCAGCTCGAAGCGCCCGGGGATGGCCGCGAGCGGCTCGACCGTGAGCGCGACCTCGACGCCGTTCCGCGCCGCGTTCTCGCGGGCCACCTCGACCGCCACCGGATCGTTGTCGTTGCCGGCCACGCGCCCGGCGCCGAGCCGGCGCGCCGCGATGGCGAGGAGCCCGGAGCCGGTGCCGACGTCGAGCACCGCGGCGCCGGGGCGGGCGGCGAGCAGGTCGGAGAGCGCCGCCAGGCAGAGGGAGGTGGTCGGGTGGGTGCCGGTGCCGAAGGCCATGCCCGGATCGAGCACCACCTCGGCCATCCCGGGCGGCACCGCCGCCTCCACCCACGACGGCCGCACGAAGGCGCGCCCGATCCGCATCGGGCCGAGCCCCTTCTTCCAGGCCTCGCCCCAGTCCTCGTCGGCCACCTCGGCCACCTCGCCGCCGCCGAGCGCGAGGGCGGCCTCGTCGGCGGAGGCCCGCGCGTCGAACCACGCGACCAGGATGGCCCGGCCCGCCGCCGGCTGGCGCTGGCCGGGCATGGGCGTCCCCTCGCCGTCCCGGACCTCGACGCCCGACGCGCCGAGATCCCAGAGGTCGGAGGAGAGCGGCTCGGCGCGTTCGCGCGGAGCGTCGAGGGTGAGCGAGAAGGTGGGCAAGGCGGGCCTCCGTGCGGCGAATAGGTACCTTCGGCGCCGCCGGGGCGCCAGCACGCTCTCGCGCGGGGCGACACGTTGGTACCCCGCCGAGGAGTCACCCGCACCGCCGCACCGCCAGCGCGCTCCGAGGCCGGCGCGAGCGGGGCCGATGTCCTGCCGCGCCGTACATTCCGACGTCCCGAGGATCGGGGGTAGCATGCGACCCATGGGCTTCCATGTCCTCCTGGTCGAGCCGGACGCCGCGCTCGCCGAAGAGATCCGCCGCGCCTTCGGGCCGGCCGGCTTCACCGTGAGCGCCGTGGCGGCCGGGGAGCCCGCGGTCGATCGGTGCCGCGAGGCGTCGCCGGACCTGATCCTCCTCTCCGCCGAGCTGCCCGACATGAGCGGCTTCTCGGTGTGCAACCGGCTGCGGCGCACCGCCGGCGCGGTGCCGCTGCTGCTCTACACGGCCGAGGCCACCGACGCGGCCATCGAGGCCCACCGGGCCACGCGCACGCACGCCGACGACTACCTGCGGCGCCCCTTCGAGCTGCCCGACCTGCTCGGCCGCGCCGCCGCGCTGTTGCAGGGCGACGCGCCCTCGCCGCCGCCGCCGCCGGCCGCGCCCGGGGAGGCGCGCCACGCCGATCCCGAGGGGCCGCCGGTGCTCCGCCGGGCGGAGTCCGGCCAGGTGGCGGCCCGCGGCCTCGCCGCGGCCCTGTCGGTGGCCAGCAACGCTCCGATCGGCGCCCCGCCGCCGGTGCCCGGCGGCAGGCTCTCCGCGCCGATCGCCCGGGTGAAGGTGAACGGCGCGCGTGACCCCGCCGACGTCCTCTCCGAGTGGCCGCGCGATCCGGCGCCGCCGAAGGGCACGCCCGAGGAGAAGCTCGAGTACTTCAGGGAGCGCCTGCGAGCCCGCGACGTCTTCCTCGCCAAGGTGCGCGACGCGTTCGGCGTGCTGAAGGCGCAGGCGGCGGAGCTGGGCGGCGAGCGCGACCTCCTCGCGCAGGACCTGGAGGCGGAGCGGGGCCGCGTGGCCGAGCTCGCCCAGCGGGTCGAGGACGCGGCGCGGGAGACCGCCGGGCGCGCGGAGCGGCTGCACGACCTCGAGCGGCAGCTGGAGGAGAGCGAGTCCACCCGCCGCTCGCTGTCCGACGTCCTCACCCAGACCATCCAGGAGCACGAGGCGGGCGAGAACGCCTGGTCCGGGCGCGTCGCGTCGGCCGAGGAGGGCCGCGCGCGGCTCGAGGTGGAACTCGGCGAGGCGGCCGAGGAGCGGGCCCGCCTGGAGGCGAGGTTCGAGACCGCGCGCGCCGAGGCCGAGGCCGCGCACGCCCTCGCCCTGTCGGAGCTCGAGGCCGAGCGCGCGCGGGCGCGCGACGAGGCCGCCGCGAGGCTCGAGGCCGCCGAGGCGCGCTGCGCCGTGGTCTCCGCCGAGCGCGACACGCTCGAGGGCGGCCTGGCCGCGCTGCGCGCCGACGTGGCCGCGCGCGACGAGGCGCTCGCGCAGGCCGAGGCCGAGGCGGGCGAGGCGGCGGAGCGGGCCGAGGCGGAGCGGGCCGAGCTCCTGGCGCGGCTCGACGAGTCGGCGCAGCAGGCCGAGGCCCAGCGGACCGCCCACCAGGCCCGGCTCGAGGAGGAGGCCCAGCGCGCGGAGGCGGAGCGCGCCGAGCACCAGGCCCGGCTCGAGGAGGCGGCGACGCAGGCGGAGGCGGAGCGCGCCGCGCTGCAGGCCAGGTTCGAGGAGGAGGCCGCGCGCGGGGAGTCGGAGCGGACGGAGCTGCTCGGCCGGCTCGAGGAGGCGGCCCGGCACGCGGAGGCGGAGCAGGCCGAGCACCTGTTCCGGCTCGACGAGGCGGTCCGGCAGGCGGAGGCCGAGCGGGGCGAGCTGCAGGGGCTGCTCGACGCGTCGGAGGGGCGAAACCAGGCCGCCGCGGGCGAGCTGGCCGAGGCGCGCGAGCGGATCGGCGCGCTCGAGCTCGAGCTGGCGGAGGCCGGCGAGGCGCGGACGGAGCTCGAGCAGGGGCTCCGGCAGGCGCGCGCGGAGGCGCGCGCGGAGGCGCAGCGAGCCCACGAGGCCGAGCAGGTCGGCCAGGCCCGGGCGGAGGAGCTGGCCGAGGCGAGCCAGCGGATCGCGGAGCTGGCCGGCGGGCTCGAGGACGAGCGCGCGGCGCACGAGGGCACCCGGACCGAGCTCGCGCAGGTCGAGGCGGAGCGCGCCGACGCCGAGGGGCGCGCCGCGGCCGCCGCGGCGGAGGGGGTGCGGCTGGCCGGCGAGCTGGACGCGGAGCGCCGCGAGCTCGAGAAGGAGCGCGAGCGCGCCCGCCGGATCGACGCCGAGGTGAAGCGGCTGGCGCGGCTCGAGCCGGTGGCCGAGGAGGCCGGGCGGCTCAAGAAGGAGATGGGCTCGCTCCGCGAGATGGTGCAGCAGCGGACGCAGGCGGCCGAGGCCGCCTCCCGCGCGGCGCAGTCCGCCGCGGCGGAGCGCGCCCGCGCCGAGGAGCGGCTGGCGGTGGAGGTCGGCCGGCTGCAGGGCGCCGCGGCGCGGCTCGAGTCCGAGCTGGGCCTCGCCCGCCGGCGCGTGGCGGAGCTGGAGGCGGAGCGGGGCGCGCGCGGGACGGAGCTCGAGCGGACCCGCGCCGAGCTGTCGCGGGTACAGGGCGAGGTCGATCAGCGCCGGCACCGGCAGTCGGCCGAGGCGGCCGAGACCGAGCAGCAGCAGGCCGCCGAGGTCACCCGGCTCCGCGGCGCGATGGTGGAGCTCGAGAAGCACCTCGAGGCGCGGGCGCGCTCGGAGATCGCGCTCAAGCGGCGGGTGCAGGAGCTCGAGCGCGCGGCGGCGGGGCCCAGGCCGCCGCCCGTCCCGGCCGCCCAGCCGGTCGAGCTCGCGGCGGTGCGGCAGCAGGCCGAGAAGCTCGCCGGCGAGGTGGAGGAGCTCCAGGGCGAGAACGACTTCCTGAACGGCGAGGTCGCGCGCTACCAGCAGAAGAACCGCGACCTGCAGGCGAAGCTCGACTCGCTTCGCGAGGCGTAGCCGGCATTCGATCTCCGGCCGAGGCACTTTTCGCGAAGCGAAATGTGCCCGGCCGCTCCTTACCGGCTACTTGCCGCCGTCCCGCCTAAGGCATTCGATCTCCTCACCGGCCTCTTCTGCAGCGAAGTGTGCCCGGCCGCTCCTCGCCGGCTGCGCAGTGCCGGCTAGGCTTGCAGGGCCTGCGGCTTCCGGGCCACGCGGTAGAGCGCGCCGGCCAGGGCCGCGAAGAAGACCACCCCGAGCAGCGCGTAGCCGCCCGGCCCGAGCGCGCCGGCCACGTGCTCCTGGAGGTCGAGCTTCCGCATCGTCCCCTCGGCGAACACCTGCAGGAACGCGACGATCACGCCGAAGAGCGCTCCGCCGGCCACCAGCCCGGTGGCGAACAGGCTCCCGCCGCCGAGCTCGCCCTCCTCGGCCGGCTCGCCCTTCTTCCGCGCGGCCCAGTCGGCGATCCCCTTCAGCGCGCCGCCCACGAAGATCGGCAGCGTGGTGGAGAGCGGCAGGTACAGCCCCACCGCGAAGGAGAGCGACTTCACCCCGCACAGCTCCATGGTGACCGCGAAGAACACGCCCACCAGCACGAAGTGCCAGTCGAGGTTGAGCGAGAGGAGCCCCTTGATGAGCGTCGCCATCAGCGTCGCCTGGGGGGCCGGGAAGTAGCGCGAGCCGATGGCGTGGTCGGTGATCCCCTCGGAGATCATGCGGGCGGTGGGGGTGTCGAGCACCTTCACGGTGAGGCCGATCACCAGCGCCGAGGCGACCGCGCCCACGAACAGCGCCAGCTGCTGCGCGCGCGGGGTGGCGCCCACCAGGTAGCCGGTCTTCAGGTCCTGCGAGGTGGCGCCCGCGTTGGCGGCGGCGATGCACACCATCCCGCCCACCACCAGCGCCATCGGCTCGTAGGCCGCCCCGGTCCAGCCCACCGAGACGAACACCATCGCGGTGGCCATCAAGGTGGCGATGGTCATGCCGGAGATGGGGTTCGAGGACGAGCCGATGATGCCGACGATGCGCGACGAGACCGTCACGAAGACGAAGCCGAAGGCGATGATGAGGAGCGCGATGAGCAGCTTGTTCAGCACCGTCGCGCCGGGCACCTGCGGGAGCAGCACCAGCACCACCACCAGGCCGATCGAGCCCGCGATCACCGTCACGAAGGAGAGATCGCGCTCGGTGCGGGAGATCGAGGCCGCCGCGGCCTTGTCGCCGAGCGAGCGGACCGAGTCGCGCAGCGAGGCCCAGATGGTGGGGAAGGTCTTGAGCAGCGTGATGAAGCCGCCGGCCGCCACCGCGCCGGCGCCGATCTGCCGGATGTAGGCGCGGTACACGGCGTTGGGAAGGTCGCCGAAGGTGTGGGCGGCCGGGTCCCAGCCGAAGCCGGCCGGGTTCGAGCCGACCTTCACGAGCTGGCGGGCCATCACGTCGCCCGGCACCAGCACCGAGAGGAGCGGGATGAGCCCGAGCCAGGCCAGCACGCCGCCCGCCACCAGCACGCCGGCGATGCGCGGCCCGATGATGTAGCCGACGCCGAGGTACTCCGGCGTGATCTCGCCGTTCACGGTGGCGTTGGGGAGCCACTTGTTCGCCTGCCGGGTCACGAAGGCCGGCGCCTCGGCGATGACGTGGAAGACCTTCTGCAGCGCCGCGTAGGCGAGGGCGAAGCCCACGCCCTGGAAGGCGGTCTTGGCGAAGTCGCCGCCCTTGTCGCCGGCGATGAGCACCGAGGCGCAGGCGGCGCCCTCCGGGTAGACCAGCTGCCCGTGCTCCTTCACGATGAGCGAGCGGCGCAGCGGGATCATCATCAGCACGCCCAGGATCCCGCCCACCAGCGACAGCGCGAAGAGCGTGATGTAGCTGAAGTAGCCGGCCCCCACCGAGGAGCCGCCCACCCCCGTGGAGAGGAAGAGGAAGCCCGGGAGCGTGAAGACCACGCCGGCCGCGATCGACTCGCCGGCCGAGCCGGTGGTCTGGATGATGTTGTTCTCGAGGATCGAGGTCTTGAAGACCTTCCGGCCGAGCGAGATGGCGATGACGGCGATGGGGATGGAGGCGGAGACGGTGAGGCCGGCCTTGAGGGCCAGGTAGACGGTGGCGGCGCCGAACAGGATCCCGAAGAGCGCGCCGAGCAGGAGGGCCTTGGGCGTGAGCTCCGGGAGCGTCCGGTCCGCGGCGATGTACGGCTTGAAGTCCTTGGACTCGGCCATGCCTCTCCCCTCCCGATCGCAGAAGCCCGTGTGCGGGCGGAGGAAAACACGTCTCCCGGGCCGTGTCGACAACCGGGTCAACGCCGCCCCGGAGGGCGCTTCACGGTGAGGTAAGCGCGCCGGGCCCGACCCGCGCCCCGGGGGCCACCACGAGGGGCGAGGTGGTGCCCCCGTCCGGCGCCGGCCGGCCGCGCGTGCTAGATGACCGTCATGCTCGAACGCTCGGTCCTCGGCGCCGCGCTCGCGGCGCTCCTCGCCCTCCCCGCCGCGGCGCAGGGCCCCGGCGCGCCGCCTGCGGCCGGCGCGGAGCCCTGCGAGCCGGTGGTGCCGTGTCGAGATCCCGGACGAGCCGGCCGGCGCGTCCGCCGAGGGCCCCGCCGACTTCACCGCCGAGGCGAAGGTCCTGTTCGACCTCGTCACGTGCCGCGGCGCGCCGCCTCCGGCCCTCGACGCGGCAGCGGTGAGCGCCTTCTGCGCGCGGCAGGGCAAGGCCATCGCCGCCTACCGCGCGGGCCAGCTCCCGGGCGCCGCCGCTGGCCTGGCGCGGCTGCGCCCCGCCGGGCTGCCCACCACGGTGCTCCAGCCGTTCGGCGGCGACCTCCTCGCGGCGCTGACCGCCTTTCCCGAAGCCCGGAACGTCACCACGGTCTCGACGGCGCGCGCCGGCGACCCGCGCCGGCTAATGGCGACGCGATCGGCCGCCGAGCTCCGGCCGGCGCTCGAGCAGGTGCGCGCCGCCACCGCCCGCCTGCTCGGCGAGCCCGCTGGCCGCGACGGGGCCGCCGATCCCCTGGCCCTCGACATGGTCGCGCTGGCCGTGCACGGGTACCAGCCGGTGAGCCTCCGCTTCTTCCGGGTAGAGCGGGACGGCTCGCTCCACTACCTCACCCGCGCCGAGCTCTCCGCCTCGAAGGAGCCCACGCACGGCTTCGCCAGCGCCGAGCTGGTCTTCGCGAAGGCGGGGGAGGACCCGCGGGCCCGCGCCCGCACCCACCGCCTGGTCTCGGCCGACCTGTCCGACGCGGGGCTGGCGAGGACCCCGGGCGTCGCCGCCCACCTCTCCTCGAAGGGAGAGGTGGTCGCGCTCGTCACCGGCGCCGGCCCCTGGCTGCGCCGGGGAGACGCCGGCAAGGCGCGGGACCTGGTGCTGCGGCAGGCGGTCTTCATCCTCGCCGACGCGGCCGCCCCGTTCCCGCTCGACCGCGCCCGGGCCGGGCTGGTGCAGGAGGCCCACGGCGCCTACGCGGTGGCCCGGCGAGCCGCGAGGCCCTGAAGGCGGGCCGTCGAGCGCCGCGGCGGCCGAGGGTGCGCCGCGCCCGGGATGCGCTATGTAAAGCGCGATGGAGCGCTCGTTCGGGGTCTACGTCCACTACCCGTACTGCACGCACCGCTGCCCGTACTGCGACTTCGCGGTGACCACCGAGCCGCCGCCCGGGGCCGGCCGGTACGCGCGGGCGGTGCTGGCCGAGCTCGGGCTGCGCGCGGCCGGCGTTCGAGGGGCTCGCGCCGAGGAGCCTCTACCTGGGCGGCGGCACGCCGTCGCTCTGGGCGCCCGAGGAGATCGGCGCGGTGATCGCGGCGGTCCGGGCGCGGTTCGGGCTCCCGACCGACGCCGAGGTGACGCTGGAGGTGAACCCGGAGTCGTGCGATCCCGCCCGGCTGCGCGCCTGGCGCGCGGCCGGCGTGAACCGGGTCTCGGTGGGGGTGCAGTCGTTCGACCCGGGCGTGCTCGCGAAGCTCGGGCGGCGCCACTCGCCCGAGGCGGCCGAGCGGGCCGTGCGCGCGGCGGCCGCCGAGCTCGGCAACGTGAGCGTGGACCTCATCTACGCGGCGCGCCGCTCCACCGTGGCGATCGCGCGCGCCGACGCCGCCCGCGCGGTGGAGGCCGGCGCGGTGCACGTCTCGGCGTACGCGCTCACGCTCGATCCCGAGGTGATGGCGGAGGAGGTCCCGCTGGCGCGCATGCGGCGCGAGGGGCGCCTCCCGCTCCCGGACGACGACGAGGCGTCGGCGCAGGCCGCGGCCCTGCGGGCGGCGCTCCGGCGCGCCGGGCTGCGCCGCTACGAGATCTCGAACTTCGCGCGGCCGGGGCGAGAGTCGATCCACAACCGGCTCTACTGGGAGCACCAGAGCTACCTCGGGCTCGGCGCGGGCGCGTACGGCTGCCTGCGCGGCGAGGCCGGCTCGGTCCGCTACGGGAACCTGCGCGACGCCGGCGCGTGGCTCCGCGCGGTGGAGGCCGGCGTGCTCCCCACCGCCGAGGAGGACCGCATCGACGCCCGCGCCGACCGGAACGAGCGGCTCATGCTGGCGCTCCGCACCCGCGCCGGCGCGCCGCTCGCGAGCCTCTCGCCGGTCCAGGCGCGCGAGGTGGCGGCGCTGGTCCGGGGGCGGCTGGCGGTGCGGCGCGGCGGCGCAGCTCGTGCTCACCAGCCGGGGGATGGAGCTCCACAGCGCGGTGTCGGAGCGGCTGTTCGAGGCGGCGCCGGGCTAGGCTCGGGCGCGGAGGACGGATGCCCAACTCGCAGACCTTCGTGGATCACGTGCTCGACCTGGTCTCGCTGCTCGGGCAGCCGGTCCAGGCGCGGCGGATGTTCGGCGGGCACGGCCTGTACGCGCGCGGCGCGATGTTCGGGCTCCTCGACGACGACGAGCTCTTCCTCAAGACCGACGAGGAGGCGCGCCCGCGCTTCGTCGAGGCCGGCTGCCGGCGGTGGGTCTACGGGGAGATGCGCGAGACCAGCTACTTCCGGCCGCCCGACGAGGCGCACGAGGACGCCACCGCCATGCTGCCCTGGGCGCGCCTCGCCCTCGAGGCCGCGCTGCGGGGGAAGGCGGCCGCGGCGGCGCGGGCCGCCGCGCGAGAGCGCAAGCGCGCGTCTGGCGGGCGAGAGCGCGGCGCGGGCGAGGACAGCTCCCGCGAGCGGCGCGAGGGAACGGGACGCGCCGCGCCCGGGGCGCGCCAAGGCGGGCGGCGAGCGGACCGGCCCGGCACCTCGCGCGCGCGGCGCCGCCGGCCGGAAGGCAGCGACGGTGTCGGTGCGGAGCGCAGGCCAGGCGACCCGGGCGCAGCCACGGGACCCGCGCGGCACGCGGGTGCGGCGCACCGGGCCGCGCCGGCCGCGGTAGCATCCGGCATGCGCCGGATCCTCGCGGTCATCGTGCTGGGCCTCGCGGCGGGCGCGGGCCTCGGGCTCACGCTCCGGCTCGGCCGCGCCCCCGCCCCGCCCGATCCGTCCGCGGTGGCGACGCGGGTGCGGGAGGTGGCGCGGCTCGAGACGCTCGACGTCGCGCTCTACCGGAAGGTCACCTTCGCGCCCGAGCCGGCCGAGGCGGACACGGCCTGGGGCGACGTGGCGGGGTGGCTCCGGCACACCTTCCGGACGCCGCGCGGCAAGGCCATCGTGTTCGCCGACGCCCACGTCGGCCTCGACCTCTCGCGGCTCGACGCCTCCTCGGTGCGCGTCGCAGGACGGGCGGTGGAGCTGGTGCTCCCGCCGGTGCGGGCCACGGTGGAGCTGCGCCCCGGCGAGACCGAGGTGATCGGCTCGAACCTCGACTCCGCCGAGACGGCCCGGCTGCTCGAGCTGGCCCGGGCCGCCTTCGAGCGGGACGTGAACGCGGACGCCGCGCTCCGCGCCCGGGCGCGGGCCTCGGCGGAGCGCGCGCTGCGGGGGCTCCTCCTCACGCTCGGGTTCGCCGAGGTGCGCTTCGTCGAGGCGCTGCCGGCCGGCGCGCCGGCCAGCTGAGCGAAGCCGGGGGCCGGAGCCCCCAGCACCGCGGCGCTCAGGGCGTCAGCACCACCGGCCGCTCCTGCAGCTGGTCGACCGCGGCCGCGAACGCGGCGAAGTCGGCGTAGCGCTCCGGCTCGATCCGGCCGCGGCGGAGCTCGAGCTTCTCCTCCCGCACCAGCACGCCGAAGCGCACCTGCTCGCTGCGCTGGTACGCGCCGAAGGGCCCCTCCAGCTTGCGCGGCTCGTCGGCCGCCAGCCGGAGCCCGGACGGCGCGACGATCTCGATCCGCTGCTCGAGCCGCTCGGGGGCGGGCACGAGCAGCGGCGTCCTCCGGGCGGCGAGCTGCACGTAGCGCGCGCCGAGCCGGGCCGGGAAGAGCGCCGCGTCCAGCACCGCGCCGTTGCCGGCCGACCGCGCCAGGTCCGGCACGCGGGCCCGCCAGCGGATCTCGAGCGGCTTCTCGGGATCGTCCTCGCCGGCGAACTCGACCTCGCTCACCGTGAGGCCGCGCAGCACGCGGCCGAGGAGGCCCTCCACCACCTGCCGGCGCTGCGACGCGTCGATCTGCTCCAGCACCGACTTGAGCTCCGCGCCCGCCGCGCCCAGGTACCGGTCGGTGCCGGTCGCCTCGGCGGAGCCGTCGGCCGCGAGCACCAGCCGGGCGGAGAGCTGGCGCCCCTCCTCCACCAGCGGCCGGTCGGGCGTGCGCGCCACCTCGGGCACCTCGCCCGGCGCGGGCAGCACCAGCGCCTCGCAGCCGGCCAGCCCGGCCGGGAAGGCGCCGAACGGCGCGCGCCGGCTGGCAGGGTCGAGCCAGAAGGTCTCGCCGCCTGCCCGCACCCGGAGGAGCGGCGAGCCATAGAGCCCGAGCGACGGGAAGCGGTAGGGGGCCGGGTCGGCGCCGAAGGGGCGCACCAGCGCGAAGCGCGCCTCGATGCCGAGCTCGTCGAGCACCGCCTTCAGCACCATGAGCCGGCTGCCCCGGCCGCGCGACAGCGCCGGCGCGGCGTCGTCGCCGAACCCGCCGCCGTGCCCGAGCACCGCCTCGGCGACCCGCGCATAGGCGGCCCGCGTCAGCGCGACCGGACCGGCGAGGAGGCCGGCCGAGCTCCGGACGTGACGAGCGAAGGCCCGGAGCTCCTCGGTGGACCGGGTCCGCTCCGGCAGCCCGTCGGCCAGCGCGCGCTGGAGGGCCGCGCGTCCGCCGCCCGAGCCCACCGCGAGGAAGGGCAGGATCTCCGGGCCGCCCGGGCCGGCCGGCTCGGGGACCAGCGCGGGCACGGCGCGCCGCTCGGCGCGGACCAGCGCGCGGTCTCCCTCGACCGCCACCGGCGGCGCCTTCATCCCGTGCGCGTCCACCTCGAGGCCGAGCCCGGCCGGCGCGCGCACCACGTAGGTCGAGCGGAAGAGCGGCGTGGCGGGCACCTGGAAGTAGAACGGGTCGGCGGAGTGACCCAGGCTCGAGTGGAGCCCGCGGGCGGTCCGCAGCCACTCGACGTCGACGTAGTCGCCCACCGCGAGCCCGGTCAGCGACACCGAGCCCTTGGCGCTCCCGGCCCGCTCCGGCTCGACGGCGGTCCCGTCGGGCTTGATGGTGCGGAGCGCCAGCACCTCGGCGCCGGGCGGGATGGTCACCTCGCCGAGCTGCTCCACCCCCTGCGCGTCGAGGACGTGGGTCACCTGGTGGGTCCGCTCGGTGGCCGCGCCGCCCGGGTGGAGCTCGACCGCGGCGGCGTCGAGCACCATGGCGGTGGAGGAGCCGCCGCCGTTCCGGCGGCCGGCGGCCTCGTACGCGCGGATGGCGGCGCGCGCGTCCTCGGCGAGGTCGGAGAGCACCTCCGGTCCGTCCTCGAGCGCGAGGGCGCGGCGGAGGCCCAGGTCGGCCGGGTCGGCCTCCAGGGCGCGGCGGCGGGCGGCGCGGGCCCCCTCGGCGTCCCCGGCCAGCTCCCGCGCGTCGGCCAGCCGGCGCAGGACGCGCGGGTCGCGCGGCCAGGTGGCGGCGAGGGCCTCGAGCGCGGTGGCCGCGTACCCCGGCTCGCCCGCGCCGATGAACGCCTCGGCGCGTACCAGGGCCGGCCCGACCGCCCACGGCCGCGCCCGCACCAGCGGGGCGAGGACTGAGCGCTCGGCGATGGGGTCTCCGCGCCGGCGCAGGTGGGCGGCGAGCTGCGTGCGCCCCTCGCGGCAGCGGGACAGGACCGCGATGGCCTCGTCCTCCCGCGCCACGGCGCCGCGCCGCGCGGCGAGGCCGTAGGCGAGGTCGGCCGCGTCGCAGCTCGCCGGCCGCGCGGAGCGCCTCGGCGGCGAGCTCCTCCGCCCGCTCGCGGAGCCCGCGCGCGTCGGCGACGCGCGCCCGCGCGGCGAGCCCGGCCGGGCGCACGGCCGCCGCGGGCGGGAGGCGCCGCCAGCACCTCCTCCGCCTCGTCGAGCCGCTGCGCGGCCCGCAGCAGCTGGGCCAGGATCCGGCGCGCGCCTCGGCGTTCCCCGGGTCGAGCTTCAGCGAGGCCCTGAGGTCGGCCTCGGCCCGGGCGCTCCCGACGCGCGGGTCGAGGGCCGGATCGTCCGCGGCGGCCTCGGCCCGGGCGGCCAGCACGAACGCGACGCCGGGGCGGGACGCCATGGCCTCCTCGAGGAGCGCCTTGGCGCCCTCGCGATCGGACACCATCGCGTCGCGGGCGGCGAGCACCCGCGCCAGCGCCGCGCCGGTGCCCGGCTCGAGCGCCTGCGCCAGCGCGCGCGGCGTGAGCGCGGGCGCGGGCGGCGCCGCCGCGGCCGGCGGCGCGGCCGGAGCCGCCGGAGCCGGACCCGGGCCGGCCGGCTCGAACGACGCGTCGGAGGGCCCACCGTCGGCGCGGGCCAGCGCGAGGTGCAGCCCGGTGCGCGGCTCGCCGCGGGCCACCACCAGCACGATCCGGTGGCGCCCGGGGGCGAGCTCGAGCGGGAGGTGCACCAGCGCCGGGAGGAAGGCCGCGAAGGCGCGCCGCACGTGCACCGGCGCGCCGTCCACCACCAGCCGCGCCGAGAGCTGCGTCCCGAGCGCGACGAGGTAGCGGCCGCCGCGCGCGAGGGTCGCGTCGGTGGCGAGGGCGAACACGTCGCCGCCGCCGGGCTCGCCGTCGAGCGCGGCGGTGCCGTCGGGCGCGCGGAGCGGGCGGGTCGGCGCGGGGGGCCGCCCGCCCCGCCCCGGGACCGAGGCCGGGATCTCTCCCGGTCCGGCGGGATGGGCGCGTCGAAGTCGAGGGCGTGGAGGTCGGCGTACGGGCCGGACAGGCTCCAGGCCGTGACGGCGCCGTTCTCCCGCCGCAGCGCCGCGACCGCGTCGTGATCGCCCTGCACCTCGGCGGCGGTGATGCGCGCCACCCGCGCGCGGTAGGCGGCGAGGCCCTTGAGCTGCCCGCTCCCGAGGAGCGCGGAGCGCGCCGGCGTCCACCTCGGCCGCCCGGGCCGGCGCCGTCTCGGCCAGCTCGGCCAGGCGCCGGAGCGCGACCAGCGAGAGCGCGTCGGCGGGCGCGGCCTCCACCGCGCCGAGCAGCTGGCGGACCTCGAGCTCGCCGTCGAGGGCGCGGCGGGCGAGCAGCGCCGCGCCGAAGCGGGCCCACGCGTCGTGCGTGCGGCGCGGCCGGCACGCAGCAGGGACTCGGCGCGGGCGAGGTCGTTCCGCTCCAGCGCGGCGAGCCCCTCGCGCGCGCCGCGGCCGCGGGCGGACGCCGGTGGCCGCCCGCGGACCGGCGCAGCCGGCGGCGAGGGTCAAGGCGAGGAGGGCGGCGAGGCGCCCGGCGCGGAGGGTGGGCCGGGTCATCGGGACGCCTCCGCGGACGCGGCCGGGGCGACCCGCACCTTCCGCGAGAGCGCCCGGTCGAGCCGCGCGGTCAGCTCGCGGAAGGCCGCGTAGTCGGCCGCGGGGACGCGGCCGTGCTCGAGCCGGACCCGCGCCTCGGCCACCACCGCGCCGCCCTCGACCCGGTAGCGCACGTCGAACGAGGCGTGTGGGCCGGACCCCGCGGCGGCCTCGGGCAGCTCCACCACCTTCCAGCCCGGGGGCAGCGCGCCCCGGTACCTCGAGACCGTCTCGCCCGGGCTCCCGACCTCGAGGTCGTGGCGGCGGGCCGAGAGCGAGGCCCACGCGTCGGTGTAGCTGCGGGCGCCCTCGAAGGGCGAGAAGCGCAGGCCGCGCGCCGTCCGGCTGCGCGTAGCGGGGGACCTCCAGCGCGTACTCCAGGGTCACGTCGTCCTCGAGGCGGGAGAGGTCGGAGATGGTCGCGGAGGCGATCCGGACCTGCGGGAAGGCCCGGTTGAAGAGCTGCTCGAGCTGCGCGCGGCGCTGGTCCTCGACGCCGTAGGCGCGCCGGTAGCTGGGCGCCTCCACGCCGCCCACGCGCCAGCCGCCGCGCAGCGCGCGCCGAGCCGTCGAGCGCGAGGGTGGCCTCGGTGCGGCTCTCGACCCGGTTCTCCTCGGGCTTCGCCTCGGGGATGGTGGTGAAGCGCGGCGCCGCGTCCGGGTTCACCACCAGCACCGTCGCGCCGCGATCCTCGGCCGGGAGGTCCCGCGTGCCGGAGAAGGAGGCGGTGCCGTCGAGCCAGAGGTCGAGGCCGGGCACGTACACGATGGCGTGGTTGAACACCGCCAGCGAGGCGGGCGCCTCCGGCAGCCGCCCCAGCCGCCGCATGCGCAGGAGCACCAGCCGCGAGTCGATCCCGAGCGACGTCGAGCAGCGCGTGCGAGCAGGCTCGCCTTGTCCTTGCAGTCGCCGAAGCGGCGCTGCGAGCACCTGGTCGACCCGGTACGGCTTGTAGCCGTGGATGCCGAACTCGAGCCCGACGTAGCGGGTCTGCGAGACCACGAAGCCGTACACCGCCTTCACCAGCGCGAGCTCGGTCTCGCGGTCCCAGCCGCCGGGCGGCCGCACCGCCGCGCCGGCGACCCCCTGCGCGCGCGCGAGGCGCGGTGACCCCGCCGCCCGCCCGCGAGCACCTCGGCGGCGATCCGCTCGGCCTCCGCCCGCACCTCGGGGCCGGGCCGGACCTGGTCCCGGACCAGCCCCCAGTAGAAGCGGGCCACCTGCTCCCAGCTCTGCGTAGGTCGAGACGTGCACGTGGCGCGAGACCTCGCTCCAGCCCGGCATGCCGGGCTCGGGGACGACGCGCGGGACGTCCCTCGCGCTCCAGCGGTGCTCCACCACGCCGCCCGGGAGCGTCCGCTGCGCGTGGGCGATCCCCGGCGGGCGCGTTCGCGTGGATGGCGCGGGCCTCCGGCACGAGCAGCACGTACTCGAACCGCGCCTTGCGGGTCGGCTCGTCCACGAAGGTGAGGTCGCCGAAGTAGTCGGAGAGCAGGTTCTCGCCGGCCACGTCCTCCACCCGCCAGGCCACCTCCAGCACGTCGCCCGGCGCGAGCGCCGGGAAGGAGAGCGTCCGCGCGGTGGTGTCGTAGTAGAGCCGGTACCAGGGCTCGCTCGCGCTCCGCTCGCTCTCGTCGTGCGTCTCGACCACCGTGCCGTCCGGCTTCAGGACGCGCGCCCGCTCCACCCGGACCTCCTGCCGGTCGGGCGCCCAGGAGAGCGTCGTGGCGCCGGTACGCGTCGGCGCCGCGCGGCGGTGAGGACCTTCACCACCGTCTGCGTGAAGCTCGAGGAGAGGCCGGAGGGGAGCACCCGCGTCACCTTCAGGTCGCCGAGCACCAGCGCGTCCTCGTCCGCGGCGCGGCGGCCGGGGCGGCCGCGGCGAGCGCCGCGGCGTCGAGCGAGGTACGGGCCGCTCGAACCGCTCGCGCGTCGGCTCGAGGCTCCGCGCCAGCGCCTTCAGCTCCGGGCGCTGCGGCCCGAGCTCGAGCGCCCGCTGCAGATCGGCCTGCGCGTCGCGCGCGCGCCCGGCCGCGAGGCGCGCCCGCCCGCGCCGCTCCCAGGCGTCCGCGCTCCTCGGGCGCAGAGCGCCAGCGCCGCGGCGTACGCCGCCTCGGCGTCGTCCGTCCGGCCGTTCGCGGCGAGCAGGTCGGCGAGCCGGAGCCGCAGCCAGACGTCCGACGGGTCGAGCCGCGAGCGCCTCGGCGAGGAGCGCCGGCGCCCCGGCGACGTCGCCGCGCTCGGCGAGGAGCTGCGCCAGGGCGCGCCGCGCCTGCGCGTCGTCGAAGCGGAGCGCGAGCAGGGTGCGGAGCCGGGCGGCCGCCTCGTCGAGCCGCCCGAGCCGGCGCGCGGCCCGGGCGGCGGCGCGGACCGCCGCGGGCACCGTCGGGAAGGCGGCCGCCGTCTGCGGCCGCGAGCAGCGCCGCGCGCGCGTCGAGGCCGGCGCGGTCGAGCGCCTCCGCGAGCGCGACCCGCGGCGCGGCCCAGCCCGGCGCGGCGCGGATCGCGCGCTCGAGCAGCCGCGCCGCCGCGTGCGGCCGGCCCTGGTCGAGCTCCTCCTGCGCGAGCGCGCGGAGCGCCCGCGGGATGCCCCGGCGCCGCCGCGAGGGCGCGCTCGACGCGCCGCCGCCGCCGGCCGTGCTCCTCCTCGAGCCTCGCCGCGAGCGAGCTGCGCCTCCGCCCAGCGCGGGCGCGAGCGCCGCCGCGCGCCGCGCCTCGGCCGCCGCGCGTCGCTCCTGCGCGTCGCCTGGCGCGCGCGCGGCGAGGAGCGCGAGGGCGAGCGTCCGAGCCGCGGCTCGCGCCTCGGCGCGCGCCTGCCGCGCGCGCGCTCCGCGCGCCGCTCGAGCTCCGCGAGCGCGTCCGCGACCGGCGCGGCGCGGCGGCCCGGGCTGCGCGGCCGGCGACGGCGGGGTCGCCCGGCGGCGAGCGTCCGCCCCTCGCCGGCGGCGTCGGCGAGCCGGAGGTAGAAGCCCATCCGGCCCTCCTGGTGGCAGAGCTTCACCAGGATCCGGTTCGCGCCCTTGCGGAGCGAGTCACCGCCGCGCCGCGCTGGTCGAGCCGCGCCGGGTGGTAGCTCGGGTCGGAGAGCGCCAGGCGCGCCGTTCACCCACACCTTGGCCGCGCCGCTCGCGCCGAGCCAGAGCTGCACCCGCTCGTCGCGCGGCGACGTCGACCACCGCGAGCGCGTAGGCCACCACCTCGCGCGCCGGCCGGAGCGCCGCGCCGAGGTGGACGAACCCCTGCACCACCGCCTCCGCGGGCAGCGCGCGCCAGGCCACCTCGCGGACCTTGCCGGGCTAGCGCGCCGCCGAGGTCGATGCGCCTCCTCCGGCGGGCAGCGCGGCGTCGAAGCCGCGCTTGCCCTCGTCGTCGAACGGGCCCACCACCCGCCAGCGCGTCACGAACCCGAGCCGCGCGCAGGTGCGCCTCGCTGCGCCGGAGGTTCCCGCGGCGCCGCTCGAGCCGCGGCGAGCCGGTAGCCGCGCCAGCGCCCGCACCTCCGGGTGCGCCCGCGGATCGTCGGCGGCGCGGCCGCGTAGGCGGGCGCGAGCCGGGCGAGGTCGGCGAGGTCGTCGGACAGCTCGTCCAGCTCGGCGAGCGCGGCGAGCCCGCCGCGGCCCGCGGTCGCGGTCGAGGGCGGCCGTGGCCGAGCGCGCGAGCCGCTCGGCGACGGGGTCCCGGCCGGACGGCGGGCGGGAGCGGGCCGCGAGCGCGGGCGGCGGGCGCGGCGAGCGCGAGCCCGAGGAGCGCGAGGGCGACGCGCGGCGGGCCGGCATGAGCACGGAGCTAACGCCCGAGTCTAACCGCGGCGCGATGGGCTTCCGCGCGGCCGCCGCCCTTCTCCCGCGTCACTCCGCCCGCGCCAGCGCGACGCACGCCGACCGAGCGGGCGCCCGCCCGGCGCAGCGCCTGCGCGGCGGCGTCGGCGGTCGCGCCGGTGGTCACCACGTCGTCCACCAGCACGAGGTCCTTCGCCCGCCACCGCCTCGGTGGCCGCGAACGCGCCGGCCACGTTCCGGCCCGCTCGGCCCGGGTCGCGCCCGACCTGCGGCGGCGTCTCGCGGACCCGGCGGAGCGCGCCGCGCGAGCCGCGCGCCGCGAGCGCCGACGCCCGCGCCAGCCGCGTCGGCGAGCAGGCGCCGCCTGGTCGTAGCCGCGCGCGATCCGCCGGGCGCGGCCGAGCGGCACCGAGACGACCGCCGCCCCGGGCGGCAGCGACGACCCGCGCCGAGAGCCACGCCCCGAGCGGCCGCGCCAGCGCGGGGCGGTTCCGTACTTGAGCGCGTGGACCGCGTCGGCGAGCGGGCCGCCGAAGAGGCCGCCGGCCAGGACCGCGTCGAACGCGGGCGGCGCCGCCAGGCAGGCGCCGCAGAGCGGGTCCGGCCCGGGCGCGCCGCAGCGGACGCAGCCGGGCGGGACCGGGTCGATCGCCTCGGCGCAGATCGGGCAGAAGGGCTCCACGCGCGCTGGCTCGCGGCAGGCCGCGCAGCGCGGCGGGTAGACCAGCTCGAGCAGGGCGCGGGCAACGGGGCGGAGCATCGTGGGCCTCCTGGGTACGCGGCCCGAGGCGATTGCACGCGACGCGCCAGCGGGTGCGCCGCTGCGGCAAGCCTGGTCGTGGACTCGCCGACGCCGGCGGCCGCTGGAGCGATGGCACCCCTAGCCAGGGCGCCCGCGCGGGGGCCGGCGAGCGTGAGCGCCCACCCGGGCGATCGAGGTCCTGGCGCGGACGCGAGGCGCCGCGGCGGCCAATCAGCGGATGACCAGCCCGAGCCCCTTCATCTCCTTCGGCTGCGGCAGCCCCATCACCTGGAGCGCGGTGGGCGCCACGTCGGCGAGCACGCCCTTCGCGCGGAGCTTGGCGCCCTTGTAGTCCGGGTCGGCCAGGATGAACGGCACCGGGTTGAGCGTGTGGGCGGTGTGCGGCTGACCGGTCACCGGATCGGTCATCAGCTCGCAGTTGCCGTGATCGGCGGTCACCAGCATCGCGATCCCCTGCTGGCGCGCGGCCTGCCAGAGCCGGCCCACGCACTCGTCCACCACCTTCACCGCCTTCACCGCCGCGTCGAGGATGCCGGTGTGGCCGACCATGTCCGGGTTGGCGAAGTTCACCAGCGTGAAGCCGTACCGTCCGGTGCCGAGCGCCTGCACCAGCTTGTCGGTCACCTCGCGCGCGCTCATCTCCGGCTTCTCGTCGTAGGTCTTCACGTCGCGGGGGCTCGGCACCAGGATCCGGTCCTCGTTCGCGAAGACCGTCTCCCGCCCGCCGTTGAAGAAGAAGGTCACGTGGGCGTACTTCTCGGTCTCGGCGGTGCGCAGCTGGCGGAGCCCGGAGCGCGCGACGATCTCCGGGAAGATCTCGGTGAGGTCCTGCGGCGCGAAGGCCACCGGGAGGGTGAAGGTCTCGTCGTACTGGGTCATGCACACGTACGCCGAGAGGCGCGGGACGGCCCTCCGCTCGAAGTCGTGGAACCCGTCCTGCGTGAAGGCGCGGGTGATCTCGCGGGCCCGGTCGGCCCGGAAGTTGAAGAACAGCACGGCGTCGCCGTCGCGCACCGGCCCGACCGGCTTGCCGTCGCCGTTCACGATCACGGTGGGCTGCACGAACTCGTCGCCCTGGCCCTTCGCGTAGGACGCCTCCATGGCGGCGACGCCCGAGGTGGCGCGCTCGCCCTCGCCGTCCACCAGCGCGGCCCAGGCGCGGGCCACCCGGTCCCAGCGCTTGTCGCGGTCCATGGCCCAGTAGCGGCCGCACACGGTGGCGACCTTGCCGTAGCCGGTGTCCTTGAGCCGCTTCTCCACCGCGGCGAGGTAGTCGAGGCCGGAGCGCGGCGGGGTGTCGCGGCCGTCCATGAAGGCGTGCAGGTACGTGCGGGCCACGCCCTCGCGGCGCGCCAGCTCGAGGCAGGCGTGCAGGTGGTCCACGTGGCTGTGCACGCCGCCGTCGGAGACGAGCCCCATGAGGTGGAGCGCGCCGCCCGCCTCGCGGGCGCGGCGGCAGGCGAGGAGCAGCGCGTCGTTCTTGAAGAACGAGCCGTCCTCCACCGCGCGGTTGATGCGCACCAGGTCCTGGTAGACGATCCGGCCCGCGCCGAGGTTGGTGTGGCCCACCTCGGAGTTGCCCATCTGCCCCTCGGGCAGGCCGACCGCCAGGCCGCTCGTCTCGAGGGCGGTGGAGGGGAACTCGCGCTGGAGCGCGTCCATGCTGGGGGTGCCGGCGACGGCGATGGCGTTCGCTTCGCGCTCGGCGCGGATCCCCCAGCCGTCGAGCACGACGAGGAGGACGGGCTTCGTCTTCGGCACGGGCACCTCTCCTGTTGCGGGGGACCGAGATGTTAGGGCCGCGGGCCCGCCACCTCAAGCGTTCCCGCGTTTCCGCGGCGCGGGTCGGATTCACTTGTGGTACGGCTCGCCCCGCAGGATGGTCATGGCCCGGTAGAGCTGCTCGACCAGCACCAGCCGGGCCAGCCGGTGGGCCAGCGTGAAGCGGGAGAGCGCGAGCCGCTCGTCCGCGCGGGCGAGCACCTCCTCCGAGAGGCCGTCCGAGCCGCCGATGAGGAGCGCCACGTCCTGCCCCCGCTCGAGCCAGCGCCCCACCCGCCCCGCCAACTCGAGGCTGGTGAGCTCGTCGCCGCGCTCGTCGAGCACCACCACCCGCTCGCGCGGCCCGACCTTCGCGAGCAGCGTCGCGCCCTCCTCCTCCTTCGCCTGCGGCGTGCCGGCGTGCTTCCGCGCCTCGGGCACCTCGACGAGCTCGAACCGGACGCTGGCGGGAGAGCCGCTTCGCGTACTCGTCGACCGCCGGCGCGTACAGGCCGGAGCGATCCTTCCCCACCGCGATCACGCGGAGCTTCACGCCTGCGGGCCCCGCGGCGCGGCGGTGGCGAGCGCCTCGGCGATCACGGCGTCGAGGTGGTCGAGCAGCGCGCGGTTGCCGTCCTGCGCGTACCCGGAGAGCCCGCGCTCGAGGTCGGGCAGCCGCTCCAGGAACGCGCCGAGCTCGTCCGTCGTGATCTCCTCGGCCGCGCGCGCCGTAGCCGAGCGACTCGAGGTAGCGCGCGTTCAGGATCTGCTCGAACTGCTTCCGCACCGGGACCGCCAGCATCGGCTTGTGGAGGTAGACCGCCTCGCTCATGAGCGTGAAGGAGCCGCCCGAGAGCACCCCGCGCGCGGTGCGCAGGTCCTCGACGAAGGCGGCCTCGGAGAAGGGGCGCCAGAGCAGTGTGCCGTCGCGCTCGTCGCCCGCCAGGTCGCGGCGGAGCCCGTAGATCCGGCACTCGACGCCGGCGGCGCGGAGGACGTCGGGCAGCGCCTGGGTTGGAGGTGGAGGTCTGGTAGACGAGCAGGTGCTCGCCGCGCTCGGCGCGGGCGGCCAGGATCTCCGGGCGGAGCACCGGCGGGTGCAGCGTGGTCCGCGGCTTCGCCACCGGCGGGCGGAAGAAGGTCGCGATGAGGTAGTGGAAGCAGCCCGGGCAGCTTGGCCTTCACCACGCCCTTCGCGACCAGGTACTCGGCCTCGTGGCCCTCGATCACCTCGGGCGGGTGGTCGCAGCGGTTCACGATCTGGTTGTTGTCGACCGAGATGCAGGGCAGGTCGTGCAGCCGCGCGAACAGGTAGCTCCAGGTCTCGAAGTCGGAGATCACCACCTCGGGCCGGAACGACTCGACGAGGTCGAAGCAGGCCTTGGCGTTGCGCGGCCAGCCGCCCACCACCGCCCCGCGCACGTTCTCGAGGACGGTCCGGAAGTTCCGGACCTCGTTGTCCTCGTAGACGATGCGTGAGTCCCCAGATCCGGTTCACCCCCAGGCGATCGCGCTCGCGCGCCTTCAGGTAGTCGTGGGCGCGGCCGGAGACCACCACCTGCACGTCGTGACCCCGGGCGGCCAGGTGATCGATCACCACGCGCGAGCGGATGGCGTGGCCCATCCCCTCGCCCGCCACGCCGTAGAGGATGCGCGCCATGGGGCGAGTGTAGCCGGTCCGGGCGGCGGCGCCAGGCGGGCGGCGCGGCCCGCACCGCGGGGCGCGCGCTGGGCGCGGTCATCCGCGGGACGGGGCTCGACCGCCCTCGCCCGGCGACGGCTCGGGCCGCGCCGCTCCGCCGCGCGCCTCGCGCTGCGCTCAGAACCGGCAGCGCGGCGGCGCGTCCGCGG
Source organism: uncultured delta proteobacterium (assembly GCA_963733485.1). GTDB lineage: Bacteria > Myxococcota > Myxococcia > Myxococcales > Anaeromyxobacteraceae > Anaeromyxobacter. Next base: position 371,609 of record CAVTDL010000001.1, on the reverse strand, counting down.
CCGCGTCGCCCGCCTGGGCGGGATCGAGCGCGGGCGGCGGGATCTGGCCGGCGGAGGCGCCCCACCCGCCTGGGAACCGGAGCTCGCGCCAGTCCCGTTCGCCTCGCGGTAGCGCACGGCCCCGAGCGCGCCGTCCTCGGCGTAGAAGAGCTCCGCCTCGAACGGCACGCCGCCCGCCAGGCCGTGGCGGACGTAGCGGACCACACGACCCTGAGGATCCGACTCCACCTTCCGCCACGCCTCGCCCGGACAGTCGAGGAAGGTGATCACCTCCCCGCGCAGCCGGCCCGCGGCGCGGAGCGCCTGCCAGCGCGCCACCGGGTCGCTCTCGCCCGGCGCGCGCTGCGCGAGCGGGGCGCTCGGGGCGCTCGAGCGCGCCGAGGCGGGGGCCTCCGCGGCGCCGGCGGCGGGCGCCGGGTACGCCGGGGCGCTCGACGGCGGCGGCGGTGGCTCGTCCGCGCGGGAGGAATCCTGCGCAGGTGCCTTCGCGAACCGCGGCTCCGGCGCGGAGCGCGAGCGCTTCTCGGAGAGGCCGCGCGGGGCCGGGGCGCGGTCGGGCTCGGGTGGCGGAGCCTCGGCTGGCGGCGCCGGCTCCGGCTCCGGCTGCGGAGGGCCCGAGGCGGAGCCGGCATCTCCGCGGCGCGATTTGCGGATTCCTCCGAGCCCCGCTCCGCGGGCGCGTTCCGGCGGCGCTCCTCGGCCACCGCTGGGACTCGCTCGGCGCGCGCGCTCGGCGGGCGCTCCGCGGCCACCGCCCGGCCCCGGTCGGCGTCCGTGCCTGGCTCGGCCTTCGGGGCCGCTTCGGTGGGTCGCGCCGCTGCCGCTCCCGCCTCCCGCTGCGCCGTCGCCTCCCCGTCTCGCTGCGCCGTCGCTCCCACCTCTCGCTGCGCGGTCACGACCGCGCCCGGGTCGCGCCCGAGGAGCGCCTCCTGGTCCGCGCGCCGCGCCGGCGCGATCGCGAGCAGCCGGTAGGAGACGGCGCCCACCGCGAGGAGCGCCACCGCGCCGGCCGACACCCCGAGGAGCCAGGGCGGCAGGGCGAGCAGCCGGGGGCGGCGCCGCGCCTCGGCGGCGGCGCGGGCCGCGGCGAGCAGCTCGGCCTCGCCGCGCGCGGGCGCCGGCGTCTCGCCGAGCGCCGACATGAGGCCGCGCGTCTCGCGGATCGCCGCGAGCTCGGCGCGGCAGGCCTCGCAGTCGCGCAGGTGCCCCTCGACCCGGCGCGCCTCGCGGCCGGACAGCTCGCCGTAGGCGAGGTCGAGGAGCATCTCGCGAGCGATCTCGTGGGTCATCGCGCGGCGCTCCGTGGCGGCGCGTCCGCCGTCTCCATGACCACCCCGAGGTCCCGCAGGCGCGCGCGCAGCCCCTCGAGCGCGTAGCGCATCCGGCTCTTCACGGTGTTCTCCTGCGCCCCGGTGACGGCCGCGATCTCGGCGAAGCGGAGCCCGGCGTGCTCGCGGAGCAGGAAGACCTCGCGCTGCTCCGCCGGCAGGGCGGCGAGCGCGGCCTCGAGCTTCGGGCGGAGCAGCGCCGCCTCGGCGGCGGCGTCGGGGGCCGGATCGGCCGAGGCGGCCTCGCCGGCCGCCTCGAGCGGCCCGGTCCTGCGAAAGGCGGCCCGGCGCGCCTCGTCGACGGCCAGGTTCCGCGCCATGGCGTAGAGCCAGGTCCGGAAGCGGGCCCGCTCCTCCCATCCCGGCGCGCCCTTCACCACCCGCATGAAGGCCTCCTGGCACAGGTCCTCGGCTCGCCCGCGGTCGCCGGTGAGCCGGAGGAGGAAGGAGAAGACGGGCGTCCGGTGACGGCGCACGAGGGCCTCGAAGGCCCGCGCGTCGCCGCGCTGGAACCGCTGCATCAGCCGCTCGTCGGTCTCGTCCGGCAACGGCCTCCCGTCGGCCTCCCCCGAGGTGGAACGCGCGGGCGGGGTGAAGGATCTCCGAGTCTATTCGAAAGCCGAGCCCATGGCCCGTTCAGGGCGTGGCCGCGTCGGCGCGAACCGGGCTGATCTGGCCGCCACGCGGACCAACGGCCGCACGGCATTTCTCTGGGTCGGTGTGGGGGGGCGTCGCCGCGTCGGCACTACCCGGGCTGATCCGGCCGCCACACGGACCAACGGCCGCACGGCATTACTCTGGGTCGGGTGCGTGCGCGCCGCGCGGGCCGGCCGCCGCACGGACCACCGACAGGACGGCATTACTCTGGGTCGGGAAGAAGCCGGCCGGGATGCGGGTCTCGCCGCGGGCCGACACCGGGCATGTCGGGTCGCCGCGCGGACCCTCCGGCCGAACGGCATTACTCTGGGTCGGGATGAAGGTTCCCGACGCGGTGGTGGTCGGCTCGGGGCCGAACGGCCTCGCCGCGGCGATCGTGCTCGCGCGCGCCGGCCTTCGCGTGCTGGTGAGGGAGCGGGCGGCCGAGCCGGGCGGCGGTGCGCGCACCCTGCCGCTCACCCTCCCCGGCTTCCTTCACGACCACTGCTCGGCAATCCACCCGCTGGCGGTGGCCTCTCCGCTCTTCCGGCGGCTGCCGCTCGGCGCCCACGGCCTCGCCTGGATCGAGCCGCCAGCGGCGGTGGCCCACCCCTTCGACGACGGCAGCGCCGCGCTCCTCTGCCGCTCCTTCGAGGAGACCGGGGCCACCCTCGGCCCGGACGAGCGCGCCTGGCGCGCGCTACTCGAGCCGCTCGCGACGAGGTACCCGGCGCTGCTCGACGAGCTGCTCGGGCCGGTCCTCCACCGGCCCCGCCACCCGCTCCTGCTCGCCCGCTTCGGGATCGCCGCGCTGCTCCCGGCCACCGCCCTCGCCCGGGCGCGCCTGCGCGGCCCGCGCGCCCGGGCGCTCCTGGCCGGGCTGGCCGCCCACGCGAACCGTCCGCTCGAGGCGCCCGGCACGTCCGCCTTCGCGCTGGTGCTGGGCGCGGCCGCGCACGCGGTGGGGTGGCCATTTCCTGCGGGCGGCGCGGGGCGGATCACCGCCGCGTTGATCGGCCTCCTCTCGGCGCACGACGGCGTCCTCGAGACGGGCGCCGAGGTGCGCCACCTCGACGACCTCCCGGCGGTGCGCGCGACCCTCCTCGACCTCACCCCGCGCCAGGTGCTCCGCGTCACCGCCGGGCGGCTCCCGGAGGGCTACGCCCGGCGCCTGGGTGCCTTCCGCTACGGCCCCGGGGCATTCAAGCTCGACTGGGCGCTGTCGGGCTCCATCCCGTGGCGCGCGCCGGAGTGCGCCCGCGCCGCCACCGTCCACCTGGGCGGCACGCTCGAGGAGATCGCCCTCGCCGAGGCGCAGGTGGCGCGCGGCGAGGTGCCGGCGCGCCCCTTCGTGCTCCTCGCGCAGCACACGCTGTTCGATCCCTCGCGCGCGCCGCCGGGCCGGCACACCGCCTGGGCCTACGCGCACGTGCCACGCGGCTGGTACGGCGACCTCACCGCCGCGATCGAGGCGCAGGTGGAGCGCTTCGCGCCCGGCTTCCGCCAGCTCGTCCTGGCCCGTGCCGCGCGCGGCCCGGCCGCCCTGGAGGCCGAGAACCCGAACCTGGTGGACGGCGACGTCGGGGCGGGCGAATCATCGCTCTGGCAGCTCGTGTTCCGGCCGGTGGCGTCCCGTTCGCCCTGGACCACGCCGGTGCCCGGCCTCTACCTCTGCTCCGCCTCCACCCCGCCGGGCGGCGGCGTCCATGGGATGTGCGGGTGGCATGCGGCCCGCGCCGCGCTGCGCGACCTGGGGCTCGCGCCTCCTGCGGCGTGAGCGGCGGCGACAACCAGTCGGGGTGCGGGCTGCGCGCAGGGAGAGCGGCGGACCCCTCCCCGCGGGGACCGCCCGCGAAGGCGGGCGCGCGGTCACGGGCCCCGCGCAAAGCGGGGTGGGCCTCGACGGCCCTGCCGGCGGGGCAGGGCGGCAGGCCCAGTGGCAATGAAACGGGCCCGACCCACCGGAGCGGATCGGGCCCTTTGACTTGCCGTGATGGACTCTACACGCGCGGCTTGCCGTTCGCGCCGGCCGCGCCCGGCACCAGGCTGGCCGGGTTCATGGCCTTCGCGAGCTGCTCGTACAGGGCGTACTTCTCGTGAATGTCCTTCTGTGCCTGCGCCATCATCTTCCGGAACCCCTCCGGGTTCGACTGCTCCACCTGACGGAAGCGGGTCTCGTTCTCGACGAACCGGGCCAGGTCGATCTTGGGCGCGGCGCTGTCGAGCTTGAGCGGGCTGTCGCCGGCGGCCACCCGGCGCGGGTCGTAGCGGAAGAGCGGCCAGTAGCCGGACTCCACCGCCCGCTCCTGCTGCCCGATCGCGTCGGCCATGTCGTAGCCGTGCGCGATGCAGTGCGAGTAGGCGATGATCACCGAGGTGCCGTGGTAGCTGTCCGCCTCCTTGAAGGCGTTCACGGTCTGGGCGTCCTTCGCGCCCATCGCGACGCGGGCCACATACGGATGGCCGTAGCTCATGGCGAGCATGGCCAGGTCCTTCTTGGCCATGGTCTTGCCGGCCATGGCGAACTTGGCCGCGGCGCCCATGGGCGTCGCCTTCGACGCCTGGCCGCCGGTGTTCGAGTACACCTCGGTGTCGAGCACCAGGATGTTCACGTCACGTCCCTGGGCGATGACGTGGTCGAGGCCGCCGTAGCCGATGTCGTAAGCCCAGCCGTCGCCGCCCACGATCCAGACGCTCTTCCGGACCAGGGAATCGGCCAGCCTGAGGAGCCACTTCGCCTCGAGCGACTTCTGGCCCGCGAGCTTCTCCTTCAGGATCCGGACGCGCGCGCGCTGCTTCCCGATGCCGGCGTCGTCGGACTGGTCGGCCCCGAGCAGCTCCGCGACCAGCGCGTCGCCCACCACCGTGCCGAGCGTGCCGAGCAGCTCCCTGGCCTGCTCGTTCTGCTTGTCGATGGCGAGCCGCATGCCGAAGCCGAACTCGGCGTTGTCCTCGAACAGCGAGTTGTTCCAGGCCGGCCCGCGCCCATCGGCGTTCTGCGTGTACGGCGTGGTCGGGAGGTTGCCGCCATAGATCGACGAGCAGCCGGTGGCGTTCGCGATCACGGCGCGGTCGCCGTAGAGCTGGGTGAGGAGCTTGAGGTACGGGGTCTCGCCGCAGCCGGTGCAGGCGCCGGAGAACTCGAAGAGCGGCTCGAGGAACTGGGTCCCCTTCACGTCCAGCTTCACCTTGGTGCGGTCCGCCTCCGGGATGGAGAGGAAGAAGTCGAAGTTCTTCCGCTCCTGCTCCTTCAGCGCCGGCAGGGCCTCGGCCATGTTGATGGCCTTCACGCCCTTCTCGGTCTTCGACTCGGCCGGGCAGATCTCGACGCAGAGGTTGCAGCCGGTGCAGTCGTCCGGCGCCACCTGCAGCGCGTACTTGGCGCCCTTCACGTCCGCGCTCTTGTAGTCCATCGAGAGGAAGGTCTGCGGCGCCTTGGCCAGCACCTCGGGCCCGAAGAACTTGGGCCGGATGGCGGCGTGCGGGCAGATCAGCGCGCACTTGTTGCACTGGATGCAGAGGCTCGGGATCCAGGTCGGGATCTCGAGCGCGATGCTGCGCTTCTCCCACTTCGACGTGGCGGTCGGCCAGGTGCCGTCCACCGGGAAGGCGGAGACCGGCAGGAGATCGCCCTTGCCCGCCAGCATGAGCGCGGTGACGCGCTTCACGAAGTCGGGGGCGGCCTCGGAGACGGCCGGCGGGCGCGGCGCGCCGGTCACGGCGCGGCCCTCGGTCTTCACCTCGTAGAGGTGGGCCAGGGTGTGGTCCACGGCGGCGAAGTTCTTCTGGACCACCTCGGCGCCCTTGCGCGCGTAGGTCTTCTCGATGCTCTTCTTGATGTGGCCGATGGCCTCGTCGCGCGGGAGCACGCCCGAGATGGCGAAGAAGCAGGTCTGCATGATGGTGTTGATGCGCACCCCCATGCCCGTCTCGCGCGCGACCTTGAACGCATCGATGACGTAGACCTTCAGCCCCTTCTTCAGGATCTGATCCTGCACCTCGGCCGGGAGGTGGTTCCACACCTCGTCCGGCCCGTACATCGAGTTGAGGAGGAAGGTGGCGCCGGGCACCGCCTGCTCGACCATCTCGTACTTCTCGAGGAAGCCGAACTGGTGGCAGGCCACGAAGTTGGCCTTCTCGATGAGGTAGGTCGAGTGGATGGGGCGGGGCCCGAAGCGCAGGTGGCTGATGGTCATCGACCCGGACTTCTTCGAGTCGTAGACGAAGTAGCCCTGGGCGAAGTTGGGCGTGTCCTCGCCGATGATCTTGATCGAGTTCTTGTTGGCCCCGACCGTGCCATCGGCGCCGAGCCCGTAGAAGAGCGCCCGGACCACGTCCTTCCCCTCGGTGTCGAAGGTCGGATCGGGCTTCAGCGAGAGGTGGGTGACGTCGTCGTTGATGCCCACCGTGAAGTGGCGCTTCGGGCGCGCGGCGCGCAGCTCGTCGTAGACCGCCTTCACCTGGGCGGGCGTGAACTCCTTGGAGGAGAGGCCGTAGCGGCCGCCGATGACGGTGATCTGGTGGTGGAAGCGCCGGGCCGGGAGCTGCTCCGCCTCGCGGAGCGCGGTGATCACGTCCTGGTAGAGCGGCTCGCCCAGCGCGCCGGGCTCCTTGGTGCGATCGAGCACCGCGATCTGCTGCGTGGACTTCGGCAGGGACACCATGAAGGCGCCCAGGTCGAAGGGCCGGTAGAGCCGGACCTTGACCATGCCGACCTTCTCGCCCTTCGCCACCAGGTGGTCGATGGTCTCCTGGGCGGTCTCGCAGCCCGAGCCCATCAGCACCAGCACCCGCTCGGCCTCCGGGTGGCCGTAGTACTCGAAGAGCTTGTAGGCGCGGCCGGTGATCTTGGCGAAGTGGTCCATCGCCGCCTGAACGTGGCCGGCCAGGTCGTTGTAGAAGCCGTTGCAGGCCTCCCGGGCCTGGAAGAACGCATCGGGGTTCTGCGCCGAGCCACGGAGGACCGGCTGGTCCGGGGAGAGCGCGCGGGCGCGGTGCGCCGCGACCAGGCTCTCGGGGATCATCTGGAGCAGGTCCTCGTTGGTGAGCTCCTCGATCTTGGCCACCTCGTGCGAGGTGCGGAACCCGTCGAAGAAGTGCAGGAAGGGGACGCGAGAGACGAGCGTGGCGCGCTGCGCGATGGCGGCGAAGTCGTGCGCCTCCTGGACGGAGGCGGAGGAGAGCAGGCCGAACCCGGTCTGCCGCACCGCCATCACGTCGGAGTGGTCGCCGAAGATCGAGAGCGCGTGCGTCGAGAGGGTGCGGGCGCTCACGTGCATGCAGAACGAGGTCAGCTCGCCCGCGATCTTGTACATGTTGGGGATCATGAGCAGCAGCCCCTGCGACGCCGTGAAGGTCGTCGTCAGGGAGCCGGCCTGCAGCGCCCCGTGGACCGCGCCGGCGGCGCCGCCCTCCGACTGCATCTCGGCGACGCTCGGGACGGTGCCCCACACGTTCTTCTGGCCCTTTGCGGACCACTCGTCGGCCCACTCACCCATGTTGGACGAGGGGGTGATCGGATAGATGGCGATGACCTCGTTGGTCCGATGAGCCACCGAGGCGACGGCCTCGTTGCCATCCATCGTCACCATGCGCCTGCTCGACATGTGGCCTCCTCACTGCGGGGACGCGCGGCGGGCGCGAGGCGTCCGACGCAAACCTTGCCGTATTGACCTCGATCAACCGAGGGTGCGTAACCCTCGGACCTCTCAAGCGACACCGCCAGCCATGCTATGCGGGGCTGCGAAGTGTAGCAGATCGATGTCCGTCTCATCCAACGCTCCGGGCCGGAACGTCCTTCCCCGCGCGTTTCTTGCGCGCGATCAGTGCGCGGCCGGAGGGGGTGACCTCGACGGCGGGCGGGGTCTGGCGCCCGCCGGCTGCGCCGGAACGTCGCGCGGCGACCTGCCCTGCTAGGCTGCGCGCCCTGTGCGCACCCGCGTCGCCCTCGTCTACGCCGCCATCGCCATGCTGTGGGGCTCGACCTGGCTCTTCATCCGGCTCGGGCTCGACCACCTGCCGCCGCTCCTCTTCGCGGGCATGCGGATGGGAATCGCCGCGACGCTGCTCGCGCCGTTCGCCCTGCGGGGCGGTGCCTGGCGCGAGCTCGCCGGCCCGGCGCGCGGCCGGGTCGCCCTGGTCGGCCTCTTCCAGATCGCGCTGCCGTACGGGCTCATGTTCGTCGCGCAACAGTGGGTCCCGTCGGGCCTCTCGGCCGTGCTGTTCGCCACCTTCCCGGTCTGGATCGCGCTGCTCGCCCGGCTGCTCCTCCCCGGCGAGCTCCTCACGCCCGCGCGGCTCGCCTCGGCGGCCCTCGGCGTCGCCGGCGTGCTGGTGCTCGAGGCGCCCCACCTGGCGAACCTCGAGGCCTCCGGCCGGCTCGCGCTCGGGAGCGCGCTCATCGTCCTCGCCTCGATCGTGGTCGCGCTCGCCAACGTGCTGGTGAGGCGCGACCTCCTGAACGTGTCGCCGCTCGCCATGACCACCGGGCAGGCGGCGGTCGGCTCGGTGGTGCTGCTCGTCGCCACCCTCCTCCTCGAGCGCGGCCGGCCCGTCGCGTTCACGCCGTCCGCGCTCGCCGCGCTCGCCTACCTGGCGGTGGGCGGCACCGCCCTCACCTACCTCGGGCTCTACTGGCTCATCCCGCGTGTCCCCGTCTCGGCGATTGGCGCGCTCCCGCTGCTCGACACCACCGTCGCGGTGACGCTCGGCGCGCTGGTGCTGCACGAGCCGGTCGGCTGGAACCTGGCGGTGGGCGGCGGGATGGTGCTCGCGGCCGCGGGGCTGGCGTCGGGGCGCGCGGGGCGTCCTGACCGAGATCATGCTCGGTCGCCGCCGGAAGCGTCACTCTGAGGGAACCCTTCTCCTCGCGGAGTGGCCCATGCTCTCACGGCGCGCCGTCCTCCTCCCCACGCTCGCGCTGCTCCTCGCCCTCGGCTGCGACGGCGCGCGGCGGCTCGCCGGCGAGGACGTGCCGGCTTGCCAGCGCTGCCACGGCGGGGACGGCAGCGCGGCGCCGCCGCGCTCGGCGCGCGGCGAGACCGCCACCACCGACCGCGCCGTCGGCGCGCACCGCGCCCACCTCTCCGACGGCGCGCTCCGCCGGGCGATCGCCTGCGCCGACTGCCACGTGGTGCCGACCGAGGTGATGGGGCACTTCGGCGACGCCGCACGCGACCGTCACCTTCCCCGCCGGCGGCCTCGCCCGCGCCGGTGGTGCCGCGCCCGCCTGGAGCCCGGACGAAGCCGCCGGCCCGACCTGCGCCGGCGTCTACTGCCACGGCGCGACGCTCGGCGGCGGAGGCACCGCCACCGCTCCGGTCTGGACGCGGGTGGACGGGACGCAGAAGGCCTGCGGCGCCTGCCACGGCGCGCCGCCCGCGAGCGCGCGCCACCCGCAGCCGCCGGCCGGCTCGGACTGTCACGCCTGCCACCCCGACACGGTCCGCGCCGACGGCACGCTCGACGTCGCCGGCGGCCACCACATCGACGGCCGGGTGGACGTGGGCGCGCTCGCCTGCACCGGCTGCCACGGCGATCCGGCCCGCGCGCTGGCGCCCGCCGCGCCGCCGCGCGGGAGCCGCGGCGAGACCGCCACCACCTCGCGGGCGGTCGGCGCCCACCAGCGCCACCTCGCAGGTGGCACCGTCGCCGGCCCCACCCCGTGCGACGGCTGCCACGTGGTGCCGGCCGATCTCTCGCACGTGGACGGCGCGGCCACCGTGACCTTCGGCGCCGGGGCGCGGCGGGGCGGCGCCGCGCCGGCGTGGCGCCCGGCCGATCCGGCGGGACCCAGCTGCAGCGGCACCTACTGCCACGGCGCGACGCTCGGGGCAGGCGGCACGGCCACCGCGCCGGTGTGGACGCGCGTGGACGGCTCGCAGCTCGCCTGCGGCTCCTGCCACGGCGCCCCGCCCACCAAGGCCGGTCACCCGCAGGGCGCGCTCGCCGCGCGCTGCAGCGCCTGCCACCCCGACACGGTCCGCCCCGACGGCACCATCGACCTCGCCGGTGGCCACCACATCGACGGGCGGATCGACGTGGCGGCCGGGGGCGGCTGCGCGGCCTGCCACGGCGCGCCGCCCGCGAGCGGGGCCCACCTCGTCCACGCGCGGCTGCCCGCCGGCGTCGAGGCCGGCTACGGCGCGCTCACCGTGCTCGAGGACGTCGCGCCCGCCGGCGGACCCGACTACGCCTTCGGCTGCGGCCACTGCCACCCGCTCGATCCGGCGAGGCACATGGACGGCGTGGTGGACGTGACGCTCGCGCCCGCCGGCGCGGCCGCGGGCTCGCTCAAGGCGCGGAACGCGCCCGGCGCCGCCTACGACGCCGCCGGCGGCAGCTGCGGCGGCGTCTACTGCCACTCGTCCGGGCAGGCGGCGCCGGCCTACGTCGCCTCGCCCGCCTGGACCGCGCCCGCGGGCGCGCTCGGCTGCGGCGGCTGCCACGCGAACCCGCCCGCGTACCCGTCCGGCGGCGCCGGCGCGCCGGACGCGAACGGCCACCTGCAGCTCCAGGCCGACGGCTTCGAGTGGGGCCACTTCGCCGGGCTGCCCGGGCCGTGGCATCAGAACCAAGCACGGCGGGTACTGGCCCGGGAACGACGCCGCCCCCATCACCTGCCAGACCTGCCACTTCGACACCGTCGATCCCGCCGCCGCCGGGCCGTCCGGCTTCTACTGGCTCGACACCACCGGCACGTACCAGCTCGCCGGGGGCCTGCTCGGCTTCGACTGCCGGAAGTGCCACGGCACCACGAGCGGCCCGCCCGCCGGCTCGGGTCGCGTGCTGCCGCTCCGCCACGTGAACGGCCGGCGCGAGGTGGTGTTCGACCCGCGCACCTCGCTGCCGGATCTCGTCCTGGCTCCCGGCCGCGCCGAACCGCCCCACGCGGCCATACTGGGTGACGAACGCGTTTCCCGGGGTGACCATCCCCGACCCGACCATCCCGGACGCGGCGATGGAGGGCGCGACGCTCTCGCTCCACCTCGCGAGCGCGCGCTTCGACCCGGCGACGCAAGACCTGCACGAGCGTGGCCTGCCACCTGGCGCAGACCAGCGTGGCGTGGGGCGCCCCGTACGTCGACAGTGCCGCCTGCTCGGCATGTCACGGGTTTTGATGCCTCGTCCCGACCCAGAGTAACGCGGTTCGACCGAGGGAGTCCGTTCGACGGACCCTCTGCGCGCTCGACGATGGCCGGGTCCTTTCGACGGACCCTCTCACCCAGTGTCTCCTTTGAACGCTGGTTTCCCTGGCGGCACGTCTCCTGCCAGGGCGCCCGCCCATGACCGCACCTCGTCAGGTTCTCCCGGGCACCACCTACCTCGTCACCCGGAGATGCACGCAGCGACAGCTCCTCCTTCGACCGTCGCCCACCACCGGCGCGATCTTCCTCTACGTCCTGGCCGTCGCCGCCCGGCGCTACGGCATCCGCGTCCACGCCTTCTGCGTCCTCTCGAACCACTATCATTTGGTCGTGACCGATCCCGGGCGCGCAGCTGCCCGCGTTCGGCCAGTACCTGGACTCACTCGTCGCACGGGCCACGAACGCGTCCCTCGGCCGCTGGGAGTCCTTCTGGGCTCCCTCGAGCTACAGCGCCGTCGCCCTCGCCGATCCCGCAGACATCCTCGACAAGGCCGCCTATGTGCTCGCGAACCCGGTGGCGGCCGGGCTGGTTCGCCACGGGCGCGAATGGCCCGGGCTGTGGTCAGCCCCCGAGCAGATCGGCGCGGCGCCATTGGTGGCCGACCGGCCGGCCGCGTTCTTCCGCGCCAAAGGCTACATGCCGGAGAAGGTCGAGCTCGAGCTCACCACGCCGCCCGGGTTCGAGTCGGCGGCAGACTTCCGGGACCAGCTCGCTGAAGCGCTCGCGGTCCTCGAGGAGCAGGCGGCGAAGGACGTCACCGCCAAGCGAGGCGGATTCGTCGGCCGGGCGAAGGTGGCCGCACAGAAGCCGACCGCCCGCCCCATGCCGCGCGAGCCGAGGCGCAAGCTCAACCCGAGGGTGGCGGCCCGCGACAAGTGGCGGCGGCTCGAGGTCCTCTCGAGGCTCGTCGATTTCCTCGACCAGTACCGCCTGGCCTGGCATGCGCGGCGGGCCGGACGTCCCGACGTCATCTTCCCGCCCGGGACCTACTTGCTTCGGGTAGCCCACGGCGTCCCGTGTGCCTTGGCCGCGTAGGGTCGCGGCGGCGTCGACGAACCGCCCGACAAAGCCTACCGACAAAACCTGGGCGGGCCCGGTCATGACGCTGGGTCGTCGTCACGATGGAGCCCATCCGACTCCATCACCGAATGTCGAGCGTGCATCTGCCAATTCACGGGGCCCTCGGCACGTGGGCAGGCCCAGACGCTGACTTCGTCAGATGAATGACTCGGAGCCGGGGAGCGCCTCCCCGTGCGCGGAGGGCGCCATCGGAAACTACTCTGGGTTGGGTGAAGCAGGGTTGCAGTTGAATGAAGCAGCGTGAGGCGTGCTCAGAGGGTCGGCGTCGAAATTACTCTGGGTCGGGTGAGGGCTCGAGGCGGTCGCGCAGGCGGTAGCCGACGCCGGGCTCGGTCACGAGCAGGCGGGGGCGGGCCGGGTCGGCCTCGAGCTTCTTCCGGAGCTCGGCCACCTGGACGCGCACGTAGTGCGCCTCGGTGGTGTTCGGACCCCACACCTCGCGGAGGATCTGGCGGTGCGTGAGCACCTTCCCGGCGTGCTGCGCGAGCAGGGCGAGCACGCGGTACTCCGTGGGCGTGAGCCGGACCTCCGCGCCGCTCACGGTGACCTCCCGGCGGGCGAGATCGACCCTGAGCGGCCCCGCCTCGAGGACCTGCTGCTGCTCGGGGGTGGACTGGGCGTGGCGCAGCGCGACCCGCAGCCGGGCGAGGAGCTCGTTCACGCCGAACGGCTTCGTCAGGTAGTCGTCCGCGCCCGCGTCGAGCGCGTTCACCTTGTCCTCCTCCCTGCCGCGGGCGGAGAGGACGATGATCGGCGCGCGGGACCACTCGCGCAGCCGCCGCGCCAGGTCCACCCCGTCGCCGTCGGGGAGCCCCAGGTCCAACAGGAAGACGTCCGGGTTGTGGCCGGGCGCGAGCTGCTCCGCCTCCCGCACCCCGCCCGCCTCCACCACGCGATACCCGTGCGCCCCGAGCGCCGCGCGGAGGAAGCGCCGCACCGGCGGCTCGTCCTCGACCACCATCACGAGCGGCCCCAGCCCGGTCATGCGCCGGCCCCCCGCTGCGAGGGCTCGGCCGGCTCCGCCGCCGCGGCGGGGGGCTCCAGGATCGGCAGCGTGAGCCTGAACACGGCGCCCCCGTCCGGACGGTTCGACGCGGTGAGGTGCCCGCCGTGCGCCTGCGCGATCGCGCGCGCGATGGGGAGGCCGAGCCCCGCCCCACGGACGCCTGGCCGCGCGACGCGGTGAAAGCGCTCGAACACTCGCTCCTCCTCGCCGGGGGGAATCCCCGGCCCGCGGTCGGCGACCTCGACCACGACCATGCCCTCCGCGCGCACCGCCCGGATGGCGAGCTCGGATCCCGGCGGCGTGTACTTGGCGGCGTTCTCGAGCAGGTTCACGAAGAGCTGCTCGAAGAGGATGGGGTCGATCGAGAGGAGCGGGACGTCGTCGGCGATCTCGGTCATCACGGCGCGCGCCCGCCGAGGGCGCGCTCGAGCCGGGTCATGGCGGAGCCGACCACCTCGACCAGCGGGACCCACTCGCGCCTGGGCTCGACCACCCCGGACTCGAGCCGCGTCATGTCGAGGAGGTTCGAGACCAGCCGCTCGAGCCGCTCGGCCTCCTCGACCACGGTGGTGGTGAGCTCGCGGCGGAGGGCGGGATCGGCGAGGTCGCCGTCGAGCAGCAAGGTCCCCGCCCCCGTGATCGCGGCGAGCGGGGTCCGGAGGTCGTGCGAGACGGCGGAGAGGAGGCCGCTCCGGAGCTCCTCGGTCCTCGCGCGGAGCGCGGCGCGCCGCGCCTCGTCGGCGAGCAGGACGCGCTCGAGCGCGACGGCCGCCTGCCGCCCCAGCGCCTCGAGCAGCGCGCGCGGATCGCCCTCGAGGCGCCGCCCGGCGGGCAGCCTCACGGCGATCACGGCCAGCACGTCGCCCCAGGTCCGGAGCGGCACGCACAGCACCGGCTCGCCCGGGAACGCGTCCGCGTCGCGCCCCGCCGGGCCGCCGTGCTCGAGGGCCCACAGCGCCACCGCTCGCTCGGAGGGTCCGAGCGCGACCCCGGGCGGCGCGGTGGCCAGCGGCTCGAGCGCGTCGCGCCCCTTCGCGCCCAGGAAGACCACCTCGCAGCCGAAGACCTCCCCGACGGCGCGGGCGCACGCGGCCGCGACCCCGGGGGCGTCGGTCGCCGCCCCGAGCTCGCGGCTCAGCGCGTACAGCGCGCCCGTCCACCGCTCCCGGACGAGCGCCGCGCGCCGCTCCTCGCGCAGCCGCAGGGTGAGCGTGCCGATGGCGATCCCGATCCCGAGCATCATCGCGAAGGTGAGGAAGTAGCGGGCGTCCGAGACGTCGAGCGTGTGGGCGGGCGGCACGAAGAAGAAGTCGTAGGAGACGACCGCGAGGGCCGCCGCGAGGATCGAGGCACGCCGCCCGCTGGTCAGGGCCACGATCATGACCCCGAGCAGGAAGAGCATCTCGACGTCCGGGACGTGCAGCGTCGCGCGCACCGCCGCGGCGACGCCCGTCGTGACCGCGATGATCGCGACGGCGCGCGCGTACTCTCGCGCGCGGGTCGCCGCGTCGTCCCGGACGCTGAGCGGGTCGGGGTCGGGCCGGGAGGGCGGGGACGTCATGCAGGGCTCCTGACGCTCCGCTAGTGAACGCCCTGCCGGGAAGGCCCGTCAAGCGCGGGCTCGACCGCGAGGATTCAGCTGCGGCGCGCCGCGCGGTCCTGGCCGGCGCTCGACGCGGCGTCCTGCCAGCGCTCGGACCTCTGCGCGGAGCGGCGCCGGGCCCAGCCTCGAGCGCGCGCCATGAGCCACGCCCCGAGCGCGCGGCCGGCGAGGAGCACGCCGAGCGTCCCGAGCCCGAGGCTGGCGCCGTCCCACCGCCCGATCCCGGCGAGGTCGCACACCATCGGGAGGAGCGCGACGGCGAAGATCGTCGCCACCAGCCCGACCTCGCCGAGCTCGCTCGTCGCGTGCTCGTGCGCGGTCGCCGGGACGGCGTGAAGGTGCCTCTCCAGGACGGGCATGACCGGACTCCTCGGCCAGAACGTAACGCCCCTCGCGGTCAAGGCCGGGTCAAGGTTCGAGGCGTCCGCATCAAGCGCCCGTCAAGGCAGCGCCCGCCAACCCCGGGCGGGCGCGCCGACCCCACCCACCTTGATGCGGCGTTGATGCCGGGCGGGCATGCCTTGACGCTGCCCTGACACCGGCCCCGGCAAGCTCTCCGAATGGCCACCGGAGAGACCGAGCCGACCTCGCCCGCGCCCGAGCCGGGACGCCCGTCACCTCCACCGCGAGCACCTCGGCCCCTGCACCGGCTCCGCACCCTCCTCTTCGGCGCCCCCCGCGACGTCGAGGATCCGCGCACCCACCACGCCATCTCGCTGGTCGCCCTGCTGGCCTGGGTCGGCCTCGGCGCGGACGGTCTCTCGTCGTCCGCGTACGGACCCGACGAGGCGTTCCGCGCCCTCGGCGACCACGGCTACCTCGCCGTCGCGCTCGCGGCCGCCACGGCCGTCACCGTCCTCGTCATCTCGGTCGCCTACTCGCAGATCATCAAGCGGTTCCCGTTCGGCGGCGGCGGCTACGTGGTGGCGACCGAGCTGCTCGGCTCGCGCGTGGGCGTGGTCTCGGGCTCGGCCCTGCTCGTCGACTACGTGCTCACCATCTCGGTGTCGGTCGCCTCCTGCGGCGACGCCATCTTCAGCTTCGTGCCGACCGGCCTCGCCACCTGGAAGCTCCCGGCCGAGGGGGTGGCCATCGGCCTCCTGGTCCTCCTGAACCTCCGCGGGGTGAGGGAGTCCGTCACCGCGCTGGCGCCCATCTTCGGCCTGTTCCTCGTGACCCACGTGGTCCTGATCGTCGGCGGGATCGGCGTGCACCTGCCGGACGTGCCACAGGTGGCGGGGGAGATCGGTCACGGCTTCCGGTCGGGCCTGGCCGAGCTCGGCGCGGCCGGCCTGTTCGCCGTGTTCGTGCGCGCGTACTCGATGGGCGCCGGCACGTACACCGGGATCGAGGCCGTCTCGAACGGCATCCAGATCATGCGCGAGCCGAAGGTCCAGACCGCCAAGCGGACCATGACCTACATGGCCTTCTCGCTCGCGCTCACCGCGGCCGGCATCCTCGTCTGCTACCTCCTCTTCCGCGTCGCGCCGGAGGAGGGGAAGACCATGAACGCCGTGCTCCTCGAGCGGTTCACGGCCGGGTGGCAGCTGGGCGCGCTCCCGCTCGGGCGCGCCTTCGTGATCGTGACGCTGCTCGCGGAGGCCGCGCTGCTGGTGGTGGCGGCGCAGGCCGGCTTCATCGACGGCCCGCGCGTCATGGCCAACATGTCGCACGACTCGTGGCTGCCGCACCGCTTCGGCCAGCTCTCGGACCGGCTGACCATCCAGAACGGCGTGCTGCTCATGGGCGGCGCGTCGCTCGCGACGCTGGTGTGGACCGGAGGCGACCTCTTCCACCTCGTCACGATGTACTCGATCAACGTCTTCGTGACCTTCTCGCTCTCGCAGCTGGCGATGCTGCGCTACTGGTGGCGGACCCGGACGGAGGGGCGCCGCCGCGGCTTCGCGATCCACGGCGTGGCCTTCGCGCTGTGCGCGGCCATCCTGACCGGGACCGTGTACGAGAAGGGCGAGCAGGGCGGGTGGGTCACCATCGTGGTGACGGGGCTGGTGGTCGGCCTGTGCTTCCTGATCCGCCGCCACTACCGCGGCGTGCAGGCGAACCTGCGGCGCCTGGACGAGATCCTCGACGTGCTGCCGCCGCATCCGCCCGGGCCGCGCCCGGTCGTCGACCCGAAGGCGCCCACGGCGGTGCTGCTCGTCGGCGGCTACGGGGGCCTGGGCGTCCACGCCCTGCTGACGGTCCAGCGGACGTTCCCGGGCCACTTCAAGAACTTCATCTTCCTGTCGGTGGGGGTGATCGACGCCGCCGCCATGAAGGGGATCGAGGAGGTCGACCGCGTCCGCCTGCGGACCCAGGGCGCGCTCGAGCAGTACGTGCAGCTGGCCGGACGGCTCAAGCTCGCGGCGGACTACCGGATGGAGATCGGGACCGAGGCCACCAGCGTCGCCGAGAAGCTCTGCCTGGAGGCGGCGCAGGAGTTTCCGCGGGCGGTGTTCTTCGCCGGGAAGCTCGTGTTCCAGCGAGAGCGGTGGTTCCAGCGGCTGCTGCACAACGAGACGGCGTACCAGCTGCAGCGCCGGCTCCAGTTCGCCGGGCTGAACGCGATGGTGCTGCCGGTCCGGATCCTCGCGCAGCCGTCCTGACGCGCTCAGTACGCCGCCCGCGCGATCGCCAGCAGGTCCTCCGCGGTGCAGGTCCTCGGGTTGGTCCGATGCGAGGCGTCCTCGAACGCCTTCCTCGCGACGAGGGGGAGGTCCTGCTCCTTCACGCCCGCGTCGCGCAGCCGCGCCGGCAGGTCCAGCGTCGCGACGAGGCGTCGGACGTGCGCGACCGCCCCGTCCGCCAGATCGGGCGCGAGGGCGGTGGGGTCCTCCCCCATCGCGATCGCGACGCGCGCGAGCCGCGCCTCGGCCGCCGCGCGGTTGAACTCCATCACGGCGGGGAGCACGAGCGCGTTCGCGAGGCCGTGGTGCAGGCCGCAGATGGGGGTCAGCGCGTGGGCCAGCGCGTGGCAGGCGCCGAGCCCCTTCTGGAAGGCCATCGCGCCCTCCATGGCGGCGACCATCATGTCGGTCCGGGCGACCAGGTTCGAGGGCTCCCTGAACGCGACCGGGAGCGAGCGCGTCACCCGGGCGAGGCCGTCGATCGCCACCGCGTCCGCGAGCGGGTGGAAGCCGGTCGCGAGGTAGGCCTCGAGGCAGTGGGTGAAGGCGTCCATGCCGGTCGCGGCGGTGATGTGGGGCGGGAGGCCGACCGTCAGCTCGGGATCGCAGATGGCGGCCTTGGGCAGGAGGTACGGGCTGAAGATGACCGTCTTCCGCCCCGTGTCCGGCAGCGTCGCCACCCCGGAGCGGCCCACCTCCGATCCCGTGCCCGCGGTGGTCGGGATGGCGATCAGCGGAGGCATGTCGTCCTTGATGAGCCGATCCCCGCCCGTCGCGTCGTCGTAGCGCGAGAGCGGCGGAGGGTGCGTGGTCAGGAGCTGGACCAGCTTGGCCGCGTCGAGCGAGCTCCCGCCGCCGACCGCGATGAGCCCATCGCAGGCGCCCGTCCGGAACGCGGCCAGGCCCGCGACGGCGTCCCGGTCGGTCGGGTTGGGCTGGACGTCCTCGAAGCGCGCGAACGCCACGCCGGCGCCGGAGAGGAGCTCGAACACGCGGGCGGCGAGCCCCGCCTTCACGACCCCCCGGTCGGTGACGACGAGCGGCCTGCGCATCCCCAGCCGCGCCACCTCGGCGGGCAGCCGCGAGAGCGCGCCTGGCCCGAGCACGATCCGGGTCGGCCAGGCCATCTCGGTGACGCGGAGGTCGTCGGGCAGCTCGACGGAGATGGGCATCGGCGCGCTCCTGTCAGATGAGCTCGAGGTACCGCTCCAGCTCCCAGGTGGTGACCGCGCGCTCGAACTGGCGGACCTCCCACTGGCGCGTGCGGACGAAGTGATCGACGAACCCCTCGCCGAGCAGCTCCCGGGCGCGCTCGGATCCCTCGAGCAGCGTCACCGCGTCCTTCAGGCTGCGCGGCAGCGGTGCCGCGTCCTTCGCGGCGTAGGCGTTCCCCTCGCACGGGGGCGGCGGCTCGACCTGGTGCTCGATGCCCCACAGCCCCGCCGCCAGCGAGACCGCCATCCCGATGTACGGGTTCATGTCGGCGCCCATCTGGCGGTACTCGACCCGCGTCGACTTGGCCGAGTCGCCGATGATCCGGATGGCGCAGGTGCGGTTCTCGCACCCCCAGGTCGCGGTGGTGGGCGCCCAGGTGTTCTCGACGCTGCGCTTGTAGCTGTTGATGGTGGGCCAGCAGAGCGCGGTCAGCTCGGGCATCAGCGCGATCTGCCCGCCCACGTAGTGCCGGAGCAGCGCGCTCATCCCGTGCTCCTCGCCGGGGTCGTGGAAGCGGTTGTGCGCGCCGGTCAGGTCCCAGAGCGACTCGTGCACGTGGCCGGAGCACCCGGGCAGCCTCGGGCTCCACTTGGCCATGAAGCAGGCGGTGAGCCCGTGCCGGGCGCAGATCTCCTTCACCGCCGTCTTGAAGAGCGCCGACTTGTCCGCCGCCCGCTCGAGATCGTCGTAGCGGACGGCCGTCTCGTAGACGCCCGGGCCGGTCTCGGTGTGCATCCCCTCGACCTCGACGCCGAAGGCGTTGCAGCCGTCGATGATGGCGTGCACCAGGCCGGAGTTGGCGGAGCTGCGCAGCCAGGAGTAGCCGAACATCCCGGGGGTGAGCGGGGTGAGGTCCTGGAAGCCCTTCTCCCGCAGTGACTCGGGGGTCTCCTGGAAGATGAAGTACTCGTACTCCGAGCCGAAGCGGGGCAGGAACCCCATGGCGCGCGCCCTCCGGCCGACCCGGTGGAGCAGCTGGCGCGGCGAGGCCTGGTAGGGCGACCCGTCCTCGTTCACGAAGTCGAGGACGAAGGCGGCGGTGTCCGGCTCCCAGGGGATCACCCGGGCGGTGGAGAGATCCACCACGGCGTGCGCGTCGGGGTAGCCCGTGTGCCAGCCGGTGATCCTGGCGTTGTCGTAGAGCTCGTCGCCGAGGTCCCACCCGAAGACCACGTCGCAGAAGCCGAGGCCGCCGCCCCTGGCCGCGGAGACGAACTTCTCGAGCGAGACGTACTTGCCGCGCCAGACGCCGTCGATGTCGAAGCCGCCGATCTTGGCCTTCCGGACCCCCTTCTCCGCGAGCCACGCCTCGAGGCGCTCCACCTCTCCCGCGCCACCGCGCCTGGGCGGGCGCGCCCCCTTCGCTCGCGCCAGCCTGCCGGCCGCGCCACGGACGCGCTTCACGCTCGCCACCCGCGCCCGGGACTTCACCGTCGGCGTCTTGCGCATGCGCCTCACTCCGGGAGCTTCGTCCAGACCGTCTTGAGCTGCAGGAAGCCGTCGAGGGCGTGGTGCGAGAGATCGCGTCCCCACCCCGACTCCTTGAAGCCGCCGAAGGGCGCGCTGACGTCGAACTCGTTGAAGCAGTTGATCCAGACCACGCCCGACTTGACGCGCCGGGCGAGCGCGTGCGCCCGCGCGACGTCCTTCGTCCAGATCGCCGCGGCGAGGCCGTAGCGCGTGCCGTTCGCGATCGCGAGCGCCTCCGCGTCGTCCTCGAACCGCAGGCAGGCGAGGACCGGCCCGAAGATCTCCTCCTGCGCGATCCGCATCTCCGGCCTCACCTCGCCGAACACGGTCGGCCTGAGGAAGTTCCCCCTGGCGTTCGGGCCGTCCACGTCGCGCTCGCCCCCGGCGAGCAGGCGGGCGCCCTGCTCCTTCCCGCTGCCGATGTGACCGAGGATCGCGTCGAGCTGCCGGCGCGACACCTGCGCGCCCATCTCGGTGGCCGGGTCGAGCGGATCGCCGACGCGCATCCTCCGGGCCCGCTCCGCCAGCGCGTCCACGAACCCGTCGTAGGCCCCCGCGTGCACGAGCACGCGCGAGCCCGCGTTGCAGATCTCGCCCTTGTTCCCGAAGATCCCCCAGAAGCAGGCGTCGACCGCGCGGTCCAGCTCGGCGTCCGCGAAGACGATCTGCGGGCTCTTCCCGCCCAGCTCGAGCGTCAGCTTCTTCAAGTTCGTCTCGCCCGAGGCGGCGACGAGCCGGCGGGCGGTGCGGATCGAGCCGGTGAAGCTCACCTTGTCCACGTCGGGGTGGCGCGCCAGCGCCTCGCCGGCGGGGTCGCCCAGGCCGGGGAGCACGTTCACGACGCCCTCCGGGAACCCCACCTCCGCCGCCAGCTCGCCGAGCTTCATGGCGGTGAGGGGCGTGAGCTCGGAGGGCTTCAGCACCACCGTGCAGCCGCACGCGAGGGCCGGCCCGAGCTTCCAGCACATGAGGCTGGTCGGGTAGTTCCAGGGCACGATCGCGCCCACCACCCCGACCGGCTCCTTCGCGACGTAGGTGTGGAACGGGCCGTCGACGGGCAGCACCTCGCCCCGGATGCGCACCGGCTCCTCGGAGAAGTGGGCGAGCGTGGCCGCGCCCGGGCCGACGTCCCCGCGGACGGCCTCGCGGAAGGTCTTGCCGTTCTCGAGCGACTCGACGAGCGCGAACTCCTCGAGCCGCGCCCACAGGGCCTCGGCGAGCCTGCGGATGAGCTTGCCCCGCTCCCGCGCGCTCAGGCGGCGCCAGGGCCCGTCCTCGAACGCCTTCCTCGCGGCGCGCACCGCGAGGTCCACGTCCGCCGGGCCGGCGGCGGGCGCGTCGAGGAGCTTCTCGCCGGTGGCGGGGTTCGTGACGGGCAGCGACCCGCCCTCCTGCGGATCCACGAACCGGCCACCGATGAACAGCTTCGGGGCCGGGAGCCTCGGGGTGAGCGTGCGGGGGTCGGTCATGGCTGGGCCCAGGAGAGCAAGCGCTCTCGCCGACATCGTTCCGCCTGGGTCCAGGCGCCAGGCCCCTGGGAGGGGGTAGGCGTGCTCCTACCGCTATCGCTCCGTCGCCTCGCGCACGATCGTGCCCGTGACCTTGTCGGCCAGCATCCCGCCGACCCTTCCACCCACGTACCTCCCGACGACCGCGCCCAGGGGCCCTCCGAGCGCCATGCCCAGGGATCCTCCGGCGCTCTCGCCGAGGCTCGAGCCGAGGCTTCTGACCGTCTGGCCGGCCGAGTCCGCAGCCATCCTTATGCCGGCGGCTCCGATCATCCCCGCGGCGCTCGGCATCTGCTGCAGGTCGATCACCTGGTACTCGCCGGGAACCTCGAAGAGGCGCGCCGGCTGCGGCTCGACCCTGCGGTCCTTCCACGCGAGGGTTCCCTTCTCACCGCCCACCGAGGTCTCCATGCGGAGCGGTGCACCTGACGCGGGGTCGAACCACGCGAGCGCGACGCCGTCGGGCGCGGTGATCCGGAGCTTCCTCGCGGCCACCTCGCCGATCCGCTCGGTCCCGAGATCCTCGAGCTGAACCCCTGCGGGAAGCGGCGCTCCCTCTCCGTCGCCGGAGCGCTGCGGGAGGTCGGACGCCGGCGCCTCGTCGGGCGGTCGGAGCTGCTTGATGGCCATCTTCTGGGCCGGCACGAGCGTGTACGACGTGCCTCGCTCGTCGCCCAGCTCGATCATGACGATGTCGCCACCCGCGCTGGACAGCTCGGTGCGGAGCTTTCCGTGGCCGACGAAGCGCCTCATCTCGAGCTGCGACCCGCCCGACGTGATGACCAGGGTCTCGCTGTAGGCGGCGGGTTCCCGGTATGCAGGCAGGCTCACGCTGGCGGGAGCCGTCGCGCTCGCTCGTCCGGCGCCGGTGATCGCTGCGATAGTCGCGAGCAGCAGGGTTCGCCTCGGACAGCGCGAACGGTCGGCGCAGGCGCGCATCGCGGCTCCCATCCTTCTTGGCGGCGAACTTGGCGGCGACGGCGGGCCGGCCGCCATGGATGGCCAAGCGCTCGCCGAGCGTGTGTGCCGCGACTGTAGGCTCAACGCGGACGGCGCGTCGTGCCCCGGAGGAGTGCCGCGCCGGTGGAGCTCGCGCGGGCGCCTACCCGTCCACCCTGAAGCGCGGCGCGTCGGCCCAGAGCCCTTCCAGATCGTAGAAGCCGCGCGACTCCTTGTTCATCACGTGGGCCACCACGTCGCCGTAGTCGACCAGGATCCAGCGGCCGCCCTGGTAGCCCTCGACGCCCACCTTGGTGACGCCCTTCGCCTTCATCTCCTGCTCGACGTGGTCGGCGATGGCGCCGGCCTGGCGATCCGAGTCGGCGGTGACGAGCACGAAGTAGTCGGCGTAGCTGGTGAGGCCGCGGACGTCGAGCACGGTCACGTCCTCGGCCTTCTTGTCGAGGGCGGCGTGCGCGATGGCGAGCGCGGTGGGGCGGGCGTCGTCGGCCTCGGTCACGGTCGCCGCGGCCGCTCCGGCGGGGCCGGGCGCCTCGGCGAGGGCGGCGGCGACGTCGGGCGGCATCGGCGGCGCGAGCACGGCCGCCGCGCGCGCGGGCTTCCGCGGGCGGGCCGGCCTCGCCTCGCGGACGGGCTCGACGGCGCGGGGGACCTTCGTCCCGCGGGCGGGCTTCGCGCCGCGGGCGGGCGCCTTCCCGCGGGCGGGCTTCCCGCGAGCGGGGGCTTTCCCGCGGGCGGGCCTCGCGGCGGAGCCGGCCGCGGACGCCGCCGCGGCCTTGCCTCGGGCCGGCGCGGCCTTGCCGGCCGGTCGCCAGGCGCCCTCGCGGCGCGCACCACGCGCGCCGGCGGCGCTCTTCTTCGGGGGGCTCTTCCTGAAACCGGTCTTCTTCGTGCTGAAACCGGTCTTCTTCACGGCCTTCTTCTTCGTCGCCATCAGGTGTCCTCGTGGAGCTACCGCACGTGTCCTTCGCCCTCGACCAGGAACTTCTGCGTGGTCAGCTCGGCGAGCCCCATGGGGCCGAACGCGTGGAGCTTGGTGGTGGAGATGCCGATCTCCGCGCCGAGCCCGAGCTCGCCGCCGTCGTTGAAGCGGGTGGAGGCGTTCACCATCACGGCGCTCGCGATCACCTCGCGCTGGAAGCGCCGCGCGTCGCCGATGGTCGCGGGTGACGATGGCCTCGGTGTGGAGCGAGCCGTAGCGCGCGATGTGATCGAGCGCGCCGTCGAGGTCCGCGACCACCCGCACCGCCAGGATCTTGTCGAGGAACTCCTTGCCGAAGTCCTCGGGGGTGGCCGGGATGGCCCGGACCCCGGCCCGCTTCAGCACGGTGAGCGCGGTGGGGTCGCAGCGCAGCTCCACCCCGGCCTCGGCGAGCGCTCCGCAGACGGCGGGGAGCAGCCGCTCCGCCGCGGCGCGGTGGACCAGCAGGCACTCGGTGGCGTTGCAGACGCCGGGGCGCTGCACCTTGCCGTTCAGCGCGAGGTCGATCGCCTGCCGCTCCGGCGCGGACTCGTCGAGGAAGAGGTGGCAGACGCCCTGGTAGTGCTTCACCACCGGCACGCGCGAGCGCTCCGCCACCGCGCGGATGAGCGCGGGGCCGCCGCGGGGGATGGCGAGGTCGATGAGCTCGTCGAGCTTCAGGAGCTCGAAGGTGGCCTCGCGATCGGGCGTCGGCACCACCTGCGCGCTCGCCGCGGGGAGGCCGGCCTGCTCGAGCCCCTCGGCGAAGGCGGCCGCGAGCGCGAGCGAGGAGCGGAGCGCGTCCGAGCCGGGCCGGAGGATGGCGGCGTTCCCGCTCTTCAGGCAGAGGCCGGCGGCGTCGACCGTCACGTTGGGCCGCGCCTCGTAGATCATCAGCACCACGCCGAGCGGGATGCGGACCTTGCGGATCTCGAGGCCGTTCGGCCGGCGCCAGCTGGCCGTCACCTCGCCCACCGGGTCGGGCAGCGCCGCGATCTCGCGGAGCGCGGCGGCGATCCCGCCGAGCCGCTTCGGGTCGAGCGCCAGCCGGTCGAGGTAGGCGTCGTTCTGCCCGGCCGCGCGCGCCGCCTCGAGGTCGAGCGCGTTCGCGGCGAGGATCTCGCGCTCGCGCCGGACCACCGCGTCGGCGGCGGCCAGGAGCGCGGCGTCCTTCCGCCTCGTCTCCGCGTGCGAGAGCGCGCGCGAGGCCTCCCGGGCCGCCTCCGCCAGCTTCCGCATCTCGGCGGCGAGGCTCTGGGCCTGCTCCATCTGCACGCTCACTCCCGGCTGATGCTGATCTCGAGCACCACCAGGTCGTTCCGGTGGACGATCTCGTCGAGGTACTTATACCCGAGCGCGCGCTCGATCTCGCTCGTCTTCAGGCCCGCCAGGCGGCGCACCTCCTCCGCGCCGTAGCCGGCCAGCCCCCGCGCGAACGGCCTCGCCGGGTCGACCGCGATGTCGACCGGGTCGCCCACCCCGAACTGCCCCTCGACCCCGCGCACCCCGCTCGGGAGCAGGCTCTTCCCCTGGTCGACCAGCGCGCGGCGCGCCCCGGCGTCCACGAGGATCACGCCCTTCCCGCGGGCGGCGGCGGCCAGCCAGCCCTTGCGCGAGCTGAGCCGCTCCGCGCCGGGGGCGAACACCGTGCCGATCCGCTCGCCTCCGAGCAGCGCCGCCAGGGCGCGGGGCCGGCGGCCGGAGAGGAGCGCGGTCGTGACGCCCTGCGCGGCGAGCCGGCGCGCGGCCTTCACCTTGGTGGCCATGCCCCCCACGCTCCGCTCGCTCCCCGCCCCACCCGCGATCCGCTCCACCTCGGCGGTGACGCGGGGGACGTCCGAGATGAGCCGCGCCCCTGGCTCGACCGGGCTGCGATCGTAGAGCCCCTCCACGTCGGTGAGCATCACCACCGCGTCGGCCTCCACGCAGCCGGCCACCAGCCCGGCCAGCGTGTCGTTGTCGCCGACCTTGAGCTCCTCGAACGCCACCGTGTCGTTCTCGTTCACCACCGGCACCACGCCGGCGTCGAGCAGCCGCTCGAAGGTGCGGCGCGCGTTGAGGAAGCGCTTGCGGCTGGCGAGGTCCTCGGCGGTGAGGAGCACCTGGGCGGTGGTGAGCCCGTGCTTGCCGAGCGCGTCGTCCCAGGCGGCCATGAGGTGCGGCTGCCCGACCGCCGCGCAGGCCTGCTTGGTGGGGATGTCCCAGGGCTTGCCGCGGGTCTTCACGAGGCCGAGCCGCTCGGCGCCGAGCGCCACCGCGCCGGACGAGACCAGCACCACCTTCCGCCCGCGCGCCGCCTCGGCCAGCTCCGCGGCCAGGCGGGCGCAGTTCGGCCGATCGAACCGGCCCTGCGCGTCGGCCAGGGTGCCGGTGCCGACCTTCACGACGAGCCGCTTCACGCGGCGTAGGGAGGCTCGAGCCATGCGGCGCGCATCTTAGTCGAAGCCGGCCCCTCGTCAGCGTGATCCGCGACGCCGAACGGGATCGCCGATCGCGAGCCGTCGTTCAGGGCAGCCGGTAGGTCACCGACGCCGCGACGGGCATGAGCCCCGGCCCGGCCGCCGCGGAGAGCTGCATGTAGACGAAGTAGGCGAAGCCGTTCGCGTCCACCTTGGCCCCGTGGATCTCGTCGGTGGACACGGCCCGCACCTCCTCCTTCGCCTCCTTGGTCTGGACCCCCGCCATGACCGTGTCGTCGGAGCGGTAGAGGTAGGCCGCGCCGTCCAGCCGGGCGTCGGCGTCCCAGAAGACGTAGGAGAAGCCGGTCACCACCGCGCCGTCGGGGAGCGGCACCGGGACCACCAGGAAGTCGTCCTCGCCGGCGCTCTGGTAGCGCCCCACGCCGCCCGGCACGCTCGCCTGCGTGGTGACGGTGGTGGAGATGCGGGCCACCCCGGCGAGCGCCGTGACCGAGACCACCCCGCGCGGCAGCCGCTGGCAGGTCACCGTCCCGTCGGCGGCCACCAGGCGGATGGCCGAGCCCGGCGCGCAGACCCCGCGGATCCGCTCCTGCTTCGCCTCGAGCGCCTGGGCGGTCTTCACGATCTCGGCGGACTGGACCTCGAGCGCGCCGGTGACCTCGGGCGGCATCCGGTCGAACGCGAGCCGGCCGGTCTGGATGCGCCCCGCGTCGATGGGCGGGCCGGACGGCGACTCCGGCGAGAGGGGCGGCGGGGCCGGCGGCGGCGAGGCGACCGCGGGCGCCGGCCGCCGGTCGAGCGAGGCGCCGAGGTACCGGGCGCCGACGCCGGCCGCGACCACGACGACGAGCGCCCCGACCGCCAGCAGGATCGCCTTCGCGCGCATGCCCCCTCCCACGTCTCCCCCGCTTGTATCGCGAGGCGGCCCCGCGCTTCAACGCGCGGCGGCCGCTGCGCGGCCGGCGGGAGCGGCCGGGCACATCTCGCTTCGCGAGGAGCACCCGCGCGGGCGCAGCCGGCTGGGGAGCGGCCGGGCACTCTCGCTTCGCGAAGAGCGCCTCGGCCGGACATCGGATGCCGGCTGGCAGCGCGCGGCTGACACCCGGAGTGAATGGGCCGCTCGCCCCTCCCGGGAGGCTGTCCGCGCTCCCGCGCGGTGATACCAAGCCCGGCGGGAGACCACGCCATGACCCGCACGCTCCGCAGCGCCCTCGCCCTGTCCGCCCTCGCGCTCGCCTGCTCGACCCAGCAGCGCATCTCCACCGAGAAGACGATCGCCGCGGCCCTCATCCCGGCGGAGCAGGAGAAGCAGCTCGGGCTGCAGGTGAAGGAGCAGCTCGAGCAGAAGGAGCACATCCGGTACGTGACCGACCCCACCGTCGACGGCTACGTGCAGCGGGTGAGCGGCAAGATCCTGGCGTTCGCGAAGAAGGACCGGCCGGAGGTCGAGTGGTCGGTGAAGGTGATCGACGACCCGAAGACCGTGAACGCCTTCGCCACCCCGGGCGGCTTCCTCTACGTGTACTCCGGGCTCCTGCTCGCCGCGGACGACACGGCCGAGCTGGCCGGCGTGATGGGCCACGAGGCGGGGCACGTGGTAGCGCGCCACTCGGCGCGGCAGATGGTGAACGCAATGGGGCTCGAGACGGTGCTGGGCGTCGCGCTCGGGAAGAACCCGTCCGGCGCGGCGCAGCTCGCGGCCGGGCTGGCGGGGAAGACCGCGCTCCTCGCCTACGGCCGCTCCGACGAGCTCGAGGCCGACCAGTACGGCGCGCGCTACAGCTCCGCCGCCGGCTACGACCCTCGCGGCATCGCCACCTTCTTCCAGAAGCTGGAGCAGCAAGGCGGCGCCCAGCCGGGGTGGGCCACCTTCCTCTCGACCCACCCCTCCAACCCGGACCGGATCGAGAAGGTGAACCGGTTCATCGAGCAGAACCACCTCGCCGCCACGGGTGGCCACGACGCTTCCGAGCTTGGCAAGGTCAAGGAGCGCCTGAAGCAGCTCCCGCCGCCGCCGCCGAAGCCGGCCGCCGGCGCGTAGCGGACGCGCGCGGCGAGGAGCGCCCTCGAAGGAGCGCGATCGCTCAGCGGATGGTCAGCTTCAGCCCCATCTCGACCAGCTGGAGCAGGACCTCGGCGTTCCCCCGCGCGTCGTTCACCGGATGGTGATCGTGCTCGGTGCGGCGCAGGTGCTTCCAGCTGGCGTAGGCGTCCTTCACCATCCCGCAGTAGAGGTCGCCGATCCGCCGCCCGCTCCAGCCGAAGGGGTTCCGGCCGAGGTAGGTGTGGAAGTACCAGTTCACGTACTGCCAGTCGAAGGCGAGGTTGTCCGCGAAGAGCACCGGCCGGCCCTTCGACGTCTCGAGCACCCACCGCTCGAAGGCCTCCATCACCGTCCCGGGCTCGTCGAAGCGGACGTGCTCGTCGCGGGTCACCCCGGAGATCGCGAGCGCGTCCGGCAGCCACGCGTCGGAGATGGGGCGCGTCCGCCCGTGGAAGGAGCGCGCCAGGCCCGGCTCGACCAGCACCGCTCCGAGGGAGACCATCGAGTACTTGCCCGGGATGGGCCCGTCCGCCTCCACGTCCACCACATACAGGGACACCGGTCACCTCCGGCGGGCTGTATACCCGCAGCGGCGCCCCGGCGCGCCCTCGCGGGCCCGGCATCAGGGCAGCGCAACGAGCGCGCGCTCGGTCAACCGGGACGCAAACTCAGCGGTCCCGGCCCCGCGATTCGGGGTGGGGCGCCGATGACATGGCGGCGGCGCGCGCCGCTCGGAGATCCGACGACCTGTCGCCGATCCGTCGCCTCAGGCGACGCGGCGGGGGGGCCGCGGGGGCGGGTCGTCCGCAGGCGCGGTCGCCAGCGCCGACTGCGTGGCGCGAGAAGCCCAGAGACCGAGCAGCACCACCGGGGCCAGCGGCACGAACGCGAGCAGCATGAGCGGCGCGCTCACCGCGGCGACGAGGGCGATGCTGAAGCCGAGGCTGGCGCCGGAGATGAGCAGGATCGCGACGGTCTCCCGGGCGGAGATGATCTCCCAGACCCGCCGGCGGCGAATCTGGACGAGACCGTCACGACGGCGACGAACGATGGAGATGCGTGCCATGACGCCGGAGGCGCTTGCAGGGAACGGACCACCGTTCGCCGGTGGACTTCCTGGGGAGACACGCTCCCCCCGAGGACGGAGCCGAAAGCTCCCCTCACCTGCCCGCGGGTGCGCTCACCGGAGGCGGTGTGCGCGACGTCCGCCGCTTCGCCACTCGTGATCCTCGTGCGTGCGTCCTCCCACCGCGGCCCCGGCTCTTTTGGCCGCGACATCATGCCGGGGCTCGCCAAGTTCCGATCGCACCGGCGACCGCCGATAATCGATGGCGTCGTCGCTCTCCCGAGCGACCGACGGGGGAGCACAGTGAGAGTCATGAATCACCCGCCCAGGCGGGAGGCAGAGGTCATCCGCAAGGATGGCGTGTTCGACGTGGTCGCGGCGCGCGAGGTGGCGGACCGGCTCGCCGGGGCGCAGCTCGGCGCCGAGGTCCACATCGACCTCACGCATGTCCGCGAGTTCCACGACTTCGGCGTGGCGGTGCTCGCGCAGGCGCTCGCGGCCTGCCCGGCCCACGTGGCGGTCCAGGGGCTGCGCCACCACCACCGGCGGCTGCTGCGCTACCTCGGGATCACCGAGGTGGAGACGCAGGGCGCCTCGGCGTAGCGCGGCGCGCGGGACGTCCCGCGCGTAGATTCCCGCCGCCCCGCCATGCTCGATCCCGTCGTCCGGCTCCTCGCCCACAACCCGCTCCTGCTGCTGTTCCTGGTGGCGGCGCTGGGCTACCCGCTCGGCCAGGTGCAGGTGCGCGGCAGCCGGCTCGGCGTCGCGGCGGTGCTCTTCGTCGGCCTCGCCGCCGGCGCCCTCGACCCGTCGCTGGCCCTCCCCGAGATCATCTACATGCTGGGGCTGGCGATCTTCGTGTACACGATCGGCCTCTCCTCGGGCCGCGCCTTCGTGGCGTCGCTCCGGCGCGACGGCGTGCGGAACACCGGCCTGGCGGTCGGCACCGTCGCGCTCGCGGTCACGCTCACCTACGCGGCGCGGCGGCTGCTCGGCCTCGACGCGCCCCACACCGCGGGCCTGTTCGCGGGCGCCACCACCAGCACCCCCGCGCTGGCCGCCGCCCTCGAGACGCTCAAGCAGTCCACCCCGGAGCAGGCGCTCTCCGGGCCGGTGGTGGCGTACTCGATCTGCTACCCGTTCGGCGTGGTGGGCGTGGTGCTCGCGGTGCGCGTCGCCTGGTGGCTCTGGAAGCCCGACCTGGCCGGCGAGGCGCGCCGGCTCGCCGAGCTGGGCGCGGCCAACGAGCCGCTCGGCTCGGCCACCGTGCGCGTCACCGAGGGCATGGGCGCGCTCACGCTCGAGGAGCTGGTCCGCGGGCTGCGCTGGCACGTCATCTTCGGCCGCCTGCGGCGCGGCGAGGCGCTCATGCTGGCCGCCCCGGACGTGCGGCTCGAGGCGGGCGACCTCGTGACGGTGGTCGGCACGCCCGCCGAGCTGGCGCGGGTGGTGGAGCGGCTCGGCGCGGTCGCCGACGAGCCCATCGACACCGACCGGAGCGAGTTCGACCTCCGGCGCATCTTCGTGTCGAGCCCCGAGGTGGCCGGGAGGACGGTGGCGGAGCTCGACCTGCCGCGCCGGATCGGCGCCGTGATCACCCGCGTCCGGCGCGGCGACGTGGACCTGCTCCCCGCCCCGGCCATGCGGCTCGAGATCGGCGACCGGGTCCGCGTGCTCGGCCCGGTGCGGCAGCTCCCCGAGGTCACCGCCTACTTCGGCGACTCCTACCGCGCCGCGAGCGAGGTGGACATCCTCACCTTCGGCCTGGGGCTCGCCCTCGGCCTCCTCCTCGGCAGCCTGCCGCTGCCGCTGCCGGGCGGGGTGCGGGTGTCGCTCGGCTTCGCGGGGGGACCGCTGGTGGTGGCGCTCCTGCTCGGGACGCTGGAGCGCACCGGCGGGATGGTCTGGAGCCTCCCCTTCAGCGCCAGCGTCGCGCTCCGGCAGATCGGCCTCATCCTCTTCCTGGCCGGCATCGGCACGCGCGCCGGGGCGGGCTTCCTCGCCACCTTCGCGAGCCGCGACGGGCTCCTCCTCTTCGCCGCCGGCGCGGTGATCACCTTCGTCACCTCGCTCGCGGCGCTCTTCGTGGCCCACCGGCTCATGAAGGTCCCCATGAGCCTCGCCCTCGGGATGCTGGCGGGGATCCAGACGCAGCCGGCGGTGCTCGGCTACGCGCTCGAGCAGACCCGCAACGAGATCCCCAACCTGGGCTACGCGTCGGTCTATCCGGCCGCCACCATCGCCAAGCTCCTGCTGGTGCAGCTCCTGGTGGTCTTCGGGTAGCCGGCGGGGCCACCCGCAGCGGTCGGGCCCCCGCCCGGCGGCCGCGGCGGGCAGGTTCGGGTCGATCCGCGCGGCGGTCGAGGCTAGACTCCCCAGAACGAATGCAGGACATCCTCGGCAACACCCTCGGCCTCAAGCCCTCCCAGCTCCACGCCCTCCGCCGCACCTACCGCCGCCGCGTCGACGCCCAGGCGATCGTCTCGCCGGAGCTGGCGCGCCACCTGACCGAGGTCTCTCGCGAGACCAACCGCCAGATCGGCGTGTTCCTCGACCGCAAGGGCGACGTCCAGGCCGTCATGGTCGGCGACGCGCGCAAGCTCGAGCTGCCCGACGTCGGCCGCGGCCGCGCCGGGGAGAGCCGCCTGCGCGGCCTGCGGCTCGTGCACACCCACCTGAACGGCGAGCCGCTCACCCGCGACGACCACACCGACCTGGCGCTGCTCCGGCTCGATCTGGTGGCCGCCATCGAGGTGCGCGAGGACGGGCTGCCGGGGAAGGTGCACTACGCGCACCTGGTCCCGGAGAACGCCCAGGGCGCCATGTGGAAGGACGAGGCCGCGCCGAGCGTGCACGACCTCGCCTACGACGCGCTCTCCGGCGCGCTGGCCCTCGAGGAGGAGTTCGCGCGGGCGCGGGCGCTGCGGCGCACCGGCGGGCGCGAGCGCGCCATCCTGGTGGGCTTCGGGGGGAAGGGCCGCTCGCGCGTCGAGGCCGAGAGCTCGCTCGAGGAGCTGAAGGAGCTCGCGCGCACCGCCGGCGTCGAGGTGCTCGAGGCGACGCTGCAGCTCCGCCGCGACCCCGACCCGCGGTTCCTCATCGGCAAGGGCAAGCTCGAGGACATCGTGCTGCGCTCCATGCAGCGGATGGCGACCGTGATCGTCTTCGACGCCGAGCTCAGCCCCTCCCAGGCCCGCCACATCGCCGAGGCCACCAGCCTCAAGATCCTCGACCGCACCCAGCTCATCCTCGACATCTTCGCCCAGCGGGCGCAGTCGGCCGACGGCAAGCTCCAGGTCGAGCTCGCCCAGCTCAAGTACCTCTACCCGCGCCTGGTCGGCCGCGACGACTCGCTCTCGCGCCTGGCCGGCGGCATCGGCGGGCGCGGCCCCGGCGAGACCAAGCTCGAGATCGACCGCCGGCGCGTGCGCGACCGGATCACCGCGCTCGAGCGGCGCATCGAGGCGCTCGGCGCGAACCGCCACCTGCGCCGGAAGCAGCGCAACGCCCGCGGCCTCCCGGTGCTGTCGATCGTCGGCTACACCAACGCCGGCAAGTCGACGCTCCTCAACGCGCTCACCGACGCGGAGGTGCTGGCCGAGGACAAGCTCTTCGCCACGCTCGACCCGACCAGCCGGCGGCTGCGCTTCCCGCGCGACCGCGAGGTGATCGTCACCGACACGGTCGGCTTCATCCGCGACCTGCCGCCGGACCTGGTGAACGCCTTCCGCGCCACCCTCGAGGAGCTCGACGACGCCGACCTGCTGCTCCACGTGGTCGACGCCTCGGACCCGCGCCACGACCAGCAGATCGCGGCGGTGGACGCGATCCTCCGCGACCTGGGCCTCGAGGGAAAGCGGCGCGTGCTGGTGATGAACAAGATCGACCGGCTCCCGCCCGCCGAGGGCGCGGCGCTCGCCCGCCAGCGCGAGGTCGCGGCGGTCTCCGCCGCCACGCGCGACGGGCTGCCGGCGCTGCTCGCCCGCTGCGAGAAGCTCCTCTGGAGCGACGGCCGGGTGGCGCTCGGCGGGGTGATCTCGCCGGACGCCGCCGTGGTGGAGCCCCGGGACGACGACGGGTCGGCGGCCCCGGGCCCGCTCGACCTCGAGGGCGGCCTCCCCGCCGGGCGCGCCGCGGCGCCCGCCGGGCCCGCGGTGGAGGTGGCCGACGAGCCCACCCCGGGGCCGCGCCTCCTCCCGGCGGCGCTGCGCCGCGTCTCGTGAGAGGATCCCCGGCCATGCGCCGCGCCCTGCTCGCCCTCACCCTGCTCGCCGCCTGCTCGCGCGGCGACGACGACGCCGCCCGCCGGCCGGTGCTCGCCACCGGCGGCGGCTCGGCCGCGTCCGCCGCCTTCGATCCCGCCCACCCGGAGGCGGCGCTGGCCCTCGACGCGGGCGAGGCGGCGCGGCGGCTCGGGGCGGCCTTCGACTGGACCGGCGCGGTCGAGTGGACGGTGGAGCGGGCCGGGGACGACGCCCGGCGCGTGCACGTCGCCGAGCACCACCGGCTCCGGCAGCTCCCGTCCGACGACTTCGAGGTGCGCGCCGACCTGGACCCTGGCCTCGGGCCCGGGTCGGAGGGAGGCAAGCACGTGATCCACGTGGCGGGCACCACCTACGCCCGCGCGCTGCCCGCGCCCTTCCGCGAGCGGCCCACCGACCGCGGGCGAGACGCCCGGCGGTTCCGCGACGAGAGCTTCGGCCTGGCCGGCAGCGTGGCCCGCCTTTACGGCGCGGCGCTGCGGCTCGAGCCGGCCGGGGAGGAGACCGTGCTCGGCCGGCGTGCCCGGCGCTACCGGCTCGCGCTCGCGCCGGGGGCCAAGGCCGCCGCGCCCGCCCCGCCCGCGGGAGCGCCCAAGCCGGACGCGGACACCGCGCTGCGCTTCGCCTTCCTGCAGGGGCGCGTCCCGCTCTCGGCCGACGGCGAGCTCCTGGCCGACGCCCAGACCGGGGTGCCGCTCCGGTTCCGGCTCTCCGGGACCTTCGGGGTGGCCTCCGCCGGCGACGTGAAGGCGAGCGTGGAGCTGCTCGCCGAGGTGAAGGCCATCGGGCATGGGGTGAGCGGGGTCGCGCCGCCGCCGGACCCGCTGCCCGACCAGCGCAAGCCGGCCGGCCCGTCGACCGCGCTCGAGGCGGCCGGCCTCAAGAAGCGGGGCGAGCCTTCGGCCGCGCCGGAGGCCGCCGAGGACGCGGAGTGAGCCGGCCCCGGCCAGGCGGTTGCGCGCCGGAGGCGGGCGTGCTCTTCCCTCTGCCATGAGGGGCTTCACGCGCTTCGCCTGGGCGGTGCTGGTCTACAACCTGGCGGTGGTGGCCTGGGGCGCGTTCGTGCGGGCCACCGGCTCGGGGGCGGGCTGCGGGCGCCACTGGCCCATGTGCAACGGCCAGGTGGTGCCGCGGTCGGCGGCGGTGGAGACCGCCATCGAGTTCACCCACCGTGCGACGAGCGGCCTCGCGCTCCTGGCGGTGGTCGGGCTGGTCGTGCTGGCGCGGCGCCGGTTCCCGGCCGGCCACGCCGCGCGGCGCGCCGCCTGGGCGTCGCTCGGCCTCATGATCCTCGAGGCGCTGGTGGGCGCGGGGCTGGTGCTGTTCGGCTGGGTCGCGAAGGACACCTCGGCCGCGCGCGGGTGGGTGGTGGCCGTCCACCTCACCAACACCTTCCTCCTCCTCGGCGCGCTCGCGCTCACCGCCGCCTTCGCCGACCAGCCGCGGGGGATCACGCTCCGCCGGCGCGGGCAGCTCGCCGCCACGATCCTCCTCGCGCTCGCCACGGTGGCGCTCGCCGGCGCGAGCGGGGCCATCGCCGCGCTCGGCGACACGCTCTTCCCGGCCGTCAGCTTCGCCGAGGGGCTCAGGC
The DNA here is from genome assembly GCA_963733485.1 of uncultured delta proteobacterium. GTDB lineage: Bacteria > Myxococcota > Myxococcia > Myxococcales > Anaeromyxobacteraceae > Anaeromyxobacter. The sequence goes on along the minus strand of CAVTDL010000001.1, from coordinate 336,685 downwards.
AGGAGCTCGACGGCGGCTCGCACGCGCTGCTCCGGCTGCGGGTGCTCCACCCGTTCGCCGCGGTGGCGGCCGCCATCGCCGCCGCGCTGGCCGCGCGCGCCGCGCTCCGCAGCCGGCCGGACGCCAGGGTGCGCGCCCGCGCGACGGCGCTGCTCGTGCTCCTCGGCATCGAGCTCCTGGCCGGCGCGCTGAACGTGGCGCTGCTGGCGCCGGTGTGGCTGCAGCTCCTACACCTGCTCCTCGCCGACCTGATCTGGCTCTCGCTGGTGCTGCTCGCGGCCGCGGTCCTCTCGCGCGCGCCGGGCGCCGAGCGCGCGCCGGCGCTCGGAGAGGTCGCGGCACAGCAGACCTGAGCGGGCACGTCGCCCGTGTCGCCCCCGGAGGCACGGCTCCGCCGGGGACCGAAATGAACTTGCGCGCCGGGCGTACGATCATCGAACGCATCCGGAGGTCGCCATGGTGAAGCTCGAGGCGCTCGAGGGCTACGGTGTGCTGGTGATGGCGCTCGCGATGCTGGCGGCCTTCACCCTGCGGATGGCGAACCCGCCGCGCGACGTGGTCCGCGCCGCGTCGGCGCCCCGCGCCATCGCGGTCCTGCCGGAGATCGCCGTCCCCTACGCGCCGTAGCCGTAGCCGGGAACCGAGGCCGGTCCGCTACGCCGCGGACGGCCCGAGCCGTCGCCACTCCACCATCAGGCAGCGATCCTGCACCACCTGGATGCCCTGGCGCGCCAGCGCCTCGGCGGCCTCGTCGTTGCGGATCCCGAGCTGGAGCCAGACCGCGCGCGGGCGCTTCGCGAGGAGGTCCTCGACGTGGCCGGAGACGTCGGACGGACGGCGGAACACGTCCACGAGGTCCACGCTGCCGGGCACGTCGGCCAGCCTCCGGTGCACCGGCCGCCCGAGGATGGTCTTCACCTCGGGGTAGTAAACCGGCACCGGCACCACCTCGACGCCCGCGTCCGCGAGGAAGCGCGGCACGTAGAAGGCGGCCTCATCGGCCTGCGCCTCGGTCTTCATCCCGAGGACCGCCACCCGCTTCACCTCGGCGAGCAGTCGCCTTATCCCGTCGTCGTCGTCGATGATGTTCCTGCGCCAGTCGGCCATTCGGCTCCTCCGTGTAGATCTGTCTTGAGCAGCTGACTGCACCGGGGCAACCCCACGGACGCCCGTGTGGCCGCCGGCCCTACCGGGTGCGAAATCGCCTGACATCGCCAGCGGTTGCCTGCTCCTACGGTGGGCCTCCAGGCGGGCTTAGAAAAATGGACAGAGGCGGCTCGACGCCTACGATGCCCGCATGGAGACGAAGAAGAGCGGCACCTCGACGATCGTGACGGAAGGGACCGCGCAGGCCGCGCTCCGGCGCGGCCCGGCTCGGCAGCTCACCGCGGAAGAGGAGCGGGTGATGCGCATGCGCCTCGGCGCCTCCCCTCCCCGGACCGCGCCGCTCGAGCGAACCGCCACCGAGCCGCTCTCCGACCTCGAGATCGAGGTCCTCTCCTACGAGATCGAGGCCTACATGAAGTGGCGGGCGCGCCAGCCAGCCCCTGCCCGCGCCCCCTCCCGCGCAGCGAAGGTGGAGGCCCGCGACAGCCGGACGAAGGAGAAGATCGTCCGGGCGCTCAGGAAGAAGAGCTGACAGGACCCCTCCACAGGAGGAACCCGTCCAGGACTTCAAATTACTCTGGGTAGGGTCCAAGCAGGGTTCAACCTAGCGCTTTCCTTCGAGCCGGGCTGCGAGCGCCCGCGCCGCGTCGGCGGGCGCGGGGGCTTCGTCTCCGTCGGGCTCGGGCAGCCTCCCGGCCGCGAGCAGGCCCGCCAGGAACTCGGCGGTGCGCGGGTTTCGCCACCAGTCCTCGTCGAACCGCTCGCGCACCGCGCGCCGGAGCCGCTCACCCTGCGCGGCGCCAGCCAGTGCCGCCGCGTGCGCCGTCGCGTCGGCGTCGCGGGCCGCCCGCACCCCGTCCCACTCCGCGCCGGCGGCCGCGCCGAGCGCCTCCCGGTAGGCCTCCCGCCAGGCCGCGCCGGAGAGGCCGCGCTCCACCTCGGTCGCCACCCGGAGCGCCGCCGCGCCGGTGCGGAGCGCGAGCAGCCGGCGCAGGGCGAGATCGCGGACGAGGTCCGGCGCGTGCCGGCGGTCCGCGCCGGCGCGATCGGCGAGCCAGCGCGGCTCGGCGAGGAGCGAGCCGAGGAGCCAGCCCAGCGCGGCGCCGAGGACCGGCTCGCGCCGCTCGGGCGAGAGCGCCGCGGCGACCAGCGCGCGCGGCACGGCCTCGAGGAGATCCTGCCAGTCGCCCGCGCCACCCCGCCGCCCCAGCGAGACGCGCGCGCCGTGCACGTGGACGCCGGGCCAGCGGCCCGGGCGCTCCGCGTCGTCCACCCGGATCCGCCCGAGGTGGAGGCCGAGCGGCTCGAGCGTCAGCTTCAGCGCCACCGGCAGCATGCCGGCCTGGAACAGGCCGTCCCAGCGCGAGAGCCGGAGCACGCGCAGCAGGTCGGCGCGGGTGAGCCCGCCCGGCGCGGTCGCGCCGAGCGCGCTCCGGGCGCGGTGGGCGACGACGTCGCGGTAGGCGTCGTCGGAGGCGGAGAGCAGCTGGTCGCCCTCCACCACGGCGCGCCAGTCCGGCGCGAGCCCGACCTCCGCGGCGGCGCGGACGCGCTTCTCCACCGCCGCCTCGCGGAGCGACATCGTCGGCCCGAGCGCCTCCCGCGCGCCGCGGGCGAGCTCTCGGCGGCGCTCCCGGTCCGGCTCGTCGGGGATGGCAAGCTCGAGGTCGTGGAGGGAGGCCTGACCGTCCGGCCCCACGCCGCGGGCCGCCGACTCGGCCGCGCGCCAGGCCTCCTCCTCCTCGGCCTGGACCCGCTCCGCCCGGAGCACCGCCACGCGTCCGGCCAGGTCCGCCTCGCCGGCCTCCCGGAGCGCCTGGACGGTGGCGCGGTGCGCCACGCGCGGGCGGGCGGCGAACAGGCGGGCGAGCGCCGGCTCCGGCTCGAGCCCGGCCACGTGACGCGCCCTCTCCTCGGCGACCTCCGCCGCGAGCGCCCCCGCCTGCCGGGCCAGGTGCTCCCTCTCTTGCCCGTCCATGATAAAACGCTCCTCCGCCGCGGCCCGACCGCGGGCTCGCCGACCGCACCGGGTCTTTAGCACGCCCGGCCGGCCGGTTCCGCCGGGCCGCCGCCGGTCAGCCGTCCAGGGCGGCCGCCGCTTGACAGCAGGGCCCGGGGCTTTACGTTCCGGGTCGGAGAGTTCTACCGAGATGCCAATCTACGAGTACGAATGTCCGAAATGCGGGAGGTTCGACGTCTTGCAGAAGATGTCGGCTCCCGCGCTGGAAGTTCACGACGCCTGCGGCTCGAAGGTCCACAAGCTGATCTCCGCCAGCTCGTTCTCGTTCAAGGGGTCGGGGTTCTACGTCACCGACTACGGCGGCAAGAGCACGGCCACGATCCGTCCCGACAAGGCGGAGACGAAGCCCGCGGCCGCCTCGCCCTGCGCGAGCTGCCCGGCCAACAAGTCGGCCGCGTAGCGCCCGCTCCTCGACCCCGTGCGCCGCCTCACGCTCGTCGTCCCGCCGGAGGACCAGCGCGAGCGGATCGACCGCTTCATCGCCGCGCGCGGCGGGATCTCGCGCGGGCTCGCCCGGCGAGCCCTGGAGGCCGGCGGGGTCTTTCTCGACGGGCGCCGCTGCAAGGTGGCCGCGCGGACGCTCCACCCCGGCCAGCAGGTGGTGGTGAACCTCGAGGAGGGCGGCCGCGCCGCCGTCGAGGCCGCCGCGCTCGAGCCCTCCCGGCTGCTCCACGCCGACGCCGACCTCGCCGCGGTGGACAAGCCCGCCGGCGTGCCGGCGCAGCCCACGCTCACGAGCGATCGCGGCGCGCTGCCCGAGCTGGTGGGTACCCTGCTCGGCGCGCCGGTGACGCTGGTGCACCGGCTCGACCGCGAGACCTCCGGGGTGACCGTGCTGGCGCGCACCCGCGCCGCGGCGGCCGCGCTCTCCGAGGCCTTCCGGACCGGCGAGCCGGAGAAGACCTACCTCGCCCTCACCGCGCGCCCGCCCGAGCCGCGCGAGGGCGTGATCGCGCTCGCGCTCGGGAAGGACCCGGCCCGGGCCGGCCTCCGCCGCGTCGATCCGGCCGGCGAATCGGCCGTGACGCGCTACCGGACGCTCCGGATCGGCCCGGGCGGCGCGGCCCTGGTCGAGTGCCGCCCCGAGACCGGCCGCACCCACCAGATCCGCGTGCACCTCGCCGCCGCCGGCGCCCCGCTGCTCGGCGACGCCCGCTACGGTGGGCCGCGCCGGGTGGGCGAGGTGGCGGTGCCGCGGGTGATGCTCCACGCCGCGCGCCTCGCGCTGCGCCACCCGGGCACCGGCGCGCCGCTCGTGCTCGAGGCGCCGGTGCCGGAGGACTTCCGCGCGGTGGAGCGGGCGCTCGTGGGCGCGGACGACGCGCGTCCGAGCGTAGGTGAGTCCTCGGGACGCCGCCGACCGGCGCGCCCGCGGGTCCGGGCGCGCGCCCCCGCGGCCGCGGAGCCGGTACTTGATCCGGAGCCCGAGCAGCGTCCCGGCGGCGCGCTCATCCGCGCCTGCGGAGCAGGAACCTGATCCGGAGCCCGAGCGGCGCTCCGGTGGCGCGCTCACCCGCGCCCGCGGAGCAGGAACGGCTCCGGGTTCAGGAGCTTGAAGGTCTGCGGGTCCATCTCCGAGTCGGGGAAGCGGCGCGGCCGGAGCTCGTGCAAGCACGCGGGCGGTGTTCTCGGCCAGCGTCGAGGCGATGCGGAGCCGGCGGTCCCGCTCCACGAAGTCGCCCACCAGCTTCTGGAGCCGGGCGATCTCGCGGTCGGACACCATCGCGATGCGCCGCAGCAGGAACAGCGCCGAGCCCGCCAGCCAGACCTCGCGCGTCTCCAGGCCGCGGTTGTGGTCGAAGGGGGCCGCGAAGCCGTAGTGGGCGAGCAGGTCCACCAGCGAAGGGACCACCTTCGGCCCGAACCGCGCCAGCTCCACCTCCACGTCCCACGGGCTCATGCCGCGCGCGCGCGCCTCCTCGGCGATGGCGGTGCGCCACTCCATGTAGAGGTCCTCGTAGAGGGCCAGCCGAATCCGCATGCGCTCCCGCCGCGGGGCGCGGTTCACGCAGCGCACGAACGGCGCGGGGTCGGTCTCGTGGAGGTGGCGCTCGACCGCCGGCACCGGGTTCAGGGCCCGCAGGCCGCGCAGGAAGAAGGCCGGCGAGGCGCCGGCGCAGAGGATGTTCACGGTGAGGAAAGCGCGCTCGGCGCCGCGCCCGAAGAGGCCGGACCGGTCCACCGCCTTGAGCGCGCCCAGGAAGGCGTCGTACAGCGCGGGGTCGAGGGTCTCGCGCCGGCCGGCCGGGGGCGGGATCTCGAGGTCGCGGAGCGGCGCCGAGAAGTCGTGGTACTCCCAGTCCGGCGCCGACCACCGCAGCAGCCGGCGCCCGGCCTCCCCCCGGAAGCGCGGATCCAGGGCGGCGGCCGCCGCCGCGCGGCGCGAGAGCGCCTCCTCGGTGTTGGCCGAGGCGCGCACGAAGGCGAAGTCCTTCTCGCCGCTCGTGAAGAGCGCGAACCCGTACAGCGTCTCGGTCCCGACCCACCGCCGCACGTCCTGGACCGCGTCGGCGGTCCGGCGCGTCAGCTCCCGGCGGAAGGCACCCAGCTCGAACCCGTCAGCGGCCACCCGACCCAGAGTAATGCGTTTCGGCCGGTCCGTCCGCGCGGCGGACCACCGGCCCGGACCATCGACCGGGCCTTCCGAGTGCCCGGTATGGCCGGCCCGGTATCTGGCCCCGACCCAGAGTAATGCGTCTCGGCCGGCGGGTCCGCGGGGCGGACCCCGGATGCTGCCGGTCGCCCGCGCGCCTCACGCCACGCAGCGGTAGTCCCGGAGCTCCTGGAAGCCGGCCCGGTCGAGCTCGGCCCGGATGAGCCCGCGCGCGCCCGGCGCGCCGACGGCCACCAGCAGCGGGAGCCCGCGGGCCCGCGCCACCTGCTCGTACGGAGATCACCGGCGCGCCGCGCAGCGTGCGGCCGATCTTGGCCCGGTCCACCTCCACGAACAGCGCGGTCGCGATCCCCTCGCGGCGGAGCGCGTCGGCGAACGCCTTCCCGGTCCGGCCGGCCCCCCACAGCGCCACCTCCCGCGCGCCGGGCAGGACGTGGCGCGCGAGGTGGGCGCACTTCAGCGCCACGTGGCGCTCGAGCGCGTAGCGCGGGTCGGTCCGGGTGAGTCGGCCGGGCGACTCGCGCCAGCCGAGCACGGGCGCGGAGACGTTCGAGAGCCGGCCGCCGGCCGCCGCGAGCCGGAGCCAGAGGTCGTAGTCCTCCGGGAAGTCGCCGTCGCGCCACCCGCCGGCGCGCGCGAGCGCCTCGCGCCGGATGGCGGCGGCCGGGTGGACCAGCGGCGCCTCCACCAGGAGATCGCGCTCGACCAGCTCGGGCGTGACGAGGCCGTTCAGCCAGGCCGCGTAGCGCGCCATCCCGTCGCGCACGGCGGCGCGCGGGAAGAGCCGCACCCGCCCGCCCACCGCCGCGAGCGCTGGCAGCGCGCGGAGCGCCTCGAGCTGGCGCCGCCAGCCTGCGCGGGTGGGCCACGTCGTCGGCGTCCATCCGCGCAACGACCTCGGCGTCGCAGGCGTCGAGCCCCCGGTTCAGCGCCCGGGCGATCCCCTCGCCCGGCCCGCGCAGCACGCGGACGCGCCGGTCGCGCGCGGCGAGCCGCTCGAGCGCCTCGCCGGTGTCGTCGGTCGAGCCGTCGTCCACGCAGACCAGCGCGAGATCGCGCTCGGTCTGGCGCAGGATCGACGCGGCGGCCGCCCGCACGGTGGCGGCGGCGTTCCGCGCGGGCATCAGGACGGCGACGCGAGGCACAGGCTGGACCGGCGAGAGCTTCGTGAACCGCGCGCGAAGCCGCGTCCGCGCGGCATTCCGTGCGCGGCAGGGGTGGGGCACCGACAATCCTTCGACCGGCTGAAGGTCGGCGGGGCGGGGGCGGCACGCCCCGTGACGACCTCACCGAACGACCGCGACGCGCGACGCACCCCAGGTGCTCGCGGGTCGCGATCCTCGCTCAGTGCCCGCGCTTCTCGGCCTTCCCCTCGCGCGGCGTCGCGCCGATCTCGGCGCACAGCCACTCGGCGGCCAGGAGGTACCCGCGGACGCCGAGCCCCACGATCTGGCCGCGGGTGGCGGCCGAGACGACGCTGGTGTGCCGGAACGGCTCGCGCGCGTGGACGTTCGAGATGTGCACCTCGATGGTCGGGGCGGGCATGGCCTTCAGGGCGTCATGGAGGGCGTAGCTGGTGTGCGCGAGGGCGCCCGGGTTGACGATGATCCCGCGCGCGCGCTTCCGGTGCTCGTGCAGGAAGTCGATGATCGCGCCCTCGTGGTTCGACTGGAAGGTCTTCACCTCCACGTCCCAGGCGGCGCAGGCGTCGCGCACCATCTGCTCGACGTCCGCGAGCGTGGTCCGCCCGTACACCTCGGGCTCGCGCTCGCCGAGCAGGTTCAGGTTCGGTCCGTTGACGACCAGGATCATGGCGCTCCTCCTCCGCGCAGCCTACCGGCCGGCGCCCCTCGCGTCGACCCGCGAGATCTCGGCGACGGCGGCGGCGACCGCCCCGGGCTCGGCCTCGACGTCCCACTCCACCGTCCAGCCGCCCTCGGCCTCGGCCGGCAGGACCCAGCGGAGCCCCCCGCCGACGCGCTTCTTGTCGAAGGCCATCAGGCGCGCTGCGGTCCGGGCAGTCCCGGGCGGGACCCGCGCCGGGAGGCCAGCCCGCGAGGATGGCCTCCTCCACCTGGGCGACCGCGTCCTCGCCCACCCGGCCGAGCCGCCGCGCCAGCCGGAAGGCGAAGGCCAGCCCGATCGCCACCGCTTCACCGTGCGTGTACCGGGAGAAGCGGCCGGCCGCCTCGACGCCGTGCCCGAAGGTGTGGCCGAGGTTGAGCAGCTTGCGCGGCCCCTGCTCGGTCGGGTCGGCCTCGACCACGTCCACCTTGATGCGCGCGCAGGTGGCGATCACGGCCGGGTCCAGCCGCTCCGCCGGCGGCGAGCCCGGCGAAGCTGCCGAGCAGCGCGGGCTGCAGCGCGCCGTACTTCAGCACCTCTCCCTTGCCGCTCGCGAGCTCGCGGTCCGGGAGCGTCTCGAGCGCCGCCGGATCGGCCAGCACCGCCTCGGGCGGGTGGAACGCGCCCACCGCGTTCTTCGCCGCGGGCAGGTTCACCGCGGTCTTCCCGCCGATGGCCGCGTCGACCATGGCGAGCAGCGTGGTCGGCACCGCCACCCAGGGCACCCCGCGCATGTAGGTCGCCGCGAGGAAGCCGGCCGCGTCGCTCACCGCGCCGCCGCCGAGCGCCACCACCAGCGTCCGGCGGGTGGCGCCGGCGCGGAGCAGCGCCGAGGCGGCCCGCTCCAGCTCGGCGAGCGTCTTCCCCGCCTCGCCGTCGGGCAGGACGTGCACGCGCGCGAGCGGCACCTCGCGCCGGAGCCGCGCCGCCACGGCCCGGCCGAAGGGCGTCGAGAGGACGCGCCGGCAGGAGACCAGCGCCACCGCGTCGTGCTCGCTCGCGAGCGCGGGGAGCGCCTCGGCCGCGCCCGGGCCGACGCGCACCGGGTAGACGTGCTCGCCCTGGCGGGCCTCGATGAGCTCGGTCACGAGGGCCAGCTCGGGCCCGGGCGGAGGCGAGGCTCGGCGCGAGGCGGCGCGGCGCGCGGGCCTTCGGGCGGGGCGTGGCGTCACAGGGCCTCCAGGATCCGCCGGGCCACCGCCTCGGGGGCGAGCCCGTCGACGGCGACGGTGAGGTGGGCGCGGCGGTAGAGGGGCAGGCGGCGGGCGTGGAGCGCCTGCCAGCTCGCGGCGAGCGGCCGGGCGGGATCGTCGCCGATGCGCCGGGCCGCCTCGGCGGCGCCGACGTCGAGGAAGACCACCCGCCCGACGCCGAGGAGGCGCTCGGCGCTGTGCCGGTCGCAGAACGCGCCGCCGCCCAGGTCGACCACCGCGCCCGGCGGGATGGCCGCCACCGCCTCCCGCTCCAGCGCGCGGAAGCGCCCCTCGCCGTCCTCGGCGAAGACCGCGGCGATGGGCTTCCCGGCCCGCCGCACGATCTCGTCGTCGAGCCGGAACAGCCTTCGCCCGAGCCAGCGCGCGAGGAGCGGGGCCACGGTGGACTTCCCCGACCCCATCATGCCGGCCAGCGCCAGCGTCTCAGCGGATCCGAGCGGCATAGGCCTCGAGCGCCCTCTCCACGTCGACCATGGCGTCCCCGCCGAGCTTCTCGAGGGCCGCGTTCGCGAGCTCCCAGGCCACCACGGCCTCGCCCACGATCGCGGCGGCCGGCACGGCGCAGACGTCGCTCCGCTCGTAGCGGGCCTGGGTGGCCTCGCGGGTGGCGAGGTCCACGGTGGCGAGCGGGTGGAGCATGGTGGGGATGGGCTTCATGTAGCCGCGGACGCGCACCGGCATCCCGTCGGTCATCCCGCCCTCGAGCCCGCCGGCGCGGTTCGTCTCGCGCCAGAAGCCGCGGGCCGGATCGTGGTGGATGGCGTCGTGGAACTCGTACCCGGGCCGGCCCACCTCGGTGCCGTCGCCGATCTCGGCGGCGCGGATGGCCTGGATGCCGCAGAGCGCGAAGACCAGCCGCGCGTCGAGCCGGCGGTCGGGGTGGACGTGGCTGCCGAGGCCGATGGGGAGCCCCTCGGCGTAGACGTCGAAGGCGCCGCCGATGGAGCCGCCCCGCGCCTTCTCGGCGTCGATGAGGCCGCGCCACTCGGCGGCCAGGGCCTCGTCGTCCACGTGCAGGTCGGAGGCCTCGATGGCGGCCCGCTGCTCGGCCGTGGGCGGCGCGTCGAAGCGGCGCGCCGAGGGGCCGATGGCCACCACCCGCGAGCAGACCTTCACCCCGAGCCGGGCCAGCAGCGCCTTGGCGAGCGCGCCGAGCGCCACCGTGACCGCGGTGGAGCGGGCGCTGGCCCGCTCGAGCACGTCGCGCGCGTCGTCGAGGTCGTACTTGAGCGCGCCGGCCAGGTCGGCGTGGCCGGGGCGGACGGCCGTGAACTTCGGCCCGCCGCGCGCGTAGGGGCTGACCAGGTCCTTCCAGTTCTGGTGGTCCTTGTTCCACACCACGAGCGCGATGGGCGCGCCGGTGGTCACGCCGCCGCGCAGGCCGGCCAGGAAGTCGGCCTGGTCGGTCTCGATCTTCATCCGGCCGCCGCGGCCGTAGCCCTTCTGCCGGCGCCGCAGGTCCAGGTCCACCGCGGCGAAGTCGACGGCCAGCCCCGACGGGAAGCCCTCGGCGATGCCGACCAGCCCCGGCCCGTGCGACTCGCCGGCCGTGAGGTACCGCAGCGTCATCGGGGCGCTCCTTCCGGGAGCCCGATCGCGGCGGCCATCACCGCCTCCGGCGCCGGGCGTCCGGTCCACCAGGTGAAGGCGAGCGCGCCCTGGCGGACCAGGATCGCCTCGCCGCTGACCAGCCGCGCCCCGGCCGCGCGCGCGGCCCGGACCAGCTCGGTGTCGCCGTACACGAAGTCGAGGAACACCTGCCCGGCGTGCAGCCTGAGCTGGTGCAGCCGGGCCTCGTGGCCGGGCAGGCCCACCGAGGTGCCGTTCACCACCACCTGCGCGGCGGCGGCCTGCTCCTCGAGGTCCTCCCACTCGACCGGCTCGGCCCGCGCGTCGGCCGGCGCCTCCCGGAGCAGCTCCTCCACCAGCGCGGCCGAGGCGTCGCCCCGCCGGGCCGCCACGCGGAGGTCGGCCCCGAGCCGGAGCAGCGCCCAGGCCGCGGCCCGCGCCGCGCCGCCCGCGCCGACCAGGAGCGCCCGCGCGCCCCGCGCGCCGGCCTCCTCGAGCAGCGAGAGGCAGGCGGGCGCGTCGGTGTTGGTCCCCTCCCACCCCTCCGGCGTGCGCCGGAGCGCGTTGACCGCGCCGACCTCGCGCGCCACCGCGTCGAGCGCGGCGCAGGCGGCGAGCGCCGGCTGCTTGTGCGGGACGGTGACGTTCAGCCCCTGGAAGCCGAGCGCGTGGGCGCCGCGGAGCGCCTCCTCGAGCCGCTCGGGGAGGACCGGGAGCGCGACGTAGGCCGCGTCGATCCCGAGCTCGCGCGAAGGCGGCGTTCTGCAGCTCCGGCGAGCGGCTGTGGGCGACGGGGTGGCCCACGACGCCGTAGAGCGCGGTGCGTCCGGTGATCACGGGGTGCCTCCGCTGACCTGGTCGAGCAGCTTGAAGAAGGACGGGAAGCTGGTCGCCACGCACGACACGTCGTCGAGCGTGGTCGACTCACCATCGGCGAACAGCTGCGCCACCGCCATCGACATGGCGATGCGGTGGTCGAGCCGGGTCTTCACCTCGACGCCGCGGAGCGGCGTGGGCCCCTCGATGGCGCAGCCGTCCTCGAAGAGCTCGATCCGCGCGCCGGCGCGGGAGAGGGCGTCGACCATCACGGCCAGCCGGTCGGACTCCTTCACCCGGAGCTCCTTCGCGTCGCGGATCACCGTCCGCCCGCGCGCCTGGGTGGCCATCACCATCACCACCGGGAGCTCGTCGATGAGCCGCGGCACGAGCGCGCCGCCGATCTCGACCGCGCGGAGCTCGGCGGCCGACACGGTCACGTCGGCGCGCGGCTCGCCGGCCACCTCGCGCGCGTCGCGGAGCTCCACCCGGGCGCCGGCGGCGCGGAGCACGTCGAGGAGGCCGGTGCGGGTCTCGTTCACGCCGAGGTTCCGGACGGTGACCTCCGAGCCGGGGAGCGCCGCGGCCGCGCAGAGGAAGAAGGCCGCCGAGGAGATGTCGCCCGGCACGTCCACCCGGCCGCCGCGCGGGCGCGCCGCCGAGACCGCCACCTCGAGCCCCGAGACGCGGACCGGCACGCCCATGCCGGTGAGCATCCGCTCGGTGTGGTCCCGGCTCTTCTCCGGCTCGACCACCACCGTCTCGCCCTCGGCGAAGAGGCCGGCCAGCAGGATGGCGCTCTTCACCTGGGCGCTCGCCACCTCGAGCACGTGCCGCGTGCCGCGGAGCGGGCCGCCCCGCACCACCACCGGCGGGAGGCGGTCGCCCTCGCGCGCGCGGAGGTCCGCCCCCATCCGCCGGAGCGGGTCGATCACCCGCCGGACCGGCCGGCGCCGCAGCGAGGCGTCGCCAGTGAGCACCGACAGGCCCGGGACGCCGGAGAGCACGCCGGTGAGGAGCCGCAGGCTGGTCCCGGAGTTCCCGCAGTCGATCACGTCGCCCGGCTCGCGGAGCGCCTCGGGGGGCGTCACCACCACCTCGGCCCCCTCGGTCCGCACCCGCGCGCCGAGCGCCTCGACCGCCTTGCGGGTCGAGTGGACGTCCTCGGCGTCGAGCAGGCCGGTGACGCGCGTCTCGCCGGTGGAGAGGGCGCCGAAGAGGAGGCTCCGGTGCGAGATGGACTTGTCCCCGGGGACCTCGATGCTCCCGCGGAGCGGCCCGGAGCGGCGGCAGGTGAGCGGCGCGTTCAAGGGAAGAGCTCCTCGCGGGCGGCGCGGGCTTCCTCGAGCGCCGAGCGCGCCGCCTCGGGCGACTCGGCGATGGCGGCCAGGATGCGGCCGAGGTGGCCCTCGAGCCGCCGCGCCGCCGCCGGCACGTGGGCGTTCCGGCGCGCCACCTCGCCCTGGATGTCGAAGGGGAAGGAGGCGAGCCGGGTCATGTCCTTGAGGCCCGGGCCGGCCAGGTGGACGGCGAGCGGCCCGGTCTCGCGCGCCGCGGCGGCCAGCGCCGAGGCGACCAGGTAGGGCAGGTGCGAGACCATCGCCACCGCGGCGTCGTGCTCGGCGGCGGTGCAGCGCTCCACCTTGGCCCCGAGCGCCTGGTGGAAGGCCGCCACCTGCTCGACCGCGGCGGGCGGCCCGTCGGTGCAGACCGCCACCGCGCCGCCGAGCCACTTCTCGGCGGTGGCGCCCGCGTAGCCGCCGTGCCCGCCGAACATGGGGTGCGCGCCGACGAACGAGACGCCCGGGCGGACGCGCTCGGCCGCGAGCGCCGTCACCCGCTCCTTGGCGCCTCCCACGTCGGTGAGCACGGCCCCGTCGGCGAGGGCGCGCGACACCGGCGCGAGCAGGTCCTCGATGGCGGCCACCGGCGTGCAGAGCACCACCAGGTCGCAGCCGGCCAGGGCCGCGCCGGGGAGCTCCACCGCGGCGTCCACCACCCCGTCGGCGAGCGCCCGCGCGCGGACCTCGGCGCGCGGCTCGACCGCCGTGATCGAGACGGCCGGGTCCGCCCGCCGCGCCGCGCGCGCGAGCGAGGCGCCCATGAGCCCGAGCCCCACCACGCCGAGGTGACCTGGGAGCGTCGCCATCGTCACACCCTTCCTTCGATGGCCTCCGCCATCGCGCGGTCACGGGTGGTGAGCGCGCGGCACGGCTCGGCCACGGCGTCACCGATCGCCTCGACCGTGTCGTCCGCGCACTGCATCGCGCCGCCTGGTCCACGCATGGGAACCCGAGAGTCTAGACCAGCGCTCGGGATTCGCGAACAGCAGTCAGCGCGCGGCCGCGATCGCCTCCGCCAGCGCGAGCCGCCGGCGCGCGGCCTCCACGTGGAGCGCCTCGACCAGGCGGCCGTCCAGCACCGTCACACCCTGCCCGGCCGCCTCGGCGGCGGCGTGCGCGGCGACGATCCGGCGCGCCAGCGCGATCTCCGCCTCGTCCGGCGCGAAGGCGCGGTTCGCCGGCTCGAGCTGCCGCGGGTGGATGAGCGTCTTCCCGTCGAAGCCGAGGTCGCGTCCCTGGCGGCAGGCCGCCTCGAGGCCGGCGTCGTCGTCGAGGTCGAGGTGGACGCCGTCGAGCGCGGCGAGGCCGTGGGCGCGCGCGGCGAGCAGGATGAGGCCCAGGCTCGGGAGCACCTCGGCGCGGCCCGCCGTCGGGCGCGCCCCGAGGTCTTTCACGAGGTCGCTCGTCCCCGCCACCAGGCAGGCCACCCGCGGCGAGGCCCCGGCGATGGCGTCGGCGGCGAGCACCCCCCGAGGCGTCTCGATCATGCACCAGAGCCCGAGCTCGATCGGCGCGCCGTGCGCCGCGAGCGCGCGGTCGGCGGCCCGCACCTCCTCCGCCCGCTCCACCTTGGGGAGGCAGACCGCGTCGGCGCCCGAGCGCGCGGCCGCGGCGAGATCGTCCAGGCCCCAGGGCGTGCCGGCCCCGTTCACGCGAACGATCCGCTCGCGTGGGCCGAAGCCGCCCGCGGCGAGCGCCGCGAGCACCTGCGCGCGCGCCGCCGCCTTGGCCGACGGAGCCACCGCGTCCTCGAGATCGAGGATGAGCCCGTCGGCGGCGAGGGTCCGGGCCTTCTCCAGCGCCCGAGCATTCGACCCGGGAAGGTAGAGGACGCTGCGGCGAGGGCGGACGGTCATCCTGGGTCTCTCCGGGAGGAGGCGAGAGCCTGCCAGAGCGCGGCGCCGACCGGAAGGCACACCGACCGGTTGCCGGCGGCGAGGGCGGGACGGATCGTCCTGGGTATGACAGCCCTCCCGCTCGCCCTGCTGCTCGCGGCCGGCGGACCGTCCGCTGCCCCGCCCGCCTCCACCGCCGCCGGTCCGGCTCCGACGTCCCAGGCCTCCGAGGCGTCGACCCCGCCAGCTCCCGCCGCCAGCCAGGCCCAGGCCGCGACCACCGACCAGCTTTTCGCGCCCGCGACCTCGACCGATCAGGGTCCGGCCACGACCCTTCCCTCCCACGCCACCACGACGGCCCAGCCAGCGGCTCAGGCGACGGCCCAGGCCACCGCCCAGCCAACCGCCCAGCCCACGGAACAGCCAACGGCCCAGCCCTCGGCCCAGCCGGCCGACGCGCCCGCGGCCCCGTCCCCGCCCGCCGCGGCGCCCGCCGACCCCGGCGCCGCCGAGCGCGCCGAGGCGATCCGCGAGGAGCAGGCCCGGCTGGACGCCCAGGCGCGCGCCGACGCCGAGGCGAGCGCCCAGCTCGACGCGCTCCGCGCGCAGATCGCCACGCTGCAGGAGGAGGTGGCCACCCTGCGCGATCGCACCTCGGCCACCGAGGAGGCCCTCGCGACCGCCGAGGACGAGCGGGCCGCCCGCGCCTCGGAGGCGGACGTGGCGGCGCGCTCCTCCGGGCGCCGCGCCGAGCTGACCGGCGAGGCGCTCACGCGGATGGATGGCGCGCTCCAGGCGCTGGCCGCCGGGGACGCCTCCGGCGTGGACGCGGCGCTGGCGGCCGACGCCGGCGCGCTCGAGCAGGCGCGGCTGGAGGCCGGCCGGCGCGGCGCGTCGCAGGAGGCGCTGCGGGCCGCGCAGGGGGCGGCCTTCATCGGCGCGGCGCGCGAGGCGCTGTCGCGGGGCGACCTCTACGAGGCCCGGCTCGCGCTGGGCCGGGCCGCGGTCGCCGCCGCCGGCGCGCGCGCGCTCGCGGGCGAAAGCGCCGCCGCTCAGCCGGGCGCCGTCCCGCCGCCCGCCGCGCCCGGCGCGGGGGGGCCGGCCCCCGGCGGCGGCTACCCGCGGTGACCGGCCGCCCGGGCGCGCATCACTTCCAGACGCGCCGGTCCTCGAGGCGCTTCGCGCCGGCGGGCAGCGCGCCAGCGGCGACCAGCCGGACCTCCGGCCGCACCTTGATCTCCTCGCGGAGCGCCTCGGCGAAGGCGGTGGCCAGCGCGGCCGCGGAGGGATTGGCGGTCTCCGCCAGAACCTCCAGCTGGTCGTGGTGCCCCTCGCGCGTCACCACCCCCTGCACGCGCGCGATCTCGGGGAAGCGCTTCGCCACCGCCTCGAGCTGCGCGCCGCGCACGAACATCCCGCGCACCTTGACGGCGTCGCCCACCCGGCCGAGCAGCCCGGCCAGCTTCGGGGTGGTCCGCCCGCACGGGCAGGGCGCCTCCGGCGCCAGCGCCGCGATGTCGCCGATCGCCAGCCGCAGGAGCGGGTAGGCCTCGTCGAAGACGGTGGCCACCACCTCGCCCGGCTGCCCGGGGGCGGCCGGCGCGCCGGTCTCGAGGTCGAGCACCTCCACGATGGCGTCGGGCTGGAGGTGCCAGCCGCCCTTGTGCTCGCACTCGTAGGCGAGCGCGCCCAGCTCCGCGGTGCCGTAGCCCTGCAGCACCCGCACGCCGAAGCCCTCGATGTCGGCGCGGAGGGACTCGGGGAGCATCTCGGCCACCACGAAGGCGACCTCGAGGGCGAGCGGCGTGCCGGCCTCGCGCGCCTTCTGGAGCAGGGTGAAGAGGAAGCTCGGCGTGCCGAGGTAGCCGGTCGCGCCGAGCGCGGCGGCGACCTTGAGCTGCAGCTCGGTCTGGCCGGTGCCGCCCGGGATGACCGCGCACCCGAGGGCACGCGCCGCGGCGTCGAGCATGAAGCCGAGCGGGGTGAGGTGATAGGAGGCCGAGACCAGCGCCACGTCCCCGCGCCGGAAGCCCGCGGCCGCCAGCGCGTACCGGAAGCGCCAGAAGTCCCCCACCGGCGCCTCGACGTCGAAGATCGGGCCGGGCGACATGAAGAGCCGGGCGAAGTCGCCCGTGGGCAGCGCCGCGAACCCGCCCAGGGGCGGCTCCTCGGCGTGCAGGCGTGGGAGGTCGTCCTTGCGCGTGATGGGGAGGCGGGCGAGGTCGTCGAGACCGCGCACGTCCCCGGGCGCCACCCCGGCCTGGTCGAGCGCCCGGCGCGTCCGCGGCGCGTGGGCGTGGGCGTGCGCCACCAGCGCGGCCAGCCGCGCCCCCAGGGCGGCGCGGCGCGCCTCGGGAGGCTGCGCCTCGAGGACGCGATCGAGGATGGCCCCGGAGCGGAGCGTGGGCATGAGGGTGGCTCCTCGCGGCGCGGGCGGTGCCGGCGCGAGCGGCCGCGAGCTCGCGCCGGGGCGGCCGCGCGCTAGAGCCAGCGCTTGCGCCGCTTGTAGAACTTGAGGTTGCGGTAGCTCTTCTCGGCGCCGCCGCCCAGGTAGAACTCCTTCACGTCCTCGTTGGCCCGGAGCTTGTCCGGCTCGCCGTCGAGCACGATCCGGCCATTCTCCATGATGTACCCGTAGTGCGCGATCCCGAGCGCCAGGTTGGCGTTCTGCTCGACCAGGAGGAAGGTGACCCCCTCCTCCTGGTTGACCCGCGCCACGATGCCGAAGATCTCGCGCACCAGGAGCGGCGCCAGCCCCAGCGACGGCTCGTCGAGCAGGATGAGCCGCGGCCGCGCCATCAGGGCGCGGCTGATGGCGAGCATCTGCTGCTCGCCGCCGGAGAGGTAGCCGGCCAGCTCCCGCCGCCGCTCCTTCAGACGCGGGAAGTAGGAGAACACCATCTCGTGGTCGCGCTTCAGGCCGGCGCGATCGCTGCGGGTGTAGCCGCCCATCACGATGTTCTCGTCGACGGTGAGGTCCTCGAAGACGCGGCGGCCCTCCATCACCTGGAAGACGCCCTTCTTGACGATCTCCTCCGGCGCTCGCCCCTCGATCCGCTCGCCCTCGAGCGAGATGGAGCCGTCGGTGACCTCGCCGTCCTCGGCGTGGAGGAGGCCGGAGATCGCCTTCAGGGTGGTGCTCTTGCCGGCGCCGTTCGAGCCGAGCAGCGCGACGATCTTCCCCTTGGGCACCTCGAGCGAGAGCCCCTTCAGCACCAGGATCACGTCGTCGTAGACGACCTCGACGTTCTTCAGCGTCAGCATGGGAGAGGGTCGCCTCCGGGTGCGCGGGGAGGGGGCGGGGCGCGCGGCCCCGCCCCCCGCGGTGTCGCTACAGGCCCAGCCACTCCGGCTTGCGCGGCATGTCGTACTCCGCGACCTTCACGAGCTTGCCCTTCTGGATCTGGAAGACCGGGGTCTTCGTCATGGGGCGGTGGTCGTCGGCCGTGTAGGTGACCGGGTTGGTGAGCCCGCCGAGGTCGAAGTCCTTCAGCGTCTCGAGTGCCGCCTTCACGCCGGGGCCGTTCAGCTGGCCGGCCTTGTCGGCGCGCTTCAGCCCCTCGGCCCAGACCAGGAAGGTGGCCCAGCCGCGCACGTACATGGCGTCGTGCGTGTCGTTCGGGTGGTTCGCCTTGTGGAAGTCCACCGAGCCGCTTCATGCCCGGCACGTCCGTGCCGAACGGCACGTGCGGCACCACCCCGGTGACGCCCTCGGCCGTTTCCCGCGCCACCGCCGGCAGCGCCTCGGAGAAGCCGTACGGGTTCGAGCCGAACTTGGTGGCGAGGCCGAGCGCCTTGGCGCCCTTCAGCAGCAGCGACACGCCGGTGGTGGTCACGTTGACGTAGGCGTACTCGGCGCCCTTTCCCTTCATGTTGAGGAGCTGGCTGGTCGCGTCCTGGAAGTTGCCGGGCAGGATCTCCTCGTCGACCAGGTCGATCCCGTTCTCCTTGCAGAAGCGGCGGCCGGCCTCCATGGGCGCCTTGCCGTAGGCGTTGTCGCCGTAGAAGAAGGCGACCTTGGGGTTCCGGCTCTTGTCCTTCCAGTCGGCCTTCACCCAGGAGAGCCACGCGCGCAGCTGATCGGAGTAGCTCGGCGCGACGAAGAAGTTGTAGGGCGTCTTCTTCGGGTCGGTGAGGTCGGCCGGCGAACGACGCGGAGACGTACGGGATCTTCTCCTGGTTCACGAAGTCCTTGAGCGCCAGGGTGTCGCCGGTGCCCCACCCGTTGATCATGACGACCTTCTCGTCGTTCACGAGCCGCTTGTAGAGCGAGACGGCCTCCGGGATCTTGTAGGCGTAGTCCGAGTCGATCAGCCGGATCTTCTTGCCGTTCACGCCGCCGTTCTGGTTGAGCCAGGCCACGCCGTCGCGCACGCCCTGGGCGAACGGCTTGCCCACGTCCGAGGTGATGCCGGTGAGGTCGAAGATCCCGCCGACCTTGATCTCCTGCGCCGCCGCCGGTCCGGCCAGGACCGCCGCCGCGACCGCCAGGAACAGCCCGCCCCTGCGCATGCTTCGCTCCATGGTTCCTCCCTGCTGCCTTTGCTCCGGTGAACCGCGACTCGCGTCAGTACGAGAACGGGTAGAGCTTCCAGTAGTTGCGGATGGAGTGCCACCGGGCCGCCATGCCGTCCGGCTCGAACACCAGGAACAGCACGATGGCGAGGCCGAAGACCCCGACCTTGATCGAGGAGAAGAGCGTGACCAGCTCCGGGAAGCTGCCGGAGAGGCTGCCGGTCGCGACCCGGAGCAGCTCGGGCAGGAGCGTGATGAAGACCGCCCCGAAGATCGAGCCCAGGATCGAGCCCATCCCGCCGATGATGATCATCCCCAGCTGGTCGATGGCGAGGGTGATGGGGAAGTTCTCGGGGCTGATGATGCGCGCCTGGTAGGCGAGGAGCGCGCCGGCCACGCCCACGTAGAACGAGCTCACGCCGAAGCTCATCAGCTTGTACTTGAAGACGTGCACCCCCATCACCTCGGCCGAGATGTCCTGGTCCCGGATGGCGATGAAGGCCTTGCCCACCTTGGTGCGGAAGAGGTTCCGCGCGAAGAGGAGCAGCAGCACGGTGGCCGGGAGCACCAGCCAGTAGAGCTGGCGGTCGGTGGCGAGCACCAGCCCGCCCAGCTTGGCGGCCGGGATGGAGATCCCGTTCACCCCGCCGGTCATCGACTCCCAGTGGACGATGGTGAACTCGATCACGAAGTGGGCGGCCACCGTGGCCACCGCCAGGTAGAGCCCCTTCAGCCGGAGCGAGGGGATGCCGAAGACCATCCCCACCGCGGCGGTGACCAGCCCGGCCAGCGGGATCACCACCGGGAAGGGCAGCCCCCAGCGCCCCGCCAGGATGGCCGTGGTGTAGGCGCCCACCGAAAGGAAGGCGGCGTTGCCGAGCGAGATCTGCCCGGTGAAGCCGGTGAGGATGTTGAGCCCGGTGGCGGCCACCACCGCGATCAGGATCCGCACCAGCACGTCGAGCCAGAAGTGCGTGGCCACCAGCGGGAGGAGCGCCAGCACCACCAGGAACGCGAGCAGGAGCCCCCGCGCGAAGCGGGTCTCGAAGATGGCCATGTCCGCGCGGTAGCTCGTCGCGGAAGTCGCCGCAGCGCATGTCAGACCCTCTCGATCTTGACCTTGCCGAACAGGCCGTAGGGCTTGAGCCTCAGGATGGCGACCAGCGCGATGAAGGGCGCGACCTCCTTCACGCCGCCGCCGAAGATCGGGTCGAGGTAGCCGCCGGACAGGTTCTCCAGGATGCCCATGATCACCCCCGCCACCACCGCGCCGAGGACGCTGTCGAGGCCGCCCAGGATCACCACCGGGATGACCTTCAGGCCGAAGAAGGCGAAGGCGCCGTCCACGCCGCCGCGCACGCCGCCCGAGCAGCACGCCGCCCACCGCCGACACCACCGCGGCGATGCTCCAGGAGAGCGCGAAGATGCGCTTCACCGAGATGCCCATGGAGAGCGCCACCTGCTGCGAGAAGGCGGTGGCCCGCATGGCGATGCCGGCGCGGGTGAACTTGAAGAAGAGCGCGAAGAGGACGAGCAGGAGCGCCACGCTCGCCATGCTGTAGAGGTAGCCCTGCGAGACCGGGAGCGGCCCGACCATCACCGGCGCGGTGGGGAAGACCGGCGGGTACGGGATGGTCTCGGTGCCCCAGATCCCCTGCACCACCGCCTTCAGCACCGAGGCGAGCCCGAGGGTGAGCATGATCACCGAGATGACCGGCTCGCCGATCATCGGCCGGAGCAGCACCCGCTCCATCAGGATGCCCAGCACCGCCGAGAACACCAGGGTGAGCACGAAGGCCGCCCAGAACGGCACGTGGTAGCTCGTGAAGATGGCCACGCACACGTAGGCGCCGAGCATGAGGAACTCGCCCTGCGCGAAGTTCAGGATCGAGGAGGACTTGTAGATGACCACGAAGCCGAGGCCGACCAGGGCGTAGATGGACCCGATCACCAGGCCGTTCAGACCAGCTGGAGGAGGAGCTCCATCAGGCCGCCTTCCCGAGGTCGAGCTGCCGCACCAGGAGCGAGGTCTGGATGCGGGAGGTCTTGCCGTCCTGGAACTTGATGGTCGTGTCGATGGCGACCGCCGCCGCGTCGCCGTAGAGCGCCGACGATCACCTCCCGGTACCGCTCCTCGACGAAGCCGCGCCGCACCTTGCGGGTGCGGGTCAGCTCCTCGTCGTCCGCGTCGAGCTCCTTGTAGAGGAGCACGAACTTGTGGATCCGCGCCGCGGCCGGCAGCGTCTGGTTCACCTCGTCCACCGCCGCCTGCACCAGGTCGTAGACCTCGGGCTTGGCGGAGAGATCGGTGTAGGTCGTGTACGAGAGCTTGCTCCGCTCGGCCCACTTCCCCACCACGCCCATGTCGATGCAGAGCATGGCCGTGAGGTAGGGGCGGTCGCTCCCGATCACCACCGCCTCCTTCACGTAGGGCGAGAACTTGAGCCGGTTCTCGATGAACTGGGGCGAGAAGCGGGTGCCGTCGGCGAGCCGCATCACGTCCTTGACCCGGTCGATGACGACCAGGTGGCCGCTCTCCTCGAGGTAGCCCGCGTCGCCGGAGTGGAGCCAGCCGTCCGACAGCGTCTCGGCGGTGGCCTTCTCGTTCTTGTAGTAGCCGAGGAAGACCGAGGGGCTCCGGGAGAGGATCTCGCCGGTGTCGGAGATGCGGACCTCGGTGCCCGGGATGGGCTTGCCCACCGAGTGGAAGTGGATGTCCTCCTCGCGGTGGATGCAGCAGATCCCGGAGATCTCGGTCTGGCCGTAGATCTGCTTCAGCTGCACGCCCATGGCGTGGAAGAAGCGGAAGACGTCCGGGCCGAGCGCGGCGCCGCCGGTCGAGGCCGAGCGGATGTTGCTGAAGCCGAGCCGGTCCTTGAGCGCGCGGAAGAGCAGCACGTGCGCGAGCCAGCCCAGGAGCCGCAGGCCGAGCGGGATGGGCTTCTTCTCGAAGCGCAGGTCGGCGATCCGGCGCCCCACCGGCATCCAGCGCTCGTACATGAAGCGCTTGAACGGGCTGGTGTCCATGATCTTCACCTGCACCGTGGACGCCATGCTCTCCCAGACCCGCGGCGGCGCGAACATCACGTTCGGGCCGATCTCGCGGATGTTCTCGGTGACGGTCTCCGGCTCCTCGGGGAAGTTCACCGTGAAGCCGATCGCCAGCGCGGTGGAGAGGCTCATCATCTGCTCGCCGATCCAGGCGAGCGGCAGGAACGAGCACGAACTCGTCGTCCCGGCTGCTTGGGATCGACCTCGTGGAGCGCGAGCGCCATCGCGAGCAGGTTCCGGTAGGAGAGCATGGCGCCCTTCGGGAACCCGGTGGTGCCGGAGGTGTAGCAGATGATGGCGAGGTCCTCGGCGGTGCCGCGGGCGACGCACTCCTCCCACAGCCCGGGGCGCTCGCGCAGCAGCGACGCGGCCCATCTCCTCCACCGCGTCGAAGGCGAGGAGCTTCGGGGTGGCGGTAGGTCCGCAGGCCGCGCGGGTCGGTGTAGATCACGTGCCGGACCTTGGGCAGCTTCTCGTCCAGCATCTCCAGGATCTTGTCGACCTGCTCCTGGTCCTCGGCCACCACCACGCTGGCGTCGCAGTGGTCGATGACGTAGGCCACCTCGGAGAGGTTCGAGTCCTGGTAGATGCCGATCGAGGCGGCCCCCACCGCCTGGGCGGCGATCTCGGACCAGACCCACTCCGGCCGGTTGTCGCCGATGATGGCGACCTTGTCGCCCCGCGCCGAGGCCGAGGCCGACCAGCCCGAGCGCGAGATCCCGCACGTGGTCGTGGTACGCGCGCCAGGTGAAGGACTGCCAGATCCCGAACTCCTTCTCGCGCAGCGCCACCCGCTCGCCCATGGTGCGGGCGTTGCGGACGAGCAGCTTCGGGAAGGTGTCGTCGCCGCCGAGCGTCTCGAGAACGTTCGTCATCAGTAGTCGTCGGCCCCGTGCTGCTGGCCCAGGTAGGCGTCCTGAACGTCGCGGTTGCGTCGGACCTCTTCGGGCGTGCCCTCGGCGATCTTCTCGCCGAAGTTCAGGACCGTGATCGCGTGCGAGAGGTCCATCACCACGCCCATGTCGTGCTCGATCATGACGATGGTGGTGCCGCGCTCCTCGTTGAGCTCGACGATGAAGCGCGCCATGTCCTCCTTCTCCTCGGCGTTCATGCCGGCCATCGGCTCGTCGAGGAGGAGGAGCTTGGGCTCGAGCGCCAGCGCGCGCGCCAGCTCGACCCGCTTCTGCAGGCCGTAGGCGAGCGTGCCGACCACCTTCTTGCGGATGTGCTGGATCTCGAGGAAGTCGATGATGTCCTCGACCACCTCGCGGTGCGCGATCTCCTCGCGCTGGCCGGGGCCGAAGTAGAGGCCGCCGGTGAGGACCCCGGCGTGCTGGTGCACGTGCCGCCCGATGAGGAGGTTGTCGAGCACCGTCATGCCCTTGAAGAGCGCGATGTTCTGGAAGGTGCGCGCCACGCCGAGCGCGGTGCGCCGCGAGGGCGCGAGCCGCGTGACGTCCTGGCCGTCGAAGCGGATGGTCCCCCTGCTGCGGGCCGGTACACGCCCGAGATGCAGTTGAGCAGGCTGGTCTTGCCCGCGCCGTTCGGGCCGACGATGGCGTGGATGGTGCGGGCCTGGACCGAGAGGCTCACGTCCGAGAGCGCTGCGACCCCGCGGAAGTGAAGGATGATCCCAGTCGCCTGGAGGAGCGGCATCGTACCTCGTGTGTCGCCCGGGTGAGCTGCGAGGTCCGAATGGTGTCAGGGCGCACACCCTGGTTCAAGATGCCGCATGCTGATCATCCATCGGGGGCGCGCGCACCGCGGCGCGTCTGGCGCGGCGCGTCTTTCACCGGCAGGCCGGGCGAGCGGGCGCGCTAGCCCGGCGGCCACCCCATCGCCCGGCCGCCCAGGACGTGCAGGTGGACGTGGAAGACCGCCTGGTTCCCGTCGCGGTTCACGTTCACCACCGCGCGCCACCCGGGCTCGGCCACGCCGCGCTCGCGCGCCACCTCGGCGGCGAGCCGGAACAGCCGGCCGACCAGCGCGTCGTCCTGCGGCGTCAAGTCGTTCAAGGTGGCGAGGTGGCGTCGCGGGATGACGAGGAGGTGCACCGGCGCCTGCGGCTCGAGGTCCTCGAGCACCACGGCGTCGGGGTCCTGCTTCACGATTTGCGCGGGGATCTCGCCCCGCACGATCCTGCAGAAGAGACAGTCGCTCACGGGTCCACCTCCGGTCAGAACGCCTTCCTCGAGTCGAGCAGGATGGTGACGGGCCCGTCGTTCACCAGCTCGACCGCCATCTGGGCCCGGAACACCCCGGTCGCGACCGGGAGCCCCTTCTCGCGCAGGAGCCCGCAGACCCGGCGGTAGAGCGCCTCGGCCGCCTCGGGCGGCGCCGCCTCGACGAAGCTCGGGCGGTTGCCCTTGCGCCCGTCCCCGAGCAGCGTGAACTGCGAGACCACCAGCAGGCCCCCCGCGACCTCGGCCACGGCGAGGTTCATCTTCCCGGCCGCGTCCTCGAAGATCCGCAGGGCGGCCAGCTTGTCGGCCATCGCCCGCGCGTCGTCGTCGCGGTCGTCGCGGGCCACGCCGAGCAGGACGAGCAGCCCCCGCCCGATCGCCCCGGCGACCTCGCCCCCCACGCGCACCTCGGCGCGCGACACCCGCTGGACCACCGCCCGCACGCGGTCTCCCATGGCACGCCGCCCGCGCCGTTTCAACCGCGCGCCCCGCGCGACGCGCGCCGGGCCACCTTCCGTGACAGCCCGGCGAGCGCGTGCTAGCGCATTCCCATGCTGCTGCTCCGGGACGCCCAGAGGGCCGATCTCGCCGGGCTCTCGGCCCTGGCGAAGGTGCTCGACACCGTCAACCTGCCCTACGACGAGCGCGCCCTCGCCGAGATCATCGACCGCTCGGTGCGCAGCTTCACGGGGCGCATCCGCGACCCGCTCGAGCGCGCCTACGTCTTCGTGGCCGAGGACCCGCGCCGGCGGCGCATCATCGGCACCTCGATGGTGATCGCGCAGCACGGCACGCGCGAGTCGCCCTGCACCTTCTTCGACGTCTCCGAGCGCGAGCACTACTCCTCCACGGTCGACCGCCACTTCCGCCACCAGGTGCTGTCGATCGGCTACCACTTCGACGGCCCGACCGAGATCGGCGGCCTGGTGGTCGACCCCGGCGCGCGCGGCGGGGAGGAGCACCCGGGCAAGCAGCTCGCCTTCGTGCGCTTCCTCTACATGGCGATGTACCGCGAGCGGTTCCGCGAGACGGTCCTGGCCGAGCTCATGCCGCCGCTCGCCAGGGACGGCCGGAGCCTGTTCTGGGAGGCCTTCGGCAAGCGCTTCACCGACCTCGACTACCCCGAGGCCGACAAGATGAGCCGCGCCAACAAGGAGTTCATCCAGCAGCTCTTCCCGCCGGTGGACGTCTACGCGACGCTCTTCCCGCCGGCCGTGCAGCGGCAGCTCGGCAAGGTGGGTCCCGAGACCGAGCCGGTGCGGCGCATGCTCGAGCGGATCGGCTTCCGCTACGTGAGCCGGATCGACCCCTTCGACGGCGGCCCGCACTACGAGGCGAAGCTCTCCGAGGTGAGCCTGGTCCGGGCCCACGCGCGCGGCCGGCTCGCCCCCGAGCCGCTCGGCCCGGACGCCGGCGTCGACAGCCTGGTGGCCATCGCCCGTTCGGAGGGGCGGGTGAGGTTCCGGGCGGTCCGCACGGCTGCCCTGGTGGAGGGCGGTCAGGTGCGGATTCCCGAGGCGGCACGTAAGGTTCTGGACGGACGGCCGGGCGAGCGGGCGCACCTCGTGCCGTTCGTGTGACAGCGAGGCAACAAGCCCCTTCCGGAGGGACCCTGGACTGGGCTAGAAGCGCCGTCCATGACCTCGACCTCACGACTCGCGCTGTCCGTCGCCGCGCTGCTCGCGGCCGCCACCGTCCACGCGCAGGAGGCGGGCGGCGCCCGCGCGGAGGCCGCGAAGCCGCCGTTCTCGGCCTTCTCCAGCACCAACGTCCAGCTGCTCCAGGGCTGGAGCTTCGACAGCATCCTCGACTCAGGCTTCTCCGGGTACCTGAAGGACGGCGAGAAGACCACCCTCACGGTGAACCACTTCTCCACCTGGCGGTTCGGCGACAACTTCTTCTTCGCCGACCTGTCGCGCGGCACCCTCACCGACGGCCGCGACTGGACCGACGCCTACGCCGAGTGGCACCCGCGCCTGTTCGTGAACCAGCTCCTCGACCAGAAGGAGCCGCTGTTCGGCGTGATCAAGAACTGGGGCTTCGCGGGCGAGGTGAACCAGGGCGCCGGCTTCTACGCGTACATGGGCGGCTTGGGGCTCGACTTCGTGGTGCCGGCCGGCTGCGTGCTGGGCCTGAACGCCTACTACCGGTACGACAACTTCAACCGGCACGGCTGGCAGCTCTCGCCGTTCTGGACGGTGCCGTTCGCGGTCGGCAAGGTGCCCTTCCTGTTCACCGGCTTCATCGACGTGAACGGCCTCGACGACCGCGCCGACAAGGGCGTCGAGATGTGGGCGCAGCCGCAGCTGCTCGTCGACGTGCTCGCGCCGTTCGGCCACAAGCCGGGCCGGATCTACGCGGGCGTCGAGTGGTGGCTCCACTCCTACGACGTCGGCTCCTTCGACCGGTTCTCCTCCGCGCCGCAGGCGATGGTGCAGTGGACCGTCTACTGATCCTGCGCGGATCCCGGGCGCGCGGCGGCTGAGGCCTGCCGCGCGGCCAGGGCGGTACGAGGCCGTCGCTCCCGAGTGGGGGCGGCGGCCTCGTCGTCTCCGGGCCGAGCGAAGATCATGGCCGGTGGGGAGCGGCCGGGGCGTGCGCAGCCGGCAGGGAGCGGCCGGGCACACTTCGCTGCGCGAACTGTGCCTCGGCCGATTGATGGGAGCCGGCTGGCTGGTGGCGCGGCGCGGACGGCGATGCTAGGTTGCGCGCCCGATGCCGATCCTCCCCCCCGGCGGACGGGGGAGCGCGCGTGGCCTCCGGTTCCCGGCGTTCCTCTGGGCGCTCCTCCACGTCCCCGTCTTCCTGCTGCTGTACGCGGCCTCGATCCAGGGGGCGGTGCGCGCGACCCCCGTGCCCTACCGGGCCTGGCTGTGGCCCTCCTTCCTGCCGCAGGCGCTGCTGCTCGCGCTCGTCGCCTTCGCGCTGGCGCTCCCGCTCTCGCTCTGGCCGCGCGCCTATCGCCTCGCGGCGCCGGCGGCGGCGGGGCTCGTCACGGCCGGCCTGGCCATCGACGCGCAGGTGTTCCAGTCGGTCGGCTACCACCTGAACGGCTTCTTCTTCCGGCTGATGCTCCAGCCGCACGCGCTCCGCGAGGCGGGCGTCCCCGCCTCCGACGTGGCGCTCTTCCTCGGCGGCGCGCTGGTCTTCCTCTCCCTCGACGTGCTCGCCGGCGCCTGGTTCATCCGGCGCTTCGCGAGCGCGCGGCGGGTCTGGACGCTCGCGCTGGCCCTCCTCCTCCTCTGCGCGGGCGAGCGCGTCTACGGCGCCGTGCTCACCTACTTCGGCGGGCCGGCCATCTTCGCCGCCTCCGGCACGCTGCCGCTGCAGCTGCCGGTGCGGATGCAGTCCATCTCCCGCCGCGTGTTCGGCCCGCGCCAGAACGATCCCTTCGAGGGCAAGGGCGCCTCCAAGCGGCTCCCGGCCGGCGTCGATCCGAGGGAGATCCACTTCACCCGCACCCCCGACGTGCTCTTCGTGGTGGCGGAGAGCCTCCCGGCCGACCACCTCGACGCGCGCGGCATGCCGGGGCTGTGGCGCCGGGCCGAGGGCGGGGCGCTCTTCCCGCGCCACTACGCCGGCGCGAGCTCAACCAACTACACGCTCTTCTCGCTGGTGTACGGGCTCCAGGCGCAGAAGCTCGAGGCCACCGTGGGGGCCGGGCGGCAGCCGGTGCTGTTCCCGGCGCTGGCCGGCAACGGCTACCAGACCAAGGTGCTGGCCGCCTCCTGCGTCGACTGGATGGGGCTCAAGGAGACGGTGTTCGGGGGCGTGCAGGACCTCGAGACCTGGTGCGACGGCCACGCCGCCGAGGTCCGCGATCCGCAGATGATGAAGAGCGCCCGGGCGTTCGTGCACGCGGCGAACCGCGACAAGCCCATCTTCCTGTTCCTCTTCTTCTTCGGGACCCACTTCAACTACTTCTACGGCGACGGCGACCGGGTCTTCACGCCGGACTGGGACGGGGCCGGCGGGCTCAAGGCCACCGCCGCGCCGGGCGCGCTCATCGAGAACCGGGCCCGCAACGCGGCCCACGCGCTCGACCGCAGGCTGGACGACTTCCTGCGCGAGGTGGAGGCGGTCCGCGGGCGCGCGCCGCTGGTGATCTTCACCGGCGATCACGGCGAGGAGTTCCGGCAGAAGGGCCACCTCGGCCACGGCTCGGCCGTGACGAGCGAGCAGATCCACGTGCCGGCGGTCTGGTTCGGCCCGGGCGTGCCGGCGACGCGGCCGGACGTGGTGACGAGCCACGTCGACGTGGTGCCGACGCTCTTCTCGCTGCTCGGCGACACCCACCCGCCCGCGCTGTACTCCGACGGCGTGTCGATGTTCGAGGCGCCGGCGGATCGGTTCGTGGTGGCCACGGTGGGCTGGGAGCCGCAGTACGCGGCGGTGGGCCGGGATCTGAAGGTCACCATGTACGCCGGCGTCGGCGGCGCGCAGATCACCGATCCCCAGGACCGGCCCCTCCCCGACGGCCCGCAGCGGATGGCCCGCCACGCCGGCCGCATCATGAAGGCGCTCCGCGGCGAGAACTGAGGGGACCGCGGCGGGGCCCCACGCCTGCTGCGCGGGGCCCGTGACCTCGCGCGCCTTAACGGCGCCGACGCGCGCCCGGCGGCCGCTACTCGAGCACGGTCCCGGCCGATCCGGGCTGGAGGACCGCGTGGAGCAGGTCGCCCTCGGCGAGCTTGCCGACGATCACCACCGAGTGCGCGCCGCCCTTCAGGATCGAGAAGGACTCCTCCAGCTTGGGGATCATCCCGCCGGAGATGGTGCCGTCCGCCACCAGCCGCTCGAACTCCGGATGCGTGATGCGCGGGATGCGGCTCCCGGGATCGTTCACGTCGCGGAGCACGCCCGGGGTCGAGGTGACGAGCACGAGCGCGTCGGCCCGCAGCGCGCCGGCGAGCTGGCTCGCCACCGTGTCGCCGTTGATGTTGAGCGCCTGGCCCTGGTCGTCGCAGCCGAGGCAGGAGAGCACCGGGACGTAGCGGCGCTCGAACAGGTCGCCGAGGAGCGGGAGGTTGAAGCCGACCACGTCGCCCACCAGGCCGAGGTCGACCGGCTCGGGGCCGGCGCCCTGCATCACCCGCGGCGGGCGGCGGCGCGCCTGGATCACGTGGCCGCTCGCACCGTGCAGCCCGACCGGCATGACGCCGTTCGCCAGCAGCCGGCCGCACAGATCGACGTTGAGCTGCCCCGCCACCACGAACTTCATCACCTCGAGCGTGGCCGCGTCGGTGAAGCGCCGGCCGGCCACCATGCGCGTCTCGAGGCCGAGCGTCTGCTGCAGGGCGGTGGCCTGCGGGCCCCCGCCGTGGACGATGGCGACGCGATTGAACCCGTCGACGAGCACGCGCAGATCGCGGGCGATCACGTCGAGCTCGGGGAGCGGACGATCTCGCCGCCCAGCTTCAGGACGATGGTCTTCATGGCGGCCACGGGCCCGGGTCGGCGAGCGAGGCCTTCTCGTCGAGCCCGAGCATGAGGTTCATGTTCTGGATGGCCTGGCCCGCCCCGCCCTTCACCAGGTTGTCGGTGGCGCCGAGGCAGGTCACGGTCCGTGCGCCCGGCCAGCGCCGGGCCCGACCACCACGCCCACCTCGGCGTGGTTCGACCCGGACACCGCCGCCACCTCCGGGCAGCCGCCGCCGCGGGACGCGCACGAAGGGCTCGCCCGCGTAGGCGTCGCGGTAGAGCCGCTCGACCCGCTCCTGCGTCCACTCCTCCGGCAGCTCCACGAAGGCGGTGGCGAGGATCCCGCGCACCAGCGGCGCCGAGACCGGCACGAAGCGGAGCGCCAGATCGCGCGCGCCGGCGGCCGCGAGCGTCTCGAGGATCTCCGGGACGTGCTGGTGCTCGAGCGGCTTGTAGGTCGCGGAGGTTCCCGGCGCGCACGGGGTGGTGCGTCCCGGCGGAGGGGGCGACGCCCGACCCGGAGGAGCCGGTGATCCCCTGCACGTGGACGACGCCCTCGAGGAGCCCGGCCCGCGCCAGCGGCAGGAGCGCGAGCTCGATGGTGGTGGCGAAGCAGCCCGGCGAGGCCACGAAGCGCGCGGCGCGGATCGCGGTCGCGGTTCAGCTCGGGCAGGCCGTAGACGAAGTCCCGGAGCCGCTCGGGGCGAGGGGTGGACGTGCTTGTACCAGCGCGCGTAGGCCGCCGCGTCCGCAGCCGGAAGTCGCCGGTCATGTCCACGACCTTCACCGCGGGCGAGCGCCGCCAGCTCCGGTACCTTGGCCGCCGCCACCGTGTGGGGCAGGCCGAGCAGCACCACGTCTGCCCCTCGGGCCGCCTCGCGCCGGCGGGAGGTCCTCGAAGACGAGCTCGGTCGCCCCCTCCAGCGCCGGATTGGCGGCGGAGAGCGGCTCGCCCACGAAGTCGACCGAGGCGACCCGCACGAGCTCCACCTCGGGGTGGATGAGCAGCCGCCGGATCATCTCCGCGCCGCCGTAGCCCGAGCCGCCGATCACCGCCGCCCGGAAGCGCTTGCCCGTGGACATGCGCCGCCCTTATACCGGGTGCGCCCGCGCGCGGCCAGCGCCGCCCTGCCCGCGCGGGAGACGAGCACACGAGGAGACGGGGGAACATGGCCGGTCGAGTCGAGGACGCGCTGGTCTGGCTCCAGGGACAGCGGGCCGCCATGGAGGCGCTGCTCGAGCGGCTCGTCACGCAGAACTCGTTCACGCAGCACCGGCCGGGGGTGGAGGCGGTGGCGAACCTCGCCGCCGGGCACCTGCGATCGCTCGGCCTGGAGGTGGAGCTCCGCCCCTCCTCGCGCTTCGGGCCGCACGTGCTCTTCTCCGGCCGGGCGCCGGGGCCGCCCATCTTCCTGATCGGCCACACGGACACCGTCTACGCGCCGGGCACGTTCGAGGGGTACCACCGCGAGGGCGACCGCGGCTTCGGCCCGGGCGCCTTCGACATGAAGGGCGGCGTCGTGGTGATGCTGCAGGGCCTGGCGGCGGCGAAGCGGGCCGGCCTGCTCGAGAAGGTCCCGGTGAAGGGGATCCTGGTCTCCGACGAGGAGCTCGGGTCGCCGGAGTCGCAGCCCATCATCCGGGCCGCACGCGGCCGGCGCGGTCTGCGCGCTCGGCTTCGAGTCGGGCCGGCCCGGGCGACCTGATCGTCACCCGGCGGAAGGGCTCCGCCGCGGTCCGCGCCGACGCGAAGGGCGTCGCCGCCCACGCCGGGAACGAGCACGACAAGGGCCGGAACGCGATCTGGTCCATCGCCCGGTTCGTCGATCGGGTCCAGGCGCTCACCGATCCGGCGCGCGGGGTGACCGTGAACGTGGGGCTCGTCTCGGGCGGCACCACCAAGAACACCGTCCCCGCCAGCGCCAGCTGCGAGGTGGACCTGCGCTTCGAGACGGTCGCCGACGGCACCGCGCTCTTCGAGGCGGTGGAGGCGGCCGCGGCGGAGGGCGCCGTGCCCGGCACCTCCATCGCCGTCTCGCGGCTGTCCTGGCGCGACCCGCTCGAGCGGACCAGCGCCTCGTCGGCGATCGCGAAGGAGTACGGCGACTGCCAGCGCGAGAGCGGCCTCGGGCAGGGCGAGGCGCCGCTGGCCGGCGGCGCCTCCGACGCCTGCACCACCGCCGCGGGCGGGATCCCGTCCATCGACGGCCTCGGCCCCGGTGGGAGAGCGTTCCACACCCTCGACGAGGAGGTGGACCTCGCCTCGCTCGTGCCGAAGGCGTGCGCGCTGCTCCGCTTCCTGGCGGGCCGGGCGCGGTGAGGGCGGGGGGCGTCTCCGTACGCACGGAGCCGCCCCCGGCTCACGCCGCGCGCGCTCCACGCCATCAACGGACACCGGCTCCCTCAGGCCCGCAGCCACCGCCACAGCCGCACCGGCGTCGGCGAGAGCCGGAAGGCGAGCCGTCTCGCCCGCGCGCGGGCGCGCCCGCCGGTGCGGGCTGCCAGCGCGTCGAGGAGCGCGAGCGCCTCGTCGCGGCGGCCGGCCCGGACCTTCACCCGAGCCAGCAGCACGGTCGTCTCCGGGTGCCACGGCTCGAGGGTGGCGGCCCGGCCGAGCAGGCGCTCCGCCTGGGCGAGCTGGCGCCGCGCCAGGCAGCCCGAGCCGCCGCGGGTGAGGGCCGCCACCGCCGAGGCGCGCCGGCCCCGCGAGAGGTGGAGGCGGGCCTGCTCCTCCCAGAGCGGCTCCTCCTCCGGGAAGCGCTCCGCGGCCTGGCCCAGGACCGACAGCGCGCGGTCCACGAAGCCGGACCGCTCGTGGCCTGCCGCGGCCTTGCGGAAGCTCGCCAGGGCCGCCTCGCGCTCGCCGCCGGCCGCGAGCAGCGGCGCCAGCTTCCCGTGGACCGCCAGGTCCTCGGGGAGGACCGCCAGCACCTGCCGGTAGAGCGCCACCGCCTTGCGCCGCCGCCCGCGCACGCGCGCGCGATCGGCGGCGGCCAGGACCTCGGTGCGATCGAAGGCTGCGGCGCGGCGGAGCATCGCCGAATCCTACGCCGGCCGGCCGCTCACGCGCAGAGTGAAAGTCGCGGCGACGAGGTGGGCGCCTGGCCTACTCGACCCTGCCCCGTCCCCAGCAGGCGAGGATCCGCCGGCCCGCCTCGGCCCGCGCCGCGGCGTCCCCCGGAGCGTATCGCCCGAGGGTGAAGCGCGGCCCGCGGGCGGGCGCCTCGCCGAAGGCAGGGTCCACCGCGGTCCAGCCGTCGGCGCCCCGGACCTCGGCCCACGCGTGCCAGACGAAGCCCTCGCCGTCGTGGGCGACGCCCACCGCGGTGCGCGCCTCGAGGCCGCGCCTCCCCGCCTCGGCCACCCAGGCCTCCGCCTGCGCCCGGCACCCCGCGCCGCTCGCGCGCGGCGCCGGCGCGCTCGCCGGTACCGTCCCCGCCGCCGGCGCGTCCGCCGCGAGCGCCGCAGAGGCGGCGCGCCGCCGAGGGATCCGCCGGTCCGGGGACGCGGACCGACAGCGTGGGCGGGCGCGCCGGCACGCCCGCGCCCGGGTCGCGGCGGAAGCGGACCCCCTGCGCCGGGATCCGCACCTCGGCCGGGAAGCCGTCCGGCGCGGCCAGGAGCTCCTCGCGCTCGCCCAGCACCTCCGCCGCGATCCACCCGCTCGCGGGCGCGACCTGCGCTTCGTCGCGCTCGGCGGCGCCGTCCCTGTGCACGTCCCGAAGGCGGCGGCCTGCCCCTGCTGATGCCGGCCCCGCGGGGCGCGCGCAGGCTCGCCCTGCCCGCCCGGTCTCCTCGTCGAACGCGTCCAGGCACCCCGGGGACGTCCGCGCCCAGGAGCGCGAGCTCCGCCGCGGCGGACGGGACGAGGCCCGGGACCGCCCTGCCCGGCCGCGCCACGCCGTCCTCGTCGATCCGGACGGCGCCGGCGAGCCGCCCGGCGCGATCCACCCACGACGTCACGCGCCGCCGGCGCACCGCCCCGCCCGCCTCCGCCGGCGCGCGGAGCGCGGTCTCCCAGGCCACCCGGCAGCGCGGGCCGTCGCACCGGACCGAGAGCTCCGCGACGCCGACCGGCTCCCCGGACAGCTCGAGGCCATAGCGGGCCACGCCCTCCGGGATGGCCGCGGCGAGGAGCGCCAGCGCGAGCGCGACGGTCACCGGCGCTCCGGCCCGGCCGGCCGGTCCGGCGCGGCGCGAGCCGCGCGCAGGCGCGCCCGGGTCCGCCAGATTGCGACCACCCAGGCCACCAGCGCGATGGCGACCAGCGCCACCCACGCCGCGCGCGTGTAGCGATCCACCACCCCCACCAGCTCCTCGACGTTGTGGGCGACCAGCGCCCCCGCGCCGAGCAGGAACACGTTCCAGAGCGCCGCCGACAGGCCGCCGAGCACCATGACGCGCCGGACCGGGATCCCGGACGCGCCGGCGGCCAGGAACACGAAGGCGCGCAGCCCGGGCATGAAGCGGTTCCCCACCAGGAGCCACGCCCCCCAGCGCCGGTAGCTCGCCTCGAAGCGGGCCAGCCGCACCGCGTTGATCGGGCTCCGGCTCGCCGCGCGCGCGTCGAGCCGCCGCCCCAGCGCCTGTCCGATGCGGTAGTCCACCCAGGCGCCCGCCACCGCGCCGGCGGTGACCGAGACGAAGGTGACCGGCCACGAGAGCGTCCCCTCCACCGAGTACCAGGCGCCGAGCACCACCAGCAGGTCGCCGGGGAACGGCGGGAAGACGTACTCGACGAAGGTCGCGAAGAACAGGATGAACGGGGCGAAGTCGCCCGTGCGCGAGACGGTCTCGGCGAGCGCGGCCGCCAGCCGCTGGAGCGAGGTCACCTGGGGCGCGATGTTACCCGAGCGGCCGCCGGGACGGCGCGGCCCGCCGGGGCCGGTGGCGCGTGCTACCTTCCGCGCCGGTGCGCCTCCGCCTCCTCACCTGCGGCCTCGCGCTGGCCTGGCTCACCCTCGGCTGGCTGAACGTGGCGCGCGGCGCCGCCCACGCCGGCGGCGGCTACCGGTTCTGGTCCTTCCAGCACCACTGCTACTCCGACGTGATCGCGCTCCACGGCGACCGCTACCTAGGCGGCGCGCACCCGCTGCCCTACCTCGAGGACCGGATCGAGTACCCGGTGCTCCTCGGGCTGGCGCTCTACCTGCCCTCCTTCGCGCCGGGCGGCGCGCTCGGCCATTTCACGGTCACCTACCTCTTCCTGGCCGGGTGCCTGCTCCTCGCGCTGCTGGCGCTGGAGCGGCTGCCGGGGGCGCGGCCGTTCTGGCTCGGCGCCACGCCCGCGCTCGTGTACTACGCCGGGCTGAACTGGGACCTCCTCCCCATCGCGCTCACCGCGGGGGCGCTGCTGGCCCTCTCCCGCGCGCGCCCCGGCGCGGGCGGCGTCCTCACCGCGCTCGGCGTGTCCGCGAAGCTCTTCCCGGGGACGGTCGCCCCCCCGGCGCTCGCCGCGCTCGCGGCCGAGTCCGGGCGCGGCCCGCTCGTCCGCTTCGCGGCGGGGCTCGGGGCGGCCCTGCTCGCGGTGAACCTCCCCTTCGCCCTCGCCGCGCCCGAGGGCTGGAGCTGGTTCCTGCGCTTCAACGCCGGCCGCGGGGCCGAGAACTCGATCTGGAACGCGCTCGGGGTGCCGCGGGGGCCGCTGCTCGAGCTCCTCTCGACCGGCCCGCTCCTCGCCGCGACTTGCGTCGCCTGCGCCGCGGCGTGGCGCGCGGCGCGCGGCGGGGGCGACGTCGCCCGGACCGTCCGGCTCGGGGCGGCGCTGGCGCTCACGGTCTGGATCGCCACCAACAAGATCTGGAGCCCGCAGTACGCGCTCTACGGGTTCCTGGCCGGCGCGGTGGCGGCCGCCCCCACCTCGCTCTTCCTCGCGCTCTCGGCGATGTCGGTGGCCGACTTCCACCTCGCCTTCGAGGTGCGGGCCCGCCGGTGGGAGCCCTGGTTCCGCGATCACCTCGTCGACCCCGGCAGCGTGATCCGGACGCTCCTGTGGCTCGCCCTGGCCGCCTGGATCTCGCGCGCGCTGTGGCGCGCCGCCCGCGCGCAGGCGGGCCCCGACGGGATCAGTAGTCCTTCGACCAGATGAGGCTCGCCCCGCCGGACTGCGCGTCGCCGTAGCGGGACTCGAAGGACCAGCGCGGGGTGATCTGGTACTCGACCCGGACCTCGTTCCGGTTCTGCCCCTGCTCGAGCTGGGCGTCGAGGCGCCGCGTGTAGCCGACGTAGACCCGGTCGGTGACGTACTTGCCGGCGCGGATCGAGCTCGACTCGATCGCCACCGTGTCGATCGGGAGCTTGTCCGCCACCAGGTTCTTGAACATCTTCGTGGCGACCGCGCCCAGCGCGGCCCGCCCCGCCTCCTCGCCGGTGAGCGTCCCGACGCCGCCCGAGCCGGGCTTGAGCTCGCTGCTCCCGGTGGCGATCAGCATGGCGATCTGCCCCTCGTCCATGGGCGGCTGGGAGGTGAGGCGGAAGTCGGGGTTGCGGAGCGGGCCGCTGATGATCGCGGTGACGCGCGCGCTCGGGTGCACGTAGATCGCCTCCACGTCGAGCAGCGCCGCCATGGGCGGGCCGCCGGTGAAGGTCACCTTGGCCCGCTCCACCTGGAAGTTCCGTCCGCCGATGGGCTCCACGTCGCCGCGCACCACCTCCACCGTGCCGGTGGCGTACTGCTCGGTGCCCGTGAGCTCGTAGGTGACGTCGGCCTTCAGCTCGATCCGGGTGCGCGGGTTGTCGCTCACCACCATGAGCCGCCCGGGGGCGATCACGTGGAGCCGGATCGTGAGCGGCCCCTCGGCGGCGCCGGGCGGCCGCGGCAGCGCCGCGAGCCCGCTCCGGCGCTCGACCTTGCGCCCCACCACGATGTCCCCGCGCCGCTCCAGGGTCTGCAGCGTGCGCGGCGTCCGCTTGGGGAGCCGGATGGTGCCGCCGCGCGCGATCTCGAGCTTGGCCTCGAGCAGGCCGGCGCGGTAGCCGCCCGAGACGTCCACGTCGAGGTCGAAGGTGGCGAGGTCCATCCCC
This sequence comes from uncultured delta proteobacterium, assembly GCA_963733485.1. Classification (GTDB taxonomy): domain Bacteria; phylum Myxococcota; class Myxococcia; order Myxococcales; family Anaeromyxobacteraceae; genus Anaeromyxobacter. Next base: position 300,129 of record CAVTDL010000001.1, on the reverse strand, counting down.
GCCCGCATGATGGCGAGGTTCCGGGTGGTGAGCTTCCCCTCGAGCCGCCCCTGGCCGCGGGCGAGGCCGCGCAGCGTGGCCCGCGCCTCCAGGGTGCCGTGCGCGCGGCGGGCGGCGATGCGGGTCAGCTCGACCGCGTCGTCGGTGACGGTGGCCTCCACCTCGATCCCGGTCCAGTCGCCGAGCTCCGAGACCGCCAGCCGACCGCCGGTCACGCGCGCGCTCCCGCGCGGCGAGGGGCGCCCGAGCGGCCCGCGCGCCGTGACGTCCGCCTCGAGCTTGCCCCCCGCCTCGCGCACCACCCCGGCCAGCAGGGCCGGCACGAAGCCGAGGTCGAGCGCCTTGGCCCGGACGGTGAGCTCGGTGGGCGCGGCCCGGACCTCGGCGGCGCGGAGCTCCACGGTGGCGCGCAGGTCGACCGCCGCCGCCGCCTCGAGCCTCCCACCGCCCGGGGGCGCGAGCCAGGCGTCCGCCGTCGCGCGCGCGCCCGCCCAGCGCGCCCGGACGACGAACTCCCCGAGCGCGCGGCCGTCCACGGCGACGCGCTGCCCCTGGAGGTCGAGCGCGAGGCGCGGCGCGCCGAGGGTCCCGTCGGCGGTGAGCCGGCCCTCCAGCGTCCCCTCCACCAGCATGGTGGCGGTCGAGGTGCTCGCGAGCGAGACGCGGGGCACCACCGCCTCGAGCGCGAGCGGCGCCGCGCGGAGCCCGGCGCGGGTGGCGAGCCGCTCGAGCGGCGCCCCGAGCGACCCGGTGGCGCGCAGCACCTCCTCGCCGCGCAGCCCGGCCCGCGCGGTCACCGCGATCCGCTCCGGCCCCGCGGTCAGGTCGAGCTTGGCCGCGATGCCCGAGTAGCCCTCGGCCGCACCCTCCGAGAGCCCCACCGTGGCGCTGCCGCGTGGCGCCGAGAGCGTCCCCTCGAGCCGCGCCTCCGCCACGAGCCGCCCGGCCAGCCCCTCCGGCAGCCCGAGCCGGCCGGTCAGGAGCGAGAGGTCGAGCCCGGGGACCTCCGCGCCGCCGGTCACCGGCGCGGCCCGCAGCGCGCGCAGCGCGGCCGCCGGGCGCACGAGCAGCTCGGACAGGTCGAGGGGGACCTCGGCCTCGGCCCGGATCGCCCGCTGGCCCGAGAGCAGCGCCTCGGCCCGGATCGCGAGCCGCTCCCCCGGCGCCTCGGCGCGCAGGGTGAGCCCGATCGCGGCGAGGTCCTCGTAGGTCCCGTCGGCGAGCGTCGCCTCCGCCTGGAGCGCGGGCGCGCCGGCGGCGCCGGAGAGGCTGGCCGTGAGCGAGAGCGCGCCGGACGCCAGGAGCTCGACCCCGGCCGCCTCGAGCAGCGCGTCGAGCGGCAGCCCCGCCGCCCGGACCTTCACCGAGACCGGCTGGGCCGGCCGCGCCGCGAGCGGCACCGGCAGATCGAGCGCGACGTCCGCGGTGCCGCCGGCGGCGCGGGCGATCGCGGTCGAGGCGACCACCCGCCGCGCGCCTCCGTCCCAGCGGAGGTCGCCGAGCGCCTTCAGCCCCTCGAGCGTGCGCCAGCGCCCCTCGGCGACCGAGAAGCGCCCCGCGACGACCGGTCGCTCCACCGGGCCGGTGACGCCGACGTCGGCCGAGACGGCCCCGGCGATCCGCTCCTCCGCCGGGAGGATCCCGGCCGGCAGCGCCTCCAGCCGGACCTGCTCGAGGACGAGCCGGAGGTCGAACGACTGGCGTGCCCCGCGCGTCACGATCCCGCCCTCGGCGGTGATCCGCTGCGGACCGGAGGCGAGCGCGAGCCGGTCCACCCGCGGGCCGGAGAGGAACAGCCGCGGTGGTCCCGAGGAGCGCGTAGCGCGTGCCGGGGTAGGCGAGCGCGAGCTCGGTGAGGAGGAGCTGGTCGGCCTCCTCGGTGCGGCGCGCCACCGCCCGCAGCGTCACCGGCTCCCGCCCGAAGCCCGGGACGTCGGCGGACGCGTCGAGCCGCGCCTCGGCCCGGGTCAGCTCGCCGCGGACGAGCAGCGACCGCGCCAGCTCGCGATCCCCCTGCCGCAGCCGCTCGACCGACGCCTCGAGCCGCGCGGTGGGATCGCGGAGCGGGCCGGCCAGCCGCGCCTCGCCCTTGAGCCCGGCCAGGGCCACCCCGCCCACGCCGAGGAGCGGCGCGTCCAGCCTGGCGTCGACCACCGGCTGCGCCGCGGTGCCGGAGACGGCGCCGTCGAGCGCCACCCGCCCCCGCAGCGCCGGCAGCTTGGCGCCGAGGAGGGCCTCGGCGTTCGCGAGCGCCCGGGCGAGGTCGGTCGCGTCCAGCGCCACCTTCCCCGACACCTGGCCCCCCTGACGCCAGCTGCCCGAGCCCCGCGCCGAGAGGCCCGGCGCGGTCAGCGAGAGCCGCTCGACGTCGAGGCGGCCGCGGTCGGCGCGCGCGGAGAGCTGGCCCGGGCCGAGCTCGGCGCCCCGCAGACGCGAGCGGGTCAGCGAGACCTCCACCCGGCCGCGCAGCGTCTCGAGCGCGTCGCCGGCGGCGCCGCCGTGCCCGGTGAGGGTGACCTCGCCCCTGGGCGCGCGGGCGTGGAGGCGCGCCGGATCGAGCCGCTCGAGCGCCACGTCCACGCCGATGGCGCGCTTGCCGTCGAGCCGGACCGCCGCCGCGGCGTCGCCCCGCCCGGCCCGCTCCGCGCCGGCCGCGCCGCCAGCGCCGGAGGTCCGGGGGGCGACGTGGACGGCGAGGGTCGCGACGCTCCCGTCCGACTCGGCGTAGGCGGTGGCGTCGAGATCCGAGGCGAGGTCGACCTGCGGGACGAGCGCGTGCGCCTCGCCGCGATCCACGGCGAGCCGCCCGAGCGCGGCCCGGCCGCGCCGTGTGCCGAGGTCGAGCTCGCAGAGCCCCTCCACCGAGGTGTCCCCGACGCGGGCGCGCAGCACCCCCACGCGCAGCGCCTCGCCCTCGAGCGCGCCGCGGACCTCGATCGACACCGGGGCCGAGACCGGCAGGTCGAGCGCGCCGGTGAGCCGGAGCTGCACCCGGGCCAGCCCGGGCCCGATCACGCCGCGCGCGTCGACGTCGATCGCCTGCGCCTCGAGCCGGGTGGCCCCCTGCGCGTCCACCCACCAGAGATTGGCGCGCCGCAGGGTGACCTGCTGGAAGCGGAGCCGGAGGCCCGGCCCGGACGGCTCGCTGGCCGCGCCGGGCGGCCTGGGCGGGGATGGGCGGCTCGGGGCGAAGGCGCGAGAGATCGAGATCCCTCCGTCCGCCTCCTCCTCGAGGAGCACCGATCCGCCCTCCGCCTCGACGGTGAGGCCGACCGAGCGGCTCCGGAGCCGGGTCAGGTCCGCGAAGACGCGGGCCCGGTCCACCGCCAGCACCAGGTGGCCGTCCGGGTCGAGCACCCGGAGCCCCCGGACCTCGACGCCGCCGTTCGGCAGGACCTCGAGCCCCTCGAGCTCGAGGTGACCGGCCAGCGCCTCGTCGGCGAAGTGGATCAGCGTCGAGGCGACGAAGGGGCGGCCGCGCTCCGAGCTCGCGAGCAGGGTGGCCCCCGAGAGCGCCAGGCCGGCGAGCGCCAGCAGGCCGAGCAGCGCCCAGCCGAGCCCGGCCAGCGTGGCGCGCAGGCGGCCCACCTAGAAGGCCTCCCCGATCGAGACGTGGAAGGCGATCCAGGGCTCGCGGTGGGTGAAGGGGACGGTCCCCACCACGTTCCCGTCGCGGTCGTAGATGAGCGCCCCGGCGTTCTCCACGCTCGGTACGGTGGGGAAGCGTTGCTCGAAGGGCACCCCCGCCCCGAACTCGGTCGGGACCTGCACCCCGACGTCGAAGCGGATCGGCCCGAACGGCGTGCGGTAGCGGACGCCCAGGCCGGCGGCCCACTGCAGCAGGGTGGGGTCGAGCGCGGACTGGTAGGCGCTCGGGACCGCGGAGGGGCGCGAGACGTTGCCGCCGTCCACGAACACCGCCCCGCCCCAGCTCTTCGAGATGTCTATGCGGAGCTCGACCGAGCCGTCCGCCGTGCCGTTGCCCCCCACCGGCACCCAGTTGCCGCTGCGCAGCACCATGGGCGAGAGGCGCCCGGTGTAGTAGCCCCGCTGCGACTGCGGGCCGCCGCCGTTGAAGCGCGCCACGATGGGCGGCTCCCCCGCCTCGCCCACCGGGACGAGCATGCCCACCCGCGTGCGGGCCGCGACCACCACCCGCTTGCCGAGCGGGAGGTACCCGCGCAGCTCGGGCACGAAGCGCAGGTAGCGGTAGCCGTACCCGCCGAGCGGGAAGCCCTCCTGCACCACCAGCGAGGCGGCCAGGCCGCGGCGGGGGTTGATCGGATCGTTCCGCCCGTCCCACTGGAGGCTCTGCTGGAGGTACGTGAGCAGACACACGCTCCCGTTGCAGTTCTGCAGCTCGGGGCCCCGGTCGGTGGGCTGGTTCGGATCGAAGCCGCCCGCCACGTTCGAGAGCTGGTACACGTCGAGGTTCCACGAGGGGATCGCCACCAGCCGCTGCGTGAAGCGGATGGGGAAGCTCACCTTCAGCCGCTCCGACCAGAAGTCGTAGGCCTGCTCCAGCCCGCGCTCCACCTCGAGCCGCGTGGACGCGTCGATGCGGCTGCTGATGGCGCTCGGCTGCGAGAACTCGGCGGCGGCGAGCACCACCGCGCCCTCCTTCCGCGGCCGGGACAGGAGCCAGGCGTAGCCGGCGCGCAGCTCGAGCTGCAGCTTGCGCAGGTTGCCCATGAAGTTCCGGTGGGTCCAGCCGGCCGTCGCGTTCAGGTCCCAGCGGGTGTTGGCCTGGATGCCGACGCCCGGGCCGGCGCGCAGCGTGCGGAACGGCGCCTCGGTGACGTTCACGTCGACGGAGACGATCCCGCGCCGGAGGTCGGGGGGCGCCGGGGTCACCCGCACCGCGCCGAAGACGCCGAGCGCGAAGACCCGCGCCTGGGCCTTCGCGAGCGCCTCCTCGTCGTACCAGTCGCCCGGCTTGATCTCGAGCGCGGCCTGCGCGCGTACGCGGTCGCGCGAGACCGCGCGCCCGCCCGTCACCCCGAGCGCCCCGAACCGCAGCCGCGGTCCCGCCTCGACCCGGTAGCTCACGTGGGCGGCGTGCTCGGAGGGCAGCACCTGCGCCTCCTGCGCGACGGTGGCGGTGGCCCAGCCGGTCCCCTTCAGCGCCGCCAGGATGGCCGCGCGCGTGCCGTCGTAGGCGCCCTCCGTGAAGATCTGGCCCTGCCGGAGCGGCAGGCGACGCACCCGCGCCGCGGCCTGCGGGGCCTCCTCGAGGCCGGTGACCTGGACGCTCGCGACGCGCACGGGCTGTCCCTCGTTCACCCGCAGGACCACCTTGACGCGGCCCCTCCCGGCGGGGACCGTCTGCGCGTCCACCACCCGCGCGTCGTAGTAGCCGCGCTCGCGGTAGAACGCCTCCACCCGCTTCGCGTCCACCGCCAGCGCGTCCGGATCGAGGCGCCGGGCCTCCCCCCAGGCGAAGCGGTCGGACGGCTGGGTGGCGATCTTCTCGAGGATGTCGTCCTTGTCGAAGGCGTGGACGCCCTTCAGCTCGACCCCGTACAGCACCGGCTCCTCGGTGGGCTTGCCCCGCGCCGACATGCAGCCGGCGGCGCCGAGGGCGAGGAGCGTTGCGAGGACGAGATCGCGGCGTGCCATCGGGCGCACCTTGATCATGGCACAGCGCGGCGGGTCGCGCCCGACCGCGATTCGGGGCCGCCGCCCCGCTCAGGCCGGCGACGAGAGCAGGAGCGCCAGGTTCCGCTCCTCCCAGGCGCGCGCCCGCGCATGGTCGGGGTAGGCCCGCTCGCGCCGCCGGAACTCGGGGCCGTGCACCACCCGCCGCCCGTTCACCTCGCGGGCGGGCACCGCCTGGTGCAGCATCTCGTGGAACACCACCGCGGCGACGTAGAAGGCCGGGACCTCGGGCCGGTCCAGCGTCGGGTCGATCCGGATGATGCGGGCGTCCTGCACGTAGACGCCGGTCTTGACGGTGCGCCGGCGGCGGCCGGACCGGACCGGACCCCAGCCGATGCGCGCCTCGATGGCGTCCTCGAAGTGCTCGGCGTTCACCTGGTCGAAGATGGCCTGCAGGTCGTGGACGCGCCCGAGCGGCTCGAGCCGGTCGGCGCGCGGGGCGCCGATCCGGGCCCGGTGGGCCTTCACGAACGCGTCGATGTGGCTCCCGGCCCGCCTGCGCCGGGCGCCCGCTCCCCCGCGGCCGGGACCGGCGAAGGCGGCCAGCGCCGACACCACCTCGCCGGGCGCCTCGAGGAACATGTGGTGGACGCGGTAGTGGACCTCCCCGGGGCGCCGGCGGAAGGAGACCATGGTGGAGCGGTTGTCGTGGACGGTCAGGCGCACGCGCTCAAAGAGGAGCGACGAGAGCTCGTCGACCAGCCGGCGCGCGGCAGAGAGGCGCACCTCGCGGGAGGGGAGCGTGAGCTGGCGGCTGGACTCCGGAGGTCGCAAGACGGGGCATCGTAGCGCGGGAGGCTGACGATGTCTACGGGGGCTTCGCCCCCGGCCAGCCGGGAGAGCCATCCGGTCGTCATCCTGGCGCGGTGCCGCCGCTCGAGGAGTCACGCCTTCACGGCGTCTCTCCCTCCTCCTCCGAGAGCAGCCGCTCGATCCGGGTGGGCTCGACGCGGAGCAGCAAGACCTTCTCCTGGCTGTAGGTCACCGCGCCCGGCGCCGACCCCTTCGGCTTCCGCACGTGCTTGGCCCGCGTGTAGGCGATCTCGGCCTGCGGCTCACCGCGCGCGTCGGAGAAGTGGACCGCGAGGTGCGCCGCGTCGAGCAGCGTCTCCTGGTCGGGGGCCCGGCCCTTCTCGAGCCGGACCACCACGTGCGCGCCGGGGAGTCCGCGGGTGTGCAGCCAGAGGTCGTTGCCCCGCGCCACGCGGAGGGTGAGCGCGTCATTCTTCGACGCGCCGCGGCCCACCAGCAGCGCGACGCCCGCGAGCGAGCGGAAGCTCCGGTAGGGCGGGGCCGGCTCGTCGTGCTTCCGGCGCGGCGGCGCGGCCGGGCGCGGACCCGCGGCCAGGCGGCGCGCCTCCTTCTCGAGCCGCGGCAGGTCGGCCAGGCCGGCCGCCTCGATGGCGGCGAGGAGCGCCCGGAGCGCCGCCTCGCGCCCGCGCACCTCGGCCGCGCGCGCCTCCACCCGCGTCGCGCTCTCGGCGATGCGCCGGTAGCGGCGGTAGTACCGCTCCATGTTGGCCTGCGGCGTGAGCGCCGGATCGACCGCCACCCGCACCTCGCGCGGCCCCTCCTCGGTCCACTCGGTGACGGTCACCTCGCGCGCGCCGCGCGGCACCCGGTGGAGGCTCGACTTGAGCAGGTCGGCCACGCGGCGATCCGCCTCGGCGGCGGGCACCCGGGCCGCCTCGTCGGCGAGCTTCACCAGCGCCCGACCGCACCGCGCCGCGGCGGCGCGCACCGGCTCGCGCAGCCGCCGCCGCCCGTCGGCGAGGAGCCGGGCCTCCTCGCGCTCCTGGTAGGCCCGCTCCACCGCGGCCGAGAGCGGGTGGGCGGCCCCCTCGACCGGCGCGAACCGGACGCGGTCCTGTCCCGCGTCGGGGCCCGCGGGCGGGAGCGTGGGCGGGACGTAGGGCCGACCGGGCACGAGCTCCCGGCGCTGCGAGAGGTTCCGGCCGGCGCCGGCGCGGATGGTGCCGTCGGCGGCGACGAGGAAGAGGTTCCCGTGGCGGCCGGTCAGCTCCGCCACCAGCCGGATCCGTTCGCCGCGCCGCTCGAAGGCGAGCGCCACCACCCGGTCGCCGGGGAGCGTCTCGAGGGCGGTGAGCCGGGCGCCCTCCAGCTCGCGCCGGAGCAGCGCCTGGAGCGCGAAGGGGGCGTCGGGCTGGCGGGGGCGGCGGGTGGCGGCGTGGAGGCGGGTGACGTCCGGCTCGGCGGAGACGAGGAGGAGGACCTCGCCGGCGCGACCGCTGAGCGACAGCGTGAGCGCTCGCTCGGCGTGGACCCGCACCGCCTCGACGTGCGCGCCGGCCAGCGGCGCGAGCTCCGCGACCACGGCGGCGATCTCTCGAGCGGTGAGGGACATGCCCACCTCCTAGCCCGAAAAACCAGCGGCCGCCCGGAGGCGGCCGCGGCTGCTACGCAGGCTTGAAGAGGCCAGCGTTACTTCTTCTTCTTGGCGACCTTCTTCTTGGCGGCCGGCTTCTTCGCAGCGGTCTTCTTCACGGTCTTCTTCTTCGCAGCCATCTGTTCCCTCCTCGGAACGTCCATTCGATGTCGCGATTGGACACTCTCAGAATGGACAAGTTGAGCGGAGGTTAGCAGCGCGCGATCTCGATCGTCAAGGAACCGTCACACGTTTCGTCACGCGCGATCGCTCCGCGCGATCGTCGTCCGCCCCGGTTGGATCCGTTCGAGAGGAGATCGCCCGACGGTAATCTCCACTCTCGGTGCACTGAGGCGTGGCCGGCGAGGAGCGCCCGGAGATCGGATTCCGGCTACTCGAGCACCGCGGCGCCGATGACGCCCGCGTCGTCTCCGAGCCAGGCGCGCTCGACCGAGAGGCCGCGGGTGGCGGAGCGCGAGACGCTCTCGTGAAACTGCCGCAGCGTCAGCTCCGCCAGGCGCGGCGCGCCCAGGATCACGCCGCCCCCGAGGATGAGCCGCGCGGGGTTGAGCAGCGTGACCAGGTTCGCCACGGCCGTCCCGAGGAGGCGGGACACCTCCTCCCAGAGCGCCACGGCGTAGGCGTCGCCGAGCGCGTGGGCGTCCTCCACCACGCTGGCGGTGACGCGGACCAGGTCGCCGTCCACGAGCTCGAGGATCCGGGACGCGGCGCCGGCGGCGAGCTCCTCGCGCACCCGCGCCGCGACGTTCACGCCCGAGGTGTAGGCCTCCAGGCAGCCGAGCTGCCCGCACCCGCAGCGGCGCGGCGTGAACCCCGGCCGCGGCAGGCGGACCTTGGTGTGCCCGAGCTCCCCGGCCACCCCCTGCGCCCCCTCGTGCAGCCGCCCGGCCAGGATGAGCCCCGAGCCGACCCCGGAGCCGACGAACACCAGCACCACGTCGTCGATCCCGCGCGCGGCCCCGAAGCGCTTCTCGCCCCAGGCCGCCACCGAGAGGTCGTTGGCGACCCGCACCGGGACGCCCAGCGCCTTCTCGACCAGCCCGCCGAAGGCCACGTCGCGCCAGCCCAGGTTGGGCGCGTTGGTGACGAGCCCGGTGTGGCCCATCACCTGCCCGGCCACGCCGATCCCGATCCGCCCCACCGACGCCGGGGTGATCCCGGCGGCCTGGGACGCCTCCGTCACCACGTGGACGAGCGCGCCCACCACCGCGTCCGGCGCCCGGTCGCGCAGCGGCTCCTTGTGCGACGCGATGATCTCGCCCGCGTCCCGGTCCACCACCGCCGCGCGGGCGTTGGTGCCGCCGAGGTCGACCCCGATCGCGAGCGAGCGGCCACGGCCTAGGCCCCCACCTCGCGCAGCAGCTCGTCGACCTTGCCGCGGACCAGCGCCTGGATCTCCGCGAGCCGCCCCGGGGTCTTGGCCTCGAAGCGCGAGCACCAGCAGCGGCTGGGTGTTGGAGGCGCGCACCAGCCCCCACCCGTCGGGGAAGACCACCCGCACGCCGTCCACCGTCGACCGCGTCGTACCGCGCCGCGAAGAACTCCTGGGCCCGGCGCACCACCTCGAACTTCTTCTCCTCGGGGCAGTCCGACCCGCAGCTCCGGGGTGGAGTAGGTCCGCGGCACGTCCGCGAGGAGCGAGGACATGGGCCGGTCGGTCCGGGAGAGCAGCTCGAGCAGGCGGGCGGACGAGTAGATGCCGTCGTCGAAGCCGAACCAGCGGTGCGGCGAAGAAGATGTGGCCGCTCATCTCGCCGGCGAGGAGCGCCCCCTCCTCCTTCATCTTGGCCTTGATGAGGCTGTGCCCGGCCTTCCACATGATGGGCCGGCCGCCGCGCTGCGCGATGTCGTCGTAGAGGGTGAAGGAGCACTTCACCTCGCCGACGATCGTCGCGCCGGGCTCCTCGGCGAGGAGCGCGCGGGAGAAGAGGATCATGAGCTGGTCGCCCCACAGGATGTTCCCCTGCTCGTCGACCGCGCCGACCCGGTCGGCGTCGCCGTCGTAGGCGATGCCCACGTCGGCCCCGGTCTCGAGCACCTTGCGCTTCAGGTGCTCGAGGTTCTTCTCCACGGTCGGGTCGGGGTGGTGGTTCGGGAAGCTGCCGTCCATCTCGATGAAGAGCGGCACCACCTCGATCCCGAGCGCCTGGAAGATGCGGCACCGCCACCACCCCGCCGGTGCCGTTGCCGGCGTCGACCACCACCTTGAGCCGCCGCTTCCCCAGCCGGATGTTCTCCTGCGACGTACTTCGCGGTAGGGCGTCACCACGTCCGCCTCGGTGACCGTGCCCCTGGCCGGTCGCGAACGGGCCCGCCTCGGCGAGGCGCGCGCAGCGCCTGGATCTCCTCGCCGTGGAAGGTGGCGGCGCCGAGGCCGACCTTGAGGCCGTTGTACTCCGGCGGGTTGTGCGAGCCGGTGATCATGCAGATGCCGTCCACGCCGAGCGGTGTGGGCCGCGAAGTAGGTGAGCGGCGTCGGCACCACCCCGAGGTCGAGCACGTCCACGCCGGTCGAGGCGAGCGCCGAGATCATCGGCCGTCGCGAAGCGCGGCCCGGAGAGGCGCGCAGTCGCAGCCGACCGCGGCGCGCCGCCCGCCCGCCTCGCGGATCCGGGTGCCGAGCGCCTTGCCCGACGCTGGTGCACGGCCTCCTCGGTGAGGTCCTGGTCGACCAGCCCGCGGATGTCGTACTCGCGGAAGATGGTCGGGGAGAGCTTGGCCATGGTCGTCCTCGGCGGTCTGAATGTCGTCCTGCCGGGCGGCGCGGGCAGGCCCCGCGCCCGGCGCGCTCGCCGGACGTCCGCCCCCCGCGGTCGGCCGGTCTATAGCATCTCGGCGGCGGAGCCGGGACGCCCCGGACAGACGCGGCGCGCGCGCGCCCGGCGCGGACTTCGCCGCGCCGAGTCATCGAACGGGAGGGCTACAGGAGCTCGCGCCCCCGGCGGCCCAGCTCCTCGACCGCCTTGCGGACGTCCTGCGCGCGATCGCGCCGGCACACCAGGATGGCGTCGCCGGCGTCGACCACCACCACGTCGTCGAGGCCGATGACCGCCACCGGGCGCGCCTTGCCGGCCAGCACCACGTTGTTCCGGCCGTCGATGACGAGCGCGTCCCCCTCGGCCACGTTGCCGAGGTGGTCGGTCGGCCGCACGTCCGACAGCGCGGCGAAGCTGCCCACGTCGCTCCAGCCGAAGTCGGCCGGGACCACCGCGATCCGCTGGCTCTTCTCCATCACGCCGTAGTCGATCGAGATGGAGGGGCAGTCGGGGAAGACGCGCTTCAGCGTCCGGGCGTAGCGCGGGGTGCCGAGCGCCCTGCGGATGGCCTCGAGCTGCTCGCCGAGCACCGGCATGGCCCGGCCGAATCTCCTCCAGGATCACGTCGGCGCGGAACACGAAGATGCCGGAGTTCCAGAGGTAGTTGCCGTCGGCGAGGTAGCGCGCGGCGGTGACGACGTCGGGCTTCTCGACGAAGCGCTCCACCTTGTGCGCGGAGAGCCGCTTCTTCCCGCGGCCGCGCGCCGGCCAGGCGGGCCCGAGCTTCAGGTAGCCGTAGCCGGTCTCCGGGCGCGAGGGGCGGATGCCGATGGTGGCGATCGAGCCGGCCTCGGCCAGCGCGCGCCGCGGCGGTGAGCGCGTCGCGGAACGCCTCCGGCCGCGCCACGTGGTGGTCGGCGGGGAGCATCGCGATGATCCCGCGGGGATCCCTGCGCCGCCACGTGCGAGCGCGGCCAGGCCGACGCAGGGCGCGGTGTTCCGCGCGCACGGCTCGACGATGAAGTTCTCCGTCGGCAGCGCGGGCACCAGCCGCCGCGCGGCGGCCGCGTGCTTCGGCCCGCACACCACGAAGGTCTCGCCTCGGCCGCGCCAGCGGCGGCAGGCGGCCCACCGTGGCGGCGAGGAGCGGCGCGTCGCCGGCCAGCGCCAGGAACTGCTTGGGGCGGCTCCTGCGCGAGAGCGGCCAGAACCGCGTGCCCGAGCCGCCCGCCATGATCACCGGGTAGATCTTCACGCCGTCCTCCAGATGGAGAGGAGCTCCGCCAGCACGCGGCCCGTCGCGCCCCAGATCACGTCCTCGCCGACCGAGAAGAAGTGCACGTCGAGGCTCAAGCCGTAGACCTCGCGCGGCTCGACGCGGTGGGCGCCGGGGCGGGCGAGCGCGGCGAGCGGCACGTGCAGGATCTCCTCCACCTCGCGCGGCGCGGCCACGTAGGGGTAGGGATATGGCACCGAAGCCACCCACGGCGTCAAGCGGAACGCCGACGCGAGCACCAGGGTCTCGCTGAGCCGCCCGACCACGTCGGCGCGGGAGGGCTCGAGCCCCACCTCCTCGTGCGCCTCGCGCAGCGCCGCGGCGAGGCTCTCCTCCCCCGGGTCGACCCGCCCGCCCGGGAAGCTGATCTGCCCGGCGTGGCGGGACATGGCGGCGGGCCGCCGGGTGAGCAGCACGCACACCTCGCCGTCGACGCGGTGGAGCGGCACCAGCACCGCGCCGTGCGCGAAGCCGCCCGGCGGCAGGTGCTCCGGCGCGATCCGGTCGATCGGCGCGGTCCCCGGCGCGCGCGCCTGGAGCGCGGCGGCGAGGTCCTCGAGCCTCACCGCGCCCGCTCGCAGCGCCGCCGTCGGCCGGGCGACGGCGGGGGGGCCGCGCCGGCCGGGAGGACGCCGGTCCAGATGAGGAGCGCGAGCGCGACGCCGGCCGCGATCCGCCAGGCCACGAAGACGTACGGTGGTGCGGGTGCGCAGCCACCCGAGCAGCCAGTCGATGACGAGGTACCCCGCCACCGCCGAGACGACGGTGCCGACCAGCGTCGCCACCGTCCAGGAGCGGCTCGCCGGCGAGGAGCGGCACGGTCTTCCAGAGCTTGTAGGCGCCGGCCGCCAGGATGATGGGGACGGAGAGGAGGAAGCTGAAGCGGGCCGCCGCCTCGCGCGTGAGGCCGAGCAGCATCCCGCCGGTGATGGTGGTCCCGGAGCGGGAGCTCCCCGGCACGAGCGCGAGCGCCTGCGCGCAGCCGATGAGGAAGGCGTCGGTCGGCGCGCACGTCGTCGACCGTCGCGCACGTGGCGCGCGACCCGCTCGGCCAGGAGGAGGACCAGCCCGAGCCCGACAAGCGAGCCCACCATCACCCAGTTCCCGAGCGCCTCGATCCGCCGCTCGAGGAGCTTCCCGGCCACCGCGGCCGGCAGCGTGCCGAGCACGATGTACCAGCCGAGGCGCGACTCCGCCGTCTCGAGCGGCCGGCCGCGCGCGAGGGCGCGGAGCCCCGCCGCGACCGAGCCGCCAGATGTCCGCCCGGAAGTAGACCAGCACCGCCAGGGTGGTGCCGGACTGGATGATGGTGACGAAGGCCCGGAACCGGTCGTCCTCGAGCGAGTGGCCGAGCAGCTCGCCGAACACCAGCAGGTGCGCGGTGGAGCTGACCGGGAGGAACTCGGTGAGCGCCTGGACGATCCCGAGGAACGCGGCGGCGAGGAGGCTCACCTCTAGTACCGGTAGTGGTCCGGCTTGAACGGCCCGTCCTGCGGGACGCCGATGTAGGTGGCCTGCCGCTTGGTGAGCCGGGTGAGCCGCGCGCCCAGCTGCTCGAGGTGGAGCGCGGCCACCTTCTCGTCGAGGTGCTTCGGGAGCACGTAGACCTTGCGCTCGTACTGGTCGCGCCGGGTGGCGAGCTCGATCTGGGCCAGGGTCTGGTTGGTGAACGAGCTCGACATCACGAAGGAGGGGTGGCCGGTGGCGCAGCCGAGGTTGAGGAGCCGCCCCTCGGCCAGCACCAGCACCCGGTGGCCGTCCGGGAACACGAAGGCGTCGTACTGCGGCTTGATGTTCACCCGCTCGGTGGCCTTCGGAGGCCGGCCATGTCGATCTCGTTGTCGAAGTGGCCGATGTTGCCCACCACCGCGCAGTCCTTCATGGCCTTCATGTGCGCGACGGTGATGACGTCCAGGTTGCCGGTGGCGGTGACGAAGACGTCGGCCTCGCCCACCACGTCCTCCAGCCGGACCACCTGGTAGCCCTCCATCGACGCCTGCAGCGCGTTGATGGGGTCGATCTCGGTGACCACCACCCGCGCGCCCTGCCCGCGCAGCGCCTGGGCGCAGCCCTTGCCCACGTCGCCGTAGCCGCAGACCACGCAGAGCTTCCCGGCCAGCATCACGTCGGTGGCGCGGTTCAGCCCGTCCACCAGCGAGTGGCGGCAGCCGTACAGGTTGTCGAACTTCGACTTGGTGACCGAGTCGTTCACGTTGATGGCGGGGAAGAGCAGCGTGCCCGCCTTCTGCATCTCGTAGAGCCGGTGGACGCCGGTGGTGGTCTCCTCGGTGACGCCGGCGCAGTCCTTGGCGACGCGGGTCCAGCGGCGGCGGGTCCTCCTTCAGCGAGCGCGCGAGCAGCTCGAGCACCACCGCGTACTCCTCCGAGTCGGCCCGGGTGGGCGAGGGCACCTTGCCGGCCGCCTCGAACTCGACGCCCTTGTGGATGAGCAGGGTGGCGTCGCCGCCGTCGTCCACGATCTGGGTCGGGCCCCCTCCCGTCGCCGAAGTCGAGGGCGCGCTCGGTGCACGCCCAGTACTCCTCCAGCGTCTCGCCCTTCCAGGCGAAGACCGGCACGCCGCGCGGCGCCTCCGGCGTGCCGCCCCGGCCCACCGCCACCGCGGCGGCGGCGTGGTCCTGGGTCGAGAAGATGTTGCAGCTCGCCCAGCGGACGTCGGCGCCGAGGTCGACCAGCGTCTCGATCAGCACCGCGGTCTGGATGGTCATGTGGAGCGAGCCGGTGATCCGCTGGCCGGCGAGCGGCCGCAGCTTGCCCGTACTCGCGCCGGAGCGCCATCAGGCCCGGCATCTCCTTCTCGGCGAGCTCGATCTCCCGGCGCCCCCAGTCGGCGAGCGAGAGATCCTTCACCTGGTACTCCAGCGCGCGGGGCGCGGGGATCGCCCGGGGGGCGGACTTCTTCTTCGCGGTCGAGACGGCCATGGGCTTCTCCTCGGGTGAGACGGCTTTCTACCGTGCCTCGGCGGCCGGGGCACCCCCGGATGCACGAAGGGCCCGCCGGCGGCGGGCCCTGTCGGTGGCGCGGCGGCGGACGGCTGGCCGGCCTCAGCGACCGGCCGGGCACAGTTCGCAGCGAATGTGCCCGGCCGTCGCCGGCCACCGCTGCGAGATCGCGGCGACCGCGCGGATCTTGGAGAGCCCGGCCGCCTCGGCCAGGGCCTCCTTCTTGTCGGTCCGCTCCCAGGTGAAGCTCTTCTCGGTCCGGCCGAAGTGGCCGTAGGCGGCGGTCTTCTCGTAGATGGGCCGGAGCAGGTCGAGCCCCTCGATGATCTGCCGCGGGGTGAGGCCGAACACCGCCCGCACCGCCTTCGCGATCTTGGCGTCGGCGACCTTCCCCGTGCCGAAGGTGTCCACCATCACCGAGACCGGCTCGGCCACGCCGATGGCGTAGGCCACCTGCACCTCGCAGCGGCGGGCCAGGCCGGCCGCCACCACGTTCTTCGCGATGTAGCGCCCCATGTACGCGGCCGACCGGTCCACCTTCGACGGGTCCTTGCCGGTGAACGCGCCGCCGCCGTGGCGGCCCATGCCGCCGTAGGTGTCGACGATGATCTTCCGGCCGGTGACGCCGGTGTCGCCCATGGGGCCGCCGATGACGAAGCGGCCGGTGGGGTTGATGAAGATCTTGGTCTTGCGGTCGATGAGCCGCTTCGGGAGCGCCTTCGCGATCACCGACTCGCGGACCGCCTCGTGCAGCTTCTTGTTGGAGACGTCGGCGGCGTGCTGGGTGGAGACCACCACCGTGTCGATGCGGACCGGCTTGCCGTCGCGGTACTCGACCGAGACCTGGCTCTTGCCGTCGGGGCGGAGGAAGTCGAGGCCGCCGCGTGCGCGCCTTGGCGAGCGCCTTGGTGACGGCGTGGGCGTACTGGATGGGCGCCGGCATCAGCTCCGGGGTCTCGTCGCAGGCGTAGCCGAACATCATGCCCTGGTCGCCGGCGCCGCCGGTGTCCACGCCCTGCGCCGATGTCGCGCGACTGCTCGTCGACCGCCACCAGCACCGCGCAGGTGTTGCCGTCGAAGCCCATCTCGCCGCTCGTGTAGCCGATCCGCTTCACCACCTCGCGCGCGAGCTTCGGATAGTCGACCCGCGCCTCGGTGGTGATCTCGCCGGCGATCATGACGTAGCCGGTCTTGAGGAGCGTCTCGCAGGCCACCCGGCCCTCGGGATCCTGGCGCAGGACGGCGTCGAGGACGGCGTCGGAGATCTGGTCCGCCATCTTGTCGGGGTGACCCTCGGTGACCGACTCCGAGGTGAACAGGTAATCGTTGAGCGGCATGGACTCTCCTGGGAGGGGCCCCGGGCCCCCGCGGGACGGCGAAAGGTACGCGGGCACGCGCGCGCGCTGTCAAATATGGCGGACAGGCTGCCGGATCCTCCGCCCGATGGGATGTGGCGGAGGGGCGGGCGGGCGGTCTGCCGAGTAGCCCGGCCGGGGAGCGGCCGGAGCGGCGGTGCTCCGCCGCTGGCGCAGGTAGCCGGTGGGGAGCCGGCCGGGCGTGCCTCGGCCTCGAGCAACCGGGGAAGCGCGCGCTGCATCTCGGCCTGGACCTCGTGCTCGATCTCGTCGGCGGTGGTGAGGGTGAGGAGGTGCTCGACCAGCGCGCGCCCGTCGGCCGCCGTGGCCGCGCGGATCACCCGCTTCACGAGCGGGATGGAGGGGCCGTTCATGGAGAGCTCGGTCGACGCCCAGCCCGAGCAGCACGAGCGCGTTCATCGGATCGCCGGCCATCTCGCCGCACATCGAGACCGGGACCTCGGCCGCGCGCGCGGCGTCGCACACCTGCTTCAGCATGCGCAGCACCGCGAGGTGCAGCGGCCGGTAGAGGTAGGCGACGTCCCTGTTCTGGCGGTCGATGCCGATCGTGTACTGGATGAGGTCGTTGGTCCCGATGGAGAAGAAGTCGCACTCCTCGGCCAGCCGGTCGGCGAGCATGGCCGCGCTGGGGAGCTCGACCATGATCCCCACCGGCACGTCGCGGACCGTCGACGCCCTCCGCCCGCAGCTCCTCCCGGACCTCCTCGAGCGCGTGGCGCGCCGCGCGCAGCTCCCCCACCCCCGAGATCATGGGGAACATGATCCGCAGGTCGCCGTGGACCGAGGCGCGCAGGAGCGCGCGCAGCTGCGGCCGGAACAGCTGCGGCTGGCGCAGGCAGTAGCGGATGGCCCGCAGCCCGAGGGCCGGGTTCTCGGCCGCCACCCGCATGCCGGCCGGCAGCTTGTCCCCGCCGAGATCGAAGGTGCGGATGGTGACCGGGCGCGGGGCCAGCGCCTCCAGGATCCGGCGGTAGGTCTGGTAGTGCTCCTGCTCGCTCGGCAGGGCCCGCGCCCATGAAGAGGAACTCGGTGCGGTAGAGCCCGATCGCCTCGCCGCCGTGCGCGAGCAGGCTCGGGACCTCCTCGGCGAACTCGATGTTGCCGGCCAGCCGCACCCTGACGCCGTCGAGGGTCCGGGCCGGCAGCTCGCGGGTGGCGAGCAGCCCGCGCTCGCCCTCCAGGTAGCGCGCGCGCGGCGATCTCGAAGGCGGCCCGCTCCTCCGGGGTGGGGTTGATGACCACCACGCCGCGCGCGCCGTCCACCGCGATCCAGTCGCCCCGCTCGGCGCAGGAGGTGACCCGCCCCACCCCGACCACCGCCGGGACCTCGAGCGCCCGCGCCACGATGGCGGTGTGCGAGGTCTTGGCGCCGGCGTCGGTGACGAAGGCGGCCACCTTCCGCTCGTGCAGGAGGAGCGCGGTGTCGGCCGGGGAGAGGTCGCGGGCCACCACGATCACGCCCTCGGGCGGCGGCTCCTCCACGTCCGGCTCCTGGCCGAGCAGGTTCTTGATGAGCCGCTCGCCCACGAAGTCGACGTCGGCGCGCCGCTCCTTGAAGTACTCGTCGGCCTGCTCGTGGAAGGCGCTCTTGATCTTGCGGATGGCGCGCTTCACCGCCCACTCGGCGTTGAGCCGCTCCTCGCGGACGAGCCGCTGCACCTCGTGCACCAGCATCTCGTCCTTCAGCATCATGCGGTGCATGTCGATGATGGCGGTGTGCTCGGCGGCCCCGGACGCCTCGGCCGCCTCGATCTTCTCGCGGACCTCGGCGAGCTGCAGGTCCGACAGCTCGAGCGCGATGCGCAGGCGCGCGAGCTCGCCCTCGACCTCCTCCGGCGAGAGCCGGCGCTTGGGCGTCCGCACCCGCCGGCGGTCCACCGTCCAGCACCGCCCGATGGCGACCCCGGGCGAGGCGGCCATGCCGACCAGGGTGGTGCTGGACGAGGGCGTCATGTCTCCCCGAACCCGGCCTCGATGACCTTCGCGAGCGCCGTCATGGCCGTCTCGGCGTCCTCGCCCTCCACGCACACGGTGATGCGCGAGCCCTTGGCGGCGGCCAGGGTGAGCACGCCCATGATGCTCTTCCCGTTCACCTGCATGCCGTCCTTCTCGACGTGGATCTCGGCGCGGTAGCGGTTCGCGGCCTGGACCAGCTGCGCCGCGGCCCGGGCGTGGAGCCCGAGCGTGTTGACGATCTCGAAGGTGCGCTCGTGCCGCGCCATCCCTAGCTGCTCCCGTGGAGGTGGCCGAGGAGGAGCGCCGCGCCGACCCCGGCCAGGGTGGCGACGTAGGCGGTGGGCAGCAGGCGCGCGCCGCGCGCCAGCGCGAGGTAGCCGAGCGCGGCGGTGAGGCGCGGCGAGCGCCGCGGCGGCGAGCCCGGTGAGCGCCGCGCTGCGGACGAGGTAGAGCGCGGCGGCCAGGCCGCAGAGCGCGGCCCCGGCCCCGCGCAGCCGGTCGGCCAGCACCGGCAGCGAGAGGCGCGCGATGGTCCCCACCAGCGCGTCGCCCTGCCGGTAGCCGGCGCGGAAGAGGCCGACGCGCAGCGCGAGGTGGATGGCGTTGTAGACCACCAGCGCCGCGATCACCGCGGGGATCCCGAAGAGCAGCGCGCCGACCGCCGCCAGCGCGCCGAAGAACGGGCGGAGCGCGGTCCAGAAGAAGCCGTCGCCCACCGCCGCGAGCGGCCCCTGCAGCGTGGCCTTGTAGGCGAGCGGACCCTGGCGCGGCTCCGCGCCGGCGGCCACCCGCTCCTCGTGGTGGATGGCGCCGCCCACGATGGCCGCCGCCATGTACGGGTGGCAGTTGAAGAACCCGAGGTGTCGCCGGAGCGCCTCCTCGCGCGCGGCGGCGTCGGGGTAGAGCGCGCGCAGGGCCGGGTCGATGGCGTAGGCGAAGCCGAGGTTCTGCATGCCGCGCCGGTTCCAGGCGGCCTGCAGGAACAGGCAGCGCCAGAAGACGCGCGCGAGCGTGCGCGGCGGGACCCGGGCGCTCACCCGCGGATCCTCCCGCCGGCGAGCGCCACCGCCAGCGCCGCGACCACCGTGGCGCCGAGCGCGCCGAAGAACCAGCGCGGCGCGGAGCGCGCGCGGAGCGCCTTGGCGCCGGAGGCGCAGGCGAGCGCCGCGAAGCCGAAGAACCCGAGCCGCAGCGGCCCGGCCGCGCCCGGCCAGGCCCGGAGCAGCGCCGGGACCACCGCGGCCGACACCGCCGCGCCGAGCGGCGCGAGCACCGCCGCGACGACGAAGGGCGCCGCGAGGCCGTAGAGGTTCACGCGGACCGCGGCGGCCGGGTGGTGGCCGGCCAGCGCGGCCTCGGCGCGCAGCGCGAGCCGCTCGTTCCAGGCCTCCACCGCGCGGTCCGCCTTCCGCCCGAGCAGCGCCAGCGGCGCCGCGATCAGCGACGCAGAGGATGGCCACCTCCGGCGTGACGCCGGTGCCCGCCGCGCGGCCGGCCAGCACCGCGCCGCCGGCGATGGCGGCGGTGCCGAGCGCCTCGTGCACCGGGAGCGCCGCGCCGAGGTTCACCGCGCCCAGCCAGAACAGCTCGAGCGCGGGCGCCACCACCAGGCCGCCCGCCGCGTCTCCGAGCGCCCACCCGGCCAGCGGCGCCAGGGCGATCGGGCGCGACAGCATGGCCTGCAGGAACCCTTTACGCTCCACCGCGGCGAGCCCCGCCACGAGCCCTAGGACGAGATAACCCAATCGGCGATCAGTCTAACCTAACGGGCCGCCGCGTACCGGCGTTCGATCTCGGCCATCCCGGCCGGGGATTCGGAAGGAACGGCGCGGACTTCGATGACGAAGCCCTCCGCGGCGCGCTGGCGGAGGGTGGCGAGCTCCTCCTCGGAGAGGAAGACCGAGGGCGAGACGGGGCGCCGTCCGGGCCCGAAGTGGACGTTCCCGAGGTTCACGGTCGGCGCGAGCGCGGGGGTGAGCCCGGCCGCGCGGGCGGCGGCAAGGCCGGCCGGGTCCCGCACCAGCACGAGCACTCTCGGGTTCCCCCGCGCGAGCGCGGCGAAGTCGATCGCCTCCGGGCGCGCGATGCGCACCGGGAGCTCCGGCGGGACGCACAGGGTCATGGCCGCCTGGGCGAGCGGGCTGGCGGCCGCCTCCTCGTCCGACACCACCACCTGGTCGATCCGGAGCCTGGGGACCCAGGCCTCCAGGATCTGGCCGTGCAGGAGGCGGTTGTCGACGCGGACGAGGGAGATCACGGTCTAGGCGACGCGCTCCGGGGCGCCAGGATTCACCGGGCTCATGTCTTGGCCGGCCGGGCGCGGGTGCGGAGCAGCTCGGACGCGAGCGAGATGTTCTTCTGGCCGTGCGTGGTGACCAGCTGGGCCACCGCCTGCAGCCCGAGGCTCTCGCCCCGCGCGGTGGAGAGCTTCAGGATCATGGGGAGGTTCACCCCGGTGATCACCTCGACCTTGTCGTCGAGGAAGGTGAGCGCCAGGTTCGCCGGCGTGCCGCCGAACATGTCGGTGAGCACCAGCACGCCGTCCCCGCTGTCGACCCGCTTCAGCGGCCGCGGCCAGGCGCGCGCGCGCCTCGTCCACCGACGCGTCCGCGCCGATGCTGACCGCCTCGGACTGCTCGAGCCGCCCGACGATCAGCTCCGCGGTGAGGAGCAGCTCCTCGGCGAGCCGTGCGTGCGTGGCGACCACCAGTCCGATCATCTCCGACACCTCGCGAGCGGGGGCCGGACCTGCGGCGGGCGCGGAGGCGCCCGACGCGCGCGTACCATATACGCGGATGGGCCGCGCGGCCAGGGCCGAATCCGCCGCGCGCCGGCTACTCCTTCTCGACGTCGCGGTGCCAGAGCCGCACGGGCTGGCCGGAGTCCTCCAGCCGCGCGGAGAGCGCGGCCGCCACCGCCACCGAGCGGTGCTTGCCGCCCGTGCAGCCGATGGCGATGGTGAGGTAGCTCTTCCCCTCGTTCCGGTAGCGCGGGAGCAGGAAGGCGAGGAGCTCCACCAGCCGGTCCAGGAACGCCGTCGCGTCCGGCTGCCCCAGCACGAACTCGGAGACGCGCCGGTCGGTGCCCGGGTACGGCTTCAGCTCGGGGACGAAGAACGGGTTCGGCAGGAAGCGCACGTCGAGCACCAGGTCGGCGTGGGTGGGGATCCCGAAGCGGAAGCCGAAGGAGACCACCGTGACGCCGAGCTTGGCGCCCTCCCCGGCCGAGAAGCGCCGGGTGACCAGCCGCTTCAGCTCGTGCACGTTGAGCGTGGTGGTGTCGACCACCTCGTCGGCGATGGCCTTGATCTCCCCGAGCGTGCGCCGCTCGGCGGCGATGCCGTCGGGCACCGTCCCGCCCTCGCCCGCCAGCGGGTGGCGGCGGCGCGTCTCGGAGTAGCGGCGCACCAGCGACTCGTCGGAGGCGTCGAGGAAGAGCACCTCCACGTCGGCGCCCTTCTGGCGCAGCTCCCGGATGATGCGCGGGGCCTCGGCCAGGAACCGCCCCTCGCGCGCGTCCACCACCAGCGCCATGCGCGAGACCTCGCCGGCGGTGTGGCCGGAGAGCTCGAGCAGCTTCTCCAGGAACACGATGGGGAGGTTGTCGACGCAGTAGAAGCCGGCGTCCTCCAGGGCGCGCAGCGCGGTGGACTTCCCCGAGCCGGACACGCCGGTGAGGATCACCACCCGGGGGCCGCCGCTGTCGGTGACGGTCATTCGACGTCGATCTCCCCGGCCCGCCCCCCCGGCGCGAGCGCGATGGCGCGGTTGAGCCGCTCCTGGAACTCGCGCGCCGAGTGGTGGCCCTGCAGCTTCAGCAGGTGGTTGCGCGCGGCCACCTCCACGATGGTGGTCATGTTGCGGCCCGGCCGGACCGGCACCACCAGCATCGGGATCTCCACGTCGAGGATGCGGAACCGCCGCTCCTCGACGCCCAGCCGGTCGTACTCGACGTTCGGGTCCCACTCCACCAGCTCGAGCACGATCTCGATCTTCTTCCGCTCGCGGACGGCGGCCACGCCGAACAGGTCCTTGATGTTGATGATGCCGAGGCCCCGGATCTCCATGTGGTGCTTGATGATCTCGGAGCCGGCCCCGAACACCGACTCGGGCGTCTTGCGCTTCACGTCCACGATGTCGTCGGCCACCAGCCGGTGCCCGCGCATGACGAGGTCGAGCGCGATCTCGCTCTTGCCGATGCCGGTCTTGCCGAGCAGCAGGATCCCCACCCCGAACACGTCGATCAGCACGCCGTGCATGGAGGTCTGGGCGGTGAGGACGTCCTCGAGGCAGGTCTGCACCGCGGTGATGAAGTTCGAGGAGAGGTGGCTGGTCCGGAGCAGCGGCACCCCCGTCTCCTCGGCGAGCGCGACCAGGTCCGGGGGCGGCTGCAGCCCCTTGGTCACCACCAGGCAGGCGATGTCCTGCCCGAAGAAGGAGCGCAGCACCTCCAGCGACCGCTCGCGCGGGAGCGTCGCGAGGTAGCTCATCTCCGTGTTGCCGAACACCTGGACGCGCTCCTTGTGCAGGTACTCGGTGAAGCCGGCCAGCACCAGCCCGGGCTTCTGGATCCGGGAGGAGCTGATCCGGCGGGAGAGCCCCTGCTTGCCCGCGACCAGGGAGAGCCGGAGATCGAACTTGGTGTCGTCGAGGAGCGCCCCGACGCGGATCGCGTCCATGCGGGGCGCAGTCTAACCCGGCGTAACCCGGGGCCGCCACCTCCGGCCGCGGCGGGCGTCGGCGCCGCCGCGCGGACCCGCCCGCGGCAGTCCCGTCCCCGGGGGCCCCTCGCCCGCGCGCCGCCGGGCGGCGCCTCCGGCGCGGCCAGGGCGATCCGAGTCGCGCGCGACGCCGGATCGTCCTTCACGCTCGGAGAACGGCGCCCCGCGCGCCGCGACGGTCGGTCCGCGCGCCCCGGTACGCCCCGCTTTCTCCCCCGGTGGGTGCAACGCGGCGACGGGGGCACCTCGGGCCCGCGTTGACGCTATGCTCCCCGGGTCACTAGATTGCCGCGCCCATGCAGCTCGAGATCCTCTACCACGGGAATTGCTTCGACGGCTGCGCATCGGCCGCCCTCTTCGGCCGCTTCCTGCGCGAGCGCGAGGCGCGCGGCTGGACGGCGTGCGCTACCGGCCGCTGCAGCACCAGCAGGGCGACCCCTTCCCGCCGGACGCCTTCGACGCCGACACGGTGGCCTGCGTCGACTTCCGCTTCTCCCCCCGGCTTCACTGGTGGTTCGACCACCACGCCAGCGCCTTCCCCACGCCGGCCGACCGCGCAGGCCTTCGAGCGCGACGCGACCGGCCAGAAGTTCTGGGACCCGACCGCCCCGAGCTGCACCGGGTTCATCGCGCGCACCCTGCGCGACCGGTTCGGCTGGCGCGCCGACGACCTCGCCGAGCTGGTGGCCTGGGCCGACGTGATCGACGCGGCGCGGTTCGAGTCGGCCGCCGCGGCGGTGCGGCTCGAGGAGCCGGCGCTGCGGATCATGACGCTCCTCGAGGCGACCCGCGACCCGGCCCTGCCGACCCGGATCATCGAGGCGATGCAGCGCCGGCCGCTCGGCGAGATCGCGGCGGAGGCCTGGGTGACCGGCGCCGCTCGGCCCCATCCTCGAGCGCCACCGGGCCAACGTCGAGCTGGTGCGGCGGCGGGCGCGGCTCGACGGCGGGGTGGTGGAGATCGACCTCGCCGACGAGCCGATCGAGGCGGCCAACAAGTTCATCGCCTACGAGCTCTTCCCCGAGGCGCGCTACACCGTGGTGGTGAGCCGCGACGCCAAGCGGAGCAAGGTCTCGGTGGGCTCGAACCCGTGGGCCCGCGAGCCGCGCACCCACGACATCTCGAAGCTGTGCGAGCGCTACGGCGGCGGCGGCCACCCGGTGGTCGGCGCGGTCTCGCTCGGGCCCGGACGCAGGTCGACGAAGCGCGCCGGATCGCCGGGGAGATCGCCGGGGCGCTCCGGGGGGAGCCCACCACGCCATGACGCCCGGCGAGTACATCCTCGTCGTCGACGACGACGACGACTTCCGCGAGGCGCTCTCGGAGGTGCTCACCGAGGCCGGCTACCCGGTGCAGCGGGCCGAGAACGGCGAGCGTGGCGCTGCAGAAGGTGTCGGAGGAGGCGCCCGGCATCGTGCTGCTCGACCTCAAGATGCCGGTGCTGGACGGCTGGGGCGTGATGGAGCGCATGCGCGGCGACGCCACGCAGCGCCGCGGTGCCCATCCTGATCCTCTCCGCCTACGGCTTCGAGTGGGAGGCCGAGCTGCTCGGGGCGCAGGGCTACATCCCGAAGTCGGTGGGGATGGACGAGATCCTGGAGCGCGTCCGCAAGGCGGCCGGCCCGCCGCCGCTGAGGCACTAGCCGGCCTCCAACATCCGGCCGAGGCACTTATCGCGAAGCGATATGTGCCCGGCCGCTCCCTGCCGGCTACAGCTCGAACACCCGGAAGCGCCGATCCTCCATGAGCTTCCGCAGCAGCGGCATGGCCACGTTGTAGACCGGGACGCCGCCGGCGGTCCGCCCCTCGAGCGCGCCGTGGTGCGCGTGGCCGTGGAAGACCGCCAGCGCGCCGAAGGACTCGACCGGACCGAGCAGGCGGCCGCTGCCGAGGAAGGGGCGGATGCTGGGGTCCTCGCCGTCCGTGGTCTCGGGGATGGGCGCGTAGTGCATCAGCACGACCTTCTTCTCCACGTCGAGCTGCGCCAGCGCCGCCTCGAGCTTCAGCCCCTCGTTCACCGCCTCCTGCACGAAGGCCTTGAGCCGGGCTCGCCGAAGGCCTGCAGCATGCGCTTGCCGAACCCGCCCGCGAACCCCTTCACGCCGGCGATCCCGAGCCGCTGGTCGAAGACGGCGTGGTCGCCGTCCAGGACGCGCGACCTTCACCTCGCCGAGGACGCGGACGATCTCCTTCACCGCGCCGCCCTCGAAGTCGTGGTTCCCGAGCACCGCCGCGCAGGGCACCCGCAGGCCGGTGAGCGCCTCGGCCAGCGTCTTCGCCTCGTCCACCAGCCCGTGGTCGGTGAGGTCGCCGGCGATGACCAGCCCCTCGGCCTCGCCGTTCACCGCCTTCACGATCTCGCGGAACCGCCCGTGCTGGTCCTGCGCGGCAGTGGAGGTCAGCCGCCGCTGCCAGCCGGAACGTCCGAGCCGCCGGCGCCTCGGCCATCGCCCTCGCCCCCTCCCGGCCCACGCTCGCGCTCGTCCCAGCGGCGGCCGTCGCCCAGCCCCAGCCGGTCGAGGTCGTGCTGGTACTGGACGCGGGACATGAGGTTGCCCGCGGCACAGCGCCACCGGGTGATCGCCCGCCTGGAGGTGTCTCGACCGTGCGGCCGCAGCAGCTCCTCGGATCACCCAGTCCGGCACGATCGACCGGGTGGACGGGGTAGGCGAACTGGAACAGCAGGAGGTGCGAGAAGAGCACCTCCCAGTACCGGTCGAAGCGGTGCAGCAGCCGCTCCCAGTCGAGCGACTCGCCGCAGGCGTGGAGCAGGTGGTTCACGTCGGCGCCGTCGTAGCGCTCGCGCTCGAGCACGAAGCTCTTCGACCAGATCATCTCCTCGGGCGGCGCGAGCAGCACCTCGACGTCCATCACCCGGCCCGGGCGCGCGTGCTCGAACCACGGCGTCGTCCACCACCGCCACGCCGTTGCCGGACGAGAAGATGAGGTCCACGTACCACGCGCCCTTCCAGGCCTTGCCGATCCAGCCCGGGTCGGTCGAGCTCGGTGCGGAACCCCGCCTGCTCCAGCACGCGGAAGGCGTCCTCGAGGTCGCGCTCGCGCAGGAAGAGGTCGAGGTCCTTCGTGTCGCGGAAGATGCCGGTGTACTCGAAGAACGCGTACGCGCCGGCCACCAGGAACGGGACGCGCGACGCGGCGAGCGCCCGGAGGGCGGCCGCCCGCGCGTCGAGCTCCTCCTGCGACCGATCCCGGGTGGCGAGGTCACCGCCTGCACGTTCGCTCGGGCTCATGCGCACAAGCTGGGATCCGGGCGCGCCGGCGCGCAAACCCGCGCGCTCCCGGTCGGCCGGCCCCGGAGGCGCCCGCCCGACGGCTCGCCGGCCCGGGTCAGCCGTCCTTCCGCCGCCCGGCCAGATCGGCCGGGCCCACCGCGCCCTCGCCGAAGCGCTCGGCGAGCGCGTCGAGCGCCGCGTTGAGCGCCTTGCGGCGCGCGGCCTCGGGGGGCGGCGGGGGCGCGTCGCCGAAGAGCGCGAGCTGCCCGCGCTCGGCCTCGCCCGCGAAGCCGGAGACCGAGATCCCGGTGAGGCGCACCGGGCGCGAGAGGTCCACCCGCTCGAGCTGGGCGCGCGCGGCGGCGAGGATGGCGTGGTCGTCGTCGGTGGCGTGCTCGAGCGTCACGCGCCGCGTGATCAGGGTGAAGTCGGCGTACTTCACCTTGAGCGTGACGACGTGGCCGGCCAGCCCCGCCGCGCGCAGCCGCCGCCCGACGCGCCCGGCCTGCGAGAGCAGCTCGCGGTCGAGCGCCTCCCGCCCGGTCAGGTCCTCGCCGAAGGTGTCCTCCGCGCCCACCGACCGCGCCGCCTCGTCCGGCACCACCTCGCGCGGATCGTCGCCGGACGCGAGGGCCCGGAGCCCCCGCGCGTGCGAGCCGCCGCCCACCGCCGCCGCGAGCGCGGCCTCGGGCATCGCCGCGAGCGCCCCGATGGTCGTGACCCCGACCCGCCGCAGCGCCGCCTCGGTCACCTCCCCCACTCCCCACAGCCGCCCCACCGGCAGCGGGGCGAGGAAGGCGGCCACCCCGCCCTGCGGGACCACCACCAGCCCGTCCGGCTTGCCGAGATCGGTGGCGATCTTGGCGGCCATCTTCACCTCGGCCACGCCGGCCGAGACCGCCAGGCCGCACTCCTCCCGCACCGCCGCCTTCACCGTGCGCGCGATGGTGGGGCCGTCGCCGTGGAGCGCGCGGCTGGCCGTCACGTCGAGGAAGGCCTCGTCGAGCGAGAGCGGCTCCACCAGCGGCGTGAACCGCCGGTAGATGCCGAAGACGTGCTCGGAGAGCGCCGAGTAGCGATCGAAGCGGGGCGAGAGGAAGACGCCGTCCGGGCAGAGCCGGCGCGCGCGCGCGGTGGGCAGGGCCGAGTGGACGCCGAAGCGGCGGGCCTCGTAGCTCGCGGCGCAGACCACGCCTCGCCCGCCGATCCCGCCCACGATCACCGGCCGCCCCCGAAGGGAGGGATCGTCGAGCTGCTCCACGGACGCATAGAACGCGTCCAGGTCGAGGTGGAGGATGGCGCGAGGCCCCGGAGGCATCGCCACTACATAGGGCAGGCGTCGCTTCACCGGATAGTGCCCGCCCCGGCCCAACGGGGACGCGGGCGGTCTTGACCTGCATCAAGCGCCTCGATAAGAGCCCTGCATGGATGGCTCGGTGGCGACCCGCCGGATCGGCCCTCCGCGTCCCGGAATCGCGGAGCGGATCTGGGACGCCGCGCGGGCGGAGTTCTCGAAGCGGGGCTATCACGGCGCCCGCGTGCAGGGCATCGCGCGCGGCGCGTCCTGCAACGTCGCCCTCATCTACCGGCACTGGGCCTCGAAGCGGGCCCTCTACCTCGACATCCTGCGAGCGGTCTGGCTCACGGCCGCCGCCGACATCTCGCGGCTGGTGGAGGACGGCACCGGCAGCCCGGAGGACGTCATCGGCGGCTACCTCGACGCGATGCTGAAGGACTCGACCGGCGCGCAGATCATGGTCCGCGAGTACCTCGACGGCGCCCCGTTCCTGGCCCAGCTCACCGCCTCGGAGCCCTCGCTGCTCGATCCGGTGCGCCACGCCGCGGCCGTGATCGCGCGCGACGGCGGCGCCCACGCGCGCGTCGATCCCGTGCTGGCGGTGGTCACCGTGGGTGGCCTCGCCGCGCTGGTCGCGTCGGCGCAGGAGGCGGTGCGGCCCTTCACCGCCCACCCGCTGCCGGCCGAGGCCTGGCGCGACCACGTGCTGAAGCTCCTCTCGCACGGCCTCGCACCGCACCCCGGGAACGGCGCGCTGAGCTGATTGAGTGAGTGAGTGAGTGAGTGATCACGCGGGGGCTGCGCCAGCTGCCCCCCGCCTCGCCGGTGGAGCCGGGCACATCTGCCTTTTCCGCCGGAGGAGTCGAGCGTAGGCTCGCGCGCCATGAAGACGGACGTGGTGGTGGTCGGCGCGGGGGTGCAGGGCGCGTCGGTGGCGTTCCGCCTCGCGCAGGCCGGGCGGCAGGTGACGGTGCTCGAGCGCGCCATCCCGGGCGCGGAGGCCTCGAGCGCGGCGGGCGGGATCCTCTCCCCCGGCGTCGAGGCGGTGCAGCTCGGCCCGTTCTACGAGCTCTGCGCGGCGTCGCTGGCGCGCTACCCGGCCTTCGTGCGCGAGGTCGAGGCGGCCAGCGGGATGTGGGTCGGGCTCCGCGGGGGCGGCACCCTCGAGGTGGCCTTCGACGACGAGCACGCCCGCGTGCTGGCGGGCCGCGCCGAGATGCTGCACAGGGCCGGGGTGGCGGTCGACGTGCTCGACGACGCCGCGGTCCGGCGGCTCGAGCCGGGTCTCTCCGCCGAGGCCCGCGGCGCCCTGCACTTCACCGGCGAGGCCTCGATCGACCCCCGCCTGCTCGGCCGCGCCGTGTACATCGCGGCCTCCCGGGCCGGCGCGCGGTTCGTCACCGGCCAGGTCCGGCGGATCGTCCACGAGGGCGGCCGCGCGGTGGGCGTGGACCACGAGAGCGGCCGCATCGAGGCGGACGCGGTGGTGCTGGCGGCCGGGAGCTGGAGCCTGCAGGTGGAGGGGCACGGGCTGCCGCCCGGGGCGGTGCGCCCGGTGCGCGGGCAGATGGCGGTCCTCGACACCCGGCCGCCGCTCCTCTCGCGGGTGGTCTTCTCGTCGAGGGGCTACGCGGTGCCGCGCGCCGACGGGCGCGTGCTGTTCGGCTCCACCATGGAGGAGGCCGGCTTCGAGAAGGCGGTCACGGCCGGCGGCCTGCGGGGGGTGCTCGACCTGGCGCTCGAGATCGCCCCCTCGCTCGCGACCGCGCCGGTGGTGGAGACCTGGTCCAACTTCCGCCCGGCCAGCCCGGACGGCGAGCCCATCCTCGGCCCGGGATCGGTGCCGGGGCTCTTCTACGCCACCGGCCACACGCGCAACGGGATCCTGCTCCTGCCGGTCACGGCCGACGCGGTCTCGGCCGCGGTGCTCGGCCGCCCGGCGCCGGTGGACCTCGCGCCCTTCTCGCCGGCCCGGCTCGGCGCCGGTCGCGGGCCGCGGCAGCCGTGAGCGGCCTGCGCCGCGCGCGACCGCGCCGCTTGCCGGCGCCGCGCGCGGCCCCCAGGTTTCGGCGAGGCCGTGCGCGCCGCGCCGCACATACAGGAGGCGCAGGATCGCCTGTTCGACCGCCTCGCCCGCGGGCAGCTCCTGCTCCTGGTCGGCGCCGGCGCATCCCGCTGGGCGGGGCTCCCCTCCTGGCGCGAGGCGGTGATCGCGCTCGCGCAGGACCTGGTGCCGGCCCTGCGCGCGCGGCTCCCCGACGCGCGGGCCCGCTTCTCGGTGCCCGCGCCGGACGAGCCCATCGGGCTCGAGACGCTGCTCCGGATCCCCGAGGCGCACCGCGCGCTGTGCGGGGAGGCGCGGCGCGTGGCGCGGCTGGTGGAGCTCTTCGACACCTCGCGCGTAGACCCGGCGCGGCTCCCGCTCCAGCAGGCGCTGGTGCGGCTCGCGCGGCACGTCCCCGCGCTCTACACCACCAACTTCGACGACCTGCTCGAGCGCACCTTCGCCTGGGCCGGCCGGCGCTGCCAGGTCGTGGCCGGCCCCGAGGACCTGCAGCGCTGGCAGTTCGACCAGGTGCGCGGGCGCTTCGAGGCGCGCTTCCCCATCTACAAGCTGCACGGGACGCTGGACCGCCCCGAGACGCTGGTGCTGAGCGAGCCGGACTTCCAGCGCAGGTCCGACCTCGCCTCACACCCCATCGACCTCCGCTTCTGCTCCGACGCGGTCGGGCGGGAGATCCTGCTCGTCGGCTACGGGTTCAACGACCCCAACATGCGCTGGATCTGGACCAAGCTCCGCGATCTGGAGGTGGCGCCGAGGGCGTGGTTCCTCGAGCTGGGCGCCTCGACCGACCTCGAGCTCGCGAGCTTCGAGCTCGATCGAGTGGTGCGGGTGGACCTGGAGGCCTCCGACCCGGTCCACCCACCGGAGCTCCTCGACTTCCTCTCCGCGCTCGCCGAGCGCTGCGAGCGGGAGCTTCCCCCGACCGGCTGAGCCGCCCGTCCACGGTCCGAGGCACCCGCTTGGCGCGCTCGCCCCCGCTGTGGCAAGCTTGCGCCGATGTCCCTGCCGCTCCGCCGCGCGGCGGCACTCCTGCTCGCCGCTGCCTGCACCCGCCCGACCCCGCCCTCGACGTCCGCCCAGGCGGAGCCGCCGCCGCACGTGGCGCGCGCCACGGCGCCGTCCGCCAACCGCCCGGGGGCGGCGACCAGCGCGCAGGGCGAGGCCCGGCCTCGGCCCCCCGCCTGCCTCCCGGACGCCCCCTTCGCGGCCCCGAGCGCACTCGCCGACGAGGCGAGTCGCGCGCTCCAGGCCGGCGAGGACCAGCGCGCGCTCGCCTGCGCCGAGGAGGCCCTGCGGCTCGCCCCGCGGCTGGTGATCGCGCTCGGCGCCCGGGGCTCGGCCCTCGGCGCGCTCGGCCGCGTCGACGAGGCGCGGCTCGCCTTCGCGCGCGCGCTCGCCGTCGACCCCGACCAGCCCGAGGTGCTGCTCGGCGCGGCCGAGCTGCACGTGCGCCGGATGCCCGGGAGCCGCGAGGCGCTCGAGCTCGGCCTCGAGTACGCCAGCCGCGGCGCCCGGGCCGCGCTCCGCGCGCCACGCCGGGACCGGGACCTGGCCGCCCGGCTCGAGCTGGTGGCCGGGATGGCCGAGAACGACCTCGGCCGCAGCCGGAGCGCGCTGGCGCGCCTGGACCGGGTCCTCCAGGCGCGCCCGCGGGATCCCGACGCCGTGTACGAGCGGGGAGTGGCGCTGTTCGAGCTGTGCCGGTTCGACGACGCGCAGCGCGCCTTCGAGCGCGCGCTCGCGCTCTCCCCGGACGACCCCTGGGCGCTCCACCAGCTCGGCCTCCTGGCCGAGCGGCGCGGCGACGCCGGCCACGCCTCGGGGCTGCTGGCGCGAGCGCGCACGCTCGCGCCGGCCGACTTCCGCGCCGAGCTCCCGGTGGACGAGCGGGCCTTCCGCGCCGAGGTCGGACCGGGCCATCGAGGCGCTGCCGACGGAGGAGCGCGCGGCGCTCCGGAAGGCGCCGGTGGAGGTCCAGGACCTCCCCGACGTGGAGGACCTGCGGGCGGTCGACCCGCCGCTCTCGCCGGCGATCCTGGGGCTCTTCCGCGGCCCCTCCGAGGGCGAGCCCTGCACCGCCGAGGACGGGCCGCGCTGCCGCTCGATCGTGTTCTACCGGAAGAACCTGCTCCGCTTCGCGCGCGACCGCGCCGAGCTCTCCGAGCAGGTGCGCGTCACGCTCCTGCACGAGCTCGGGCACCTGCACGGCGAGTCAGAGGACCAGCTCCGCGATCGCGGACTCGAGTAGCCGGAATCCAACGGCCGAGGCGTTCGCAGTAGCCGGTAAGGAGCGGCCGGGCACATTTCGCTTCGCGAAAAGTGCCTCGGCCGAGGATCGAATTCCGGCTACCCGGCCCCCGCCCTCGTCGTCGCGCACGTGCACCGCGTCCACCTCGGGCGCCTCGGGGGGCTCGGGCTCCTCGAGGCTCGAGAGGTCGTCCTCGGGGCCGGGCTGGTTCCCACCCGAGTCGAGGCCGAGCGGGGTCGGCGCGGCCCCGCCGACGTTCCCCACCGGGACCAGCCGCTCGTCGTCCGCGTCCGCCAGCTCCCGCGAGGTCCGCTCGGTCGGCCGGGCGGTGGGCTCCGGCGCATCGCGCTCTTCGTCCTCGAACTGTCTGGTAGGCATGCCGGGAAGATCGTCACGCCCCCGGGAGCCGGGAAGGCGTCACGGCGCCAGGCGGCGGTACAGCGCCTCGTAGCGGCCGGCGCTCCGCTCCCAGCTGTTGTCCTCGGCCATCCCGCGCTCGACGAGCCCTCGCCAGGCGCGCCGGTCGCGGTAGACGTCGAGGGCCCGGCGCACCGCGGTGAGGAGCGCGCGCGGCGAGTACTCGGTGAAGCGGAAGCCCGTGCCGCGGCTCCACCCGTCGAAGTCCTCCACCGTGTCGGCCAGCCCGCCCACCGCGCGCACCACCGGGACGGTGCCGTAGCGCAGGCTGTACATCTGGTTCAGCCCGCAGGGCTCGAAGCGCGAGGGCATGAGGAACACGTCGGCGCCGGCCTCGATCCGGTGGGCCAGGCGCTCGTCGAAGCCGATCCGGACCGCGATGCGGCCCGGGTGATCCCGCGCCGCCCGTCGGAGCGCCTCCTGGTAGATCGGGTCGCCCGAGCCGAGGGCCGCCACCTGCACGTCGCCCGCGGCCAGGGCGGGGAGCGCCGCCGCGACGAGGTCGACGCCCTTCTGATCGGTCAGGCGCGAGATCATGCCGAGGAGCGGCACGTCCGTCCGGACCGGTAACCCCAGCTCCGCCTGGAGGGCCGCCTTGCACGCCGCCTTGCCGGCGCGCTCGCGGGCCGTGTAGTGGGCGGGCAGGTGCGGGTCGGTGGCGGGGTCCCACTCGTGCACGTCGATGCCGTTCAGGATGCCGGTCAGGTCCTGGGCCCGGTGGCGCAGGAGCGCGTCGAGGCCGGCCCCGCCCTGCGGCGTGAGGATCTCGCGGGCGTAGGTGGGGGAGACGGTGGTGAGCGCGTCGGCGAAGATGAGGCCGGCCTTCATGAAGGAGAGCCGGTCGAAGTACTCCATCGCCTCGAAGCGGAACACGTCCCAGGGGAGCCCGAGGACGGGCACCACCTCCTTCGGGAAGATGCCCTGGTAGGCGAGGTTGTGGATGGTGAAGACGGTGCGCGCGCCCGCCAGCGCCGGATCGCGCGCGTGCTCGTGGCGGAGCAGGTAGGGCAGGAGCCCGGTCTGCCAGTCGTTCACGTGGAGGATGCGCGGGCGGAGGCGGAGCGCCCCGGGGACCGCCAGCGCCGCCCGCGAGAGGTAGGCGAAGCGCTCGGCGTTGTCGGCGTGGTCGCGGTGGCCGTCGCCGTAGAGCCCCCGGCGCGAGCCGAAGTAGCGCTCGTGCTCGACGAAGCAGGTCCGGACCGGACCGTCCTTCACCCAGAGCGTGGTGGCCTCGCCCCGCACCCGCACGGCGGCGTGGAGCGGCCGGAGCCCCTCGCGGACCGGGTCGATGGCGGCGTGCCGCGGGGTCACCACCGTGACGGCGTGGCCGCGGGCGGCCAGCGCGCGGGGGAGCGCGCCCGCCACGTCCGCCAGTCCGCCGGTCTTGGACCAGGGGGCCACCTCGGAGGCGACGAAGAGGATCTCCATCGGGTGCGTGGGGGGCTAGCGGTTCATGGGGCGGCGGGTGCGATCTTCGGGGGCGGCCGGGGAGGAGCGTCGCGTGCGTAGTCGGTGAGGAGCGGCCGGGGGCTGACCAAGAGCGGCGAAGGCGTAACCGGTGAGGAGCGGCCCGGGCACATTTCGCTTCGCGAAAAGTGCCCGGGCCGGGTGTCGGATTCCGGTTAGCCGGCTACCTTGCGCAGGAACTCGGCCGCCTCCTCCGGCGGCACCGGGTTGATGTGGAAGCCGGAGCCCCACTCGAAGCCGGCCACCTGCGTGAGCGCCGGCATCACCTCGAGGTGCCAGTGGTAGCTCGGGCTCGACGCGTCGCGGAGCGGGTTCGAGTGGACGATGAAGTTGTAGGCGGGCTTCCCGAGCGCCGAGCCGAGCCGACGGAGCGTGGTCCCGAGCGCCTCCGCGCACAGCCCGAGCCGCTCCTTCGGCTCCGCCTCGTAGTTGGACTCGTGGCGCTTCGGCACGATCCAGGTCTCGAAGGGGCTCCGCGGCGCCCAGGGGGCGAACACCACGAACTCGTCGTTCTCGTGGACCAGCCGGGCGCGGTCCCTCCGCTCCTGGCCGACGATGTCGCAGAAGATGCACCGCTCCTTGAGCTCGAAGTGGCGGCGCGCGCCCTCGATCTCCTCCACCACCGAGCGCGGCACCACCGGCAGCGCGATGAGCTGGGAGTGGGCGTGCTCGAGCGACGCGCCGGCCAGGTGGCCGTGGTTCTTGAAGAGCAGGATGTACTTGAAGCGGAGGTCGTTCCGGAGGTCGAGGATGCGGGCCTTGAAGGCGAACAGGACCTCGGTCAGCTCGGGGACGGAGAGGTCCTCCATGGCGCGCCCGTGGTCCGGCGTCTCCACGATCACCTCGTGGGCGCCGATCCCGTTCATGCGGTCGTAGATCCCCTCCGCCTGCCGGTCGAGGTCGCCCTCGATCTTGAGCGCCGGGAAGCGGTTCGGGACCACCCGCACCCGCCAGCCGGGCGAGTCGGGCGGCGCCGACGACGGCCGCCCCGACACGTAGACCTCGCGCGGCGTCTTGTCCTCGTGGCCGGGATCGAACGGGCAGAGCCCGACCTGGGCCGGAGGCGGCTCCCGCAGCAGGTCGGACGGCCGGCGGGCCCGATCGGTGGCGATGATCACCCAGCGGCCGACGATGGGGTCGCGGCGCAGGTCGGGCATGGCCTACCCCTCCCCGGCCGCGTCGAGCACCGGCTCGTGCCGCGGCGGCCGCCGGAGCGTCGCGCCGATCGCGGCGGTGGCGATCATGATGACCGCGCCCCCGAGGTACGGGGCGGCGAACCAGAGCCGGTCGTAGACGTTGGTGGCGGTGATGGGCCCGCCGATGCGCCCGAGCGCGGCGGC
Organism: uncultured delta proteobacterium; assembly: GCA_963733485.1. Lineage (GTDB taxonomy): Bacteria > Myxococcota > Myxococcia > Myxococcales > Anaeromyxobacteraceae > Anaeromyxobacter. The sequence goes on along the minus strand of CAVTDL010000001.1, from coordinate 264,950 downwards.
CGACTGGCCGATGCCGAGCGTGCCGCCCTGATCCTCGGCGCGGGCCGAGCGCGAGAGGAGCGAGGTGAGCGCCGGGTTGGTGATCCCCTGCCCGAACGCGAGCGGCACGCAGGCGGCGAGGAGCCCGGCGAGCCCGCCCGCGAACGGGAGCCAGACCAGCGCCACCGCCTGGAGCAGGAGCCCCACCACCAGCAGCGCCCGCTCGCCGAAGCGGCGCGTGAGCGGGCCGATCAGGCCGCCCTGGACGATCGTCATCACCACCCCGATGAAGGCGAAGACGTAGCTCACGCTCTTCGGGTCGAGCTGGTACCGGTGGGCCGCGAGCAGCGCGAAGGTGGCCTCCATGCCGCTGAAGGCCAGCACGGCGAGGAGGTAGATGAGGATCAGCCGGCGGATGCCGGGACGGCCGAGCTCCTCGAGGAGCGCCGTGAAGTGCGCGCGCCGCTCGGCGCGGACGTGGGTCATGGGCTCCGGCAGGATGAAGAAGGCGGCCACGCCGTTCACCCCCGCGAGGAGGGCGGCGGCGTAGCCCGGCGCCGACAGCGAGATGGTGGAGAGCAGGCCGCCGATGGCCGGGCCGAGCACGAAGCCGAGCCCGAAGGCGGCGCCGATGATCCCCATCCCGCGGGCGCGCCCCTCGGGCGGCGTCACGTCGGCGATGTAGGCCTGGGCGATGGCGATGTTGGCGGTGGCGGCGCCGGCGAAGAGCCGCGAGGCGAGCAGCCAGGCGAAGCTCGGCGCCAGCGCGTAGCCGAGGAAGCCCAGCGCGGTCATGGCGATGGAGCCGAGCAGGAGCGGGCGGCGCCCGTGGCGATCGGAGAGCCGCCCCCACACCGGGGTGAAGAGGAGCTGCATCGCGGAGTAGCCGGTCATCAACCAGCCGATCTGCGAGGCGGGCGCCCCCATCCGCTCGGCGTACAGGGCCATGACCGGGATGACCATCCCGAAGCCGAGGAGATCGACGAAGACGATGATGAAAAGGATCGCGAGGGCCGAGCGGTTCTTCACGCGGGCGCGAGGATAACCCGCCGGCCCCGCGTGCGCAGTCGTTTCCTGGTCGCCCGGGCCGGCGGACGGTCGCCGCCCCGCCCGCGGGCGGCGTGGGTCAGGAGACCACCCGGTCGCGCCCGGCCCGCTTGGCCTGGTACAGCCGCGCGTCGGCGCGGGCGAGGAGGGCGGCGCCGTCCTCGTCGGCCGGCTCGAGCGCGGCGCAGCCGAGCGAGGCGGTCACCTCGACCGGGCGTCCGTCCGCCTCGACCGGCGCGCCCGCGATGGCGGCGCGCACGCGCCCCGCCACCTCCACGCGCCGCCGCGAGCCCGGCGCCGGGGAGCAGCGCGGCGAACTCCTCGCCGCCCACCCGGGCCAGGAGGTCGCCGGCCCGGAGCGCCGCCGCGGCCCGGGCCGCCACCGCGGCCAGCACCGCGTCGCCGGCGGCGTGGCCGTGCGCGTCGTTCACCCGCTTGAAGTGATCCACGTCGAGCGCCGCCACCGCGAGCGGGGCGCCGCTCCGCCGGGCCCGGGCCACCTCGCGCCGGAGCGCCTCCTCGAAGGCGCGCCGGTTGGCGAGCCCGGTGAGCGGATCCCGCTGGGCGAGGTCGGCGAGCGCGGCCAGGGCCGCCGCCTCGGCGTCCCCCGCGCGCAGGTAGCGCGCCACGAAGGGACCCACCTGCACGCGATCGCCCGGCGCGAGCCGGTGCCGCCCGACCCGGCGGCCGTTCACGAAGGTGCCGTTGGTCGAGTCGAGGTCGACCAGCACGTGGCCGCCGCCCTCCGGCGCGACGCGGGCGTGACGGCGCGAGACGTCGTCGGCGGCGAGCGGCACGGCGCAGGCCGCGTCGCGGCCCAGCACGAGCTCGCCGTCGAGCGCGATGCTCCTCCCGAGGGCGCCCTCGCCGGCCACGAACACCAGGCAGTGGCCGCCGGCGGGGGGCTCCCCGGCGTCGGGCGGCCGGACGAGGGTGCGGTCCTGGTCCATGCCCGCCAGGATACACGCCCGGTGCGGGCCCTCACACCCGCCAGTTCAGCCGCTCGAAGTCGCGGTCGGGCACGATCACCCCGAGGAGCCCCTGGCGCGGCAGCCGCTCCACCTCGACGTCGCCCCGCAGCGCGTGGATCACCACGCCCACCCGGTCGCCCGGCGCGAGGCCGCCGAGCGCGAACGGCACCGCCAGCTCCACCACGTCGGCGAAGGCGACGCGCCCCACCTCGCCGTCCCTGCCCGCCCCGGGCCGGGGCGCGCCGTCCGGCACCAGCGGGAAGTCCGCCCAGCTGAGCCGCCCGGCGGCGCGCAGGGAGACCCGCACCTGCGTGGCCAGCTCGGCCGTGCGGGCGGGCGACTCGGCCGGATCGAGCCGCAGGTAGAGGTGCTCGAGGTCGAAGCCGTAGTGGAGGACGCCGAACGCCTGGGCGCCGCCGTACATGGCGCCGCGCAGCTGGGCTGGGCGCAGGAGGCCGCTCGGCGACCACTCGAAGTAGTCGGTGACGCGGCCGTCGAGGGAGGGGGCGAGGAGCTGGGTGGGCTCGCGGAGCGGCCGCGCCTCGGCGGCCGGCGCGCCGGGGGCGGCCTTCTTGATGGGCTCGAGCGCCTCGGGCGGCGGCTCGGCGCCGACCAGCAGCGCGGCGCGGACGAGGTGGCCGCGGAACAGCGCGTCGAACTCGGCCGCCAGCTCGGTGGTGAAGTCGTCCCCGTACCACCAGAACCAGTCGGACGCCTCGGCCGCGTGGAGGTGCTGGAGGGCGCGCTCCACCCGCTCCGGCGGGACCTGCCCGGCCGCCTCCGCGCGCGCGACCGCGTCCCGCACCTGGCCCAGCGCGGCCCAGCCCTGGCGGTCCTCGGCGTGACCGATCCAGATCCGGTAGGACGCCTCGATCCAGGAGCCGGAGTGGACGCGCGAGACGGCCGGGCCGGGCGGCACGTCGCGCACCGCCTCGGACAGGGTCGCCGTCTCGATCCGCTCGCTCGCCTCGAGGGCCCCGTAGAGCCGGTCGAGGAACTCGTGGCCCGAGCGCGGGTAGTGCTCCCAGGCGTTCTCGCCGTCGAGGAACACGCCCACCGTGGCGGGTCCGTGCCGGCCGTCGGCCGCCCACGCCTCACCCACCCCGGCCACGTGGGAGAGGAAATCCCGCACCGCCTCGCGCGCCGGCACCCTCGAGTAGGTGAAGCCGATCACGTCGGAGAGGGCGCGGTCGCGGAAGAGCATGGGCAGCTCGGCCGCGCCGGCCGGGACGCGCCAGGGCCGGTACACCGAGCGCAGCCGCGAGGCGCCCGGCGGGAGCGAGCGCATCAGCACGCCCTCGTCGCTGGCGGCCCAGCGGACGCCCTCCGAGGCGAGCACCTCGAGCGCCTCCGGCGAGACCGCGCCCTCGGCCGGCCACATTCCCGCGGGCCGGGCGCCGAACCAGCGCTCGTGCTCGGCGAGCGCCGCGCGCACCTGCCAGCGCGCGTCCTCCGGGTGGGCGAAGCGCGGGGGCAGCGGGATCCCGGGCAGCGCCCGGTGGGCGGTGTCGCTGTCGCAGAGCAGGGGGAGGATGGGGTGGTAGTAGGGCGTGCTGGAGAGCTCCACCTGGCCCCGCTCCTGGAGCCGCCGCCAGCGCGGGACGATCCCGGCGACCAGCCGCTGCTGGGCCGCGAGCAGCGCGTCCACGTCGGCGCGCGAGAAGTCGCGCCCCTTCGTGCGGAGCGCCCCCACCACCTCCTCGTCCGCCTCGGCGCCGAAGCCCATCCAGGCGAGGTTGAACAGCACCTGGAGGTCGGTCAGCTCCTGGTCGGTGAAGGTGGCCGCCAGCCGCTCCAGGTCCACGCCGCGGAGGTCCCGCCCGCGCTTCTGGAGCAGCTCCGCGTAGCGCGGCAGCGGCCGCACGTTCTGCTCCCAGCCCACCATGAAGGAGGCCCGCAAGAGCCGCGCGCGCTCGTCGCGGGCGAGGTCGGCCGGCGCCCGCACCGTGAGCTCGAGCAGGCGGTCGTGGGCGGCGCCCGCCGCGTAGGCGCCGAGCTGCTCGAGCAGGATGGGCGTGAAGTTCACCGTGCACCGCACGCCCGGGTGGCGCTCCAGGATCCACGCCATGTCGTGGTAGGCGCGGGTGGCGTGGAGGCGCACCCACGGGAGCAGGTACGCGCCCGTCCCCGCCTCCTGGTACGGGGGCTGGTGCATGTGCCACAGGAACGCGAGCCGGACGCGCTTCATGGGGGCGGGCCTGGCAGGACGCGCCTCAGCGGCGCGCGCGGGACCCGGCGGCGGGGGAGGCGCCGCGGGGGGGCGCGGGCGGCGCGCCCGAGGCGGTCGAGAGGGGGCCACCCTCGCTGCGGATCTTCCACTCCTCCCAGAGGTTCAGGACGAGCGCCACGTCGCGCAGCGGGAGCCGCTCCCCGAGGTGCGGGAACTCGGCCAGGAGCCCGTCGTGGAACTCGGCGTAGTGCGCCGGCGCGAAGAAGCGCAGCAGCGTCTCGCGCCCGGCGGCGTCCACGTCCTCGAACGCGAGCCCCATGCCGGTGGCGAGCGCGGGGTGGTCGTGCGGCACCACGTGCGCGACGCGGGCCCGGACGATCAGCGGCTCGCTCGGCAGCCGCAGCTCGACCGACAGCTCGAGCCCGGCGCGCAGCAGGAAGGACGACGTCACGAACACGCCGCCCAGGCCGAGGTCGAGGGTGGTGCAGTGCGCCTCGAAGCGGGGGCCGTCGTCGCCGGGGACGAAGAGCCGGCAGGGAAGCTCGATGTCGATGCGCTCGTAGCGCCGGATCTCGCTCACGCTCACGGTGCGGACGATAGCACCGAGGCCGGGGGCCGCGCGACGGCCCCGGGCGACGAGCGCGGGCTCCGCGCGAGGCCGGGTGCGCGCGCGGCGGGCGCGGGCTCCGCGGAGGCCGGGAGCGCGGGCGGCGGGCGGCGCTCAGCGGAAGATCTTGCCGAGCCCCCGCGCCTTGAGCTCGCCCATCTCCTTCGCGAGCCGGCCGAGCCGATCGGTCTTGTCCGCCACCTCGCGCTGCAGGCGGGCGACCTTCGCGTCGCGCTCCGCGAGCTCCGCGGTGAGGGCCTCGCGCTCCTGCGCCGCCCGGCGGAGCGCCTCGCCCGGCTCGCCCGTCCCGAGGGGCGGGGCGGGGGTCCGCGTGGCGGCGGCCTCGGCGTCGGCGGCGCGCTGGAGCGCCTCGACGAGCCGCTCCTCGATGCCGCCCTCCGCGACCTCCGCCCCCGGCGCGGGCCGCTCGGTCAGCGCGCGGACCACCGCCTCGAGGCGCGCGAGCTCCTTCGACAGGAGCGCGTTCTCCCCGGCCCGGGTGGCGACCTCCTCGCGGAGCCGCTCCGCCTCGGCGGCGGTCGCGACCGCGCCGCCCGGCCGGAGCGCGGCCTCGAGGCGCTGCTCGAGCTCCTCCTTCTCCCAGCGGAGGGTCTGCAGCTCCGCCTCGAGCTCGGCGGCCTGCGCGGTGCCGGCGTCCGCCCGCTCCGCGTCGCCTCGAGCTCGGCCTCCACCCCGGCGCGCAGCTCCGCCTCCGCGCCGAGCTCCGCCCGGAGCCTGGCCGCGTGCTCCGCGTCCCGCTCGGTCGCCGCCGCCTCGAGCTCCGCGAGCCGGGACCGCGCCGCCCCGGCCGCGGCCTCCGCCGCCCGCAGGCGCTCCGCCTCCGCGTCGAGCCGGGCGGTGAGCTCCGCCGCGCGGGCCTCGAGCGCTTCGCGCTCGAGCGACGCCCGACCGGCCGCCTCGCCGGCGCGGGCGAGCTCCGCGGCGAACCGGGCCGCGTCGGCCTCGGCGGTCTGGAGCTCGAGGACGCGGGCGCGCGCCGCCTCGGCCTCGGCGCGCAGCCCCGCGAGCTCCGCGCTCGCCGCGGCGGCCGCGGTCTCCGCCGCCGACCGCACGGCGACCGCCTCCTGCCGCGCCGCCTCGAGCTCGCGCCGCGCCACCTCGGCCTCGCCCCGCGCCGACTCGACCTCGCCCCGCCGCGCCTCGGCCGCCGCTTGCGCCGCCCCGACCTCCGCGCGCGCCGCCGCCGCCGCCGCGGCCGCGGTCTCCGCCTCCTGCCGCGCCGCCTCGAGCTCGCGCCGGGCCACCTCGGCCTCGCCCCGGGCCGACTCGACCTCGACCTGCGCGGGCCGCCGTCGCCGCGGCGGCCGCGGTCTCCGCCTCCGCCCGCGCCGTCGCCGCCTCCTGCCGCGCCGCCTCGAGCTCGCGCCGGGCCGCCTCGGCCTCGGCCCGCGCCGCCCGCGCCTCGGCCTCGAGCGACGTCCCCTGCTCCCGCGCCGTCGCCAGGGCGGCGGCGGCCTCGGCCGCCTGGTAGGCGCGCGACTCGAGCTCCTCCTCGAGCTCCGACTGGCGCGTCTCGGCCCCGTCCGCACGCTGCAGCGCCGCCTCGAGCGCGGCGCGGGCGACCTGGGCCTCCGATCGCGCCGCCTGGTGCGCGGCCTCGGCGTCCTCGGCGGCGCCGCGCCGCCCGTCGAGCGCCGCCTGGAGCCGCGCCCGCTCCTCCTCCGCCGACGCCGCGGCCAGGGCCCGATCCGCCAGCGCCGCCCGCGCCTCGGCGCCGTCCGCCTCGGCGCGCTCCCGCTCCGCGGCCGCGGCGGCCGCCGCCTCGCGGGCCGCCTCGAGCAGCGCCTCCCGCTCGTGAAGCCGCGCCGCGAGGTGCTCGGCCTCGGCCCGGGCGCGCTTCAGCTCGGCCTCGGCGCCGGCCCGGCCGCGGCGCACGTCCTCGAGGGCGGCCCGGAGTCTGCGCGAGCTCGGCGCGGCCGGCCTCCCGCGCGGCCAGGGCGGCGTCCCGCTCGCGTCCGGCGGCCGCGGCCGCCTCGAGGGCCAGGGCGACCTCGTCCCGGCCGACCGCCGCGGCGGCCACGGTGTGGTCGCGGGCTCGCGTGGCCTCCACCTCGGCGGCCCGCGCGCCGTCCCGCTCGGCGCGGAGCGCGTCGCGCTCGAGGCGCGCCTCGTCCCGCTCCCCCAGCGCGAGCGCGCGGGCGTCGAGCGCCTCGTCGCGGGCCCGCAGCGCCTCCCGCGCCGCCTGGCGCGCCTCCGGCGAGGAGGCGTCGCCGCGGACCAGGAGCCGCTCGGCGGGGAGCGCCACCAGCGTGAAGCCGCGGAGCCCGCAGGGCGCCTCCCCGCAGACCGCCACGTAGGCGGCGGTCTCGGGCGTCCCCGCGCAGCGAGCCGTCCAGCGCGACGTCGGGCTCGCCGTCGGCCTGTATTCCGAACACCCACCCGACGGTCGCCGACTGGGTGGCCACCTCGACCTGCGGGAACTCGGCCGCGAGCGCGCCCACGAAGGCCTCGTAGCCGGCGGCTCCGCCGCGCGCGGTTCGCCCGCCAGGTCGGCCAGCCCCGCCCCGCCGGCGTCGACGGCGGTGACGAGCCGCCCGCCCGGCGCGAGGAGCCGCCGCAGCGCCGCCGCCCGCCCCGGCTCGGCGGCGATGGACGCGCCGTCGGCCAGCAGCACCAGGTCGAAGGCGCCCGCGGGCAGCGACCCGAGCTCGGCCGCCCGGAACCCGAGGAGCGGGCTGCTGCCCGGCCGCCATGGCCGCCGCGAGCGACGCCTCGTCCGCCTCCACCGAGAGCACCTGCGCCGCGCCGCGCTCCACCAGGAAGAGCGCGCTCGCGCCCCCGGTCACGCCGGCCGCGCCGAGCTCGAGGACCCGCCGGCCCTGCAGCAGCGGCTCGATGAAGCTGTAGCGCGCGAGCAGCTCGCCGGCGCCGGAACGGGCGTGGAAGGAGGGCATGGCGCCGCGAATCTTACACGGAGGGTGGCGCGCCCGCGCGCCCGGGACGGCCGGGGCCGGCAGGCGACAGCGGAGCACCCGTCGTCACCTGCCCTCCCCGGCAGGCCTGGCCGGCGCGGCGGGCGTTCCCGGCGCGGGAGCCGAGGGAGCTCGCGGCGCGGCCGTCCCGGACGGCGGGGGCGCGAGCTCCGGCGACTGCGCCGCCGGGGGCTTCGCCGCGCCCGGCGCCGGCGCCGCGGGGGCCCGCGCGTTCACCGCCGAGCGGAGCGCGGCGAGGGTGGCGTCGACGGCCGGCTCCACCTGCTTCAGCAGCAGCTGCGCGTCGAGCGCGTGCGACGAGCGCGACCCGGCCGCGAGCCGCAGCTTGTCGGCCGCGTCGCGCAGCTCCCGCGCGGCGTCCTCGATCAGCCGGCCCGCCTCGTGGTAGCCGGACTCGGCCCGCAGCGCGAGGAGCTCGCTCGCGCTGCGCCGACGAGATGCCGGCCGAGCCGCTCGGCGCGCACCAGGAAGCCGAGGCCGCGCTCCAGCCGGCCCGGCTCGCCGCTCGCGATCTCGTCCCTGGCCCATCCGGCCAGCAGATCGAACAGCCCCTGGTCGAGCAGGCTCCGCTCCTCGAAGGCGCGCTCGGCCGGGAGGGCCTTCCCCGGCGGCGGCGCGAGCGGGCGCGTACGCCGCCGCGAGGGCCGGGTCGGAGGTCGTGAAGTCGCGCCGGCCCACCGGCGCCAGGAGCCCCTTCATCACGACCAGCCGGTCGCTCCTCCGGCACGAGGTACCAGGTGCGCGCGTTCCGCTCCGAGGCGAGCCACGCCACGACGCCGACCAGGCCGAGGATGATCACCCACGCGAGCAGCGTCTTCAGGCCCGAGCCGCGGCGCTCCCGTGCGTCTCGTCCGCCATGGCGCCTCCTACACGATCGGCGGCCCGGCGAGCGAGCGCGCGTCCCGGGGTTGAGGACGCGGTCCCCGCGATCAGGTCCGCGGGACGCCCACGAACGGCAGGTTCCGCATCTTGCCGTCCCAGTCGAGCCCGTAGCCGACCACGAACTCGTCGCCGATCACGAAGCCGCGGTAGTCGATCTGGATCTTGACCTGCGCGCGCGCCGGCTTCTCGAGGAGCGCGCAGATCTTGACGCTGGCCGGGTGCCGGGTGGCCGAGGTTCTCGAGCAGGAACCGCATGGTCAGCCCGGTGTCGACGATGTCCTCGACCAGCAGCACGTGCTTGCCCGTCGATGGGCCGGGTGAGGTCGCTCGTGATCTGCACCACGCCGGTGGTCTCGGTGCCCTGGTACGAGCTGATGCCCGATGAAGTCGACCGACAGCGGCAGGTCGATGGCGCGCACCAGGTCGGCGAGGAAGATGAAGCTCCCCTTGAGCACGCCGATGACCACCAGCGGCTGCGCCGGCGTAGTCGCGGGTGATCGGCCGCGCCGAGCTCGCGCGACGCGCGCCCGCAGGTCCGCCTCGGAGATGCAGCACGTCCGATCGTCCGGGAAGTGCGTCACTGGCCGCCTCAGCGGTCACGCGGCTGCGCTCGCTAGACGTAGGCGTTGTTCATGATCTCGCCGAAGCCGCCGCCGCCGGGGACGATGTACTGGTGGTCGTCGAGCCCGCGCTCCTTGTCCCAGCGCGTGCCGGGCATGGTGGCGAAGACCTCGGGCGGCGAGAGGCCGCGGTCGAGGCGGATGGCGTAGATGCCGCACGTCCGGGTGGGTCCGTCGTCATGTTGCGCAGGTACTCGGGGGTGACGATGAGGTGGATGTTCAGATCCGCCGCGGCTTGCCCGGGACCTTCTTCTTGTAGGTCTCGATGGCGGTGGCGAGCGAGCGAGCCGGTGGCGCCCATCGGGTCGGGGAAGAGCAGGAAGGCCTCGTCGACGTCGCCGCCGATCTTCATCCCGCCGATGTTCGCGCCCACCACCTCCTCGTTCTCGTCGAGCATCCGGCTCATGATGATGTGGTCCTGCCGGACCAGCGACGGCTCGAGCGTCTCGTTCAGCAGGTCGTAGACCAGCTGCGAGGGCAGCGTGCCGGCGCGGGCGATGTTCACCGTGACCGCCCGCACCTGCCGGTCGAGCACCTCGCCCTCGAAGATGCGCCTGGGGCGCGGTGTCGATCATGCGGGTCGGCACCGCCACCTGCTGCCGCGGGAACTCGTCGTTGAGCACCGTCTGGATGAGGTCCGCGTAGAGCAGCCGGACCAGCCGGTTGATCTCCGGCTGGTCGCGTCTCCTTGGCGCAGAGCGTCGGCCAGCTGGCCGAGCAGGAACGGGTTCGCGACGATGTGGACGTTCTCCCCGTACCGGTGCTCGATCTCGCTCATCCGGTAGGCGACGTGGTCGTAGCTCTGGTCTCGCACGGGGGCGGAGCATAATCCTTGTCGCCTCCCGCGCCGCTCCCTAAATGAGCGGCCAGCGCGCCGACCCGTCCCTCGAGCCGGAGGCGCCGCCTGGCAGAGGTTGGCGTGGTAGAGCCATCGCGTGCGCCTCTCCACGCTCGCTCCCGCCAAGGTGAACCTGGTCCTGCGCGTCGGTCCCGCCCGCGCCGACGGCTACCACGACCTCCGCACCCTGATGGTGCCGCTCGACCTCGGCGACGACGTCGACGTCCGCGTCTCCCCGCGCGACGGCGCGGTCCGCTGCGCCGTGCCGGGCCGCCCCGAGCTCGACGGCCCGGACAACCTCGCCGCGCGCGCGGCCGAGGCGTTCCGGAGGCGCTTCGGGGTGACGCGCGGGATCGCCGTGCGGGTCGTGAAGCGCGTCCCGATCACGGCCGGGCTGGGGGGCGGATCCTCCGACGCCGCCGCGGTGATCCGCTGCCTGGCGCGCGCCTTCCGGATCCGTGACCAGGCCGCGCTGGCCGAGGTCGGGCTCGAGGTCGGCTCGGACGTGCCGTTCTTCCTCGGCCGGGGGCCTGCCTGGGCGGCCGGGCGCGGCGAGCGGCTCTCGCCGGCGGACGTCCCGCCGCTCCATCTCGTGCTCGTCTACCCGCGCGGACCCGGCGCTCGCGATCCGCGCGGGCGACGCCTACCGCTGGCTCGACGCCGCGCGCGGCGCCACGCGGGTCCCCCCGCTCGGCAGGGGCCGCAGCTTCAGGCCGACCCTGGCGGGGAACGACCTCCAGGCCCCCTGCCTCGCCCATCGGCCCGCGCTCTCCCCGCTCCTGGGGATGCTGACGGGGGCCGGTGCCAGCGTCGCTATAATGAGCGGCAGCGGGCCGACCGTCTTCGGCATCTTCCCGGGCCGGAGCGCGGCGCGGCGCGCCGCATTAGCGATCCAGACGACGGCGGAGGAGGGCGGCGGGGCCGCGGTGCAGGTCCTCCTCGCGCGGACGGTGCAACGACAGCCGGGGGTCACGCCATGGAGATCACCGAGGTCCGCGTCTTCCCGGTCAACGAGGAGAAGCTGAAGGCCTACGTCACCATCACCTTCGACCACTGCTTCGTGGTCCGCGATCTGAAGGTGATCCACGGCAACACCGGCCTCTTCATCGCGATGCCGGCCAAGCGGCGCAAGGACGGCTCCTTCAAGGACATCGCCCACCCGCTCAACTCGGAGACGCGCGAGAAGATGGAGAGGACCATCCTCGCGGAGTACGACCGCGAGCTGAGGAAGGACGCGCCGCCGCGCCTCACCGGCACCGACGGGCACGAAGCGCACGACGCCCAAGCGCACGAAGCCCGAGCGCACGACGAGTGAGCCGCCCGGCGCGGCGGGCCGGGCTCCTCGCCGGCCGCGCTCCCCGGGCCCATCATCGGCCCGCCTCATCCGCCGCCGCCCCCGGGGGACTCGCCGGGGTCGGGGAAGCGCGCGCGCCGGCCCCAGGCCGCTCCGGGGCCGGTCTCGAACACCCGTCGACGCGCGACGGACCCATCCGGTATAAGGGCGACCTTCCGACGGTCGCGCGCGTCGCGATCGGCGCCGGCCAATTCTTCGCGGGAAACAGGAGCGCGCGATGCACGCGAGCAACGGAAGGGCGGACTACCGGATCTTCACCGGAACTCGAACCGCCCGCTGGCCGAGGCGATCTGCAAGTAGCTCGGGCGCCCGCCTCGGCCGGGCGACGGTCGAGCCGCTTCTCCGACGGCGAGATCCAGGTCGAGATCGGCGAGAACGTCCGCGGCACCGACGTCTTCGTCGTGCAGCCGACCTGCTCGCCGCGCGAACCGAGAACCTGATGGAGCTGCTGCATCATGATCGACGCGCTGCAGCGCGCCTCGGCCGGCGCGTCGACGGCGGTCATCCCGTACTTCGGCTACGCGCGCCAGGACCGCAAGGTCCAGCCGCGCGCTGCCCATCACCGCCAAGCTGATGGCCGACCTGATCACCGCCGCGGGCGCCAACCGCGTGTCTGACGATCGACCTGCACGCCGGCCAGATCCAGGGCTTCTTCAACATCCCGGTCGACCACCTCTACGCCGCGCCGGTGCTGGCTCGAGCTACTTGCGCGACCGCTTCGACGGCGCCGAGAACCTGGTCGATCGTCTCGCCGGACGTCGGCGGCGTCGAGCGCGCGCGCGCCTTCGCCAAGCGGCTCGGCGCCACGCCTCGGCGATCATCGACAAGCGCCGCCCGCGCCGAACGTAGCCGAGGTGATGAACATCATCGGCGACGTCGAGGGCAAGGACGCCGTCATCCTCGACGACATGATCGACACCGCCGGCACGCTCACCGCACGCCGCCAACGCGCTCATGGACAAGGGCGCCACCAAGGTCTACGCCTGCGCCACCCACGCGGTGCTCTCCGGGCCGGCGATCGAGCGCATCATGAAGAGCCCGATCGAGGAGGTGGTGGTCACCGACACCATCCCGCTCGCGCCCCACGCCGCCGCCTGCCCGAAGATCCGGTCCTCTCGGTGGCGGGGCTGCTCGCCGAGGCGATGCGGCGGATTCATTCGGCCGATTCTCTGTCGTCCTTGTTCGTGTAGCGGGGGCCCCTCCCGCTCCCGCGGGGCCCCCTCCCGATCCCGGGATGCCTTGACGCGCCGGGGGTTTTCGGCTATCTCCCGCGCTCCCGACGGTCCCTCGACGAGCGAGGGACCTCCGACAAACCACCCAGGGCCCTCGCCTTTGCGCGAAGGCCCCTCGCGCCCCGAAGAGTCCGCGAGTCCATTGGGAGGAACAGATGGCCGAGAACGTCGTCACCGCCGAGCAGCGCGCCGACCATGGCAAGGGTCCCGCGCGCCGGCTTCGCCAGAAGGGCCTCATCCCCGCCGTCGTCTACGGCCACAAGCGTGAGCCCACGCACGTGGCGGTGAACCCGGGGACGCTGCTCAAGGCGATCGAGACCCCGCACAAGTTCAACACCCTGCTGACCCTCCGGATGGAAGGGGCCGACAAGTACGTCCTGTTCAAGGACTACGCGGTCGATCCCGGTCAGCCGGAAGCTGCTGCACGCAGACTTCCTCGAGGTCTCCCTCGAGGAGCCGGTCCTGGTGGACGTCCCGGTGGTCACGGTCGGCAAGGCCCAGGGCACCACCGAGGGCGGCATCCTCACGATGGCGGCCTACACCATCGCCGTCCAGGCGCTCGCCAACAAGATCCCGGTGCGGATCGAGGTGGACGTCACCGACCTCAAGATCGGCCGCTCGCTCCACGTGTCCGAGCTGAAGGCGCCCGAGGGCTGCAAGTTCAAGTACCACACGGACTTCGTGGTCGTGTTCGTCGCCGTGCCCGAGAAGGAAGAGGTCGTGGCCGCGGTGGCGGTGCCCGGCGCGGTTCCGGCGGAGGGCGCCGCGGCGCCGGCCGCTGGCGCGGCTCCGGCCGCTGCGGGTGGCGCGGCTCCGGCCGCGGCGCCTGCCGGCAAGGGCGGCGAGGCCAAGGGCGGCGACAAGGGGAAGAAGTAGGCGTCCACTTGAAGCTCGTCGTCGGCCTCGGCAACCCCGGCGAAGGCTACGAGCGGACGCGCCACAACGTCGGCTTCCTCGTCGCCGACCGGCTTGCGCGTCAGCTCGGGGCCCGGGTCTCCGCCGCGAAGTTCGCGGCGGAGCTCGCCGAGGGGCGCGCCGGGACGGAGCGGGTCTGGATCATGAAGCCGCAGACCTACATGAACCACTCCGGCGAGGCCGTCGGCCCGGCGCTCCGCTTCTGGAAGCTCGGGCTCGACGATCTGGTGGTGATCCACGACGACCTCGAGCTCGACCCGTTCCGGATCCAGCTCAAGGTCGGCGGCGGACACGGCGGCCACAACGGACTGAAGAGCGTGAACGCCCACGTGGGCGGCCCGGACTACGCGCGCGTGCGCGTGGGCGTGGGGCGCCCGCCGCCGCGGATGGACCCGGCCGACTACGTGCTCGGGAAGTTCGCGAAGGGCGAGGAGGCCGAGCTCGAGGAGTGCCTCGAGCGGGCCACCGAGGCGGCGCGGCTCGCGATCGAGCTCGGCGCCGCCAAGGCGATGAACCAGGTGAACCGCCGCGCCCGCGCGGCGGAGCAGGGGTAGCGAGCAGCACCGAGATCCGCCGGCATGGGGCCGGCGGGCCGGAGAGCGGGACGACTCCTCGCGGCGGGCGAACCGCCGCTACCGAACCCGAGGGGAGCGACATGGCAGAGACGAAGCAGCTCGTGCGCGAGTACGAGACCATCTACCTGCTCAAGGCCGAGACGCCGGACGAGCAGGTGGAAGACATCAAGGAGCGCCTGCGCGGCGTGGTCGGCCGCAAGGGCGGGAAGGTGATCCGTTTCACCAACCAGGGCAAGCGCAAGACCGCCTTCCCGGTCGCGAAGAACGCGAAGGCCCTGTACATGCACTGCCTCTACGTCGGCATGCCCGGGCTCGTGGCGGAGTTCGAGCGCAACCTCAAGATGATCGACGTGGTCACGAAGTTCCAGTCGGTGAAGCTCGCCGACGACGTCGACCTCGAGGCGCGGCAGGTCGAGGCGGACGTCAAGATCCAGGCGGTCGAGGACGAGCAGAAGCCGCGCGAGGAGCGCGGCGAGAGCGCCCCCGGCGACGAGCCGTTCGAGGCCCCTGAAGGGCAGGAGGAGTAGCCATGGCGCGTCCTGACATGGGTGGTCCGAAGACGGGTGGGTTCGGCGGTCCTCGCACCGGCGGCTACGGCGGCGGCGGTGGGGGTGGTGGCTACGGCGGCGGTGGCGGCGGTGGGGGTGGCTACGGCGGCGGTGGCGGCGGTGGCTACGGCGGCGGTGGCGGCGGCGGGTACGGCGGCGGCCGCGGCGGTGATCGCGGCGACCGTGGTGACCGCGACGAGCGCGGCGGCGAGGAGGGCGGGCGGCGCGGCTTCGGCCGGCGCAAGGTCTGCCGGTTCTGCGCCGAGAAGTCGGCCAAGGTCGACTACAAGGACCAGGGCCAGATGAAGTACTTCCTGACCGAGCGCGGCAAGATCATCCCCCGCCGCATCAGCGGGAACTGCGCCAAGCACCAGCGCGAGGTGGCCACCGCGATCAAGCGCGGCCGCATGCTCGCCATCCTGCCCTACACCGTCGGGCAGATGTGAGGAGGCCGTCATGAAGCTCATCCTCCGTGAAGACGTGTCGAACCTCGGCAAGGGCGGCGACCTCGTCGAGGTGAAGAAGGGCTACGGGCGGAACTTCCTCCTCCCGCGGGGCCTGGCCGTGCTGGCCAACCCGCGGAACGTGCGGGAGCTCGAGCACCAGAAGGCCGTCGCCTCGGCCAAGGCCGCCAAGCTCAAGGCCTCGGCGCAGGCGGTCGCGAAGCGGCTGTCCGAGACCCCGGTGACGCTGAAGCGCAAGGTCGGGGAGCAGGAGAAGCTCTACGGCTCGGTGACCGCGCTCGACATCGCCGAGGCGCTCGCCGCGCGCGGCCTCGAGCTCGACCGGCGCTCCATCGACCTCGGCGAGCCCATCAAGACGCTGGGCGACTTCGAGGTGCCGGTGAAGCTCCACTCCGAGGTGGTCGGCAAGGCCAAGGTGAAGGTCGAGGCCGAGGCCTAGCCGGCCTCCAACACCCGGCCGAGGCACAGTTCGCGTAGCGAAGTGTGCCCGGCCGCTCCTCGCCGGCTGCGAACACGAGAATCGGGAAGGGCCGGCCTCCGCGCCGGCCCTTCTCGCTCCTGGGTCGTCTCCTCCGAAAACGTTGTCGCCCCTCCCCCCCCTGCTATAGTCCCGACCCGCCGTGCTCGACTGGGCTCACAACTTCCTCTCCCGCGATCTCGCGATCGATCTCGGGACCGCCAACACCCTCATCTACATCCGCGGCCAGGGCATCGTCTCGAACGAGCCCAGCGTGGTGGCGGTCCAGCAGGACGCGCGCGGTGGCCGCCGCGTGCTCGCGGTCGGCAAGGAGGCGAAGGAGATGCTCGGGCGCACGCCCGGGAACATCGTCGCCATCCGGCCGATGAAGGACGGCGTCATCGCCGACTTCGAGGTCACCGCGGCGATGCTGAAGTACTTCATCCAGACCGCGCACAACCGGAAGAGCTTCGTGAAGCCGCGCATCATCATCGGCATCCCCTCCGGGATCACCGAGGTGGAGAAGCGCGCCGTCCGCGAGGCCGCCGAGAGCGCCGGCGCCCGCGAGGTCTACCTGATCGAGCAGCCCATGGCCGCCGCCATCGGCGCCGGGCTCCCCATCACCGAGCCCTCCGGGAACATGATCGTCGACATCGGCGGCGGCACCTCCGACGTGGCGGTCATCTCGCTGGGCGGGATCGTCTACAGCCGCTCGGTGCGCGTCGCCGGCGACAAGATGGACGAAGGGATCATCCAGCACATCAAGCGCAAGTACAACCTCCTCATCGGCGAGCGCACCGCCGAGCTCATCAAGATGGGCATCGGCACCGCCTACCCGACCGAGGAGGAGCTCACCATGGACATCAAGGGGCGCGACCTCGTCGCCGGCGTGCCCCGCACCCTCACCATCACCTCCTCCGAGATCCGCGAGGCGCTCTCCGAGCCCGTGAACGGCATCGTCGAGGCGGTGAAGGTCACCCTCGAGCGCACGCCGCCCGAGCTGGCCGGCGACATCGCCGACCGCGGCATCGTCCTCGCCGGCGGCGGCGCCCTCCTCAAGAACCTCGACGTCCTCCTCCGCGAGGAGACCGGCCTCCCCGTCTTCCTGGCCGAGGACCCGCTCAGCGCCGTCGTCATCGGCGCCGGCAAGGCGCTCGAGGAGCTCGACATCCTCCGCCAGGTGACCGCGCAGCACTAGCCGGCTCCAACCTCCGGCCGAGGCACAGTTCGCGCAGCGAAGTGTGCCCGGCCGCTCCGCCGGCTAAGCACGGGTCGGACGCCCCACCCCTGCTGCGCGGGGCCCGTGACCTCGCGCGCCCGCCTTCGCGGGCTCGCGCGAGGTCCCCGCGGTGAGGGCTTCGCCCCTCCCCCGCTGCGCGGGGGCCCCCTCCCGATTTCGATTCTCGCTTTCGATGCGCCGTCGGAGCTCCCGCGTCGCGCCGGTGGTGGACCGGCGGACGGGCGAACGGGCGTCGCACCCAGACCCAGCGCACGCCCGCGGCCCGTCCGCTTCCCGCGTCCGGGGGGCCGCCCGCGCGCGACCTGCACGAGGCCTCGCAGAAAGGGTTTGGCCCGGGCCCGTGTTGTAGTACGCAACCACCGTGCTGAACTTCGTCCACAACATCCTGTCGCGCGATCTCGCGATCGATCTCGGGACCGCCAACACCCTCATCTACATCCGCGGCATGGGCATCGTCTCGAACGAGCCCAGCGTCGTGGCCGTCCAGCAGGACGCGCGCGGCGGCCGCCGCGTGCTCGCGGTCGGCAAGGAGGCGAAGGAGATGCTCGGGCGCACGCCCGGGCAACATCGTCGCCATCCGGCCGATGAAGGACGGCGTCATCGCCGACTTCGAGGTCACCGCGGCGATGCTGAAGCACTTCATCCAGACCGCGCACAACCGGAAGAGCTTCGTGAAGCCGCGCATCATCATCGGCATCCCCTCCGGGATCACCGAGGTGGAGAAGCGCGCCGTCCGCGAGGCCGCCGAGAGCGCCGGCGCCCGCGAGGTCTACCTGATCGAGCAGCCCATGGCCGCCGCCATCGGCGCCGGGCTCCCCATCACCGAGCCCTCCGGCAACATGATCGTCGACATCGGCGGCGGCACCTCCGACGTGGCGGTCATCTCGCTGGGCGGGATCGTCTACAGCCGCTCGGTGCGCGTCGCCGGCGACAAGATGGACGAGGCGATCATCCAGCACATCAAGCGCAAGTACAACCTGCTCATCGGCGAGCGCACCGCCGAGCTCATCAAGATGGGCATCGGCACCGCCTACCCGACCGAGGAGGAGCTCACCATGGACATCAAGGGGCGCGACCTCGTCGCCGGCGTGCCCGCGCACCCTCACCGTCACCTCCTCGGAGATCCGCGAGGCGCTCTCGCGAGCCGGTGAACGGCATCGTCGAGGCGGTGAAGGTCACCCTGGAGCGGACGCCGCCCGAGCTGGCCGGCGACATCGCCGACCGCGGCATCGTCCTCGCCGGCGGCGGCGCCCTGCTCAAGAACCTCGACGTCCTCCTCCGCGAGGAGACCGGCCTGCCCGTCTTCCTGGCCGAGGACCCGCTCAGCGCCGTCGTCATCGGCGCCGGCAAGGCGCTCGAGGAGCTCGACATCCTCCGCCAGGTGACCGCGCGGCCATGGTAGGCGTCGCGCCCACTCCGTCCGGCACCGTCGCACGGCGGCTGCCGCTTCACCGGCGGGCCGCCGTTCGCCTCTCCGCTGCCAGCGAGGCGCTTCCGCACGATCCGTCGCGGATCGCGTCGCCCCGCGCCCGGCAGCCGCGTCGGGAGTTCCCGACAGCGGCGGGCGCAAGCCCGCGTGATCCGGTGCCGCGCGGCTGGCCGCGTCCGTGCAGTACCGGTGGACACGGCGACGCGCCACGGTGGCCGCCCCGGAGACCTGAACCCCGCAGCTCCCGGAGACGCCATGAACCAGTCCAAGCTCCCCTCCCTCGTCGGCGCCGGCATCGGTCTCGCCCTCTTCCTCGCCGTCGCCCTGCTGCCGGCCATCCTCTACGGCGGCTACGCCGGCCTGCTGCTCGCCGGCGGGATCGTCGGCACGCCGGTCCACGCCACCTTCCTGGTCCGCGCGCTGATCGTCTTCGGCATGGTGCTCGGCGTGACGGGTGTCGGCTCGCTCTTCGCGGTGGTCGGCGCCGCGGCCGGCGCGGCGGTGGGCGCGATCCTCACGCTCTCCTCGCGCAAGCCCGCTGCCCAGGAGCAGGCGTCCCGGTAGCGAGTGCGCGCGGCGCCGCCGCGAGGGAGCCCGGCCACGCGGCCGGGCTCTCTTTTGCTGTGCGCGGCATGATGTCCTGCGGCGAGGCGCGCAGTTCCGTTCCGCCCTCCCGGCTTCACGCGCAAACCCTGCGCGACGCCTCGCACTTGAGTTCCGTCAAACATCCCCGATTCCAGATGCTTGGTCCCTGCTCCCCATCTCGGACCGGGGCACATCGGTTGCACACGCGGACAACGCCCATGCGAGCCATCCTTGTTCTGACTTGCCCTCTGCCTCTCGACCGTCGCCCGCGCCGAGGAGGCGAAGGCGCCCGCCGCGCTCCCCGCGGACGCCGAGTCCTGCCGCGCCTGCCACGAGAAGGACGGCGGCGCGCCCGAGGTCGACTTCGACGCCTTCGCGACCTCGCTCCACGGTCAGAACAGCGTCGGCTGCACCGACTGCCACGACGGCTACAAGCGAGGGTCCGCACGAGGGCGAGCTGGCCGCGCTCTCCGCCGGCGAGCAGGCCGTCGTCGACCGCCTGAAGAAGGGCGCCTGGGGCGAGGGCGAGAAGCACCCGGGCGTGACGGCGCCGCGCGCCTACCTCGCCTGCTCCGACTGCCACGCCACCGAGGCCGACGCCTTCGCGAAGTCGGTCCACGCGAAGTGGCTCCGCCGAGGACACCGGCGCGCCCGGCGCCACCTGCGCCTCCTGCCACGGCTCGCCGCACGCGCTCGCGGCGAAGCTCGCGCCCTACGAGCCGAAGGGCGGCGCGCGGGTGGAGGTCCCGGCCGATCGCCGCAAGATGGAGGAGCGCTGCGCCGGCTGCCACGGGAACGAGGAGTTCGCCAAGGCCGCCGGCCTGAACCCCGAGGTCGAGGTCGCCTACCACGACTCGATCCACGGCCGCCTGGTGCGGGTCGGCAACGCGGCCGCGCCGGCCTGCATGAGCTGCCACGCCGCGCCGATCGCCGAGGGCGGCACGCACGCCATCCTGGCCAAGACCGACGCCGCCTCGACGGTCAGCGCCGCGAACAAGAAGCAGACCTGCGCGCGCTGCCACCCGGGCGCGACCGACACCTTCGCCGGCCTGATCGCCCACAAGCCGCTCCACGAGACCGGCGGCCACGTGGTCCCGCACGTCGTCCACGTGGCCTTCTCGTACCTCACCACCCTCACCCTGCTCTTCTTCGCGTTCCACGTGCTGATCGACTTCATCTACGAGCTGCGCATGCGGCTCTCGAAGAAGCCCGGGCACGGCGCCTCGCCGGACGCGACCCGCGCGGTGATCCGCTTCGACATCCACCAGCGCATCCAGCACTGGTTCATGCTCTCCGGCGTCATCCTGCTCGGCCTCACCGGCTGGCCGCTGCGCGGCGCCGGCGACCCGCAGGCGGCCGTCTACTCGCGCGCGCTTCATGAAGATGTTCGGCGGGGCCGAGGGCGCGGCGCTGTGGCACCGCGTCGGCGCGGTGCTCATCATCATCTCGTCCGTCTACCACCTCTTCTACCTGACGTTCCTCGCCGCCAAGAAGCGGCTGCCCCTCTCGATGCTGCCGGTGCCGAAGGACGCGCTCGACATGCGGGACAACATCCTCTTCATGCTCGGCCTGAAGAAGGAGCGGCCCCGCTTCGACCGCTACATGTACCTGGAGAAGTTCGACTACTGGGCCGTGTTCTGGGGCATCGTGATGATGGTCGGCACCGGGTTCATCTTCTGGTTCCCGGTCTTCTTCGCCAGCTACGCGCCCGCCTGGCTGATCACCGCCGCCCAGATCATCCACGGCGAGGAGGCGACGCTGGCCATCCTCTTCCTCTTCATGGTGCACTTCTACAACGTGCACCTGAAGCCCTCGATCTTCCCGATGAACTGGGCCTGGCTGAACGGCAAGATCTCGGTGGAGACGCTGAAGCACGAGCACCCGCTGGAGTACGAGCGGATGAAGGGCGACTCGAGAAGTAGCCGCCGCGGCCGGCTACCCCCGGCCCGCGTGACGATTCCGAAGGGGGCCGCGCGCAGTCCGCGCGGCCCTTCTCCTTCGGCGCTGGGCCCCGCGCCGAACGGCTAGGAGTCGCGCGCCCCGTGCGGCGTGCAGGTAGGATACCGGTCCACGGCATGCGCCTCTCCGGCCCTGGAACGCGAACACTGCTCGCCGGTGGTCGCCCTCGCGGCGGTGGGCGGCGTCGCCGCGTTCCTCCGCTTCAAGCGCTTCGTGGACGAGGACCCGCGGCTCTGCGCGACCTGCCACCGGTCCAGCCCCGAGTTCTCGCTCTGGATGGGCGGGAGCCACAAGAGCGTCTCCTGCCAGCGCTGCCACCACTCGACGCCGCAGCAGGGCGTCGCCATGCTGCGCTCGTTCCTGGCCGGGAAGCGGCCGAGCGGCAAGCACGCCGACGTCGAGGTGGGCGCCTGCGAGCATGCCACTTCTCCCACGATCCGCGCTGGCCGCAGGTGGGCGAGTCGCGAGGGGCACCGGCTCCACCACGAGGAGCAGGGCATCGCCTGCGTGCGGTGCCACTCGGCCAGCATGCACGGCTTCGAGCCGGTGGCGAAGAAGTGCGAGGGGTGCCACCCCGGCCACGCCGTCGGGCATGGAGGGCATGCAGGCCCTGCACTGCTTCGCCTGCCACGACTTCCTGGCCGACCAGGGCGGCCTCCACCCCACCCGGCGCGACTGCATGCGCTGCCACACCGCCCAGGGGATCCACGCGCCCATGAAGCGAGCACGGCGCGCCGGGTGCCGAGATGGCCTGCGCCGGCTGCCACCAGCCCGCACCGCCCGCCCGGGCAGACCCTGGCCGCCTGCAGCGAGTGCCACTCGCCCGCGGCGATGGCGAAGGGCGGGCTGCACGCGCTGCCCGGCCACCGCGCCTGCCGCGAGTGCCACAAGCCGCACACCTGGGCGGCCGAGCCGGCCGACTGCCGGCGCTGCCACGCCGTGAGCCCGGACCACGCAGGGAAGAGGTCGTGCGGCGAGTGCCACGACTTCGCCGGGGCGCCGCTCCCGTCCGGAGACCGGCCGTGACGCTCCGGCTCAAGCTCTTCGTGCTGATCGCGGGGGTGATCATCTTCGCGATGTCGGGCGTCACCGCGGTGGCGCTCTGGCGCGAGGTGGTCCGCGGCCAGGAGCTGCTCCTCCGCGAGGGCGTGGCGCTCGCCTCCACGGCCGCCACCGGCGTCGCCCGCTGGGTGCGCGCCGACGGCGTGGAGCCGGGCGGCGACCAGGCGCTCCCGGTGATCCTCGAGCGGCTGGTGTCGGCCGCGCCGCTCGACCGCGCCTGGGTGGTGGACCGCGCCGGCAAGGTGCTGGCCTGCACCTCGCGGACCGCCGAGCCCTGCCCCGAGGGCGCCCCGCCCTCCGAGTTCCAGTCCGCCGACTGGCCGCTCCAGGCCATCGGCCGCCTCATCCACCCGGAGGGGATCGTCGCCTCGGCGCCGGTGCTGCGCGGCGGGGACGTGGTGGGCGCGGTGCGGGTCGACTTCGCCCACGAGGAGGTGGTGGGCAACGCGCGCAACCTGGCCTGGGGCGCGAGCCTGGTGGCGGCCTTCTGGATCCTGCTCGGCCACGGGCTGGCGGTGATCTTCATCCGGCAGGTGACCGAGCCGCTCGTCTCGCTCGCCGGGCGGCCGAGTCGCTGGCCGAGGAGCGCGGCGTCCGGCTGGAGGAGCCGGAGGACCGCGAGCTGGCCGAGCTGGTCCGCGCCTTCAACCACATGTCGGCCCGGCTCGACGACCGGCGCGCCGAGAACCAGCGGCTCATCGCCGAGCTGGAGGAGCGCGTGGCCCAGAAGACGCGCGAGGTGCTCCGCGCCGACCGGCTCGCCACCCTGGGCGGGATCGCGGCCGGCTTCGCCCACGAGATCGGGAACTCGCTCAACGTGATCCGCGGGTACGCCGCGGTGACCGTCGCGCGAGCTGCCGGCCGGATCCCCGCACAAGGCGGACGTCGAGGCGATCCGGCGCGAGGTCACCCGCGCGGCCGGGCTGATCGAGCGCTTCCTGGTCTTCGCCCGGGCCCGCACCGTCCGCCCGCTGGTGCAGCCGGTCGAGCCCATCCTGCGCGAGGCGGTGGAGGTGCTCGGCCCCGCCGCGGCGCAGGCCCGGGTGGAGCGGGCCGTCGAGGTCGAGCCGGGGCTGCCGGAGGTGCTGGCCGACGCCGAGCTCCTGCGCCAGGCCTTCCTGAACCTGTGCGTGAACGCCATCCACGCCATGCAGGAGCAGGGCGGCGGGCGGCTCACGGTGCGCGCCCGCGCGCGATCGCGGACGGGCTGGTGGTGGAGTTCGAGGACACCGGGCCGGGCCTCGACGAGGCGACCGCCGCGCACGTGTTCGAGCCGTTCTTCACCACCAAGGCGAACGGCACCGGGCTCGGGCTCGCCATCGTGCGCCAGGCCGCCGAGGCGCACGGGGCACGGTGGAGGTGGAGAGCGCGCCCGGCGCAGGGCGCGCTCTTCCGCGTCCGCCTGCCGGCCGCCGCCCGCGGTGACCGGCGCCGGTTCCGCCGTGGGAGGTTCCGAGTGAGCGCCCCGAGGAAGCCGCAGCTGATGGTGATCGACGACCTGGACAGCGCGCGCCAGATGATGAAGCGCACGCTGGCCCGGTCCTACGACGTGTACGACTTCGCCTCGGTGGCGGAGGCGCTGCCGGCGGTGGAGCGGGCCGACTTCGACGCCATCGTGACCGACCTGCGCATGCCCGGCCTCGACGGCATCGAGGGGCTCGCGCGCTTCAAGGAGAAGGTCCCCGAGATCCCGGTGATCCTGGTCACCGCCTTCGCCACGGTCGAGACCGCGGTCGAGGCGATGAAGGCCGGCGCCTTCGACTACCTGAAGAAGCCGTTCGAGCCGGAGGAGCTCGAGATGGTGGTGGCGCGCGCGGTGGAGCACGCGCGGGTGAAGAAGGAGAACGCCAGGCTCCGCTCCGCGCTGGCCGGCGAGTTCAGCGTCCACGGCATCGTGGGCAAGTCGCAGGGCATGAAGGACCTCGTCTCGATGCTCGAGCGGATCGCGCCCTCCGACGTGCCGATCCTGATCGAGGGCGAGTCCGGCACCGGCAAGGACCTGCTGGCGCGCGCGGCGCACGCGCTCTCCTCGCGCGCGGCGGGGCCCTACGTCGCGCTCAACATGAGCGCCATCCCGGAGAACCTGGCCGAGTCGGAGCTCTTCGGGCACGAGAAGGGCGCCTTCACCGGCGCGGACCAGCCGCGCCCGGGCTTCTTCGCCGAGGCCGAGGGCGGCACGCTCTTCCTCGACGAGATCGGCCTCCTGCCGCCGTCGCTCCAGCCGAAGCTGCTGCGCGTGCTGCAGGACGGCGAGTACATCCCGGTGGGCAGCCGGAAGGCCCGCCGCGCGAACGTGCGCGTGATGGCGGCCACCAACGAGGATCTGCAGAAGCGGGTGAAGGAGGGCGCCTTCCGCGAGGACCTCTGGTTCCGGCTGCGGGTGGTGCCGCTCCGGCTGCCGCCGCTGCGCGAGCGGCGCGAGGACATCCCGCTCCTGGTCGAGCACTTCGTGCAGAAGCACGCGCTCCGGCTCTCCCGGCCGCCGCTCGAGCCCGACGCCGACGCCATGCGCGCGCTCCTCGACCACCCCTGGCCCGGGAACATCCGCGAGCTCGAGCACGCCATCGAGCGCGGGCTCCTGCTCGCCCGCGGGGACGCGGTCACGCTGGCGGACCTCCCGCCCGAGCTCTCGGCGCAGGGGGCCGAGGCCGGCGCGGCCGGCGCCGAGGGGCGGTACCGGCGGGCCCGCGACGCCTGGGAGAAGCGCTTCCTCGAGGACGTGCTGCGCGAGGCGGGCGGGCAGGTGGCGAAGGCCGCCGAGCTGTCCGGGCTCCACCGCTCGACCTTCTACGAGAAGCTCGCGCGCCACGGCCTCGTCGACAAGGACGCCAAGGCGTGAGCGCGCGGGCAGGGCGAGGTCCGCGTCCGCCCGGGCCGGCCCGGCGACGCGGCCGCCGTGGCGCGGGTCATGCGGGCGGCGGTGCGCGGGCTGCCCGCCGGCGCGTGCACGCCGCGTCAGCGGGCCGCCTGGGCCTCGCTCCCGGCGCTCTACCACCGCTGGGCCATGGGGCCGGGCGGCGAGCGGTACCTCCTCGCCGAGCGCGCCGGCCGGCGCGGCGGGGTGATCGGGTACGCCGCGTACCGGACTCCGGAGCGGGCCCGGCGCCCGAGCCGGCCGGGAGCACCCCCGCGCTCGGGGCGCGCGGCCGAGCTCACCGCCGCCTTCGTCCTCCCCGCCGCGGGTGGCAGGGGGATCGGGCGGACGCTGGTCGAGGCGGTGGAGCGGAGGGCCCGCCGGCTCGGGGCGGCCTCGCTCACGGTCCTGGCCGCGCAGCCGGCCATCGGCTTCTACGCCGGGCTCGGGTTCTCCCCCGGGCGCCCGGCGCGCGCGCCGCTCCCGGGCGGCGTGGCGCTGCCCGCGCTCCGCATGCGGCTCCGCCTCGCGCCGCTCCCGCGCGGCCTCGCCGCGCCGCGCGCGCGGGCGCCGACCTCCGATGAGGGGCCCGCCCGGGCCGGACGGTCGGCCCACCCCCGTCGCCGGCCGCGCCCCTGAACGGGAGTTTCGCGCGCGGATCCGCGGGACTGCCGGCGGGTCGCGGCGGGTCGATCACCGCCGGTCCACATCACCGCAGGCTTGCGGGCCAAGGGCCTGCCCCGTGGGCGCGCGCGCCCATCGCCGCGGGGCCCGGCGGCCCGCGCGCTACATCCGGCCGCAGGGACGCCGGAACGCGCAGCGTCGGCAGCCGTCCCGGTCGTCCTTGCGCGTGAACGCCGCCTCGACCGCCAGGTTGCCTCCGGGATCGACCAGGGCCGCCTTCATGGTCGCGATCGACGACCGCATCGCGCCCTGGCAGGCGGCGAGCGCGGCCGGGTCCGCCGCCACCGAGACGCGCTCGGCGGCGCCGCCCTGGCCGACCAGGTAGACCAGCCCCCCCACCACGCCGTCGGCCGGCACCTGCCACTTCCGCTGCGCGTAGAGCGAGTAGATGCCCACCTGCGTGTGGTCGACCCCGCGCTCCTTGCCGGTCTTCCAGTCGAGCACCTGCACGCGCCCGTCGGCGTCCTGGTAGGCGAAGTCCACCGCCACCCAGATCTTGGTCCCCTCGAAGTCCCAGGAGTCGAGCTCGTCGACCGTGAGCCAGCGCTCGCGCGGCGTGGCGCGGATCGCCTCGAGGGTCTCGCTCTGGTGGAAGGCGCGGAGTCCGCCCTCCACCACCGACTCGAAGAGGCGCTTCCAGTCGGCGTCCGCCACCGGCTCGCCGTACTCGTGCTCGACCAGCCCGACGATGCGCGAGGCCTCTCGCCAGTAGGTCTTCTCGCGCGAGGAGGCCCACTCCGCGCGCGCCCGCTGGCGGGTCCGGTCGAGGAGCTTCTCCACCGGCCAGAACGTGCCCGTCGCGCGGGCCGCGTTCAGCATGTTCTTCAGCGCGCCGTGGACCACCGAGCCGGCCCACTGCCAGCGGCTGGAGAGCTTCTTCAGGACGTAGAGCTCGCGCACCGGCGTGCCGTGCGCGGCCTCCCAGCCGCCCCAGCTGCCGTAGTACGTGTAGAAGTAGGCGCGCGGACACTCGGCGAGCTTCTCGTGGCGCGACTTCGACCAGGAGAACTCGTTCTGCAGATTGGCCATCTCGGTGGGCCGGGCGGCAGTGGGCCGCCCGGCGCGCCGAGTCTACCTCAGGGGACCGACGCCCCGGCCCGTCAGGGGGCGGGCGCGCGGGCGGGCACCGGCGCCGGTCGGGCCGCCTTCCGGGGGAGGAGCCCCGGCGCGCGCTCGGGCGTCTTGCGGGTCGGCCGGGCCGGACGGGCAGCCGGCTTCTCCTCGCCCGGCGGCGGGCGGACCTCGAGCACGCCGAGCTCGAGCCGCTCGAGCTGCGGCTTCACCACCGACGGCGTCCCGACCAGCACCAGCGTGGCGCGGGCCGGGTCCATGTAGCGCTCGGCCATCCGGCGCACGTCCTCGGCGGTGACCTTGCCGACCTGGTCGGCGTAGCCGTTCCAGTAGTCGTCGGGCAGCCGGTAGACGACCAGCTCCGCGAGCTGCGCGGCGATGCCGCCCACGCTCGAGAAGACGGCCGGGAGCGACAGCACCAGCGCGCCCTTCGCGTCCTCGAGCTCCTGGGCCGGCACCGGCTCCTGCCGCATCCGACGGAGCTCGCCGAGGAGGTCCGACAGCGCCGCGCCGGTCACGTCCGCCTTCACGCTGCCGTGGACCACGCTCACGCCGCCGAGCCTGCGCGCGTCGGCGCCCGCGCCCATGCCGTAGGTGTACCCCTTCTCCTCGCGGAGCAGCCGGAACAGCCGCGAGGACATGCCGCCGCCGAGCACCTGGAACGCCACCGAGGCGGGGACGTAGTCGGGCGAGGCGCGATCGAGCCCGGGCATGCCGAGCAGCACGAAGGACTGCGACGCGTCGGGCTTGTCCACCAGCACGGTGCGGTGCAGCGCCGCCGGGGGGCCGGCCTTCACGGGCGCGACCTTCGTCCCCGCCTTCCAGCGCCCCAGCGTCCGCTCGAGGAGCGGCCGGAGGTCGGCCTCGGCGACGTCGCCCACCACCACCAGCTCGGCGTTGGCCGGGCGCCACAGGCGGGCGTGGAAGCGGGCCAGGTCGGCCGTCCGGGTCCGCGCCACCGCGGCCTCGGTGCCGAGGACCTGGTGGCCGTAGGGGTGAGCGGTCCCCCAGAACGCGGGCCCGAAGGCCTTCGAGGCCACCGCCTGCGGCTGGTCGCGCTGCTGCAGGAGCGTCACCTTGCGCTGGTCCTGCACGCGGGCGAAGTCCTTCCGCGGGAAGGCCGGGTTCATGGCCACGTCGGCGAAGACGTCGAGGAGCTTCGGCAGGTGGCGCGACAGCGAGGAGCCGGAGAGGAAGGCCGCGTCCTGGCCGGCGCCGGCGCCGAGGGAGGCGCCGAGGAAGCCGACCTCGTCCGAGATGCGGGTGGCGCTGCGGGTGCGGGTCCCCTCGGTGAGCATGGCGGCGGTGAAGCTCGCCACGCCGGGGAGCGCCGGCGGATCGTGCACGGCGCCGGCGTCCACCACCAGGTGGAGCGCGACGATGGGGAGCTGGCGGTGCTCCACCAGCCGGACCTTCAGCCCGTTCGCGAGCGCGAAGTGGCGCTGGGCGGGGAGGCGCAGCTCGGGCGCGGGGCCGGTCCCGGGGACGGCGGTGCGCTCCGGCCCGGCGCGCGCGGCCGGCGCGGCGGCGGCGGGGGGCGGGGCCGGCGGGCGCGAGGCGGCGCAGCCGAGGGCGGCGGCGAGGGCGAGGGCCAGGGTCCTGGTGCGGATCATCGGGCGCTCCCGGCGGCGGAGGGCGCGCCGGCGGCCGGCGCGCGAGGGTTCACGGTGAGGACCACGCGCGCGTCCTTGCGGAGGAAGCGGCGGGCCGCCTCCGACACGTCGGCGGCGGTGGCGCTCCGGTAGCGGGCCAGGTCCTGCTCGAGGTAGCCCGGGTCGCCGGTGCGGACGTAGTAGGCGGCCAGCGAGGCGGCGCGGCCGCCGAATCCGCCGAGCGGCTCGAGGCCGAACACCGCGCTCGCCTCGATCTTGTTCTTGGCGCGCTGAAGCTCCTCGGCGGTGGGGGGCTCGGCCGCGATCCGCGAGAGCTCCTCGTCGATCTCCTTCTCGAGGCGCGCGAGCGGGACGCCCGGCTTGGGCGTCGCGACCACCATGAACATGCCGGCCAGCGCCTGGCTCGCCTGCATGGCCGAGACGCCCTGCGCGATCTGCTCCTCCATCACCAGCCGCTTCACGAGGCGCGCGCTCTTCCCGTCGGAGAGCACGCTCGCGAGCAGGTCGAGGGCGGCGTCACCGGGCGCGAACACCTTCGGCGCCTGCCAGGCGAGGTAGAGGCGGGGGAGCTGGACCCGGTCGTCCATGGCGAGCCGCTTCTCGGCCGTGAGCGGCGCCGGCTCGGGGCGCGCGTGGGCCGGCCGCGCCTTGCCGGGGATCCCGGCGAACCACTTCTCCACCAGCTTCCTGGTCCGGGCGGCGTCGATGTCGCCGGCGATGGCGAGCACCGCGTTCTCCGGTCCGTACCAGCGCTCGAAGAACTCCCGCACGTCGCCGAGGGTGGCCGCCTCGAGATCCTCGTGGGTGCCGATGGTCTCCCAGTGGTAGGGGAACTCCGGGTTCCACAGGCCGGCCAGGATCTTCTCCATGACGAGGCCGTAGGGCCGCATCTCGAAGTTCTGGCGCCGCTCGTTGCGGACCACGTCCCGCTGGTTGTCGAGCTTGTCCTGCGTGAGCGTGGGCAGGAGGAAGCCCATCCGGTCGGCCTCGACGAACAGCACCTGCTCGAGCGCGTTCGAGGGCACCTGCTCCCAGTAGACGGTCGAGTCCGGCGCGGTGCCGCCGTTCCCCTCGCCGCCGGCAGCGTCGAGGAGGCGGTCGGCGGCCCCCTTCGGCAGGTGCTCGGTCCCCTGGAACATGAGGTGCTCGAAGAGGTGCGCGAAGCCGGTGCGCCCGGGCTTCTCGTCCTTCGAGCCGACGTCGTACTGCACGTGGACGCCCACCAGCGGCGCGGTCCGGTCGACGTGCAGGATGACGGTGAGCCCGTTCTCGAGCCGGAAGAGCTCGAAGGGCACGGCCGGTACGGCCGCGGCGGACTCGAGCCGCTCCATGGTGGGTGGGGGACGCGCGGGCGGCGCCGCGGTGGCCCCGGAGAGCAGGGCGGCGAGGAGGAGCGGGCTGGTCGTCATGGCGTCTCGCCTTATAGGGCGCGGCCGTTCCCCCGTCACGTTCGGCCTGCCAGGGGGATCTGCCCATGGCGGGGTTTTCCCCCTGCGCCACGGCGGGCCGAGACGCACTCGCAGTGGGACATATCTCACCACCACCCACACGAGATGCCCGCCCGGCCCCCTCGCACGCTCGCCACCGTCGTCCTGGCGCTCGCCGTCGCCGGGCCCGCGGCGGCGTCCGAGTCGGCCGCGGGCGAGCCAGCCGTCCCGGCCTCCTACGCGCTCCTGCCGGGGGCGTCCCCGCCCGCCCCCGCCGCGCCGGGGGATCCGATCGTCGCGGCCCGGCTGACCGGGCCGGTCGAGCTGGACGGGCTGGTCGAGGAGCCGGCCTGGGACGCGGCCCGGCCCTTCGACGGCTTCGTCCAGGTCTTCCCATCCGCCGGCGCGGCGCCCTCGGAGCGGACCGAGGTGCGGGTGCTGTTCGACGATCGCCACCTGTACGTGGGCGTGCGCTGCCTGGACCGCGACCCGCGGACGGTGCGGCGGCAGCTCTCGCGGCGCGACAGCCTGCCCTACTCCGACCAGGTCCAGGTGGTGGTGGACTCGCAGCGCGACCGGCGGAGCGCCTTCACGTTCACGCTCTCCGCCGCCGGCGTCCAGCAGGACGCCCTCCTCTCCGAGGACGACGTGCAGACCACCGACTGGGACGCGGTGTGGGACGGCGCGGCCGCCATCACGGCGGAGGGCTGGTCGGCCGAGCTGATGATCCCCCTCGCCGCGCTCCGCTTCCCGCCGCGCCAGGAGCAGGTGTGGGGGTTCGCGGTGAGCCGGACCATCGCGCGCTCGCACGAGGAGGTGCGCTCGGCGCCGCGCCCCCGCGCCGCCACCAACCCGCTGCTGCACCTGCAGGAGCTCCGCGGCCTGGATGGCCTCCCTCCGGTGCAGGACGTGGAGGTCACGCCCTACCTCGCCGCCCGCGTCTCGGTGCGGCCGCGCTACGACGACGCCCAGCGGCCCGAGCCGCGCCTCGCCGATCCGGTGGGCGACCTCGGGCTCGACCTCAAGACCTCGCTCGGCCGCGGCCTCGCGCTGCAGGGGACCTTGAACCCGGACTTCGGCCAGGTCGAGGCCGACCAGATGATCCAGAACCTCTCCACCTTCGAGCGCCGGTTCCCGGAGAAGCGGCCCTTCTTCACGCAGGGCATGGACCTGTTCGACCCGGTCGCGCCGCGCGGGCAGGACCTCACCGCAGCAGCTCTTCTACTCGCGCCGCATCGGCCTCGACGCGCCCATCCTGGGCGCGGGCAAGCTGAGCGGCGCGGTCTCGGACACCGTCCAGGTGGGGGTGCTCGAGGCGTTCGTCAGCGGGGCCGGCTCGGGGCTCCTGGACGGTGACCCGTCGCGCGAGGTCGGGTTCTCGCCGGAGCAGCCGCTCCACCTCTCGCCGCGGCGGGCGCTGCCCGCCCTCGCCCCCGCCCCGCGGAACTTCGTGGCGGCGGTGGCGCGGTGGCGCCCCGACCCGACGCGCTCCTTCGGCGCCACCGCCACCTCCACGCTCCGCGCCGGCCCGGGCTGCGGCGAGGCCGAGGCGCTCCTCGACGACGACCTGCGGCCCCGCCGCTGCGACGCGCTCGCCGGCGAGACCGCCGCGGCGGACCTGAGCCTCCGCACCCGCGACGGGGTCTGGTTCCTGCGCGGCCAGGCCACCGGGTCGCGCGCCGACGGCGGGCCGCCCCGCCGCACGCTCCTGGACGGCACCGTGATCCGCCGCGGCGACCTCGGCCACGGCGCCTTCCTCTCGGCCGGCAAGCAGGGCGGGGAGCCGTGGCGGCTCGAGCTCGGGTGGGAGTACGAGTCGCCCCGCCTCGAGCTGAACGCGCTCGGCTTCCAGCGCACCCAGAACGAGCAGCTCCTGCGCGCCAAGCTCGGCTACACCCGCCCGTCGGGCGGCGGCCCGTTCCACAACTGGGAGGTCCACCTGGGCGTCGAGCAGTCCTACACCACCGACGGCCGCCGCCTCTCGCGCACCACCAACCTGTGGACCGGCACCGAGCTGCAGCTCCGCGGCTTCCACCTCGCCGGCCTCGACGTGTACCTCGACCTGCCGCGCTGGGACGTGCGCGAGGTGGCCGAGTCGGGCGTGGCCCTCCGGCGCCAGCCCACCCTCGCCGCGGAGGCCTGGTTCAAGAGCGACACCTCGCGCCCGGTGCGGCTCGAGACCTACGCCTGGCTGGGCGGCATCGCCGCGCGCGCCTCGCTCCCCTCCGAGCGCTACTGGGGCGCCACCGCGCGGCTCTTCCTCCGCCCGCACCCGCGCCTCGAGACGCGGGTCGACCTCGAGTACGAGCGGAACGCCTGGGCTGCCCGCTGGGTGGCGGACGGCGCGCCCGACGCCGACGGCGTGGTCCGCGCCCGCACCTTCGCCGCGCTGGTCGCGCCGGCCCTCTCGGTCACCCTGCGCCAGCAGCTCTCGCTCACCCGGCGGCTCACGCTGCAGGCCTACACCCAGCTCTTCACCAGCTACGGCAGCCACGGCCGGTTCTACGCGGCGCGGTCCGCCCCGGGCGGCCGGCTCCGCCTCTCGGATCTCCAGCCCATCGCGCGGCCCACCTTCGGCGCCGACCTCGAGAACCCGGACTTTCGCGATGGCGGACTGAACGTGAACATCGTGCTCCGCTGGGAGTACCGGCTCGGCTCTACCTTGTTCCTGGTGTACCAGCGCGCGCAGGCCGAGCTGGGCTACGCCGACGCCCCGGGGGACCGCTCGCCCGCCGCCACGCTCGAGCCGCGCGGCCTGGCGGCCGGCCCCGCCGTCGACACGGTGCAGGTGAAGTGGACCTACCGGTGGAGCGGCTGACCGCCTCCCCGCCTCCCGGGTGATCCCAGCGCGCCGGCGCCCCGGCGGGCTGGCTCCGCTCGCCTGGTCGGCGGTCTGACGTTCCCAAGGGAGGGCGGCACCCGGGGGCCCGTTGCGTCGGCGGGCACGGCGGGTATCCTTCCTTGGGCATGGCCCCCGAGTCCGTGGTCCCGCTCCGAATCCTGGTCGCCGAGGACGATCCCGCCGTGGCGAAGCTCTACGCCGCCTACGCGCAGAGCCGCGGGCACGCCGTGCTGTTCGCGCAGGACGGCGCCGAGGCGCTCGACGCCGCCGCGGCGGAGCAGCCGGACCTGATCCTGCTCGACGTGGCCATGCCCCGGGTCGACGGGCGCGACGCGCTGCGCCGGCTCAAGGCGGACCCGCGCACCAGCGCCATCCCGGTGCTGGTCATCACCGCCTTCGGCGGCGACCAGTGCCTGCGCGACCTGATGCTCGAGCTGGGCGCCTGGGACGTGCTGGAGAAGCCGGTCGATCTCCAGATCGCGTTCAACAAGGCCGAGCGGCTGGCGCGGCAGCCGGCGTCCTGACACCCGGCCGGGGCACAGTTCGCGAAGCGAAGTGTGCCCCTGCCGCTCCTTGCCGGCCGCTCTCCCCGCCGCTCCCTGCCGGCTGCGCTCCGCGCGCCGCTCCCCGCCGCTACTCCCCCGGCTCGATCCGCATGCCCTTCGGGATGATCACGATCCCGCCCTCGGTCACGTGGAACTGCTTGCGGTCCTTCTCCAGGTCGTAGCCGATGGTGGCGTGGGCCGGGATGTCCACGTGCTTGTCCACGATGGCGCGGCGGATCCGGGCGTGCCGCCCGATGTTCACGTTCTCGAAGAGGATCGACTCCTCCACGTGGGCGTAGCTGTTCACCCGCACCTTGGGGGACAGGATGGAGTGGTGCACGTGGCCGCCCGAGATGATGCAGCCCTCGGACACGAGCGAGTCGGTGGCCCGGCCCACCCGGCCATCGGTCACGCTGTTGAAGACGAACTTGGCCGGCGGGTAGTTGTACTGGACCGTGAAGATCGGCCACTTGTCGTTGTAGAGGGAGAAGATCGGGTCCACGTCGACGAGGTCCATGTTGGCCTGGAAGTAGGCCTCGATCGAGCCGACGTCGCGCCAGTAGCCGCGCTCGCGCTCGGTCTGCCCGGGCACCTCGTTCTTCGCGAAGTCGTAGACGAAGACGCGCTTGCGCTGGTGCATCGAGGCGACGATGGACTTCCCGAAGTCGTGGGCGCTGGTGGGGTCGCCCGCGTCGCGGACGATCTCCTGCACCAGCACGTCGGTGGCGAAGAGGTAGTTCCCCATCGAGGCGAGGCAGCGGGTGGGGTCGCCGGGGATGGTCTTCGCGCCCTCCCTCGGCTTCTCGACGAAGCCGATCATCTGGCCCTCGGCGTCCACCTCGATGACCCCGAAGTCGCACGCCTCCTCCACCGGGATGGGGATCGCCGCGACGGTCAGGTCGGCCTTCTTGGCCTGGTGGAAGTCGAACATCTGCCGGACGTCCATCCGGTAGACGTGGTCGGCGCCGAACACGAAGGTGTGATCCGGCTCCTCGTCGGTGATGATGTTGAGGTTCTGGTAGATGGCGTCGGCCGAGCCCTCGAACCACTTGGGGCCGACGCGCATCTGGGCCGGGACCAGCTCCACGTACTGGTTGAGGAGCGCCGTGAGCCGCCAGCCCCGCTGCACGTGGGTGTTGAGCGACTCCGACTTGTACTGGACGAGCACCTTCATCTTGAGGACGCCCGAGTTCGCCATGTTGGAGAGGACGAAGTCGATGATGCGGTAGCGGCCGCCGAAGGGCACGGCGGGCTTGGCCCGCTCCCGGGTGAGCGGGTCGAGGCGGCGGCCCTCGCCGCCGGCGAGGATCATCGCGAGGAGCTTCGCCATCGGTGACACTCCGGTCGACTGGGGGTCTGCCCCGATGCTACGCACCCCGCCCCAGCAGGGCAAGGAAGCGAGCGGACGCGCGCCGGCCTTTCGTCGCTCCGGGGAATGTGCGGCGCTGCGCGCCAGCGCACGTCAGCGGCGGAGAGGGACCCGAGCGGAGCGCGGCCATCGACTGGCAACACGCTCGGTGCGAGCCCCGTCAGCGCGCCGGGCGGAGCGCCGGCGCGTGGGCCGCCTCGTGCGCGAGCAGCCAGCGCTTCAGCTCGAGCCCGCCGCCGTAGCCGCCCAGCCGGCCGCCGGCCGCCACCACCCGGTGGCAGGGGATCAGGATGGCGACCGGGTTGCGGTGGTTGGCGCCGCCCACCGCGCGCGCCGCGCCCGGGCAGCCGAGCCGCGCGGCCACCTCGCCGTAGCTCTGCACCTCGCCCCAGGGGATCGACCGGAGCGCCTCCCACACCGCGCGCTGGAACGGCGAGCCGCGGAGCGCGAGCGCCGGCAGCCGCGGCGGCCGGCCCGCGAAGTAGTCGCGCAGCGCCTGCTCGGCGGCCTCGAGGTGCGCGCGCGCGCGCGCCGAGGGGCCGGGGCGGGAGGGGCCGCGATCGCCGAAGGAGACGCCGAGGAGCCCCTCGTCGCTCGCCTCGAGCGAGAGGACGCCCACCGGCGAGCGGAGGCGGAGCCGCGCCGTCACGGCTCGCGCACCTCGCCGGCCGCGCGGGCGGCGCGGAGCCCGGCCACCGCGGCGGGCGCGCCGAAGCGCGAGAGCACCGCCGCGATCTCGTCGTTCACCGCGCGGAGCAGGTCCTGCTTCTCGCGGAACGGCAGGAAGGCGCTCTTGAAGCCCTGGACCAGCACGGTGCAGAGGTCCTCGAGCGTGAAGCCCATCTCGCGGTGGGCGAGGAGGAGCTCCTTGGTGAGGGTGGTGTCGGTGATGAGCCGGTTGTCGGTGTTGACCGTCACGCGCAGCCCGAAGTCGAAGTAGAACTTGAGCGGGTGGGCGGCCAGGCCGGTCACCGAGCCGGTCTGCAGGTTCGACGACGGGCACATCTCGAGCGGGATGCGGTGGTCGTTCAGGTAGTTGAGCAGGTCGCCGTTCTCGCGCAGCCGCACCCCGTGGCCGATCCGGTGCGCCCCGCACCAGTGGACCGCCTGCGCGATCGACTCGGGCCCGAAGGCCTCGCCGGCGTGGATGGTGACATTCACGTTGTTGTCGAGGATGAGCTGGACCGCGTCGCGGTGGTGGCGGGCCGGGTGCCCCTCCTCGGCGCCGGCCAGGTCGAAGCCGACCACGCCCTTCCCCTTGTACGCCACCGCCAGCTCGGCCAGCCGCACCGAGGTCACCGGGTCCATGTGGCGGATCCCGCAGATGATCACGTTCGACTTGATGCCGGTCTCGCGCTTCGCCTGGCGGAGCCCCTGGAGCACGGCGTCCACGATGGTGGTGGCCTTCAGCCCCTTCTGCGTGTGGAGCACCGGCGAGTAGCGCACCTCGAGGTAGCGGACGTTCTCGGCGGCGCAGTCCAGCGCCAGCTCGTGCGCGGCGCGGTAGAGCGCCTCCTCGGTCTGCAGCACCGCCAGCGTCACGTCGAAGGCGGTGAGGTAGTCCTCGAGGGAGCTGCAGGTCTCGCCCATGTGGATGGCGCGGGCCAGCCCCTCGGGCGTGTCCGCCGGCAGCCGCACCCCCTGCGCCTCCGCCAGCGCGAGCACGGTCGCGAGCCGGATCGAGCCGTCGAGGTGGCAGTGCAGATCGGTCTTGGGGAGGGCCTGGACCAGCTCCTCGGTCACGGGCGGCAGCGGGCGGACCTCGGGCGGCGCGGCCATGGGTTCATCATACGCCCTCGCCCCCGCGCCGCAGGAACCTCGCCAGGACCCGCTTGTCGCCCACCCCCCCGAAGCGCACCGTCGCCTTCGGGTCGGCCCCGCCCTCCTCGCAGGAGAGCACCACGCCCTGCCCGAAGGCTGCGTGCCACACCCGCTCGCCGCGCGCCAGGACGGCGGGGCCCGCCTCGGTGCGCTGATCGAACGAGTAGTCCACCGACGGCTCGCCCGGGGGCGCGCCCCCGCCGGGCCGCGGCGCGGCGCGACGCACCGTGAACCCCGCGGCGGGGGCGACCGGCTCGGGCCCGTCGAGCTCGATGTGCGGCTCGCCCTCGAGCGCGCCCGGCAGGCGCCGCACCAGCGGCGGGCGCGCCGCCGGCGCGGCCTCGCGGGCGCGCACCTCGCGGGCCACCGCCTCGCCGAAGAGCTCGGGCGGCAGGTCGCGCAGGAAGCGCGACGGCTCCATCCCGCGGTACGAGGGCCCGCCCTCGCCGTAGCGCATGCGCCGCCGCGCCAGCGAGAGGACCAGCCGCTGCTTCGCGCGCGTCATCCCCACGTAGCAGAGCCGCCGCTCCTCGTCGGCCGCCTCGTCGCGCTCGGACGGCGTCTGATCGGCCCAGGGGCGATCGTAGGGGAGCGTCCCGTCCTCGAGCCCCGCCAGGACCACCACCTGGAACTCGAGCCCCTTGGCGGCGTGCAGGGTCATGAGCGGCACCCGCCCCTCGGGCGTCTCCGCGTCGGCCTCGCCGAGCAGCGCGATCTGCTCGAGGAAGCGCGCCAGCGGGGGCGGCCGCACCTCCTCCGGATCGCCCGGGGGCGGCTCGCCCTGCAGCGCCTCGTCGAACTCGCGCGCCGCGGCCACCAGCTCGGCCAGGTTCTCGGCCCGGTCCACCGCCTCGTCGGTGTGCTCCTCCTCGAGGCGCGCCAGCATGCCGGAGCGGCGGAGCGCCTCCTGGACCGCCACGCCCGCGTCGAGCGCCGGGACGTCGGCGGCGAGGCTGGCCACGAGGTCGTGGAACTCGCCCAGCGCCCGGCGCGCGGCCGGCTTCAGGTCGGCGATCCGGTCTCGCTCCTCGAGCGCCTCGAAGAGCGAGAGCCCGCGCCCGGCCGCGTGGGCCCGCAGCCGCTCCACGGTCCGGTCGCCGATGCCGCGGGCCGGCCGGTTCAGCACCCGCTCGAGGTCGAGGTCGGAGCGCGGGGAGAGCGCGAGCCGCAGGTAGGCCGCCGCGTCCCTCACCTCGGCCCGCTCGTAGAAGCTCGTGCCGCGCACGATCACGTAGGGGATGCGCGCCGCGCGCAGGGCCGCCTCGATGGGCCGCGACTGCGCGTTGGTGCGGTAGAGCACGGCGATCTCCTCGCCGGGCGTGCCGCGGCCGCGCTCGAGCGCCACCGCGCGGGCGATCCGCTCCGCCTCGGCGTGCTCGTCGTCGCCGACCAGGAGCGCGAGCGGCGCGCCCGCGCCGGCCTCGGTCCAGAGCCGCTTCTCGCGCCGGCGGCGCGCCTTCGAGATCACCGCGTGGGCCGCGTCGAGGATGGTGCGGGTCGAGCGGTAGTTCTGCTCGAGCTTCACCACCCGGGCCCCCGGGAAGTCCTGGTCGAAGCCGAGGATGTTGGACACGTCGGCGCCGCGCCAGCTGTAGATGGCCTGGTCGTCGTCGCCCACCACGCACACGTTCCGGCGCGGCCCGGCCAGGAGCGAGAGGAGCCGGTACTGGGCCCGGTTGGTGTCCTGGAACTCGTCCACCAGCACGTGGCGGAACCGGCCCGCCCAGCGGGCGCGGAGCGCCGCGTCCTCCTCGAGCAGCCGCACCGGCCGGAGCAGCAGGTCGCCGAAGTCCACCGCCCCCGCGCGCGCCAGGGCCCGCTCGTACCGCCCGTAGACCTCCTTCGCCAGCTCGCCGGCGGGGTCGTGGCTGCCCGCCTCGACCTCGGCCGGGCGGAGCGCCAGGTTCTTCCAGCGGTCGATGCGCGAGAGCGCCTGGCGCGGCGTGAGCGGGTCGCCCTCGTCGGCGCCCAGCTCGGCCAGGATCCGCTTCACCAGCCGCAGCTGGTCGTCGTCGTCGTAGATGGCGAAGGCGGGCGGAAGCCCGGCGCGGGCCGCCTCCCGCCGCAGGAAGCGCGCCCCGAAGGCGTGGAAGGTCTGGACCCACAGCTCGCGGGCCGCCGGCCCGAGCAGCCGCTCGAGCCGCTCGCGCATCTCGCCGGCGGCCTTGTTGGTGAACGTGACCGCGAGCACGTGCCAGGGGATCACCCCGCGCTCGAGCACCAGCCGCGCGATGCGGTGGACGATGACGCGGGTCTTGCCGCTCCCCGCCCCGGCCAGCACCAGGAGCGGGCCGTCCTCGTGGAGCACCGCCTCGCGCTGCGCGTCGTTCAGATCCTGGAGCAGGTCCTCGGCCACGGCGCCCGCAACATAGTCCAGAACCGCGCCGCCGGCCTCCCCGGCCTCCCCGGCCTCGCTCAGCGGCGCGCGGCCCGGCGGGGCGGCTTCCGCTTCGGCGCGGGCGCGGCCGGGCGCGGGTAGCGGTAGTCGTACTCGCGCCGCTCCACCTGCTCGACCGCCGGCGCGTCGGGGTCGCCCGCCCCGAGCCGCACCCACCGCGTCCAGACCATCCGGCGCGGCAGGAGCGTGGCCGGCTCGGTGACCAGCACGAGCTCGCTCTCGGCCGAGACCTCCGCCGGGTGGGCGGAGTCCTCCAGGGCCGCCTCGGCGCCCGGCCCGGCCAGCCGCGCCACCAGCGCCCGCGACGAGCGCCGGAGGGCCGCGCCGTCCGGCGTCGAGCGGAGGAGCACCTCCACGCAGCGCGGCGCGGGCTCGCCGGCGACGCACGGGACCCGCCGGCGCACGCGGAACTCGACCGCCTGGCCCGCCCGCACGCCCGGCAGGAGCGGCAGCTCCGCCTCGCCCTGCATCACGTAGGGCTTGCCGAGCTCGAGCTCGGCGTCGATCCAGAAGCCCACGCCCAGGTTCCACAGCTCCTCGGCCTCGGCGCGGGCCGACGCCTCGGCGAGCGCGACGGCCCGTTCCGCCTGCGCCTCGGGGGCCCGCTCCTCGAAGACGCGGGCCAGCACCGGCCTGAGCGCGTCGGCGTTCTCGAGGGCGAGGAACTCCCCCTCCGGCGCGATGCGCTGCACCACCTGCTCCGACGCGCGCCGGGCCTCCTCGGCCATCTCGGGCGGGAAGGGCGCCTCCCCCTCCCAGCGCGTGTCGTGGGTGCCGATCCGCCAGCCCGCCCCGTCGCGCTCGGCCCGCTGGCGCCAGCGCGCGCTGAAGACGGCGTCCGGCGTCCCGGTGCGCTGGCGCGTGTGGCGGTAGTCGACCTGGACCTCGAGCTCGGCGGGCCAGTCGAAACGCATCGAGATCAGCTCCGGCCCGCGGGGCGCGGGCGCCGGCGCCTCCCCGGTGGGGCCGGCTGCGCGGACCGGCGTGGCGAGGAGGACGGGGGCGGCGAGGAGGCCGGCGAGGAGCGGGAGGCGGCGGGCCGAGCGGAGCACGGGCGCGGGAGGCTACCACAGCCAGCCGGCCTTCAACCGACCGGCCGAGGCACAGCAGCCGGCCTCCAACACCGGCCGAGGCACAGTTCGCGCAGCGAAGTGTGCCCGGCCGCTCCTCGCCGGCTGCACGCGCCCGGCCGCTCCTCGCCGGCTGCACACGCCGGCCACTCCTCGCGCGGGGCCGCGACACCAAGGGCCGCCGCACGACGCCGCTGCGTGGGCGCCCTTTCGGAGGTAGATTCCGGGCCGTGGCGGCGCCCGTGCGCATCGTGCCCCTCGGGGGCCTGGGCGAGATCGGCATGAACTGCATGGCGATCGAGTCGGACGGCCGCATCGCCGTGGTGGACTGCGGCATCCTCTTCCCGAACGAGCCCCTCGGCGTGGACCTGATCGCGCCAGACCTCGGCTGGCTCCGCGAGCGGCGCGAGCAGGTGGGCGCGGTCTTCCTCACCCACGGTCACGAGGATCACCTCGGCGCGCTCCCCTTCCTCCTGCGCGAGATCCCGGTCCCCGTCTACGCGAGCCGCTTCACGCTCGCGCTGCTCCGGCCGCGCCTCGAGGAGGCGGGGGTGAAGGCCGACCTGCGCGAGGTGGCGCCGGGCGACGTCCGCCCGGCCGGCGAGGCCTCGCCCATCTCGGCCGAGTTCTTCTCGGTCACCCACTCCATCCCGGACGCCTGCGGCCTCGCGCTCCGCACGCCGCAGGGGCTCCTGCTCCACTCCGGCGACTTCAAGATCGACCCCGCCCCGGTGGCCGGGCCCGCGCATGGACCTCGCCCGGATCGAGGCGCTCGGGCGCGAGGGGGTGCGGCTCCTCCTCTCCGACTCCACCAACGCCGAGCGCGAGGGCACCTCGCTCTCCGAGTCGCAGGTGGGCCCGGCGCTGGAGGAGGTCTTCGAGGGGGCGCGCGGGCGCGTCTTCGTGGCCTGCTTCGCCTCCAACATCCACCGCATCCAGCAGATCATCGGCGCGGCCCGGGCCTTCGGGCGGCGGGTGGCCCTGCTCGGGCGCGCCATGGAGTCGAACGTCCGGCTGGCCCAGTCGCTCGGCTACCTCGACGTGCCGGGCTGGATGCCGGTCGACCTCGGCGAGGCGCGCGGCCTCCCGCCGCGCGAGCTGTGCGTCCTCACCACCGGCACGCAGGGCGAGCCGCGCAGCGCGCTGGCCCGCCTGGCCCGCGGCGAGCACCCCGAGCTCTCGATCGAGCCGGGCGACCTGGTGATCCTCTCCTCGCGCTTCATCCCCGGGAACGAGATCGCGGTGGGACAGGTGGTGAACGCCCTGTGCCGGCGCGGCGCCGAGGTGGCCTACGAGGGGCTCCGGACCGCTGCACGTCTCCGGGCACGCGCAGGCGGCCGAGCAGCGGCGGCTCATCCAGCTCGCCCGCCCGGCGCACTTCGTCCCCATCCACGGCGAGTACCGCCACCTGGCCCGGCACGCCGCGCACGCCGCCGCCGAGGGCGTGCCGGGGCGGGACGTGCTGGTGGACGGGCAGATCCTGGAGCTCTCCGGCGCCGGCGCGCGGGTGCTGGAGGAGCGGGCTGCCACCGGCCGCGTCTACACCGACCGCGACGCGCTGGCCGGCGCCGACATCGGCGCGCTGGTGGTGCGCGATCGGCGGCTGCTCGCCGAGGCCGGGCTCTGCATCGCGGTGCTGGCGATCGAGCGGACCACCGGCGCGGTGGTGCGCGGGCCCGAGCTCTTCGCCCGCGGCGTGGCCGGCTTCGAGGGGGCGGAGGACGAGCTCCGCGGCGAGGCGCTCCGCGCCCTCGAGGAGCTGTCGCCGCAGGCGCGCGGCGACGTGGAG
The DNA here is from genome assembly GCA_963733485.1 of uncultured delta proteobacterium. Taxonomy (GTDB): domain Bacteria; phylum Myxococcota; class Myxococcia; order Myxococcales; family Anaeromyxobacteraceae; genus Anaeromyxobacter. Next base: position 223,579 of record CAVTDL010000001.1, on the reverse strand, counting down.
GAGGTCCAGGAGGCGGTCCGGCTCGCCATCCGCCGCTTCTTCCGGCGCACCACCGGCAAGAAGCCCACCGTGCTGCCGGTGGTGCTCGAGCTCTAGCCGGCCTGACGATGAAGCGTGCCTGGCCGGGCCGCTCCGTGCTGCCGGCCATACCTCACGAGAGGAGGACCGAGAGATGCCCAGCTTCGACGTGGTCTCCGAGCTGAACATGATGGAGGTCGACAACGCCTTCAACCAGGCGCGCAAGGAGCTCGCGCAGCGCTTCGACTTCAAGGGGACGCACACCGACCTCGAGCGGGACAAGGACGGCCACGTGCTCGTGAAGGCCGGCTCGGAGGGGCGCGCCGAGGCGGCGCTGGAGGTGCTGATGGAGAAGCTCGCCAAGCGCGGCGTGCCGCTCGAGGGGCTCGACCCGCAGAAGCTCGAGCCGGCCTCCGGCGGCCACGTCCGCCAGCTGGTGAAGCTCAAGAAGGGGATCAAGCAGGAGGACGCGAAGAAGATCGTGGCCCTGATGAAGGAGGCCGGCCTCAAGGTCCAGGCCGCCATCCAGGGCGAGGCGGTCCGGGTGAGCGGCAAGAAGAAGGACGACCTGCAGGCGGCCATGCAGAAGATCCGCGCGGCGGCGCTCGGGATCCCGCTGCAGTTCCAGAACTTCCGAGAATAGCGACCGGGCGGCCGGCTCCCCCGAGCGAGGCAGGCGGTCGGATTGCGACCGGCCCCCCGGTCTGCTCAATCCCCGCGCCTTCATGGCCACCCGCGTCTACATGCACACCCTCGGCTGCCCGAAGAACCGGGTCGACAGCGAGGTGATGCTCGGCACCCTCGCCGAGGCGGGCTACCGGCTCGTGCAGGAGCCCGCAGCAGGCCGAGATCATCGTCGTCAACACCTGCGGCTTCATCGAGAGCGCCAAGGAGGAGTCGATCGACGCCATCCTCGAGATGGCCGACATGAAGCGCGAGCGGGCGCTGCAAGAAGCTGGTGGTGACCGGCTGCCTGGTCGCAGCGCCACGCCGAGGAGCTCGTCGCGCGAGCTGCCCGAGGTGGACCACTTCCTCGGCACCGGCGCCTACCAGGACGTGGCCGCGCATCGTCTCCGACGCGCAGGCGAAGCGGCTGGTGGTGCCGGACCCGGACTTCGTCCACTCGGCGTCGACCCCGCGGGTGAACTCGCTCCCGTCGCACACCGCCTACCTCAAGATCGCCGAGGGCTGCGACAACGCCTGCGCCTTCTGCATCATCCCGAAGCTGCGCGGCCCGCAGCGCTCCCGCCCCATCGACGACGTCGTGGCCGAGGCCGCGGCGCTCGCCGCGCAGGGCACGCTCGAGCTCTCCCTGGTGGCGCAGGACCTGACCGCCTACGGCCACGACCTGCCCGGGCAAGGTGCGGCTGCACCACCTCCTGCCCGAGCTGTGCAAGGTGGACGGGATCCGCTGGATCCGCCTCCACTACGCCTACCCGCGCGACGTGCCCGACGACGCTCGTGGAGGTGATCGCCGCCGAGCCGAAGATCGTGAAGTACCTGGACATGCCGCTCCAGCACGCGCTCGGACCGGCTGCTCCGCGCCATGAAGCGCGGCCGCGACTCGGAGTTCCTGCGCGACCTGCTGGCGCGCCTGCGCGCGCGGGTGCCCGGCCTCGCGCTCCGCACCTCGCTCATCGTCGGCCTGCCCGGCGAGACCGAGGAGGACTTCGAGGACCTGCTCCGCTTCGTGGAGGAGCAGCGCTTCGAGCGGCTCGGCGTCTTCGAGTACTCCGCCGAGGAGGGCACCCCCGCCGCCGAGATGGCGGCGCAGGTCCCCGAGGCCGTGAAGCGCGAGCGCTTCGAGCGGATCATGGAGGTCCAGCAGGACATCTCGCGGGAGCACCAGCAGGCCATGATCGGCAGGCGCATCGAGGTGCTGGTCGAGGGCCGCTCGGAGGAGACCGAGCACCTCCTGGTCGGCCGCCACGCCCAGCAGGCGCCCGAGATCGACGGGATCACCTACGTGAACGACGGCGTCGCCTACCCCGGCGAGATCGTCACCGTCGAGGTGACCGACGCCTCCGAGTACGACCTCGTCGGCCACGTGGTCGAGCGCGACGCCAGCCGCGCCTCGAGGCCGCTGCCCGCCGCGCCCTCCCCGGCGGCGTCCGCGCGCAAGGGGCTGCCGGTCCTCCGGTAGGCGCCGCGCGAGCCGATCCGCACCCGCCGGGCGGCGAACGCGCCGAGCCGCGATCCCGCCGAGCCGCCCGCCCGGCCGCGCTGCGCCCGCCTAATGCCCCCACAGCTTCTCGCCCGCCTCGATCCGGACCGGGAGGATGTTCTCCGGGGTCGGCAGCGGACAGGTGGCGTACGGCGAGAACACGCAGGGCGGGTTGTACGCCCGGTTGAAGTCGAGGATGACCTTGCCGTCCTTCGGCGCCTCCGCGGTGAGGAAGCGGCCCGCGCCGTAGGTCTCCTTCGGCGCGGTCGCGTCCTTGAAGACGAAGAAGAGGGCGTCCCCGTCGGCGGTGGGCTCGAGCGAGACGTCCCGGCCGCCCACCTGGAAGTGAGCCTTCCCCGGCGCGAGCGCCCTCTGCGTCTGGCCGGTGACGCTCGGCACCTCCACCTCGCGCGGCGCCCGGTAGGCCTCCCAGCGCGCCTCGATCCGCCAGCGCGGGTCCGGCGGGAAGGCCTCGATGCCGCGGAAGCTCCTCAGCTCCGGGCGCTCCGCGTCCCACACCCGGACCGCCAGCCTCCCGCCCCGGTCGATGATCTGGAGCGTCTTCCCTGACGCGAGCTTCAGCCGGTCCGGCTTCTCCGAGGCGTCGCTCGCGAGGGTGCGCCGCTCGACCCGCGCGCCCTCGAGCGTGTAGCCGTCGCCCGCCGCGGCGACCAGGGTCACCCGTCCGTCCTCGAGCAGGAAGGCGCCCGGCAAATCCGGGACGCGGTTCTCACCCGGCGCGAGCCAGTGCAGGCCGGAGAGCGCCAGCCAGCCGTCCGGCACCCGGAGCCGCGCCTCGCGCCGGTCGTGCCAGGCCTTCCACTCGGCCGCGAAGGCGGGGTCCGCGGGGGAGGAGCGCGAGCAGGCGCCGAGGAGCGCGAGCGGCAGCGCGGCGAGGGCGTGGACGAGCAGCAGGCGGAGCATGCAGCAGTGTTACCGCGCGCTCGCGCGGCGTGCCACGCCCGGCTCTCCCGCGGCGCCCGTCGCCACCCCCGCGAGCGTCGCCTCGAACGAGACGCTCCAGCCCGGCCGATCCACCAGCGCGATCTCGCCGCCGTGCGCCTCCGCCACCAGCCGGCACAGCGAGAGCCCCAGCCCCACGTTGTGCCAGTTGCGCGCACCACCGGTCACGTTCCGCTCGAAGAGGTGCTCGCGCAGCTCCGGCCCCACCGGCGCCCCGGTGTTCCGCACCGCGATCCGCGCGCCGTCCCCCTCGCGCGCGCCGGCGATCTCGATCAGGTCGTCCGGGCGGCAGTAGCGCAGCGCGTTCGACACCAGGTTCTCGACCATCCGGCGCACCAGGTCGTGGTCCAGGTGGAGCACGAGGTCGTCCTCGCAGACCACCCGGAACGCGACGCCCGCTTCACGGGCGCGGTCGCCCCAGGAGTGCTCGACGGCCGCGAGGAGGTCCCCCAGCGCCAGCGGGTCGCGGGCCAGCCGACGCGCGCCCGACTCGAGCCCGGTGAGGAGCAGGATGTCGCCGATCATGTCGGCCAGCCGCCGGCCCTCGCTCGACGCGTGCGTGAGGTGCTCGCGGGCACGGGCAGCGCCGTCCGGGCGGCCCGCGTAGATCGCGGCCAGGTCCACGTACTGGAGCACCGCCGAGAGCGGGTTCTTGAGGTCGTGCACCAGCATCCGCACCAGGAGCTCCGCCTGGCGGTGCGCGCCCACCACCTCGTCGCGCTGGGCCGCGATGGTGGCGTTCGCGCGCGCGAGCGCCTCGGCGTGGGCGCGCTCGAGGGTGCCCAGGTAGGCCTCGGTGGCGAGCCGCGCGGCCAGCCCCGCCACGCGGAGGCCCGCCCACATCGCGCCGAAGGCCGCCGCGGCGAGGACGATCCCGCTGGCGAGCACGAACACCGGCTCCAGCCTCGCCGCGAGCGCGAGCGCGACCTGCGCGCTCACCCCGGCGACCGCGATCCCCGCGGCCTGGCGCCCCGGGAGCGCCACCGCGGCGAGGAGGATCACCAGCACCATGAGCCCGTTGAGGTTGCCGGCCGGGCCGAGCGCGACGCCCGCCGCCGCGCCCGCGACCACGCTCGCCCCCGCGAGCGTCACGACCAGCACGTCGACGATCGCGGCGGTGAGCGCCACCGCCTGCGGCCGCCACTCGCGGCGGAGCAGCTCGAGCACCACCACGCCCACCGCCAGATGGGCGAGGTTCACGAGGAAGAGCTCCCGGAGCGGCGACCCCCCCGAACCCGCCGACGCGAGCAGGAACGCGAGCGACATGAGCACGCGGAGTGCCACGCGGATCGCCGCCACCACGCGGGCGTTCCGCTGGCGCACCTCCCTGACCGCCGCGTCGACCGCAGCGCGCAGCGATGGATCCTCGACGCGCTCCCCCTGCATCGGCCCCCCGTCTCGGCGTCCATGATACGCGCAGCCGGACCCCGCGTGACAGCCTCCCTTCCCAGGGGAACCACCCCCGGGCCGGCGGCGTCGGCGGGCCCGACCCCGGCACCCGCGGAACCAGCCCGGCCCTCCGGTCGCCCCGCGCGCGGTGGGCCGGGAGCCCGGGGCCTCAGCGCCGGCGCCCGCCGAAGATCGAGCCGAGCACGCCGCGCATGATCTCCCGGCCGATCTGCGTCCCGGCCGCCCGCATGGCGCTCTGGGCCATCTTGCCGATCGCGGAGGTCGCCTCGTCGCCGAAGGTGCGCGGCTGTCCCGCCCGCCCGCGCGGCGCAGGCGCCTCCGGCGCCTCCACCCGCTCGGCGGCGCGCGCCTTCAGCTTCTCGTAGGCCGACTCGCGATCCACCGGGCTGTCGTACCGCCCGCGGAGCGGCGAGGAGGCCTGCACCTGCGCGCGCTCCTCCGGCGGTGAGCGGCGTGAGGCGCGAGCGCGGGGGGAGGACCAGGGCGCGCTCCACCGGCGTGCGGCGTGCCCTTCTCGTCCAGGAAGGAGACCAGCGCCTCGCCCACCGCGAGCTCCGTGATGGCCTTCTCGACGTCCACCCCGGGGTTGGCCCGGAAGGTCTCGGCCGCGGCGCGCACCGCCTTCTGGTCGCGCGGCGTGAAGGCGCGGAGCGCGTGCTGCACCCGGTTCCCGAGCTGGCCCAGCACCACGTCCGGCACGTCGAGCGGGTTCTGCGTGACGAAGTAGACGCCCACGCCCTTGGAGCGGATGAGCCGCACCACCTGCTCGACCTTCTGGCGCAGCTCGTCCGGCGCGTCGTCGAAGAGCAGGTGCGCCTCGTCGAAGAAGAAGACCAGCCGCGGCTTCTCCGGATCGCCCACCTCGGGCAGCTGCTCGAACAGCTCGGAGAGGAGCCAGAGGAGCAGCGTCGCGTAGAGCCGCGGCGAGCGGACCAGCTTCTCCGCGTGCAGGACGGTGACCTGGCCCCGGCCGGAGAGATCGGTGCGGAGCAGGTCCTCGAGCGCCGAGGGCCGGCTCGCCGAAGAGCCGGTCGGCGCCCTGCGACTCGAGGGCGAGCAGCTGGCGCTGGATGGCGCCCACGCTGGTGCCGGCCACGTTGCCGTAGCGCGCCCGGAGCTCCGTCGCGCTCTGCGAGACGTGCTCCAGCATGGCCCGCAGGTCCTTCAGGTCGAGCAGCAGGAGCCCCTGGTCGTCGGCCACCCGGAAGGCCAGCTGCAGCACGCCGGCCTGCGTCTCGTTCAGCTCCAGGACGCGGGCGAGGAGCAGCGGCCCCATCTCCGAGATGGTGGTGCGGAGCGGATGGCCGGCCTCGCCGAAGACGTCGAGGAAGGCGACCGGGCAGGCCTCCGGGGCGAGCGTCGAGGCCGAGCGCCTTGGCCCGCTCCAGGATCTTGGGCGAGTCGCCGCCCGGGCGGGCGAGTCCCGAGAGATCGCCCTTCACGTCGGCCAGGAAGACCGGCACGCCGATGCGGCTGAAGCCCTCGGTGAGCACGCGGAGCGTGACGGTCTTGCCGGTACCGGTCGCGCCGGCGACCAGGCCGTGGCGGTTGGCGAGGCGCGGGAGGAGGGACAGGTCGGCGGCGGCGCGGGCGACGACGATGGGCTCGGGGGCGCTGGACATGCCCCAAGGCTACGAGAGTCAGCGCCCGGGCGCCGAGATCAGCTTCACGTCCTTCGGGAGCTTCACCTCGAAGGTCGAGTCCGACAGGCCGGCGTTGCGGCGCACGCCCTCGAACCGGATCTCGTTCACGTTGCCGGCGCCGTCGGTCACCCGGGTGGCGATGACCTCGCCCTGCGGGCCCACCGCGAGGGTGATGGAGGCGACCCGCGGGTCCGGCTCCTTCGGGTGGAGCAGGAGCCCGCCCGAGCCGTCCGCCGAGAGGTCGAACTCCTTCGCGAGATCGCCCTTGCCGAGCAGGAAGGTGACCGCCGCGCTCATGGCGGTCGCGTCGAACTTCTCGTCCACGTAGGCCTGGTGCTCCTCGGGCTCCCACTGCACCAGGCGCGCGCCCTTCACCGCGATGGTCTTCGTGGTGGGGCTCTCGTAGTCCCAGCGCATCATCCCGGGCTTCTTCACGCGGAGCGTGCCGGAGGAGACCTGGCGGCGGCCGAAGCCGGCGTAGGTGTAGGTCTGGCGGAACTTCGCCTCGAGGTCGCGGGTGCGCTCGTAGAACCCCTGCACGCGCGCGGCGAGCGTGCGCGGGTCCTCGAGGGTGCGCGCCGCGGGAGCGCCCGGCGCGGCGGGCTGCGCCGGCGCAGCGGGCGCGGCGGCGTCGAGGGCGCGGCGACGAGGAGGAGGGCTGCGAGAAGGCCGGTCATGGCATCCACGAATAGCAGACGGTCCGCGCCGGCGGGGCATTCAGCGCGCGCTCGGCGGGGGCGGCCGCCGGGGCCACCGGCCGTCCTTGACGCGCGGTGGCCGCCGGGGGATCCTCCGCGCTCCCGATGCGCCGCCTCGCCCTCGCCCTCGCCCTCGCCGCCGCCTCCGCCCTCGCCGCCTGCTCCAACCCGTGCCAGGACCTGGGCGACCGGCTCTGCCGCTGCGCCGGCGTGGGCACCACGCGCAACTCCTGCGAGAACGCGGTGAAGGACGACCTCTCCCGGCTCAACCCGTCGAAGGACGTCGACAAGCTCTGCGAGGACCGGCTCGACACCTGCCACGCGCCGGACGGAGCCGAGTTCTGCGAGTGGCTCGACACCACCTGCGGCAAGGCCTCCTGCGGGCTATCCGGCGACGAGCCCGCGGCCGCCTGCGGAGGGTAGCCGGCGTCCGACAACCGACCGAGGCACTTTTCGCGAAGCGAAATGTGCCCGGCCGCTCCTCACCGGCTACCTGTCGCCGGCCGCGCCCACTCAGATCGGGAGACCAAGCGGCACCGGCCGGCCGCTGGTGGGCGACACCTGGTCCGCCGGGAAGCGACCCGCGATCGGCTCGCCGCACGCGGCGCACGCGCCCCCGCGCAGCCGGACCCGCTTCACCGCGAACCAGTCCCGCTCGATCACCCGCTCGCCGCAGCCGGGGCAGTAGGTGGTGTCGCCCTCCGGGTCGTGGACGTTTCCGGTGTAGACGTACCGGAGCCCCTCGGCGCGGGCGATCTCGCGCGCGCGGGTGAGGGTCCGGGCCGGCGTGCGCGGCGTGTCGAGCATCTTGTAGTCGGGGTGGAACGCGCTCAGGTGGAGCGGCACGTCCCGGCCCATGTGATCCCGACGATCCACCCCGCGAGCGCCCGCGTCTCCCCCTCGGCGTCGTTCAGCCCCGGGATGATCAGGTTCGTCACCTCGACCCAGACCCGGCCGTCGCGGGCCAGCCACTCGAGCGTGTCGAGCACCGGCGCGAGGTGCGAGAGGGTGACCTTCCGGTAGAACTCCTCGGTGAAGGCCTTCAGGTCGACGTTGGTCGCGTCCATGGGCCGGAAGAAGTCCTCCCGCGCGCCCGGCGAGATGAAGCCGTTCGTCACCGCCACCGTGAAGAGGCCGGCCGCGCGGGCCGCCTCGGCCACCTCGATGGCGTACTCGGCCCAGATGATCGGGTCGTTGTAGGTGAAGGCGAGGCCGGGGGCGCCCAGCTCCCGCGCCAGCGCCACCACGCGGTCGGGCGTCCAGGCGTCCTCGGCGCGGCGGTCGTCGAGGCGGGCCTTGCTGATGTCCCAGTTCTGGCAGAAGCGGCAGCCCAGGTTGCAGCCGGCGGTGCCGAAGGACGAGCACGCGCGCGCCCGGGTGGAAGTGGGCGAGCGGCTTCTTCTCGATGGGGTCGACCGCGAAGCCGGTGGGGCGGCCCCAGGCCACGTTCACCAGCCGTCCGGCCCGGTTCTGGCGCACGTAGCAGAAGCCGGCCTGGCCGTCGGCGAGCCGGCAGTCGCGCGGGCAGAGCGTGCAGCGGATCCGACCGTCCGCCTCCTGCTCGAAGTAGCGCGCCGCGTGCACCACGCCTCCATTCTACGCGCGCGCCCGGCGAGCGCGGCAGCCGGGCGAGCGGGGCCCCTCGCGGCGGGGCGACCGCCCGGCCCGTTCGCTCGATCGGCGGCCTTGGCGGTGTTATCTCTTGCCCGATCGCCCGCCAGCGCGGCGGGCCTCCATTCGAAGGACCACACGTGACCTTCCGAGAAGCGATCGAGCGGCGCCTCCTCGTCTTCGACGGCGCCATGGGCACCCAGATCCAGGGCCACCAGCTGAAGGCGCCCGAGTTCGGCGGCAAGGAGGGCGCGAACGACCTGCTCACCCTCACCCGCCCCGACCTCATCGAGGACATCCACGCGCGCTACCTCGCGGTGGGGTGCGACGCGGTGGAGACCAACACCTTCGGCTCCTCCCGGCTGAAGCTCGACGAGTACGGGCTCGGGCACCGCACCTACGAGGTGAACTTCAAGGCCGCCATCCTGGCCCGCCGCGCGGCGGAGCGCTTCTCCACCCCCGAGCAGCCGCGCTTCGTGGCCGGCTCGATCGGCCCGACCGGCATGCTGCCGTCCTCCTCCGACCCGGCCCTCGGCAACATCACCGCCGACGCGCTCGAGCGGATCTTCGCCGAGCAGGCGCGGGCGCTCGTCGACGGCGGCGTGGACGCCCTCATCATCGAGACGCAGCAGGACATGCTGGAGCTGCGCGCCGCGGTGCTGGCGGCGGACGCCGTCCGGCGCGAGGCCATGCGCGACGTGTTCGTCATCGCGCAGCCGACGCTCATCGACGCGAACGGGCGGATGCTGCTCGGCACCGACGTCGGCGCGGCGCTCGCCACGCTGGAGCGGCTCCCGGTGGACGCCATCGGCCTCAACTGCTCGACCGGCCCGGCCGAGATGCGCGGCCGCGGTGCGCACCCTCGGCGAGCGCTGCATCGCACTACGTCTCGGTGCTCCCCAACGCCGGCATGCCCGAGAACGTGGACGGGCAGGCCGTCTACAAGCTCTCGCCCGACGACCTGGCGCCGGGCGCTGGCCGAGTTCGTGCGCGAGTTCGGCGTCGGACATCGTGGGCGGCTGCTGCGGCACCACCCCGGCGCACCTGCGCGCCGTGGTCGAGGCGATCCGCGCGCTCGACGCCCCGCCGCCGCGCGCGCCCGGCGGCGGCGCCCGAGCTCTCCTCGGCCATGAAGGCGGTGCCGCTCGACCTGCAGCCCCGCCCGCTCGTCGTCGGCGAGCGGCGTCAACTCCCAGGGCTCGAGGAAGGTGAAGGAGCTGCTCCTCGCCGACGACTACGCCGGGCTCCTCCAGATCGCCCGCGGGCAGGTGGAGGCGGGCGCGCACGTGCTCGACGTCTGCGTGGCGCTGAACGAGCGCGACGACGAGGCGGCGCAGATGCGCACCCTCGTGAAGCTGCTCGCCCAGGCGGTCGACGCGCCGCTCATGATCGACTCGACCGAGGCCGGACGTGATCGAGGGCGGCGCTCAAGGTCTACCCCGGCCGCTGCATCGTGAACTCGGTCAACCTCGAGAAGTCGGGCGAGCGGGTCAAGCCGGTGCTGCCGCTCGTGCCGCCGCTACGGCGCGGCGGTGGTCGCCATGACCATCGACGAGAAGGGGATGGCGCAGACCGCCGAGCGCAAGGCCGAGATCGCCCGGCGGCATCGTGGGGGTGGCGAAGGAGTACGGCCTCCCGCCCGGACAGCCTGGTCTTCGACGCGCTCACCTTCACGCTCGCCACCGGCGGCGAGGAGTACCGGCGGAGCGCCGTCGAGACGCTCGAGGGCATCCGGCGCATCAAGGCCGAGAACCCGGGCGTCCTCACCACCCTCGGCGTCTCGAACGTCTCCTTCGGCCTCGCGAAGCGGCGCCCGCGAGGTGGTGAACTCGGTCTTCCTCTACCACGCGGTCAGGCCGGGCTCGACCTCGCCATCGTGAACCCGAAGGACATCCGCCCCTACCCGGACATCGCCGACGAGGAGCGGACGCTCGCCGAGGACCTGATCTTCGACCGGCGGCCGGACGCGCTGGCCCGGCTCATCGAGCACTTCGGCCAGAAGGGCGCGCCGGAGAAGGCGCGCGGTGGACCCGCTCGCCGCCGCGGCCGCGAAGACGGCCGAGGAGCGCATCCACCTGCAGATCCTCCACCGCCGGCCGGAGGGCATCGAGGCGCTCATCGACGAGGCGCTCACGCCGCCGCTCCGCGGTGGAGGTGCTGAACCAGGTGCTGCTCCCGGCCATGAAGGACGTCGGCGACCGCTTCGGCGCGGGCGAGCTGATCCTGCCCTTCGTGCTCCAGTCCGCCGAGGTGATGAAGAAGGCGGTCGCCCACCTCGAGCAGTTCCTCGAGAAGAAGGAGGGGGCCGACCAAGGGGAACGGTGGTGCTCGCCACCGTCTACGGCGACGTCCACGACATCGGCAAGAACCTGGTGAAGACCATCCTCTCGAACAACGGCTTCACCGTGCACGACCTCGGCAAGCAGGTGCCGGTGGCCACCATCATCGAGAAGGCGGTCGAGGTGGGCGCCGACGCGATCGGCCTCTCGGCGCTGCTCGTCTCCACCTCGAAGCAGATGCCGTTCTGCGTGGAGGAGCTGCACCGCCGGAACCTCACCTTCCCGGTGATCATCGGCGGCGCCGCCATCAACCGGCGCTTCGGCTACAAGGCCCACTTCGCCCAGGACGGCACCCCCTACGCCGGCGGCGTCTTCTACGCCAAGGACGCCTTCGAGGGGCTCGACGTGGTGGAGGCGCTCGTCGACCCGGCCCGGCGCGAGGGGCTGAAGCACGACGGTGCTGCAGAAGGCGGTGGCGAACCGCGACCGCCCCGCCGAGGCGCCGCTCCCGCCCGCCCCCACCCGCCGCTCGCACGCCATCGCGCCGGCGGCGCGGGTACCCCGACCCGCCGTTCTTCGGGCCGCGGGTGGTCCCGGCCGGCTCGATCGCGCTCGCCGACGTCTGGCCGCACCTCGACCTGGCCGAGCTCTACAAGCTGCAGTGGGGCGTGAAGGCCAAGGGGGCCGAGTACGACCGGCTCATCCGCGAGGAGTTCGGGCCGAAGCTCGAGGAGCTCGAGGCCGAGGCGCAGGCGGAGGGGTGGCTCGTGCCGAAGGTGGTCTACGGGTACTTCCCCTGCCACGCCGAGGGGAACGACCTCGTGATCCTCGACCCGGTGCAGCGCAAGGTCGAGCTGGCCCGGCTCGCCTTCCCGCGCCAGCCGGACGACCGGCACCTGTGCCTGGCGGACTACTTCCGCGAGGAGCACGGGGCGGACGTGGCCGCCTTCCAGGTGGTCACGGTGGGCGACGCCGCCAGCCGCGTCGCCGAGGAGGCCCAGGAGCGGGGCGACTACACCCGCGCCCTGTTCCTGCACGGCCTCGCGGTCGAGACCGCCGAGGCGCTCGCCGAGTACTGGCACCGCGAGGTACGGCGGGAGCTCGGGATCCCGGAGGGCCAGGGCAAGCGCTACTCGCCGGGCTATCCGTCCTGGCCGGAGCTCTCCGATCAGCGGCAGATCTGGAAGCTGCTCGACCCGGTCCGGACGGTGGGCGTCTCGCTCACCGAGGCGAGCCAGATGGTGCCGGAGCAGTCGACCAGCGCGATCGTGCTCCACCACCCGGAGGCCATCTATTACCTGGTGCGCGGGCAGGAGCGCGCCGCGGGCTGATGGCGGGGCGGGGAGGACCCTCCCTGGGCCTTCCCCTTGGAACCCCATAGGGTTGACGCCATCGGGCCAGCATCAGGCCACGCGACCGCCTGATTACGGGGACTTGGCTTCCCAGGCAGGACCCCATGTGGGTCAAGGAGAGGAAGCCGCGCCGACACACGCGCTTGCTGGCCAGGTCAGTACTGATACATAGTATCGCAGGTCGGCAATCCCCCTCCCTCGCCGACCTTCTGGCGCCCGACGGCTCCATGCCGCCGGGCGCCTTTTTTCGTCTCGGCGCCGGGTCCGGTCAGCGCCGCGCCGGCATCCGCCCGCCCAGGTCGAGCGGGATGGGCAGGCCGCCCAGGTCGGCGGTGCCGCGGAGGTTCACGTCCACCGGGCTCCCGCGCACGAGGTCGGTCGCGGCCTTCCCCGCCTCGAGCACGCTGAACTTGAGCGGGATGGTGACCACCGCGCTGCTGGAGCCCGGGACGCCCGCGAGCGCCCGGTCGTCGCCGCGGGCCACCGTGGCGCCGGCCAGGCCGAGCGCGTAGTCGAGCTTGCCGGCCGGGATGGGGAAGGCGTTCGGGTTCTTCACCCGCATGTTCACGTCCATCGCCACCTGCGTGAGCGAGACCGAGCGGATGGCGAGGCCGTCGAGCGCGAAGGCGGGGAGCCTGGGCAGCGGGAGGCTGGCCTGGTGCGACATGGGCAGCTCGATCACGCCCACCGGCGTCTGCACGCCGACCGTGCCGGTGAGCTTGTAGCCGATGGCGTCGCGCTGCTGGCCGAGGAGGGCGATGATCCCCGGCACGTCGCGGTAGCGCACGCGGACCGGGAAGGTGACGGGCGCCTTGCCGGCGGCGGGAATCTTGAGGCCGCCCGGCATGTCGCCAGTGGCGACCCGCGTCCCCTCGAGCTCCACCCCGTAGCCGAGGCGCGCCACCGAGAGCCCGAAGCCGTTCGGGTTCTCGAGGTCGAAGGCGAACCCGAGGGTCGCGCCCTCGAGGTCGATCGACTGCAGCGTGGCGGAGCGGAAGGTGAGGCGGGGCTTCTCGAAGGCGGAGGCGGCGATCTGGTTCAGCGCCGCGCAGCCGGAGAGGGCCACGGCGGCCGCCAGGACCGCGAGGAGTCGGGGGGTGCGCATGCGGACCCTTCTACCCCGGGTCGGCCGCGCGCGGCACCGGCGCCGTTCTCCCACCTGGCGAAAGCCCACGACCCTGGGACGCCGCCGGCGGCCTCGCACCCGAGCGGGCTACCCGATCCGCTCTCCACGCTCCGTCCACAACCTGTCCACCGGGTTTATCCCCCTGATTTCGGGGTTTTCCACCGAACATCAACAATGAATCCCGTCAGGCCCGGCTGCTAGAGTGCGCCGCTCATGGCCGAGACCGATCAAGCCCGAAGGCCGTCCGAGGCCGGCGTCTCGCCGCTCCGCTCCGCCCGGGACCTGCCCCACAGCCTGGAGGCCGAGCAGGCCGTGCTGGGGGCGATCCTGGTGGAGGAGACCGCCTTCGACCAGGTCGCGGCGCTGCTCAAGGCGAGCGACTTCTACCTGCTCGCCCACCAGCACGTTTACGGGGTGTGCGAGGAGCTGGCCCGGGAGTCGCGGACCCTCGACGCCATCCTGGTGCAGCAGCGGCTCGACGCGAAGGGGCTGCTCGGCGCGGCGGTGCCGCACGAGCTGCCGCTCACGCTCGGGCGCGCCATCGGCACCGCCGCCAACGTGGTGCACTACGCCCGCACCGTGCAGGAGCTGGCCCGGCTGCGGGGGATGATGCTCACCGCGCAGCGGGTGGTGGAGCGCGGCTACGAGGCCGGCGCCAACGTGCAGCACTTCCTGGACGCCGCCCAGCAGGAGGTGTTCGGGGCGGCGCAGGGCTCGAACGTCGACACGCTGAAGAAGATCTCCGAGCCGGTGCTCCGCGCGCTCGAGAACCTCGAGGCGGTCCAGAAGCGCGTCCAGGCCGGCCTCTCGCCCATCACCGGGGTGCCCACCGGCATCGCGACGCTCGACCGGAACACCCTCGGGCTCCAGCCCGGGACGCTCACCGTGCTGGCCGCCCGCCCCTCGGTGGGCAAGACCGCCTTCGCCCTCAACATCGCCACCCACGCCGCCACCAAGGGGCAGCGCAAGGTGGCCTTCTTCTCGCTCGAGATGCCGTCCGACCAGCTCGCGCTCCGCATGCTGGCGTCGGAGGGGAAGCTCGACTGGCGCAGGCTCTCGGCCGGCCAGCTCTCCCGGCACGACTGGGACAAGCTCGCCACGCAGGCCGACCGGATCGGCGCCGCCAGCCTCTGGCTCGACGACAACTTCGTGCTGACGCCGGTGGAGCTCCGCTCGAAGTGCCGCAAGCTGAAGCGCGAGAACGGCGGGCTCGACCTGGTGATGATCGACTACCTGCAGCTCATGCACGCGCCGAGCGACCGCTCGAACCAGTCGCGCGAGCAGGAGATCGCCACCATCAGCCGCTCGCTCAAGTCGCTCGCCAAGGAGCTCGAGTGCCCCATCGTGGCGCTCTCGCAGCTCAACCGCAGCGTGGAGAAGCGCAAGGGCGAGCCGCCCATGCTCTCCGACCTGCGCGAGTCGGGCGCCATCGAGCAGGACGCCGACATCGTGATGTTCCTGCACCGCAACGACGAGGACAGCAAGGACGTCCAGCAGGGGGCCGCCTCGGGCGACACGCTCCCGGTGCAGCTCATCGTGGCGAAGCAGCGCCAGGGCCCCACCTGCACCATCGACCTGGTCTTCTTCAAGACCACCACGTTCTTCGCCGAGATGGACCGGCGGCCGCAGGCCTGAGCGCCGGCCAGTGACCATCCGTGAATGGGTGGTCCGTGCCTGCAGGCCGTGGGCTTGACCGGACGTCGGCACGCCGATCTCACGGCTCGCGCACGTTCGCGGTTTCGCTGTCCAGGGAGTGGTGGGACTCCCGCCTGAGCTCGGCAGGGCGCCGAGCGCGCGTCCCGCCCGGGGTTGGTCCGGCTGCCGAGGGCCTACTGCCTGGCCTGGTCTTTCACGGGGCGCAACCGGCGGCGCTGCCATAGGTTCGAGCGTACCGAGAAAGCGCCGGAGGTTGGTCCCGCCCCATGGATCCTTCGAGACCCGGAAACAGCGCGCACCGCGACGAGACCGACGAGAGCCTCCGCAACGAGCGCGAGAAGAGCGATCGCGAGGTGCACCGTCGCGCGGACCGCGTCGCCGACGCGGTGCTCGAGCGGGCACGGGACGACGCCGACGAGGTCCTCCGGTCGACGCGCGAGGCCGATCCGTCGCGCTCCACCCCGGCGCAGGCGCAGGCGCGCGGCGATGCGGACGACGCCCTCGAGCGGGAGCGCGCAGCCGCCGACGTGAAGCTTTACGAGGAGCGGCGCGAAAGGACGCGCGCCCTGGCGGCGCTCTTCGCGCTCGAGCGTGAGCTCACCGATCAACACCTCCTCGCGGAGCGGAACCGGGCGGACCTGGCGCTCAAGAATCGCGATGACTTCCTCGCCATCGTGGCCCACGACCTGCGCGGGTTCATGGGCGGCATCGCGCTCGGTGCTGCGATGCTGGTCAGGACCGCCGGCGACGACGACGTCGGCGCGAACTCGATCCGGATCGGACAAGGCATCCAGCGGGCCACCGCCGGGATGAAGCGCCTGGTCGGTGACCTCCTCGACTTCGCCGCCATCGAGGCGGGGAGGTTGCACGTGGACGCGGCGACGGGAGACGTGGCCAGCGTGCTCCGTGACGCCGCAGAGCCCTTCCGCTCCGCTGCCCAGGCCAGGGGCATCGCGCTCGACCTGGAGCAGATGCCCGAAACCGTTCCGGCGGTATTCGATCATGACCGCGTGATCCAGGTGCTGGGCAACCTCGTCAGCAACGCGATCAAGTTCACCCCGAGCGGCGGCGTCATCTCGCTGCGGCTGGTGGTCGCGGATGACGAGGTACGGCTCACGGTGGCGGACACCGGCGCCGGCATCGATCCGAGCAAGCTCGAGCAGATCTTCGAGCGGTTCACCCAGCTCGGGTCGGACCGTCGGGGCCTGGGGCTCGGGCTCTACATCTCGAGGTGCCTGGTCGAGGCCCAGCGCGGCCGCATCTGGGCGACGAGCGTGCCCGGCGGTGGGAGCACCTTCTCCTTCACGCTGCCGCTGGCACGCTGAGCCCGCACCGACCGACCATCTTCATGTGTTCGGGGCTCGGCCGGCCGCGCGCACCTCCGATCACCGCCGCCGATCGCTCCCGTGCGCCTTCACCGCCCCGCCGCGTGATCGAGGTACCGCTCCACGACCCGCTTGGCGCCGCGGACCGCCTCCTCCAGCGAGGCGCCGCCCGCGAGCAGCCCGGCGATGGCCGAGGCGAGCCGGCAGCCGGTCCCGCGCGCCGTGCCGGCGCGCCGCCGGCCGGTGAGCCGCGTCACCCGCCGGCCCTCGACGAGCAGGTCCACCGGCGCGCCCTCGCGGTGCCCGCCCTTCACCAGCACCGCGCGGGCCGGCAGCGTCCGCGCGGCGCGCACGGCCAGCTCGTCGTCCGCGACGTCGAGCCCGGTCAGCGCCGCCAGCTCGGGGAGATTGGGCGTCGCCAGGCGGGCGCGGACCAGGAGCGGCGCGAGCGCCTCGCCCGCGTCGTGGCCGCCGAGGTCGAGGAGCGGCGCGCCCGAGGAGGCGAGGAGCACCGGATCGACCACCAGCGGCGCCCGCTGGAGCGGCGGCTCGGAGAGCCGCTCCGCCAGCGCCCGCGCCAGCGCGGCGGTGCCGAGCATCCCGGTCTTCACCGCCCGCGGCCGCTCGCGCCCGTCGAGGAGCGCGTCGATCTGGGCGCGGAGGAAGTCGGGCGTGGTGGCGCGGAACCCGCGCGCGCCGCCCGCCCCCTGCGCGGTGAGGGCGGTCGCGACCCCCCAGCCCGCGGCGCCCACCGCGCCGAGGGCCTCGAGATCGGCCAGCAGCCCGGCGCCGCCCGACGGATCGAGCCCGGCCACCACCAGCACGCGGGGGATCACCGCCGGGCGCTCCGCGCGGCGTCCACCAGCCCGCGGTAGAGCGCGGCGTGGCGCGGGTCATGGCGGACGAGCGCCTCGGGGTGCCACTGCACGCCGACCGCGAAGGGCAGGTCGGGCAGCTCGAGCGCCTCGACCACGCCGTCCGGCGCGCGGGCCGAGACGAGCACGCCCGCGCCGGGCTCGCGCACCGCCTGGTGGTGGGTCGAGTTCACCGAGAGCGGCCCCGGCCCCACCAGCACCTCGAGCTGCGTCCCCGGGGCGACGGCCACCTCGTGCGAGGGCGCGTCCTTCGGCGGCGGCTGCTCGTGGCCGCGCACGCCGGCGTCGGCGGGCAGGTCCTGGTAGAGCGTCCCGCCCCGGAGCACGTTGAGGAGCTGCATGCCACCGCACACGCAGAGGACCGGGAGCCGGGCCGCCAGCGCCGCCTCGAGGAGGTCCTTCTCGAAGCGAGTTCGCTCCGGCTGGAGGCGGCCGCACACCGGGCGCCGCGCCTCCCCGTAGAGCTCGGGCGGCACGTCGAAGGCGCCGCCGGTCACCACCAGCCCGTCGAGCAGCGCCAGGTAGGCGCCGGCCGCGGCCTGGGCGTGCGGGAGCAGGATGGGGAGCCCGCCCCCGCCCAGCACGGCCTCGACGTAGCCGTGGTTCAGCTGGTAGCGCCGGCCCGCCTCGTCGACGTCGAGCGTGAGTCCGATGCGCGGCCGTGAGGTCATGCGCGCCTCTGGTCCTTCCGCCCTGCCTCGAAGGCGGCCGCGAGCAGGGCCGCCGCGGCGGCGGGATCCTTCGCGCCGCAGACCGCCTCGATCACCGCGGCGCAGGCGGCGCCGGCGCGGGCCACGCCCGCGATGGTGTCCGGACCGATCCCGCCGATGGCGACCACCGGCGCCGCGAGCGCGCGGGTCACCTCGGCGAGGCCGTCGAGGCCGCGCGGCGGGACGGCGAGCGGCTTGCTGCGGGTCGCGAAGATGGGCCCGAAGCCCACGTGGTCCGCCCCCTCGGCCAGCGCCGCGCGCGCCTCCTCGAGCGTCCGGGTGGTGCGGCCGACGAGCAGGCCCGGGCCGAGCAGGCGGCGGGCCTCGGCCGCCGGCAGGTCCTCGTCGCCGAGGTGGACGCCGTCGGCGCCGGAGAGGAGGGCCAGGTCGGCCCGGTCGTTCACGATGACGAGGGCCCGCCCGGCCGCGAGCGCCACCACCCGGCGCGCGGCCTCGAGCACGGCGCCGGCCGGCGCGGCCTTGAGGCGGACCTGCACCACGCGGGCGCCCCCCGCGATCGCGGCGCCGGCCTGCTCGACCGGATCCGGTCCCCCCACGATCACGTAGAGCCCGCCGAGGCGCGCGCGCCGCGCGGCGCCCGCCGAGGCATCGGGTACGGGCATGGCGCGAGCGGTAGCACGCGCTTGACGGACCCGCAAGGCGGGGCCTATTTTCCGGCCTCCCGGAAGACCGGAAGGAAAGTGCACATGGCAGACCCGATCGAGAACAAGCTCGTCGACAAGCGCGTGGCCCTCCGCTACGTGCGCAGGGGGAAGCTCCCGGAGAAGGCGTACGACGGCTACCTCGAGACGCTCCCCGACCTCGCCGATCAGGCGGTCCCGGTGGAGGCGTCGATGGGCGGCGGCGACGAGCCGGACGACCTCGACGACATCGACGACGAGACGGAGGCGGTCGACGGTGGAGAGGTCCCCCCGACCCAGCCGTAGCACCGCCGGACCCGGCCCGCGCGCGCTCCTCGCCGCGGTCGCCGCCGCGCTCCTCGCGGCAACCGCCGCGGCGCGCCCCCCCGCGCTCCCCCGCGCCGACGAGCGCCCCTCGCCCAACCGGCGCACGCCGGTGGTGGTGGCGGTGGAGCGCGTCCGCGGCGCGGTGGTGAACGTCTCGGCCGAGGAGGTGGTCCGCATCCGCGTGCCCACCCAGCGGGCGGGCTCGGTGGGCGACCTCCTCTTCGGCGACCTGTTCGAGCGCCCCCGCTACCGCAAGGGCTACGCGGTCACCTCGCTCGGCTCGGGCGTCATCGTCTCGCCCGACGGCTACGTGCTCACCAACAACCACGTGGTGGAGCGCGGCGCCCGGCTGCGGGTCGGCCTCCTCGACGGGCGCGAGCTGATCGCCAAGGTGGTGGGGACCGATCCCTCCTCCGACCTGGCGGTGCTGAAGCTCGAGGCGAAGGAGCGGCTCCCCTTCGTGCCCATGGGCCGGTCCGACGACCTCCTCATCGGCGAGACCGTGATCGCCATCGGCAACCCCTTCGGCCTCGCCCACACCGTCACCACCGGCGTGGTCTCGGCCGTCCACCGCAACTTCAAGGCGAGCGACCGGACGCTCTTCGACTTCGTCCAGACCGACGCCTCCATCAACCCGGGCAACTCGGGCGGGCCGCTGCTCGACATCGACGGGCGGCTGGTGGGCGTGAACACCGCCATCCTGGGCGAGCGGAGCGCCGGCATCGGCTTCGCCATCCCCATCGACCGCGCCCGCCGCATCGCCGAGGACCTGATCGCGCACGGCGAGGTGCGGGAGGGCTACCTCGGGCTCTCGGTGGCCGACCTGCCGCGGCGCGACGGCCGGGTGGACGGGGGCTCCGGCGGCGTGAAGGTGACCGCCGTGGACGCGGGCTCCCCGGCGGCGCGCGCCGGGATCCGGGTGGGCGACGTGGTGGACGCCGTCAACGGCGACCCGCCCCAGAGCGCGGAGGAGCTCCAGTTCCGGCTGCGCGACCTGCCCATCGGCGGCGCGGCCCGGCTCGAGCTCTCGCGGGGCGGGGCGCGGATCTCGGCGGCGATCACCGCGGTGGACCTCACCCCGGCCCGGGCCGGCGAGCTGGTCCAGCAGCGGATCGGGATCACCGTGGGGCAGGAGGCGGTCTCGGGCAGCACGCTGGTGGTGCTGCGCACCGTGGCCCGCGGCTCGGCCGCGGCCGAGGCGGGGCTGCAGCAGGGCGACCTGGTCCGGGAGGTGAACTCCGCCGAGGTGTCCACCGTGGAGGCGTTCCGGCGGCAGGCGGCGCGGGCGCGCCGGAGCGGGCGGCTCGTGCTGCTGGTGCAGCGCGGGTACGCGGCCGAGCGGATCGCCTTCGACTTCGATTAGATCTCGTCCGGGAGGCGACGCACATGCCCGAAGAGAAGCCCGTCCAGATCGACTTCTACACCTTCATCCTCTCGCTCGGCTCCTCGGCGTTCGTGCACCTCGGCGACGCGCCGCACCCGGAGACCGGCGAGCTCGCGCAGGCCAACCTCGCGCTCGCGAAGCAGGCCATCGACATCCTCTCGATGCTCGAGGAGAAGACGCGCGGGAACCTGAGCGAGGAGGAGGCCCGGTTCCTCGAGAACCTCCTCACCGACCTGCGGCTGCGCTACGTCAACAGGTCGGCCGAAAAGTAGCCGGCAGGAGCGGCCGGGCACATTTCGCTTCGCGAAAAGTGCCTCGGCCGGGTGTTGGATTCCGGCTACAGCCCCGCCTGCAGCATGGCGTCGGTGAGCCGCCGGATCAGCTCGCGGCGCAGCACGCGGCGGGTGCGCGAGAGCGCGTTCGGATCGCGGCGCGCGCGGGGCGGGACGTTGCGCCGGGCCGCCTCCACCACCCACGCGATCCGCCGCGGATCGATCCGCGGGGTGCGCGAGGAGGCGGCGAGGAAGAAGCCGAGGCCGCGCTCCTCCAGCACGGCGTGGAGGACGCGGCGGGAGCGGGACACGAGGGTGAGATCGACGACGTTCGACACGACGCGATCTCTAGGATCGATCGCGGAGGCGATCCAATTTTCGCCCCACGGGCCTAGAACTGGATCTTTCCGAGCAGCATGGATCTCACTGTCCGTGATCGATCCGCGATATCGGGCGAATGCGGCAGGGTCGCGATCGGTTCACACTGGGTCAATCTCGCGATCTCGGCGGCGTTGAAGGGCACCGAGGGATCGTCCTCCGGCGCGGTCCGGTTGAGCACGATCCCGTGGAGCAGGAGGCCGCGCCGGCGGAGCGCCTCCACCGTGAGCGCCACGTGGTTCACGGTGCCGAGCCCGGCCCGCGCCACCACCAGCACCGGCAGCCCGAGCGCCACCGCCAGGTCGGCGTAGGTCTCGCGCGGCGTGAGCGGCACGAGCAGCCCGCCCGCCCCCTCCACCACCAGCGCGGCGTGGCGGGCCGAGAGCGCCCGGGCCGCCGCGAGCACGCGGGCCAGGGAGACCTCGCGCCCCTCCACCCGCGCCGCCACCGCCGGCGCGAGCGGCGCGGCGAAGCTGTACGGGCAGATCGCCTCGAGCGGCTCGACCCCGCCCGCGGCCGCGCAGAGCCGCTCGGCGTCGGAGGGCTCGCCGGGCACGTGGCCGGACTGGGCCGGCTTCATCCCCACCGCGTCGAGCCCGGCGGCGCGCGCGTTCGCGACCAGCGCGCAGGCCACCTCGGTCTTCCCCACGCCGGTGTCGGTGGCGGTGACGAACAGGCCGCGCATCAGAGCCTCGCGGTGGCGCGCTCGATCGAGGCGAGCGCGATGGCCGCCAGCGCCTCGAGGTCGGCCTCGGTCATGGCGAGCGGCGGCATCAGCACCACCACGTTCCCGAGCGGCCGCAGGATGGCGCCCAGCCGGCGAGCCTCCAGCGTCACCGCGTGGCCGGCGCGGAGCTCGTAGGCGTACTCCTCCCGCGTGGCGCGATCCCGCACCAGCTCGATCCCGACCATCAGCCCGCGCCGGCGCACCTCGCCGACGTGGGGGTGGCGCGCCACCGGCTCGAGCGCGCGGGCCAGCGCCGCGATCCGCGCCGGGAGCACCTCGTCCACCAGCCGCCGCTCGCGGAAGAGCGCCATCGAGGCGGTGGCCGCGGCGCAGGCGAGCGGGTTCCCGGCGAAGGTGTGGCCGTGGAAGAAGGTCCGCCTCGAGGCGTAGGGGCCGAGGAAGGACTCGAACACCGCCTCGGTGGTGACGGTGGCGGCCAGCGGCAGGTAGCCGCCGGTGAGCCCCTTCGCCATGGTGAGCAGGTCGGGGAGGACGCCCTCCTGCTCGACCGCCCAGGTGGTGCCGGTGCGCCCCCAGCCGGTGGCCACCTCGTCGCAGACCAGGAGCGCGCCGTGGCGATCGCACAGCTCGCGCATCCGCCGCAGGTAGCCGGGCGGCTGCGCGATCATCCCGTCGGCGCCCTGCATGAGCGGCTCGATCACCAGCGCCGCCACCTCCCCGGCGTGCGCCTCGAGGATCCGCTCCACCTCGCCGGCGCAGGCCATCTCGCAGCTGGGCCAGGTCTTCCCGAGCGGGCAGCGGTAGCAGTAGGGCTGCGCCGCGTGGTGCACCTCGAAGAGGAGCGGCTTGAAGATCCGGTGGAAGAGGTCGATGCCGCCCACCGAGACCGAGCCGAGGGTGTCGCCGTGATAGCCGCCGTGGATGGCCACGAACTTGGTGCGCCGCTCGTCGCCGCGCAGCTGGTGGTGCTGGAACGCCATCTTGATGGCGATCTCGACCGCGGTGGCGCCGGCGTCGGAGAAGAAGACCCGGGTGAGCCCGGGCGGCAGGTGGCGGACCAGCTCCTCGGCGCACTCGATCGACGCGGTGGAGGCGAGCCCGAGCAGCGTGGTGTGGGCCACGCGATCGAGCTGCGCCCGCACCGCCCGGTCGATCTCCGGGACGCGGTGCCCGTGGACGTTGCACCAGAGCGAGGAGACGCCGTCGAGGTAGCGGTTGCCGAGGGTGTCGACGAGGTGGACGCCCTCGGCGGCGTCGATGATGACCGGCTCCTCGGCGAGCCAGTCGGACATCTGGGTGAAGGGGTGCCAGAGGTGGCGGCGGTCCGCCTCCCGGAGGCGGCGGTGACGCTCCTGGCGCTCGCGTTCGTCCATGAGGCCGCGAGGCTAGCCGGAATCCGACCTCCGGCCGAGGCACTTTTCGCGAAGCGAAAGGTGCCCGGCCGCTCCTCACCGGCTATTGGCCGTCGCCTGCCTGCCCGACCGCTCTACCACCGGCCACTCGTCCACCTGCCTCGTCGACCGCTCCTTACCCGCGAGCTCGCGCGCTCGAAATGAAGAGCGCCGCGCCCCAGGGGGACGCGGCGCGCCTCTTTCGATCTGGAGATCGGATGCCGGCTACTTCTTGGCGGGGGCGGCCTTCGTGGCGGGCGCGGCGGGCGCGCCGTGCGGGCTGCCCTTGGCGGCGCCGGCGTCGGCGGGCGGCTTCACGTCCTTCGCGAGCCGCTTCATCACCTCGCCGAGCTTCGGGTCGACCTGCTTCTGCGTCTCCATGGCGATCTTCTCGGAGACGCCCGGCATCGACTTCAGCCACTTCTGGCCGACCGGCGAGCGGTAGTGCGCGAGCAGCTCGTTCAGCTCGGGCTCGGTGTACGCGGCGCCCAGCTGCCGCGCGTGGATGTCCACCAGCGCCTCGTACGGCAGGACCGCCTCCACCTCGGCGCGCACCTTCTTGTCGAAGCCGGGCGGCAGGCTGAGGCTCGAGCCGGGGTGGCCGGAGAACTGCGACTGCAGCATCTTCGAGAGCCCCTCGACGCCCTGGCTCCACGACTCCTTGGTCGCGAGGATGCGGGCGAGGTCGGTCGCGGTCTTGGAGGCGGGCGGGAGCGGCTTCTCCGCGGCCGCCGACGCCTGGCCGGTGGGCGGGTGGCCGGCGGGCATGGATCCGGCGGGCTTGGGATCCGCCGCGCGCGCCGGGAGGGCGGTGAGCACGGCGAGCAGGGCGGCGGCGGTCAGCGAGCGGGCTCTGAGCATAGGGCGGGCACCGTAGCACGGGCCCCTCCGGGCCGGAACCGGCGATCTGGCTGTCCGGCAGCGTGTCGGAAGGGCGACCACCCGCCATCGCGGGTGCGTCCGCCTGCCGCAGATTGCCGCACCGCGGCGCCGAGCGTCAGGGAGCCCGGCGCCTCGGCGGCGGCCGCCGTCCGCCCCGCGGGGCGGGCCGCATGCCCGGCCCGAGCCGCTCGCCGGGCTTCAGGCGCCCCGTTCTGCGGAGCGCCTGCTCGATCAGCGGACGGCTGGCCGGATTCCCCCAGCGGAGCAGCGCCTTCTGCATCCGCTTCTCCTCCATGTCGCGGGTCACGTGGACCGGCTTGCCGGTCATCGGGTGGTAGCCGGACCAGTAGATGTCCGAGGCGAGCGTCATCGGCGTGGGCATGAAGTCCTGCACCTGCTGCGGCCGCCAGCGGTTCCGCTGCAGATACTCCATGAGCTGCACCGCCTCCTCGAGCGAGGCGCCCGGGTGGGAGGAGATGAAGTAGGGGACCAGGTACTGCTCCTTCCCGGCCTTGCGGGTGGCGCGCTCGAAGTCGCGCCGGAGCCGCTCGAACGACGCGAGCCCCGGCTTCTTCATGAGGGCGAGCACCGGCTCGCAGACGTGCTCGGGCGCGACCTTGAGCTGGCCGGAGACGTGGTGCGCCACCAGCGTCTCGAGGTAGCGCGCGCCGTTCTTCGCGTCGGCCTGGGCGAGGTCGTAGCGGACGCCGGAGCCGACGAAGAGGTGCTTCACGCCGGGCACCTTGCGCGCCTTCTCGTAGAGCGAGAGGAGCGGCCCGTGGTCCACCTCGAAGAACTGGCAGATCGATGGGTAGACGCAGGAGGCGCGCCTGCAGGCCGCGTGCGCCTCCGCGCTGGTGCAGGACATCCGCCACATGTTGGCGGTCGCCCCGCCCACGTCGGTGACGGTGCCGCGGAACGACTCCTTGCTCGCCAGCAGCGCGAGCTCGCGGAGCACGCTCGCCTCGGACCGGCTGGCCACGTCGCGCCCCTGGTGCTCGGTGATGCAGCAGAAGGCGCACCCCGCCGCGCAGCCGCGCAGGATCTGGACCGACCAGCGGATCTGCTCGAGCGCCGGGATGTGCGCGCCGCCGTAGCTCGGGTGCGCCTCGCGGACGTAGGGGAGCTCGGCGATCCGGTCGAGCTCCTCGGTGGGGGGCGCCGGCACCGGCTCGTTCACCACCACGAAGCGCCCTCGCGCCCCGCGCCCGTGGCGCTGCACCAGCACCCGCGCGTTCGCGGCGTTGTGCTCGAGGTGGTAGAGGCGGCTGAACTCGGCGTAGCGCCGGCGGTCCACCGCGATCTCCTCGAAGGCGGGCAGCTCGAGCGACCTGCGCGTGCGCCCCTCGAGCTGCGCCAGCGCGAGATCCGCTACCGCCACCGCGGTGCCCGGCACGTCGACGAGCCCGCAGACGTCCTCGCCCGAGGCGAGCCGGCGCGCGATCTCCAGGATGGGCCGCTCGCCCTGGCCGTACACGAGGAGGTCGGCGCCGGAGGGGATCAGGATCGACGGGTGCACCCGGTCGTCCCAGTAGTCGTAGTGGGCGATGCGCCGGAGCGAGGCCTCGAGCCCGCCGAGCACGATGGGCAGGTTCGGCCCGAAGGCCTGGCGGCAGAGGCGCGCGTAGACGGTGGTGGCGCGGTCCGGGCGGTGCCCCGCCGCGCCTCCTGGCGTGTAGGCGTCGTCGGAGCGCCGGCGCTTGTGGGCCGTGTAGTGGTTCACCATCGAGTCCATCGCGCCCGAGGTGATCCCCACGAAGAGCCGCGGACGCCCGAGCCGGAGCAGATCGACGGTGGATCGCCAGTCGGGCTGGGCCACCACGCCGACCCGGTAGCCGGCCGCCTCGAGCACTCGTCCGATCACCGCGGCGCCGAAGCTCGGGTGATCGACGTAGGCGTCGCCGGTGACGAGCAGCACGTCGAGCTCGGCCCAGCCGCGCGCCTCCACCTCCTCCGGGAACATCGGGAGGACGCGTTCGGGGGAGGGCGGCGGCGCGTGGCCGGCCGCGCCGTGGAGCACAGTGAGACGGCGGCCCATGCGGGCGTATAGATGGCCGCCGCGCCTCGGGAAAGCAAGCCGGCCTGGCCTTTGGACGGGGGGCGCACGCGAGGTATGATCGCGGCCCCCCCGGAGCGCGGCCCTCGTCGCCGGCGGAACACCACATGCCCGACCCGCGCAGCGCCATGAAGGAGTACCGCTTCCTCGAGCAGAAGCGCGTCGCCCTGGGGCTCACGCTGGACGAGGAGTACCGGCTCGCCGAGCTGCGCGACCTGGTCGGGCCGGAGCTGGAGCGCCTGAGACGCCCTGGGCCCGGCTTCGACGTGAACGCGGCGGCGGCGCGGCTGCGCGCGTCGCTCGAGGGGGCCGTTCCGGGCCGCCGGATGGCGGCGCCGCTCGCGCCGTCGGACTCGGAGGACGACGCCGACGCCCTGCTCGACGCCGCGCTGGGCCACGCGAACCCCGCGCCGCTGGCGCCGGAGGCGTCGGCCGGGCTGTCGTGGGCGGCGGACGTCCCGGACCCGACCGCCTCGTACGCGGTGCCCGAGCCGCGGTGGGAGCTCCCCGGTGAGCCATCGGATCCGGGCGTCCAGTTCACCCCTGGTGAGCAGGCGTGGGACCCGAACACCGCCCACGTCGATCCGGGCGCCACGCCGGTCGACCCGTACGCGACGTACGCCGCCGGCGAGCAGGCGTGGGACCCGAACGCCTACGTCGATCCCGCCGCCGGCCCCGTCGATCCTTACGCGACCTACCCCGCCGGCGCGCAGGGCTGGGATCCGAACGCCTACGTCGATCCCGCCGCCGCCCCCGTCGATCCCGACGCGGCGTACGCCGAAGGCGAGCAGGGCCTGGATCCAGACGCCTACGTCGATCCGGGCGCCGCCCCCGTCGACCCTGCTTCGTTCACGCAGGGTGATCAAGCCTGGGACCCGAACGCCTACGTCGATCCCGCCGTCGCCCCCGTCGATCCCGACGCGGCCTACGCCGACGGCGAGCAGGGCCTGGATCCAGACGCCTACGTCGATCCGGGCGCCCCCCCCGTCGACCCTGCTTCGTTCACGCAGGGTGATCAGGTCTGGGATCCGAACGCCTACGTCGATCCCGCCGCCCCCGTCGACCCCGACGCGACCTACCCCGCTGGCGAGCAGGCGTGGGACACGGACGCCTACCCAGCGCCGCCCGCGGCGGCGGAGTCCGGCCTGGAGCCGCTCGCGCTCGAGGACGACGTGGAGCTGCTCGACGGTTCCGCTCGCGGCCGTGCGTGGGCGGCACGGGACGCCTCGCCGGCCGGGGTCGCCTCCGCGCGGCTGGCGGAGCTCTCCCTCGAGGACGATCCGGCGAGCGAGCCCACCGCGCCGCCCGCGCCGGGCGATGCCGCCGGCCTCCCGCCGGAGGGATGGGACACCCAGGCGTCGCCGCCTCCCGCCCCGCTCGAGCTCGCACTGGGCGAGTACGACGATCCCGCCACCGCGCCGCCCGCGGATGGCTCCCCGCTGCCCGTCGACCTCGCCGCGGAGCCCACGCCGGAGCTGGCCGCGGCCGGGCCCGCCCTCGACCTCGGCGAGTACGATGCGCTCGCGCCCGCTCCGCCGGCGGCCGATGCGGGGCCCGAACCATTCGACCTGCTCGAGGACTCGGCGGCGACCGGCTCCGCCCCCGGGAATGCGCCGGTCCTCGGCGAGTACGACGACACGAGCGGCTTCGAGGCGCCCGCGGGCGCGTTCGCGCTCGGCGTCGGCCCCGACGCCCCCGTCGAGGGCGGCGCCCACGCGGCGCACGGCACGGACCACGACGCGCTCGCAGCCGACGCGGACGCCGAGGTCTCCTTCGGCGCGCTCTTCGACGAGGGGGACCTGTCCGGCGACGCGACCGCGCCCGTGGCCGACGCGGCCGAGGCGGCGCCCGGCGCCCGGGACGACGCCGAGGCCGAGGGCGCCTTCCGACAGGGCTTCCAGCTCGAGTCCGGCGGCTCCTTCGAGGCGGCGGCGGACGCGGCCGTGCCGGAGTGGGCGACCGGGGGCGAACCGCCCGGCTGGGACGCCGGCGCTCCAGAATCCGCTCGCCTTCGAGCCCCCGCCCGCTCCCGCGGACGAGCTCGACACGCCGGGCGACGATCCGCTGCTCGCCCTCGAGCCGCCGGCCGCCCTCGCGGACGAGCTCGCCTCGCCGGGCGACGATCCGCTGCTCGCCTTCGAGCCGCCGGCCGCCCTCGCGGACGAGCTTCCCGCCCGGCGACGATCCGCTGCTCGCCTTCGAGTCCCCGGCCGCCCTCGCGGACGAGCTCGCCGCGCCGAGCGACGATCCGCTGCTCGCCCTCGAGCCCCCGCCCGCTCCCGCGGACGAGCTCGCTGCGCCGAGCGACAATCCGCTGCTCGCCTTCGAGTCCCCGGCCGCCTCCGCGGACGAGCTCGCCCCGCCGAGCGACGATCCGCTGCTCGCCCTCGAGCCCCGGCCCGCCTCCGCGGACGAGCTCGCCCCGCCGAGCGACGATCCGGTGCTCGCGCTCGAGCCGCCGCCCGCCTCCGCGGACGAGCTCGCCGCGCCGAGCGACAATCCGCTGCTCGCCTTAGAGTCCCCGGCCGCCCCCGCGGACGAGCTCGCCGCGCCGGGCGACGATCCGGTGCTCGAGGCCGACGAGGCCGGCGCCGTGCTCGACGTCGACGAGGCGGGAGCGCTGGAGCTCGACGCCGCCGGCGCTTCGCTCGACCTCTCCGAGCAGGCCGGCCTCCTCTCGGCGGATCAGGTGCCCGCGGAGGCGTTCACCCCGGAGCCGGCCGCGCCCGGAGGCGAGCTCGACGCCGCTCCGGCTGAAGTCGCGTTCCCGGAGCCGGCCCGGACCGCTCACGACGTCGACGCATCCCCGGCGTGGCTTCGCTCGGCCCCGGAACCCGGCGCCCTCGACGACTCACGCCGGGCTGCTGCCGGCCTGCGTCCGCGCGGCTTCGAGGACCTGCCCGCGCCGGTCCCCGCACCCGAGGCGGATCCCCTCCCGCCGCTCAATCTCGCCTTCACCCCCGACCTCGCCGCCGCGCCCGCCCACGACCTGCCCGCCCCCGGGTCCGACCTCTTCCCGCCGCTCGACCTCGGGTCCATCCCCGACCTCGGAAGCGCCGACCCCGCCGCTCCCGCGGAGCTCGACTCCACGCCCGACCTCGCCGCCCTCCACGCGCTCGACACCGACGTCGACCTCGACGATCTCCCCACGCTCGAGGGCGACCTGCTCGAGGAGCTCCCCGCCGACGAGCTCCTCCCGCTCGACGCCCCGCCGGAGTCAGGGTCCGAGCCGGTTCCGAGCACCTCGGCCGCCCTGGCCCGCGACGGCCAGGTCCCCGGCGAGCACCGGGTGGTCGTCCACACGATGGAGGGCCTGTCCCACCGCGGCCTGCTCGAGCACCCCGACCTCTCGGCCGACACGCTCCTGCTCCAGCCGCTCGCGGGCGGCGCGCCCGCGCCGGTGCCGACCGCCCGGGTGAAGGCCGTCTTCTTCATGCTCGCGCCGGGCGAGCCGCCCCCGACGCCGGCCGGGAAGCGGCTGCACGTCACCTTCCAGGACGGCCGCGAGGTGGCGGGGTTCAGCCCGGACTACTCGGATCGCCGCGCCGGGTTCTTCATGTACCCGGCCGACCCGCGCACCAACACCGCCCGCATCTGGATCTACCAGGCGGCGGTGAAGCAGGTGGCGGTGAGTCCGACCGGCGAGGGCAAGCGCCCCGCGCCGGGCCCGAGCGCTGGCCGGTAAGGAGCGGCGGCAGTGCAGCCGGCAAGGAGCGGCCGGGCACATCTCGCTGCGCGAAGAGTGCCCCCGGCCGGAGGTCGGAGGCCGGTTGGCTAGTTCATCCAGCGCGGCGGGTCGTCCTTGCCGTCCTTGTCGACGACCTTGAGATGCTTCGAGCGCCGCCGGAACTCCCGCTCGGCCTTCCACTCGCGCGCCTGCAGCTTCCAGCGCCGGGTGGGGAGCCCCGCCCCTCACCAGCACCCAGCCGATCGCGAGGGCGGCGAAGTGCGGCACGTACGCGCCGAGCCCCAGGAGTCCGCCGCCGGCCAGCCCGTAGAGCACCGTGCCGAAGACCACCAGGAGCGCCAGGGTGCGTCCGGTGAGCGGGAGCACGCCCCAGATGCTCACCTGCCGGTCGGGATAGAGCATGGCCCAGCTGATCAGGAGGCCGTTCACCACCGGCCACATCCCCAGGTGCGGCTGGTTGGCCGGCGCCCACACCAGCGCGATCAGCGTGGTGACCACCGTGGCGCCCGCGGCGATGCCGAGGAAGGCGGCCACCATCCGGCGCTCGCTCCAGACCATCGCGAGCTGCTGGCCCATGCTGTAGAGCATGAAGCCGCCGAAGAGCAGCGTGAGCGGATCGCTCTGCACGAACGCCCAGGAGACGAGCCGCCAGAGCTGGCCGCCGAGCACCAGGCCGGGGACCAGCGCGGCCCACGCCTGGTTGCGGGTCACCCACCCGGCGACGGTGGCGACCAGCACCAGGACCAGCAGGAGCCCCAGGCCGGAGGGGATCCGACCGCCGAAGGTGAAGGCGCTCCCGAGGTCCGGGCCGCCGCGACGGGGGCGGGCCACCTAGACCTTCTCCCGCTCCCGGTAGAACACCGTGATGGTGAGGCAGTGGAACTCCTTGTCGGAGGACTGCCTCACCTCCTTGCCCACCACCTCGAGGCCCGGGTTGCCGACGAGCCAGCGGGTGATGTGATCGCCCATGGCGTCGCGATCGCGCGCCAGCGTGGTCGAGAAGACCTTCACCCCGGTGAAGCCCGTCATCGTGAAGTTCCTTCCTGGCGGGGGCTGCGCCCCGGCCCCGGACGCCCTCGCCATATTGCGGTCCCGGGACGGGCCCGGCAAGAACGCGCCGTCAGACCGCCTCCAGCACCACCGCCACGCCCTGGCCGCCGCCGATGCAGGCCGACCCGATGGCGGCGCGCGCGCCCCGCCGTCGAAGCTCGTGGACGAGGTGCGCGGTGATGCGGGCCCCGCTCGCGCCGAGCGGGTGGCCGAGGGCGATGGCGCCGCCGTCGACGTTGGTCCGGTCGCGCGGGAGGCCGAGCACCTTCTCGACCGCCAGGTACTGCGGCGCGAAGGCCTCGTTCACCTCGAAGAGGTCGAGGTCGCCGAGCGTCGCCCCGGCGCGGGCCAGCGCGTTGCGGATGGCGGGCACCGGCCCGATGCCCATCACGGCCGGGTCCACCCCGGCGTGGCCCCAGTTCACCAGGCGCGCCAGCGGGGCGAGCCCGCGGCGCTCGGCGTAAGCGCGCGAGGCGAGCACCAGCGCCGCCGCGCCGTCGGCGATCCCGCTGGCCGCGCCGGCGTGGATCACCCCGTCCTTCTTGAACACCTTGGGGAGCTTCTTCAGCCCCTCCACGGTGGTCTCCGGCCGGGGATGCTCGTCCCGCCCGAAGAGGATCGTCCCCTTGCGCGTCACGAGCTCCACCGGCGCGAGCTCCTCGCGGAAGCGCCCGGCCTCGTCGGCGGCCGCCCAGCGCCGCTGCGACAGGACCGAGTACTCGTCCACCGCGTCCTGGCCGATGGCGTGCTGCTCGGCCAGCCGCTCGGCGGTGAGCGCCATGGGCAGGCCCACGTGACTGTCGGTGAGCGCCGACCAGAGCATGTCCTCGAGCGGCGGCGTCTTGCCGAAGGCGTGGCCGAAGCGCGTGCCGCGCAGCACCAGCGGCGCCTGGCTCATCGACTCGGTGCCGCCCGCCAGCACCAGGTCGGCCTGGCCGGTCTCGATGAGCAGCGCGGCCTGGATGACCGCCTCGAAGCCGGACCCGCACAGCCGGTTCACGGTGAGCGCGGGGACGCGCTCGGGCAGCCCGGCCCGGAGCCCGACGTGGCGCGAGAGGTAGATGGCGTCGGACGAGGTCTGGGCCACGTTGCCGATCACCACGTGGCCGTAGTCCTCGGCCGGCGCGCCCGCCGCCGCGATGGCCGCCCTGGCCGCGTGCACGCCGAGATCGGTCGCGCTCCAGTCCTTGAGCGCGCCGCCGAAGGTCCCGAAGGGGGTCCGCTTCGCGGCGAGGAACACCACGTCCTGCTGTCCGGCCCGGTTCATGACGATGCCGCCCTCCTCACCGGTTGATAAGCCCGGCGGCCAGCCCTTTCACGGCCACCACCAGGACCGCGAGCGCGAGCCCGATGTTGAGCGCCGCGACGAGCGCCCCGGTCCGGCCGGTGCCGGGGCGCCTCGCCTTCAGCGCCGCCAGGAAGCGCGGGACGTGACGGACCAGCATGTACGCCGCGAAGAGCGCGGCGACGGCGTTGAAGACCATCCGCCGACGATAGCCCGGCTCGCGGCGATGTGATCACGAGAACGGGAGGGGGCCCCGCGCAGCAGGGGTGGGGCCCCGACGGCTCCGCCGGCGGGCGGGGGCGCAGCCCCCGTGAGATCAGCCCGGCGCGTCCGTGGCGGTGGGGGCCGGCTTCTTCCCGAGGATGCGCGCGAGGACGATGCCGACCTCGTAGAACACGATCATCGGGACGGCCATCAGCGCGAGGTTCAGCGGATCGCCGGTCGGCGTGATGATGGCCGCCGCCACCACGTTCACCAGGATGGCGATGCGCCGGTACTTGGCGAGCGTCTTCCAGTGGACGAGGCCGATCATCGAGAGGAACGCGATGACCACCGGGACCTCGAACACCACCCCGAACCCGAGCAGCATGGCGAGCACGAGCGAGAGCTGCTCGGAGAGCGACAGCATGGGCGCGAGGGTGGCGTCCTCGGCGAAGGCCAGCATGGCCGGGAAGGCCGCCGGCAGCACCAGCAGGTAGCAGAAGGCCGCGCCGGAGTAGAAGAGCAGCGTCCCCCAGAACAGGAAGGGGAAGACCACCTTCTTCTCTCGCTTGTAGAGGCCGGGGGCGATGAAGAGCCAGAGCTGCCAGAGCACCCAGGGGGCCGCGACGAAGACGCCGCCGTACATGGCCACCTTGATGTAGACCATCATCGGCTCGATGGCGCTCGTGTACACGAGCACCTGCCGCCCCTCCGGCAGCGCGGCCCGCACCGGCGCCATGATCGCGCTCACGATCCTCGGCACGAACGCGCCGATGAGCGCCATGCCGACCGCCACGCCGAGCAGCGCCCGGAGCAGCCGCACCCGCAGGTCCTTCAGGTGCTCGAAGAAGGTGAGCTTGACCTCGCCGTCCGGCTCGGACGCGGGCGGGAGCTGCGGGGCGGGGGCGGTCATGAGGGCCTGCTCGTGCCGGCCGCGGCCGGGTCTGCAATGACGGCCGGCGTGGGGACGGGCGCCGGCCCGTCGGCCGAGGGCTCGCCCGGCTCGGCCAGCGTGGCGGCCTGCGGGGCCGAGGGCTCGGCCCCGGGCGGCTCGGCCAGCGCGGGCGGCTCGGCCGCGGTGGACTCGCCCGGCTCGGCCAGCGCCGCCTCGAGCCCGGGCACGTTCTCGGCGGTGGCCTCGGGCGGCGGCCCGGCGGGCCCGGGCATCTGCGAGGACGGCACCGGCGGGACCAGCGCGGGCTTCGCGATCCTCCGCTCGTCCGCGTAGATCTCGGTCTCGATCTGGCCCTTCAGGTCGTCGGTCGCCTTCTTGAAGTCGCGCAGCCCCTTCCCGAGGGTCTTGGCAGCCTCGGGGAGCCGCTCCGGACCGAGGAGGAGCAGCGCGAGCACGGCGATGATGACGATCTCGCCGAAGGACAGGCCGAACATGCGGCACCTATAACACGCAAGGATGTCACATGCTTCGGGGCAAAGCTTGCCGGCGACGACGGTCGCGCCCAAGATCCCCGCGTGGCTTACTGGCTGCTGAAGACCGAGCCCGGGGACTACGCCTGGGATGACCTGGTCCGGGACGGCACCACCGCCTGGAGCGGGGTCGCGAACCCGCAGGCGCAGGCGAACCTCCGCGTCATGAAGCAGGGCGACCTGGTGGTCGTCTACCACTCCGGCGAGAAGCGGGCGGTGGGCGTGGCCGAGATCGCGCGCGCCGCCTACCCCGACCCCCAGGCCGAGGGGCGCGTGTGCGTCGACGTCCGGGCCGTCGAGCCCCTGCCCGCGCCCGTGCCGCTCGAGGCGCTGAAGGAGGAGCCCGCCTTCGAGGGCTCGGCGCTGCTCCGACAGGGCCGGCTCTCGGTGGTGCCCCTCGCCCCGGCCGAGTGGCGCGGGCTGGGCGCCCTGTCCGAGGTGATCGCGAAGACCGGCGGCCTCGAGGAGACGGAGCGGCTGTAGCGCGCGGTCCCCCGGCCTACTGGGTGAACAGGTCCTGCACCTCGACGCGCGCCTTCTGGGCGGCGTCCCCGGCGGCCGGCTCGGTGCCGAGCTTGAACGGCTCGGAGACCCCGCGCTCCTGCTCGCCGACCGCCTTGCCGGTGTCCGGGTCGATCCGCACCTCGACGATGCCGGGCGGCGGCCGGAACTCGGGCTGCGCCCGCCCCTTCAGCGCGGCCGAGGTGTACTCGAGCCAGATGGGCAGGGCCGCGTGCCCGCCGGTCTCGTAGCGGCCGAGCGGCATCACGTTCACGTCGTAGCCCAGCCACACCCCGGTGGCGAGGTCGTGGGTGAAGCCCATGAACCAGGTGTCGAAGGAGTCGTTGGTGGTGCCGGTCTTGCCGGCCACCGGCTTGCCGAGCGCGGCCGCGCGCGCGCCGGTGCCGACCGTGGCCACCTCGCGCATCAGCCGCACCAGGATGTAGGCGCTGCGCGGGTCCATCACCTGCTCGCGCGGGCGCGTCACCTCGGCCACGCCGGCCGCCAGCCGCTCCTCGAGCGGGACCCACGGGTCGCGGTAGTCGGCGTGGTCCTCGAGCACCCGCCCGTCGCGGTCGAGGACCCGCTTCACGAAGGTGCCCGGGCGCTTCTCGCCGTAGCGGGCGAAGAGCGCGTACACCGAGGTGAGCTCCCAGGGCGTGACGCAGGAGGAGCCGAGCGCGCTCCCGAGCTCGAGCTTCACCGGGGTGGTGATCCCGAGCTGCTTCGCGAAGTCGGCCAGCGCCGTCGGCCCGACGCGGGAGGTGAGCGCCTCGGCCGTCTTCACCGCCGGGATGTTCATCGAGTTCACGAGCGCGGTCCGCACCGTGACGTCGCCCTTGAAGTCCTCGCCGTAGTTCTGCGGCTTCCAGCTGCTCTCGTCGTCGCGGAAGACGATGGGCGCGTCGGTGAGGATGGTGGCCGGGGTGAAGTCGAGCTTCTCGACCGCCGCGGCGTAGACCACCGGCTTGAAGGCCGAGCCGGGCTGGCGGCAGGCCTGGAAGGCGCGGTTGAACTCGGAGGCCTCGAAGTCGTAGCCGCCCACCATGGCGGTGACGTAGCCGGTCCACGGGTCGATCGAGACGAGCGCGCCCTGCAGCGTGGGGTCCTGCTCGAGCGCGAACAGGATCGGCGCGTCCGGCACGTCCTTGGCGGCCGCTGCGAACCCGTTCGACCGCTCGCGCCCCTGCAGCTCGGCCCGCGTGGCGCGGCGCAGGACCACCACGTCGCCGGCGCGGAGCGCGCTCGAGGGGCGCGAGAGGAGCGCGCCCGCGTAGGAGACCTCGGGGTTCGGCTTGCGCGCCCAGCGCATCCCGGCCAGGGGGAGCACGCCGCGGGTCTTCCCCACCTCCACCTCGACCAGCCGCGTCGCGTCGTCGACCCGGTCCACGATCCCCACGCTGTAGCCGCCCGGGGTGAGCGAGCGCGGGGGCCAGGCGGCGGCGAGGCGAGCGGCCAGGGCCGGCGCGCTCCGCGCCCTCCACGTGCGCGGCCGGCCCGCGGTACCCCTGCCGCCGGTCCACCTCCACGAGCCCCTTCAGCATGGCGGCCTGCGCCGCCCGCTGGCGCTCGAGGTCCATGGCCGTCTCGACGCGGAGCCCGTCCGAGAGCAGCCGGTCGTTCCCGTACCGCTCCACCACCTCGCGCCGCACGCTCTCGACGTAGAAGGGCGCGGTCTCGCGGAAGACGTCGTCGACGCCGAAGACCTTCACCTCCGCGCCGGCGGCCTCCTCGCGCTCCGCCTGCGTGATCATCCCCTCCTCCGCCATGCGCCGGAGCACGTAGCGGCGGCGCTCCTTGGCCGCGTCGGGGCGGGTGAAGGGCGAGTAGCGCGAGGGGGCCTGCGGCAGGCCGGCGATGAGCGCCGCCTCCTCGAGGGTCAGGTCCTCCACGTTCTTCCGGTAGTAGTTCTCGGCGGCCGCCTGGACCCCGTAGCTGTGGTGCCCGAGGTAGACGCCGTTCAGGTACATCCAGAGGATCTGCTCCTTGGTGAACTTCGCCTCGAGCCGCCGCGCCAGGATCAGCTCCTGGATCTTCCGGCCCAGGCTCCGCCGCGTGCCGCGGGCGAACCCCTCGGCGCTGATCAGGATGGCCTTGGCGGTCTGCTGCGTGATGGTGGACCCGCCCTGGACGCGGCGGCGCAGCACGTAGGTGTTGAGGGCGGCCCGGGCGGTGCCGAGCAGGTCGATGCCGCCGTGGTCGAAGAAGTGCTGGTCCTCGGAGGCGACGAAGGCCTGCACCAGCTGGCGCGGGATCCGCTCGTAGGGCACCACCTTGCGCCGCTCGAGCGAAGAACTCGCCGGCGAGCTGGCCGTCGGCAGAGATCACCTCGGTGACGATGGGCGGCCGGTAGCGGTCGACCGTGGGGAGGTCGGGGAGGCCCCGCGAGAAGTAGGTCCAGCCGGCCGCGGCCACGGCCGCCGCGCCGGCCACCGCGACCAGGGCGAGGATCAGGGCGACGCGCAGGGCGGTCGGCCCGAGCCGCCCCCGCAGGGCGTGAAGGCGCTGGCGGAGGCTCCGCCGGCCGCTCGTGCGGCGGCTGCGGATCGCCGGTCTCGTTCATCGGCACGCGCGAATCTATGCGCGGCCCCGCCTGGACTTCAACGCTCGCGGTGCGGGGCCCCGTCCCGGCGGGAGCCGGTGTGGCCGCTTTGCATACCTTCGGGCGGGCGCAGGTTCGCCTTCGAGAGCACCTCGCCGAGCTCGTGCGGGAGCGGCGCCTCGAGCCGGAGCGGCGCGCCGGTGATGGGGTGGGGCAGCTCGAGCCGCCAGGCGTGCAGCCCCATCCGGCGCAGGCCCCAGCGCTGGCGCGCGGCCCGGTTGAAGGGGAAGTCGCCGTAGCGGCGATCGCCCGCCACCGGGTGGCCGGCCGCCTCGAGGTGGCGGCGGATCTGGTGGGTGCGGCCGGTCTCGATGGTGACCGCGAGGAGCGAGAGCTCCTTCGCCGCCGAGACCACCTTCCAGCGCGTGAGCGCCTCCTGGAAGTTCACCCCGCGGGCGGCCTTCGAGCGCGAGGTCTGCTCGTGCTCGGAGAGCGGCAGGTCGATGGTCCCCGCCTCGCGCGGCATCTTCCCCTTCACGAGCGCGAGGTAGGTCTTCCGCACCTCTCCTCCGTCGGTGAAGAGCTCGGTGAGCCGCACCATCGCCTTCCGGTGCTTGGCGACCAGCACCACCCCCGAGGTGTCGCGGTCGAGCCGGTGCGCCGGCGAGGGGCGGAACTCGGTCGGCGGGAGGTCCTCCGGCGTCTTCAGGTACGCCGCGCGCCATCTCCACCAGCGTGGCGCCCTCGATCCCGGTGCCCGGGGTGCGCGGCCAGGCCGGCCGGCTTGTCCACCGCGAGCAGGTCGGCGTCCTCGTGCAGCACGCCGAAGGTCACCTTCACCCGGCCCCCCGACGCCGCGGGCGCGGCCCGCGCGAGGAGCTGCTCCTCGTCGCCGCGGATCACCACCACGTCGCCCGCCGCGAGCAGCTGCTCGGCCCGGCCGCGCTGCCCGTTCACCCGCACCTTGCGGGTGCGGAACATCTTGTAGACGTGGCTGAGCGGCACGTCCCGGAGCGCCTTGCGGACGAGCTTGTCGAGCCGCTGGCCGGCGGCGTCCTCGGTGACGGTGAAGGTGATCACGGGCGCAGATCTACAACGATTCGGTGGCGGCGGCGCCGCAGCTCCTCAAATCAGCTCGAGCTGCATGCTCTCCCGCGAGCGGCTCGGCCCGGAGCCCCTCCTTGCGCAGCGCCGCCGCGAGCGCGTCCTCGTGGCCGTGCACGGTGAAGACCCGCCCGGCGCCGGTCGCCTTCGCGTAGCGCACCAGCGACGGGAAGTCGGCGTGGTCGGAGAGCGGGAAGGCGGCGTCCACCCCGCGGAAGAAGCGGCCGCCGTCGATGGCCCAGCCGGTGAGGATGGCGGTGCGCCGCCTGCGCACGCCGCTGCATGGCCGGGCTGCGGGCGAGGTGCGGCGGGCAGACCACCACCTCGCCCGGCCCGGGCCCCTCCGGCCCGAGCGCCCGCACGTTGGGGAGCGCCACGCCGTGCGCCTCGTAGACCCGGTTCACCGCCTGGACCACCGGGTGGGCGCGGCACGCGTAGCCGAGGTCGGAGAGGTACTTCAGGATCTCCTGCGCCTTGCCGAGCGCGTAGCCGAGCAGCACCGGCGTGACGCCGTCGGAGAGCGCGTCGTCCACGAACCGCCGGATGGCGGCGAGCGTCTCCGTCCTTGGGCGGGAAGACGTAGCGCGGGTGGCCGAAGGTGGACTCCACCACCAGCACGTCGCAGCCCATCACCTCGGCCGGCTCGGCGGCGTGGGTCGGCTCGGTGCAGAGGTCGCCCGAGTAGCCGAGCGCGACGCCGTTCCGGCGTGACGCGCAGCTGCGCCGAGCCGAGCACGTGGCCGGCCGCGAAGAGCTCGAGCGTCAGCTCGCCGAGGCCGAACGGCGGCCGGTAGCGAGGCCGGCAGGTGCTCGGTCTTGCGCCGCTTCGGCTCGCCCAGCCGGTGGCGCATCAGCGCCAGCGTGGCGCGCGGTGGCGATGGTCCGGTCGTGCCGGCCGATGTGGTCGCCGTGCGCGTGCGAGACGAAGGCGCACTCGACCCGCCGGGTGGCGTCGAGGTGGAGGGACGAGCCCGTGATCCGGAGCTCGCCCCGGTGGAGCTCGATGGGCGGACGGCGCATCGGGCGCCCGTTCTACAACGGGCGCCCGACAGGGCGCGAGGCGGCCGGGCGGTGCGTCCTCGGGGCTGCCGGCAGGCGACGCACCCCCGGAGCTACCAGCCCGGATCACGCGGCCGCTCCGGCCCGGCCGCCTCGCGTCCGTGCCGAGCGTCCCGCGGCGCCGGCCTACTTCCTCGGCGACTCCTTCTTCTCCTCCATCGGCTCCTGCTTCGGCGCCTTCTTCTCCTGCCGCCGGACGTCTTCTGCTCCGTCGCGCGGTCCTCGTCCTCGATCTGATGAATCCGTTTCTCGAGGTTGTGGAAGCCACCCTTCTTCTCGGCCATGGAACACCTCCCGCTGGCGAACAACCTGATCCTCTCGCGCCGGGCAGTGAAGTGACCGCGCCGCGTTGGATTCGCTCGACCGGAGCAACCCCTTCTGGTGAGCGTCAGACGGCCGATGCATGATGCGCCGCCGCCTTCCCGGCCGGCGCCGGAGGGGCGCCGTCCGGGCGAGCGCGCGGCGCGACGAGCGCCCGGGCACGCATCAGCGAGGAGGCCCCATGAAGAGGACCGTGGACGTCGGGGAGCGGCTGCCGCTCCTCCAGAGCATTCCCCTGTCGCTGCAGCACCTGTTCGCGATGTTCGGCGCCACCGTGCTGGTGCCGTTCCTGGTCGGCCTCGACACCTCGGTGACGCTCTTCACGAGCGGCGTCGGGACGCTCGTCTACATCCTCATCACCAAGGGGAAGATCCCCGCCTACCTCGGCTCGTCCTTCGCCTTCATCGCCGCGCTCTCCGGGATCATGGGCGCCGCGCCGGGCCAGCTCGCGCCGGCCGACCGGATCGCGGTGGCCATGGGCGGCTGCGTGGTGGTCGGGCTCTGCTACCTGGTGGTGGCGGCGCTCGATCGGCGAAGTTCGGCACCGGCTGGGTCGACCGGCTCCTCCCGCCGGTGGTGATCGGCTCGGTGGTGATGGTGATCGGCCTCGGCCTCGCCCGCGTGGCGGTGGTGAACATGGCGATGAACGGCGGCGGGCCCACCTTCCGGCCCGAGTTCTTCGCGGTCGCGCTGGCCGCGCTCGCCATCGCCGTCCTGGCGGCGGTCTACCTGAAGGGCTTCCTCGGCGTCATCCCGGTGCTCATCGGGATCATCGGCGGCTACCTGGTCGCCTTCCTGGCCGGCCAGGTGGACCTCTCCGGCGTCGCGGCGGCGCGGCCGGCTGGCGGTGCCCCCCTTCGTGCTGCCGCGCTTCACCTGGGCGGCGGTGATCACGCTCGCCCCCATCTCGCTGGTGGTGATCACCGAGCACATCGGCCACCTCATCGTCACGAACAACGTCGTCGGGCGCGACTTCGTGAAGGACCCCGGCCTCCACCGCTCGCTCGCCGGCGACGGCGTCGCGACCGCGATCTCCGGGTTCCTGGGCGGCGCCGCCCAACACCACCTACGGCGAGAACATCGGCGTGATGGCCATCACGCGCGTCTTCTCGGTCTGGGTCATCGGCGGCGCGGCGGTGCTCGCCATCGTCATGTCCTTCCTGCCGCCGGTGGGCGCGCTCATCCGCTCCATCCCGACCCAGGTGATGGGCGGCATCTGCATCCTGCTCTTCGGGATCATCGCCTCCGCCGGCATCCGGATGCTGGTCGAGGCCGGCATCGACTTCTCGCAGAAGCGGAACCTCATCATCGCCTCGGTGGTGCTGGTGCTCGGCGTGGGCGGCGCCGAGCTGCACCTCGGCGCGGTCAAGATCGACGCCATGCCGCTCGCGACCTACGTCGGCATCCTGCTCAACCTGGTGCTCCCGCGCGCCATGGAGGGCAACGGCGGCCGCGCGGCCGCCGCCGACGCCGTCACCCACGCGCCGGATGTCTAGACCGAGCCGGGCGCTCACCGCAGCAGCAGGTAGTAGAGCCGCCCCGGCTGCCTCATCCGCCCGGCGGCGTTCTCGGCGTAAGGGCCGCTCCCGAAGAAGACGTCCACCCGCGCCGAGGTGCGGATGGCGCCGCCCGCGTCCTGGTCGAGCACGAAGCGCGAGAAGGGGCGCATCGTCGCCGCGGTCGCGTCCACCGGGCGCTCGGTCTCGAGGAAGGCGAGCGCCGCCCTTCGGGAAGACCCGCG
Organism: uncultured delta proteobacterium; assembly: GCA_963733485.1. Classification (GTDB taxonomy): domain Bacteria; phylum Myxococcota; class Myxococcia; order Myxococcales; family Anaeromyxobacteraceae; genus Anaeromyxobacter. Next base: position 182,813 of record CAVTDL010000001.1, on the reverse strand, counting down.
CGTCGGCGGCGATGGTCCGGTCCGGCGTGACCGGAACGCCGAGCGCGCCGGTGGCCGCCTCGGCGAAGCGGAAGAACACGTAGGACGGGTTGGTGGCGAGCACCTCGTCGCGGGCGGCCGGGTTCGCCTCGAGCCAGGCGCGGATGCGACTGCATCGAGACCTCCTCGCGCCGGAGCGCGCCGCGCCGCACCAGCTCGGCGCCCACCGCGGCGTAGCGGTGCCCGTTCTTGCCGGCGAAGGTGACCACCCGGCTCGTGCCGTCCGGGAAGCGCACCACCCCGCTCCCCTGGATCTCGAGGAAGAACGCGTCCACCGCCGAGTCGACGTAGCAGAGCTCGGCCCGCTGCCCGTCGAGCGCGCCGCCGGGCGACCTCGGCGCGGGTGGGGTAGGGGACGAGCTGGCCCTTCTCCACCCGGCCGATCACGTCGTCGGCCATCTGCGGGAAGTCCTTGGCGCGCACCACCACGAGGTCGTCCGGGCGCGCGGTGGAGCGGCACCTGGTACGGCCCGGCGCGCGACAGCGAGCCGCGCAGCTCCGGCAGGTAGTAGCCGGTGAAGAGCACCTCGCCCCGGCCGTCGCCCACCGAGCGGAACACCCGGAACTCGCGGCGGACCGCCTCGGCCAGCGCGGCCGGCGCGGGGCGCGCCGCGACCAGCGCCCGGAAGCGGGCCAGCGTCGCCTGGACCCGCTGGACCGGCACGCGCTCCCGCCCGAACGCGAAGGTGCGGCCGGGGTCGACGGCGGCGATCCGGGACGGCCCACGCCTCCGACCGGAGGAGCGCCTCGTCGAGGCCGGCGAGGTCGAGGTCGTCGGCGAAGGCCGGGAAGGCGCCGGGGCGAGCTCCTCGAGCGCGCCCTCCGCGGTCCGGGCCGGCTCGGGCGGCCTGTGCGGCGGCGCGGGGGTGCGGCAGGCGGCGAGGGCCAGGGCGGTCGCGGCGGCGAGGAGGGCGGGGCAGAGCGTCGAGCGGCGCATGGCCGGGAGACCGTAGCAGAGGCCGGCGCCGCGCGGACCGGACGTGGGCACGGTCGCCCGGCATTCGACATCCGGCCGAGGCACTTCTCGCGAAGCGAAATGTGCCCGGCCGCTCCTTGCCGGCTACGCAGCACGGGCTCCTAGACGGCGGTGGCCCCGGTCGCCTCCGCCGGGGCCGACCTCGCGCGCGCCTCGAGCGCGCCGCCCACCTCGCCGGCGATCACCCCGAGCACCATCAGGCCGCCGCCGGCCCAGTCGAGCGGCCCGAGCGGCTCGCCGTGGTAGAGCCAGCTGAACACCGCCGCCGCGACCGGCTCGAGCGAGAAGATGAGCGCGGCGCGCACCGCGCCGGTGCGGCGCTGCGCCCAGTTCATCACGAAGAAGGCGAAGGCCGTCATGACGAGGCCGGTGAAGGCCACCACCGCCGCGAAGTGGCCGAGCCCGGACGCGTCGAGGCGCGCCCCCTCGAGCGGGATCACGAGGAGCGCGCCGGCGAGGGTCACCAGCACCTGCACGGTCACGAACGGCGCGAGCGGGTGGCGCGGCGCCCACTCCGACGTGTAGGTCACCTGGAACGCGTAGGCCACCGCGCAGCCGAGCGTGAGCAGGTCGCCGAGGCGCACCTCCGGCGAGGCCGCCGCGCCGAAGGGGCGGGTGAGCAGGAGGAGCCCCGCGAGCGCCAGCGCCGACCCCGGCCCAGAAGGCGGCCCGCACCCGCCGCCGGAGGAGCCACCGCGCGATCACCGGCACCATCAGCACGCTCAGGCCGGTGATGAAGCCGGAGCGCGCCGGCGTGGTGTAGCGCAGGGCCACCGTCTGAAGCACGAAGCCCGAGAGCATGGCGAGCCCGAGCAGCGTGGCGTGGCGCCAGAACCCGGGCCCGAGCCGCTCGCGCCGCGCCGCCCAGACCGCGCCGAGCGCGAGCGCCGCCACGCCGAAGCGCGCCGCCAGGAACACGCCCGGCGAGGCGAAGGCGAGCGCCTCCTTCACCAGCGCGAAGGTGGTCCCCCACAGCAGGGTGAGGAGGAGCAGCGCGAGGTCCGCCACGGCGCGCGGGGGGCTAGCGGCCGGCCCGCTCCTCCTCGAACCGCCCGTGCAGGTGGACCGGCGCCTGGCGCGCCCGCCGCACGCGCATGTTGAGCAGCTCGACGCCCAGCGAGAACGCCATCGCGAAGTAGACGTAGCCCTTCTCGATGTGCTTCCCGAAGCCCTCCGCCACCAGCATCACGCCGATCAGCAGCAGGAACGAGAGCGCCAGCATCTTCATGCGTCGGGTGGCGCTCGACGAACTCGCCGACCGCGCCGGCGAAGACCAGCATCACCGCCGACCGCGAGCGACCATCGCCGCCACCATCACCGCGAGGTGCTGCGCCATGCCGACCGCGGTGATGCACCGAGTCGAGCGAGAAGATGATGTCGAGCAGGCACGATCTGGACGATCACCGCGCCGAAGGCGCTGCGGCCGCCGGCGCCGGCCCGGGCCGGCTGCTCCGCGGCGTCTCCACCTCGAGCTTGTCGTGGATCTCGCAGGTGGCCTTGCCGATCAGGAAGAGCCCGCCGACCAGCAGGATCAGGTCGCGGCCGGAGAGCCGCGTGGCCGACCACCGAGAAGAGCGGCCGCGTCAGCCCCATGACCCAGCTGATGCGCGAACAGCAGCCCGAGGCGCATGAACAGCGCGAAGGCGAGCCCGAGCCGGCGCGCCTTGCCCTGCTGCTCCGCGCGGCAGCCGGCCCGTCAGGATGGAGAGGAAGACGATGTTGTCGATCCCGAGGACGATCTCCATCGCCGAGAGGGTGGCGAGCGAGATCCAGGTGTCGGCCCGACCGAGGAGCTCCAGCATGCCGCCTCATTTGCCCGATGCCCGGGCGATTGTCGAGCGCGGCCTGCGGGCCTCGCGAGGCGGCTCAGGACGCGCGGTAGAGGTAGCGGCCCCGCTCCTCGACGCGCGCCACCTCCCCGCGCTCCTCCAGCACCTCGAGGTTCGCGATCATCTCGGAGAGGACCAGGAAGGTGTCGCCCGGCCGGAGCTGCTGGAACAGAGCGCGCGCGATCTCGAAGGGCGTGCGCGGCGCCTCGCCAGCAGCGCTCGAGGAAGCGCTCCTGGCGCTTCGCGCGTAGAAGGCGAGGAGCGCGTCGATCACCTCGCGGTGGCCGGCGAACGGCGGCCCGTGGCCGGGCAGGACCAGGTCCACCTCCAGCGCGCGCGTTCGGGCCAGGCTCGTCGAGGTACGCGACCAGCGGGCGGAAGAAGCCGTCCTCGCCGTCGGGCCCGAGCTCGATGAGCGGGTTCGGCGAGACGCGCTCGAGCAGGTGGTCGTCGGAGAAGAGGAGCCGGTCGCGCGCGGTCGTAGCAGGCAGACCAGGCCGGGCGTGTGCCCGGGCATGTGCAGGACCTCGAGCGCGAGGTGGCGCGTCCGGAGCGCTCGCCCTCCTCGAGGGCTGGACCTCCCGGCACGCGGCGAGCCCGGAAGCCCCGCTCGCCCTCCGCGGCGATCGCCGCCAGCGCCTCGGGCGGCAGCGCCCTGCCGCGACCAGGTAGGCGGCGTAGACGCGGCGCGACGTCCGCTCCAGCGCCGGCCCGCCTCGCGACATCTTGTCCGCGTCGGCCGGGTGGCCGAAGCACCGGCACCGGGTGCGCCGCACCGCTCCTCCACGAAGCGCGCCCCGCCGTAGTGATCGACGTGTCCGTGGGTGACGAGGATCCGCCGGACCTCGTCGAAGCCGCCGCCCAGCGCGCCGGAGCCCCTCCTCCAGCGCCGCGGTGCGCCTCCGGGAGCCGTAGCCCGGAGTCGAACAGCAGGAGCCCGCCGTCGGCGTCCTCGACGGCGTAGACGTTGACCGGCCCGCCCGCCTGGGCGAACGGGATGGGGATGGGGAGGCGGTGGACGCCGAGCGCGGCGAGGCCGCCTCGGTCACGCCGCCCTCGACCGCGGGCGCCGGCTGACCGCGCTGCTCACTTGGATGCCTTCACCTTGGCGGTGAGCGCCGGGAGCGCCTGGAACAGGTCGGCCACCAGCCCGTAGTCGGCGATCTGGAAGATGGGCGCCTCGGGGTCCTTGTTGACGGCCACGATCACGCGGGCGCCCTTCATGCCGGCCAGGTGCTGGATGGCGCCGGAGATGCCCGCCGCCACGTACAGCTCGGGCGCGACCACCTTGCCGGTCTGGCCCACCTGCCAGTCGTTGGGGACCCAGCCCGCGTCCACCGCGGCCCGGCTGGCGCCGACGGCGGCGTCGAGCTCGTCGGCGAGCGCCTCGACGCGGCTTGAAGTCGCCCTTGGTGCCGCGCCCGCCCGAGACCACCACCCGCGCCTCGGTCAGCTCCGGCCGCTCGCTCTTCACCTCGCGGAAGCAGACGTGGCGCGTGCGCGCGCGCCCGGGTCCGAGCGAGACCGCCGCCTCGGTCACCGCGCCCTGCGCCCTCCTTCGGCCGCGGCCGCGGGAACTCGGTGGAGCGGACCGTGAACACCTTCACCGGCGTGGCGAGCTCGACCTCGGCCAGGACGTTGCCCGGCCCACATCGGCCGCCGGAAGGTGACCGCCGGGCCGTCGCCGCCGAAGCCGAGCACCTCGGTGGCCATGCCGGCGCCGAGCCGGGCCGCCACCCGCGGGAGCAGGTCCTTGCCGTAGCGCGGTGGCGGCCGCGCCCACGTAGCGTCGCCGACGGTCGCCTTGGCCAGGCTCGGCGAGCGCCGGCGCGTAGCGCGTCGGCGAGCGGCGGGCCAGCGCCGGCGCCTCGAGGAGGTGCACCTGGACGCCCAGGCCGGCGAGCTCCTCGGCGACGCGGCCAGACGCCCTTGCCCGACGAGGGCGCAGGTGGAGCTCGCCGCCGGTCCGCCGCGCCAGCTCGCGCCCGGCCGAGAGCGCGTGGAGCGTCGGCCTCTGCGGAGCGTGCCGCCGCCCTGCTCGGCCACGATGAGAACGTTCGACATGAGTCTCCAGTCATGCGGGCGCGAACCGCGGCGCCGGCCTGCAGGGCCGCGGCTACAGGACCTTCGCCTCCTCGTGCAGCTTCTTCCAGAGCTCGTCCACGTCCGCGACCTTCACCCCGCCCTTGCGGGTGGCGGCGCTCGGAGAGGCGGCTTCACCACCACCCGAGGCGCGAGGTCCACGCCCAGCGAGGCGGCCGGGAGCTCCGCGAGCGGCTTCTTCTTGGCCTTCATGATGCCGGGCAGCGAGGCGAAGCGCGGCTTGTTGAGCCGGAGGTCGGTGGTGACCACCGCCGGGCAGCGCCACCTCCAGCCGTCTCGACGCCGCCGTCCACCTCGCGGACCACCGTGAGCGCCTTGCCGTCGGCCGAGAGGACCATCCCGGGCTCGCTCTTCTGCTCGGCCTCGCTCTCCAGCGACTCGGTCTTCGAGGCGAAGGTCGCCTGCGGCCAGCCGAGGCGCTCGGCCAGGTACTGGCCGGTCTGGTTCTGGTCGTCGTCGATGGACTGCTTGCCGAGGAGGACCAGGTCGGGCTTCTCCGCCTCGACCACCTTGGCGAGCAGCTCCGATACGACCACCGGGTCGAGCGGCGCCGTCGTGCCGCACCAGGATGGCGCGGTCGGCGCCCATGGCCATGGCGGCGCGGATCTCGGTCTGCGACCTTTCGGCCCCGATCGAGACCACCACCACCTCGCCCCCGTGCTCTCCTTGAGCCGCAGCGCCTCCTCGACGGCGATCTCGTCGAAGGGGTTGAGCTTGTAGTTCACGCCGTCGGTCACGATCCCGGAGCCGTCCGGCTTCACCCGGATCTTCGACTCCGGGTCCTCGACGCGCTTGGCGGTCACCAGGATCTTCAAGGACATGGGGAGCACCCGATTCTTCGGTCAGGGAGTCGCACATATTGCGCAGTGCGGCAGAACCCCGCAAATGGAAAAGCTGCCCGCCCGCGCCGCCCCCCGAGAGGGGACCGTTCGATAAGGCGCCCGCCCGGCGGCTCCGTGCTTACAGTCTGCTCCCTGTTCCCCGAGCGCGTTCGTCCCGGGGTGAACGTCCACACTCAAGGAGAAGATGATGCGCACCACGCTCGCCGTCGCCGTCGCCGCCGCGCTGTTCTCCCTCCCCGCCGTCTCGCAGGCCCAGAGCACCGAGTCCGCCATCAAGGGCAGCCCCGGGCGCTACGGCTCCGCCGGCTGCGGCCTCGGATCGATGGCCTTCGGCAACCAGCCCGGCGCCATCCAGAATCCTTGCCGCCACCACCAACGGCCTCTTCGGCAACCAGACCTTCGGCATCACCTCGGGCACGTCCAACTGCGGTACGAGCGTCTTCGCGCAGGGCACGAAGAACTTCGTGGACGCGAACCGTGAGGCGGTCGCGAAGGACATCTCCCGCGGCGAGGGCGAGGCCATCGGCGCGCTCACCGTGATCAACTCCTGCCAGGACTCCCACGCCGTCGGCACCGCGCTGCAGAAGAACTTCAAGGCCATCTTCCCGTCCGAGAGCGCGAGCAACGAGCAGGTGACGACCGCCATCCTGGACACGCTCCTGGCCGACAAGAGCCTCGGCTGCGGGCGTGGGTAGCTAGCCAGCCTCCAACCTCCTGCACCGGCGAGAGGGGAGCCCTGCACCCGGGGCTCCCCTTCGTCTACCCTCTCGCCGGAGATGCTCCTCCCGCTCCTCGCGCTCGCGCTCCTCTCGGCCGCGCCCTCTGTCTCCGCCTCGGAGGCGCCGCAGCTGGCGCCTCCCCCCGCTGGCACGGCCGCCACCGCCGCCGCGCCGGCGGATCCCGCGCCGTCCGCGCCCGCCTCGCCGCCGCTCGCCCCCGACCCGAGCTACCTCGGGGAGCTGGTCGCCCGCGCGCGGGCGCTCCGGCTCGGCGAGGATCCGGGCTGGCTCCGGCTCGGCCACTACCGTCCGCGGACGCTGGGCGGCTGGAAGAGCGAGGCGGACGGCCCCGAGTTCTTCCGCGCGCCGGGCGGCAAGACCAATCCCGCCGCCGAGCTCGAGGCGACCCTGGCCGGCTTCTTCGACGTCTCGCCGAAGGCCGCCGAGCTCGATGACGCGCAGTGCCGCTTCCCGGCCCGCTTCGCCTTCCTGGCCGGGAAGCTCGGCTTCGACCCGACGCGCCTCCCGCCCCGGCGCTGCCCCCGCCTCGAGGAGTTCCTCGGCCGCATCCGGCCGCAGGGGGTGACCGTCGTCTTCTCGTCCTACTACCTGAACAACCCGGCCTCGGCCTTCGGCCACACCCTGCTCCGGCTCGACAAGGCGGCGGAGGCCATCGGCGGCAAGCACTTCGAGCTCCTCGACTACGGCGTCGACTACGCCGCCACGGTCGACACCGGCAACGCGATCCTCTACGCGGCCAAGGGCCTCCTCGGCTTCTTCAAGGGGGAGTTCAAGGCCTACCCGTACTACTACAAGGTCCGCGAGTACGGTGACTACGAGTCACGAGACCTGTGGGAGTACGACCTCGCGCTCACGCCGGCCGAGGTGGCGCTCCTCGGCGCGCACGTGTGGGAGCTCGGCGGCACCTGGTTCCAGTACTGGTACCTCGACGAGAACTGCAGCTACCACGTGCTCCGCGCCATCGAGGCGGTGGCCCCCCGGCTCGACTTCCTCCCGCACGTGGGGCGGTTCGTGGTGCTCCCCTCCGACACGGTCCGGGCGCTCTTCCGCAACCCCGGGCTGGTGCGCAAGGTCCACTACCGCCCCTCCATCCGCACCCAGTTCGAGGCCAGGGCCGGCGCGCTCTCCGCCGCCGAGCTCCGGACGGTGGGGACGCTGGCGGACGATCCGGCCGCCCCGCTCGATCCCGCCGCGCCGGCCGAGGTCCGGGTGCGGGTGCTCGACGCGGCGGTGGACCTGCTCGACCTGCGCCACGCCCGCGGGCTCATCGAGGGGAAGGACCCGGCCGCCGCGCGCGACCGCCAGGCGCTGCTGGAGCGGCGGGCCGCCATCGCCGTCCCGAGCGCGCCGCTCGACCTCCCCGTCCCCGAGCGGCGCCGCCCGGAGATCGGCCACGCCTCCTCGCGCATCGGCATCGGCGGCGGCGCCGCCCGCGGGGACGGCGGCACGGTGCTGCTCGACGCGCGCCTGGCGCTGCACGACCTCGGCGATCCCGCCGACGGCTACCCGCCGCTCGCGCAGATCGAGTTCCTCCCGCTGCGGCTGCGCTGGACGCCCCGCGAGCGCCGGCTGGACCTCGACGACGTCTCGCTGGTCCGCGTGCTCTCCCTGAACCCGGTCAACCGCTTCGACGCGCGCCCCTCCTGGCGCATGCGGCTCGGCGCCACCACCGTGCGGGACGGCGGCTGCGACCGCTGCGTGGCCTTCGCCGCCGAGCTCGGGGGCGGGTTCGCCGGGGCGAACCTCGGGCGCGCCGTCGACCTGCTCGGCACCGCCGACGTCGAGCTGCTCGCCGCACCGGGGCTCGACGGCGCGGGCGGCTCGGGCTGGCGCCCGGGGGTGGGGCCCTCGGCGCTGGCGCGGCTCAGGCTCGGCGCCCGGGCCGCCTTCATCGCCGAGGCGCGCTTCCGCTTCCTCCCCGCCGCCACCCCGCGCACCACCTGGTCGACCAGCGGGACGCTCCGGTTCCACCTCGCCCGCGACCTCTCGCTCGCGCTCGAGGCGCGCCACGCCCCCGAGTACACCGACGCGGCGGCGCTGGTCCTCGGCTATTTCTAGGCCCGTGCTCGAGCAGCTCGTCGCCCGCTTCGGCTATCTCGCGGTGGTCTCCGCGCTGTTCGCGGCCGGCCTGGGCGTGCCGGTCCCCGAGGAGGCGACCCAGCTCGCCGCCGGGGTGGCGGCGCACCAGGGCTGGCTGCGGCTGCCGCTCGCCATGGCGACCTGCTGGGTGGGGATCCTGGCCGGCGACCTGGCCTGGTTCGCGCTGGCGCGGCGGCACGGGGAGTGGGTGCTCGCGTCGCGCCCGGTCGCCAGGGTGCTCACCGCCGAGCGGCGCGCGCGGGTCGAGGCCCACCTGGCCCGCCACGCCTTCCTCACCGTGGCGGTGGCCCGCCACACCTCCGGGCTGCGCCTGGCCGCCTTCGCGCTGGCCGCCACGCACGGCGTCCGCGCCCGCACCTTCGCGCTCGCCGACGGCCTCTCGGCGCTGATCTCGGTCCCGCTGGTGGTCTCGCTCGGCTACCTCTTCTCCCACCACCTCGGCGCGGTGCACCGCGACCTCCGGCGCGTGGAGCTCGGGATCCTCGCCGCGGTGGCGCTCGGCGTGGTCGCCCTCGTCATCCGCCGCCGGTGGCTGGCGCGGCGCGGGGCCTGAGGACCGCCGGCCCCGGCGGCGCGGGCGGGGCGCGGCGGCCTCACCCGGCCAGCGGCGCGACCTCGCCCTGGGCGGGGCCGCGCTCGAGCACCATCTCGGTCGAGGCGGCGAAGCGCCGGCGCCCGGCGGCGTCCACGAAGCCGAAGCGGGCGTAGAGCCCCTGCGCGTCGCGGGTCACGAGCTTCACGGAGCGGGCGCGGCGCACGGCGGGGTGATCGAGCAGGAGCGCCATGAGCCGCTTCCCGAGCCCCTTCCCGCGGAAGGAGGGCGCCACCACCACGTCGTAGATCCAGGCGGTCCGGTCGTCGGCCACCGCGCGCGCCGAGGCGACCAGCGCGCCGCCCTCTTCCCGCGCGCCCACCCACGCCGTCGCCTGCCGGTGAACGGGGCCGACCAGCTCGCGCGGCACCCCCTCCCACCAGTACTCCCCGGCGAGCAGCGCCTCCACCGCCGGCGCGTCCTCGGGCCCGAGCGCGACGTGCAGCCGGACCCCGTCGGCGGCGAGGAAGGGCGGGGCCGGCGCCTGCGGGCTGGCCTCGCGCACCGCCTCGATGGCCGCCGCGTCGCCCGGCGCGCCGCGCGCCCAGAGCCCCTCGAGGACCCGGACGATGCGCTCCGGGGGCTGGTCCTGCAGGAGCTTCCACTTCCCGTCCACCTGCTCGAAGGGCACCACCAGCACGAGCAGCCCCTCGAGCTCGCCGCGGTAGAGCGGGTCGGCCGGGTCGATGGGGTGGTAGCGCCCCTCCGGCTGCCAGCGGTGCATGAGGGCCTCGAGGACGCGGGCCTTCACGGCGAGGTCCTCGACCGCCCGGAGCGTCCCGTGCACCTGAACGCTCCGGAAGAGGGTGGTGGCCGGGCAGGCGCGCACCGGGTCCACCATCCAGCTCGGCAGGTGGGCCACCACCTCCTCGGCCGAGACCACCGCCGCCCGGCCGACGCACCCGGTCTTCTCGCCGGCGCGGGCGCCGTGGAAGTAGATGCCGTCGTCGAGCACCGCCGCGTCGAGCGCGCGCAGCACCGGCGCTCCCTCGGGGGTGGTGCTGGCCAGGTGGACCACCGGGGCACGGCGGAGGAGCGCCAGGGCGCGGGCGCGGTCGGCGCGGAGGATCTCACGTCTCATGGCCCGAGCATGACGGCCCGGTGGTCCGTGGAAAAGTACCAGTTTCGTCAAAATGGCTAGACCAGCTCCCACGGCCTCGCTACAGCAGGAGGACCCGTGCGCACCTGGCCCGACGCCCTCCTGCTCCCGCTCGACCGGGCCGACCGCGCCCCGGTGGCGGTGCAGATCGCCCGCGCCCTCTCGGAGCGCATGCGCACCGGGGCCCTCGCGCCGGGGGCACCGCTCCCCGGGAGCCGCACGCTGGCCGACGCGCTGGGCGTCCACCGGAACACCGTCCTCGCCGCCTACGCGGAGCTGGCCGCCGAGGGCTGGATCGAGGCCAGCGCGGCGCGCGGCACCTTCGTCTCGCGGGCGCTGCCGGCGCTCACGCCGCGGCGGTTCGCGGCGCCGCCGCCCGGCCGGGCCGATCGGGCCGGCTTCGACCTCCCACCGGCCCCCGATCCCGGCGGGCCGCCCCTGCCCGCGGGCACGCTCCAGCTCCTCGGCGGCCAGCCCGACCCGCGCCTCGTGCCGGTGGCGGCGCTGGCGCGCGCCTACCGCCGCGCGCTGCGCCGGCCGGGAGCACCTCGCCTACGGCGACGAGCGCGGCCACCCGCGGCTCCGGGACGCGCTGGCGCGGATGCTGGGCGAGGCGCGCGGCCTCGCGGTGCCGGCGGAGGGCGTGCTGGTCACGCGCGGCGCCAGATGGCGCTCGCCCTGGCGGCGCGCGGGCTCCTCTCGCCAGGCGACGCGGTGGCGGTCGAGGCGCTCGGCTACCGGCCGGCCTGGGAGGCCTTCACGGCGGCCGGGCGCCGGCTCGTGCCGCTGCCGGTGGACGAGCCGGGGCCTCGACGTGGACGCGCTCGCGGCCCGGGCCGGCCCGGAGCGGATCCGCGGCGTCTACCTCACCCCGCACCACCAGTACCCGACCACGGTCGCGCTCTCCCCGGCGCGGCGGCTCTCGCTCCTCGAGCTGGCCCGCCGGCACCGGCTCCTGATCCTCGAGGACGACTACGACAACGAGTTCCACTACCAGGGCCGGCCGGTCGAGCCGCTCGCCAGCGCCGACGGCGCCGGCGTGGTGGTCTACGTCGGCACGCTCTCCAAGGTGCTCGCGCCCGGCCTGCGCCTCGGGTTCCTGGCCGGGCCGGGCGACGCCATGGCCCGGCTGGCCGCCCACCGGCGGTTCCTCGATCGGCAGGGCGACCTCGCCCTGGAGGCCGCGGTGGCCGAGCTGCTCGAGGAGGGCGAGGTCCAGCGCCACGTGTGGCGCACCCGGCGCATCTACGCCGCCCGCCGCGCGGCGCTGGCGGAGGCGCTCCGGGCCGAGCTCGGCGGCGCGCTCTCGTTCGTGCAGCCGCCCGGCGGGATGGCCTACTGGTGCCGGGTGGCGGCCGGGCTCGACGCCGACGCGTGGGCCGCCCGCGCGCTGGCAGGTGGCGTGGCGGTGCAGGCGGGGCGCGGCTTCGCCTTCGACGGCCTGCCGCGCCCGTTCCTCCGGCTCGGCTTCGGCCGCCTCGAGGAGCGCGAGCTCCGCGAGGCGGTGCGCCGGCTAGCCGGCTCCAAACCTTCGGCCGAGGCACAGTTCGCGCAGCGAAATGTGCCCGGCCGCTCCTTACCGGCTACGCAGGACGGACACCGTGGCGACGCCGGCGTCCGGCAGCGGGCGAGCCGTCGCGTCGGGACGGGGGTTCAGAGCGCTCCCGCGAGATCCCGCCCTGCGTCGACCGGCCGACGCCCGGCGTGACTTGCAGGACTCCAGCTCCGCCTCACCGCGCCGGCCCGAGCCAGCGCAGCAGCTCGGCGTTCACCCGCTCCGGCGCCTCGTTCTGGACGAAGTGGCCCGTCCCCTCGATCCAGACGACCTCGGGCTCGTTCCCCGGCGCCAGGACGCGGGCGAGCTTCGCCGGGTCGATCGTCTCCGCCCCGAGGAAGCGGTCCTCGACGCCCCACAGGATGAGCGTCGGCGCCGCCACCGGCCGCGAGCGGGGGCCCTGCGTCCGCGCCCGGAGCGCGGCGCGGTAGTAGCCGAGCGCGGCGCTGGCCGCGCCGGGCTGGAGGAAGGCTCGCCGGTAGTGCTCGAGCTCCTCCGGCGGCCAGGCGCTCCGCACGTGAGAGCCGCCGCGGAGGGCGCGGGCCACGGCGGCGGCGTGATCCCGGGTGAGCAGCCACTCGGGGAGCCAGGGGAGCTGGAAGAGCAGCATGTACGCCGAGCGGCGCAGCTGGCGCGGGTTCCGCCGGAGCTCCCGCGCCAGCACGCTCGCCGGCGGGCAGTTCAGCACCACCAGCCGCTCGACCACCTCGGGGTGGCGCCCGGCCACCGCCCAGGCCACCGCGCCGCCCCAGTCGTGCCCGACCACCACCGCTCGGTCGCGCCCGAGGGCCGCGACCATCCCGGCGGCGTCTGCGGCCAGCGTGCCGAGGTCGTACGGCCCCCGCCGCTCGCTGCCGCCGTAGCCCCGCAGGTCCGGCGCCACCGCCCGGTAGCCTGCCGCGGCGAGGGCGGGCAGCTGATGCCGCCAGGAGCGCGAGAGCTCGGGGAAGCCGTGAAGGAGGAGCACCAGCGGCCCCTCGGCCGGGCCGTCGGCCAGGGCCGCGAAGCTCGCGCCGTTGGCGCGGAGCGCGACTGTCTCCATGCACGGATCTAGCGGCGACCCGCGCGCCGCGCCGGGGACCGCCGCGCCGTCACCCCCGCGGCCGGTACGCCTTCGCCGGCTCCTCGCCGGCGAGCGCCCGGAGCGCCCCCTCGGCCAGGGCCCGCAGCTCGTCCTCGCCCGGCTGGACGTCCACCGGCGCGATCCACTCGACCCGGCGCCGGATCGCCTCCACCACCTCCGGGAGGTGGGCCAGCCCGCCGGTGAGCAGCACGGCGTCGACCTCCCCGGCGAGCGCGGCCGCCAGCCCGCCGATGGCCTTGGCGGTCTGGTAGCACATGGCCTCCACCAGGAGCGCCGCCCGCTCGTCCCCGCCCGCGGCGCGGGCCAGGGCCTCGCGCACGTCGCGCGTGCCGAGGTGGGAGTACAGGCCGCCGTCGCCGAAGAGCCGACGCTTCACGGTGGGTGCGTCGAGCCCGGCGGTGAAGCAGAGGTCCACCAGCGCCATGGCGGGCACCGCGCCGGCCCGGTCGCCGGAGAGCGGCCCCTCGTCCTGCGGGTTCACCACGTCGGCCATGCGGCCGTCGCGGAACAGGCAGAGGGAGATGCCGGTGCCGAGGTGGGCCGCCACGAGGCGCAGCGCCTCGAGCGGCCGCCCCGCCCGGGCGGCGTGGCGCCGCGCCACCGCCCGGAGGTTCAGCGCGTGGGCGAAGCTGCGCCGCTCCAGACCCGCCAGGCCCGACACCCGCGCCACCGGATCGAGCTCGTCCACCGAGACCGGGTCCACCACCAGCGCCGGGCAGCCGTGCGGCGCGGCCAGCGCGCGGGCCATGGGCGCGCCCAGGTTCGAGGCGTGGTCGCCGCGCTCGGCCCGCTCGAGGTCGGCCAGCATGGCGTCGTCGACGGCGTGGGTGCCCGCGGCGAGCGGCGGGAGGAGCCCGCCCCGGCCCGCCACCGCCGCGAGGTCGCCGGGGCGGACGCCGGCGCGCGCGAGGAAGTCGCTCGCCGCGGCGAGCCGGACCGGCAGCTCGTCCCACGCCCGCGCGGCGGGGCGCTCCATCAGGCCGGGGTGGAGGACCTTCTCCTCCGCGAGCGCGCGCGACCCGCGGTAGAGCGCGAGCTTGGTCGAGCCGGCGCCGGGGTTCACGGCGAGGACGAGCGGGGCGGTCACGGGCGCGCGCCTCCCGGGGCGGCCGGCGGGGCGGGCGGGTCGCTCCGCGCCGCCGAGAGGACGCCGAGCGCGATCGAGTAGAGCTTGTCCTCGGCCGGCTCGACGCGGGACGGGATCAGCACCGGGGCGAGGGCCCCCACCACCACGTGGGCCACGTGGCGACGCGCCAGCCAGGTGAAGGCCTTGCCGAGGGCGTTGCCGGTCTCGATGGCGGGGACGAGCAGGATGTCGGCGCGGCCGGCCACCGGGTGATCGATCCCCTTGGCCCGCGGCCGCCTCGACCGACAGCGCGTTGTCGAGGGCGAGGGGACCGGAGACCACGCAGCCGGGGAGCTCGCCGCGGGCGCTCGCCTCGGCCAGCGCCTGCGCGTCGAGCGTGTGCGGCATCGCCCCGGTGACCGTCTCCACCGCGCACAGGCAGGCCACCCTGGGCCGCGCGTGGCCGAGCTTGCGGAAGAGCGCGGCCGCGTTGAGGACGATCTCCCGCTTCTGCGCCAGGGTGGGGGCGACGTTCACCCCGCCGTCGGTCACGCCGAGCAGCCGCGGCTCGGGGCTGAGCGGGTGGTCCGCCACCATCACGTCGGAGAGCAGCCGGCCGGCGCGCAGGCCCTCGGCGCGATCGAGGACGGCCCGCAGGAGCTCGGACGTCTGGAGCCGCCCCTTCATCAGCACGGCCGCCTCGCCGGCGCGCACCATGGCCACGGCCCTCCGGGCGGCCGCCTCGTCGTCGTCGGCGCGCTCCACCGCGTAGAGGCGCGGGTCCTCGCCCAGCGCGGCGAGCCGCGCCCGGATCGGCCCCGGCGCGCCCACCAGCACCACGTCGGCGATCCGCTGCCGGCGGGCCTGCGCGGCGGCGCCGAGCGCGGTGTCGCTCTCGGCCGCCGCCACCACGAGCCGGAGCGGGCCCGCCGCGCGGGCCTCGTCCAGCAGTCGATCGAGGGTAGGGATGGGAATCACGGACCCCGCCGGGATATCATGGCCGACTCACGTACGACGCGCGCTCCGACGGCCCGGCCTTGTAGCCCGGATCGGGGGTGCCCTGCACGCCCTGCTCGGTGGGCGGCGACTCGAGGAGAGCTGATCGATGGAACGCAGGCTTCTTTCCGGTGACGAGGCGGTCGCGGCCGCCGCGCGCGACGCCGGGGTGCGGCTCGGCACGGGCTACCCCGGCACCCCCTCCACCGAGATCCTGCAGGCGTTCGACGCCCTCGGGGGACGGGCCCAGTGGGCGCCCAACGAGAAGGTGGCGCTCGAGGTCGGCATCGGGGCCGCCTTCGGCGGCGCCCGCGCGCTCGTCACCATGAAGCACGTGGGCGTGAACGTGGCCGCCGACCCGCTCTTCACGGTCGCCTACACCGGCGTGCCGGCCGGGCTGGTGGTGGTCACGGCCGACGATCCGGGCATGGCCTCCTCGCAGAACGAGCAGGACAACCGGCACTACGCCAGGGCGGCCGGCCTCCCCATGCTCGAGCCCGCCGACTCGCAGGAGGCCTACGACCTCACCCTGGCCGCCTTCGAGCTCTCCGAGCGCTGGCAGCTCCCGGTGATGCTCCGGATGACCACCCGCGTCTGCCACTCGAAGACGCTGGTGACCCGTCGCCCCGCGGTCCCCGAGCCCGCCCCCAGGCCGTTCGTCCGGGACATCCCGGGCCACGTGATGATCCCGGCCTACGCCCGCCCGGCCCACCGGCGGCTCCGCGCCAAGCTCGACGAGATCGCAGGCCTTCGCCGAGACCACCGACCTGAACGTCTGGGCGGAGGGCGACCGCGCGCTCGGGATCATCACCTCCGGGGTCACCGCGCGCCACGCCGAGGAGGCCGCGCCGACCGCGAGCCGGCTCGAGCTCAAGACCGTCTACCCGCTCCCGCTCGAGAAGATCCGCGCCTTCGCCGCGAGCGTGGAGCGCTGCGTGGTGGTGGAGGAGGGCGACCCCATCTTCGCCGAGGCCATCCTGGCCGCCGGCATCCCGGTCGAGGTGAAGGCCCCGGCCTACCGCTTCGGCGAGCTCGACGTGCAGCGGGTTCGGCGGATCCTGGCGCGCGACGGCTCGCCCGAGCCGGAGGCGCCCAAGGGCAAGCCGCCCATGCTCTGCGAGGCCTGCCCCTACCACCCGGTCTACGGCACGCTGCGCAAGCTCGACTGCATCGTGGCCGGCGACATCGGCTGCTACACGCTCGGCGTCCTCCCGCCCTACCAGGGCATGGACGCCTGCGTGGCCATGGGCGCCTCGCTGGGCGTCGGCCTCGGCCTCCGCCACGCGCTGCCCGAGGCGGACGCGCGGCGGGTGGTGTCGCTCATCGGCGACTCGACCTTCGTGCACACCGGCCTGAACGGCCTGGTGGAGATGATCTACAACCCGCCCGCCACCGGCCACGTGCTCATCGTGCTCGACAACGGGACCACCGCCATGACCGGGCAGCAGGAGCACCCGGGCACCGGCCGCACCCTCGACCACGAGCCCACCGGCAAGCTCTCCATCGAGGGGATCGCCCGGGCCCTGGGCGTCCCGAACGTCGACGTGATCGACCCGGTGGCGGACGCGGCCGGGTTCGAGGCCATGCTGGTGGACCGGCTCGCCCGCCGCGAGCTCTCGGTGATCGTGGCGCGGCGCCCGTGCATCCTGGCCGCCGCCGACATCCGCAAGTACGAGAAGGCCGCCGACGAGAAGCGCGCCGCGCTGTGCGCCGGCTGCGTGACGGAGGCCGCCGATGTCTAGCCGGGTGGTGAACGTGGTGGTGGCCGGCATCGGCGGCCAGGGTGTCATCAAGGCCTCGGACATCCTGGCCGACGCAGCCTTCCGGGCCGGGCTCGACGTGAAGAAGGCCGAGGTCCACGGGATGAGCCAGCGGGGCGGCTCGGTCACCACCGACGTCCGCTTCGGCCCCCGGGTGCTCTCGCCCATGATCCCGGCCGGCGAGGCCGACTTCCTGCTCGTGCTGGCGCCCTCCGAGCTCGAGGTGAACCGCCGGCTGCTCCGGGAGGGCGGCGTGCTCATCCCGCTCGACGCCGTCGACGACGCGAAGCTCCCGAACAAGCGGAGCCTCAACGTGGCGCTGCTCGGGGTCCTCTCGGGCCACCTCGATCTCTCCGAGGCCGTCTGGCGCGAGGCCCTCCACGCGGCGCTCCCGGAGCGGCTCCACGCCGTGAACGAGGCGGCCTTCCGGCTCGGCCGGGAGACCGCCCTCTCCCGCTGAACCGGAGCGAGGAGCCGACCATGAAGATCCGTCAGCTGTCCCTCTTCCTCGAGAACCGCCCCGGCCAGCTGCGCGTCCCGTGCAAGGTGCTCGGCGACGCCGGGATCGACATCCTCACCATGTCCCTCGCCGACACCCAGCAGTTCGGGATCCTCC
The DNA here is from genome assembly GCA_963733485.1 of uncultured delta proteobacterium. Taxonomy (GTDB): domain Bacteria; phylum Myxococcota; class Myxococcia; order Myxococcales; family Anaeromyxobacteraceae; genus Anaeromyxobacter. Next base: position 165,416 of record CAVTDL010000001.1, on the reverse strand, counting down.
GCCTCCTGGTGAAGGACCCCGAGCGCGCCAAGGCGGTGCTGGAGGCGGCCGGGGTGGTGGTGAACCTCACCGACGTGCTCGCCCTCGACGTGCCGGACCGGCCGGGCGGGCTGGCCGAGGTGCTGGAGGCCTTCGAGAAGGCCGACCTCGGGGTCGAGTACATGTACCCGTTCGCCGTGCAGGCGCGCGGCCCGCGCGCGACCCTCATCTTCCGCCTGGACGATCCGGACCGCGCCGCGCGGGTCCTCACGGAGCAGGGCGTGCGCATGGTCGGCTCGCAGGAGCTCCTCGCCCGCGCGGGAGTCTAGGCGGTGGCCGCGCTCCCCTTCGAGAACCGGGTCTTCGATCCCGCCGAGCTCCTCCCGCGCGACGAGCTCCGCGCGCTGCAGGCGCGGCGCCTCGCCGAGACGCTCCGGCGCGTCCAGGCCGTCCCGCACTACCGGCGGGCGCTCGCCGAGGCGGGCGTCTGCCGCGGACGACGTCCGCTCGGTGGACGACGTCCGCCGGCTCCCCTTCACGGTGAAGGACGACCTCCGCCGGAGCTATCCGCTGCGGCCTCCTGGCGGTGCCGCGCGAGCGGGTGGCGCGCATCCACGGCTCCTCCGGCACCACCGGCAGCCCCACCTTCGTCGCCTACACCAGGGCGACCTCGAGACCTGGTCCGACCTGTGCGCCCGCTTCCTCACCGCCGGCGGCCTCCGCCCCGAGCACACCGTCCACATCGCCTTCGGCTACGGCCTCTTCACCGGCGGCTTCGGCCTGCACTACGGCGTCGAGCGCGTGGGCGCGGCGGTCGTGCCGGCCGCCGGCGGGCAACACGCCGCGGCAGATCATGCTCATCCTCGACCTCGAGGCCGACGTGCTGGTCTGCACGCCGTGCTACGCGCTGCACATCGCCGAGGTGGCCCGGGCCGAGGGGCTGAAGCCGGGCGACCTGTCGCTGCGCTTCGGCCACTTCGGCGGCGAGCCCTGGACCGAGGAGCATGCGCGTCGAGATCGAGCGCGAGCTCGGGATCCTGGCCTTCAACAACTACGGGCTCTCCGAGGTGATCGGCCCGGGCGTCGGCCGGCGAGTGCGGCGCGCGCGACGGGCATGCACATCCAGGAGGACCACTTCATCGTCGAGTGCCTCGACCCCGAGACGCTCGAGCCGGTCGCGGACGGCGAGCGCGGCGAGCTGGTCTTCACCGCGCTGACCAAGGAGGCGATCCCGCTCCTGCGCTACCGCACGCGCGACATCGCCTCGCTCGACCGGCGCCCCTGCCCCTGCGGGCGGACCGGCGTCCGGATGAGCCGCGTCGTCGGCCGGTCCGACGACATGCTCATCATCCGCGGCGTGAACGTGTTCCCGTCGCAGATCGAGGAGGCGCTGCTGCGCGTCGAGGGCACCGCGCCGCACTACCTCATCGAGGTGGCGCGGCCGGGGGCGATGGACGAGGTGATCGTGAAGGTGGAGGTCCGGCCCGAGGACTTCCGCGACGAGATGCGGCAGATGCAGGAGCTGCGGGACCGGATCGACCGCGAGATCCACGCCATCACCGGCATCCGCATGACGGTCGAGCTGGTGGCGCCGCAGACGCTCGAGCGCTCGGCCGGGAAGGCGCGCCGGGTCATCGATCACCGCAAGGCCGGCGCCTAGCGCACCGTGCCCAGGAGGGTCTGAGCCTGGCCCGCCGGGCGTCGCGCGACGCCTCCGTCGCGGCTCCCCGCGCTCGAGCCGCCACATGCGCTCGCTTGCCAGTTGAATCTTTTTTATTTACGAACGCTCACCCCTCGACAGGGACCCAAGGAGGAGCACGCATGCGCTTCGCTGGCAGGATGTCACTTTTGGTGATGATGGTCGCCGCGCTCACGGGCGGACGCGCCCTCGCCGCGGAGACCGTGAAGATCGGGGCGGCCTTCAGCATGACCGGCCCCGCCGCCGTGTACGGGGCCACCCAGAAGACCGGGGTGCTGGCGGCCGTGGAGGAGATCAACAAGGGCGGGACGCTGAAGGGCGTGAAGCTCGAGGCGGTCATCGAGGACGACGCCTCCACCAAGGAGCAGGGCATCGCGGTGTTCCAGCGCTTCATCAACCGCGACCGCGTCGCGGCCATCATCGGCCCGACGCTCTCCAACACCGCCACCGCCGCCGATCCGCTGGCGCAGGCCGGCAAGGTCCCGGTGGTCGCCGTCTCCAACACCGCGCCGAAGGGGATCACCGACATCGGCGATCAGATCTGGCGCGTGTCGCTCACCGAGGCCCAGGTGATCCCGGGCGCCCTCAAGCGCGCCCAGGCCGCGCTCGGGTTCAAGAACGCCGGCGTGCTGTACGGCAACGACGACGCCTTCACCCAGGCCGGCTACAACGTCATGAAGGACGCGCTCGAGAAGCTCGGCATCAAGACGGCCGGGACGCAGACCTTCGCCAAGCCGGACCGCGACTACAACGCCCAGCTCACCGCGCTCCTGGCGACCAAGCCGGACGTGCTGGTGGTGTCGGCGCTGGCCGAGAACGCGGCCGGCATCGTCTCGCAGGCGCGCCAGCTCGGCTGGAAGGGGCCCATCTTCGGCGGGAACGGCTTCAACAGCCCGGCCCTGATCAAGAACGCCGGCCCGGCCGCCGAGGGCGTCCTGGTCGGCACCGCCTGGGACCGGACCAGCAGCGCCCCGGCCAACCAGAAGTTCCTCGAGATCATGAAGGCGCGCGGGATCGATCCGGATCAGTTCGCCGCCCAGGCCTACACCGGCGTGCTGGTGATCGCCGAGGCCGTCAAGCTGTCCGGCGGGAAGGGCGGCCGGGCCGACATCGTGGCCGGCTTCAAGAAGGTGAAGGACCTCCCCACGCCGCTCGGCAACTTCTCGTTCCTGCCGAACCGCGACGGCGACCACGCGCCGGCGCTGCAGCAGGTGAAGGACGGCAAGTTCCAGATCCTCAAGTAGGCGCAGCCGGAGACGAGCGTGGGCCAGCAGATCATCAACGGACTCTTCCTCGGCAGCATCTACGCCCTCTTCGCCCTCGGCTACACGCTCGTCTTCGGCGTCCTCGACATCCTGAACCTCGCCCACGCGGCGGTCTTCATGCTGGCGTCCTTCGTGGCGCTCACGCTGGTGGGCCAGCTCCACCTCCACATCGTGATCGCGCTGCCGATCGCGATGGTCTTCTCCGGCCTGCTCGGGCTGGTGCTCGAGCGGGTCGCCTTCCGCCCGCTGCGCGGCCGGGCCGACTCGAACGTCTCCGGGCTCATCAGCTCGCTGGCCGTGGCCGCCGTCTTCGAGGCGCTGGCGCTGCAGCTCTGGGGGCCGAACGTCTCGCGCTTCCCCTTCGACACCCTGCCCGACAGGCTCATCCCGGTCCTGGGCGGGGTGGTCTCCCGGCTCCAGCTCACCATCATCGCCATCGCGCTCGGCCTCTTCCTGGTCCTCTACTGGCTGGTGCAGCGGACCCGGCTCGGGCGCGAGGTGCGGGCGGTGGCCGAGAGCCCGCGGGCGGCCCGCATCCTCGGCGTGAACGTGGACCGGGTCATCGCCGCCTCCTTCTTCATCTCGTCGGCGCTGGGCGGCGCGGCGGGCGTGCTCTTCGGCCTCGCCTTCAACTCGATCTCGCCGGACATGGGCCGGAGCGTCGAGCTGAAGGGGCTCGCGGTGATCATCCTCGGCGGGATGGGCTCGATGACCGGCGCGGTGATCGCCGGCTTCGCGCTCGGCCTCACCGAGGTGTTCGTGGTCTCGCACCTGGGCGGCTCCTACCGCGACGCGGTCTCCTTCGCCGGCCTCTTCCTGGTCCTGGTGCTGCGCCCGCGCGGGCTGCTCGGCGCCGCCGCGCTGCGGGAGGCGTGACGGCATGCGCGAGCAGCTCCTCGAGCTCTACGCCACCTACCAGTCGACCATCGCCTACATCGGGATCAACGGGCTCCTGGCGCTGTCGGTCTATACGACGCTCTCCTGCGGGCAGCTGGCGCTCTCCAGCGCCGGCTTCGCGGCCATCGGCGCCTACGCCTCCGCGCTCCTCACCATGAACGCGCACTGGCCCTTCCCGCTGGCCCTCCTGGCCGCCGCGCTCCTGCCCGCGCTGGTGGCGGTGCCGCTCGGCCTCCCGGTGCTCCGGCTGCGGGGCGTGTTCCTCGCCATCGCCACGGTGGCCTTCGGCGAGGTGGTCCGGCTCGGGCTCGTGAACTGGGAGTACGTGAACGGCGCGCAGGGGATCGTCGCCATCCCGCAGCTCACCCCGGTGTGGGGGATCTACCTGGCCCTGGCGGCGGCGCTGCTGGTGCTGGGGCGGCTGCGCGGGTCGAAGTGGGGGTTCGCGCTGGAGGCGATCCGCGAGGACGAGCCGGCCGCGCGCACCATGGGGATCCCCACCACCGCCTACAAGCTGGCCATGCTGGTGCTGGGCGCGGCGCTGGCCGGGCTGGCCGGCGGCCTCGAGGCGCACTTCACCTTCATGGTCGCGCCGAACGGCTTCGGCTTCGTGCGCGTGGTGGACATGCTGGTGTTCGCGGTGGTGGGCGGGATCGCCACCTTCTGGGGCCCGGTGGCCGGGGCCGCCTTCCTCACGCTCCTGCCCGAGGTGCTCCGCGAGGTCGCGCCGATGGTCGGCATCGACCCCGGGCCGCTGCGCTTCATGGTGAACGGGCTCGTGCTCCTCGCGGTGATCCTGTACCTGCCGAACGGGGTGGTCTCGCTCCCGGCCCGGCTCCGCGAGCGCCGCGCCGCCGCGCCGGGAAGGTCCGCGTGAGCGCGCGGCTCGTCCTCGAGGCGGTCGAGCGCGCCTTCGGCGGCGTGCGCGCGGTCGACGGGGCCAGCTTCCGGGTGGCGCCCGGCGCGGTGCACGGGCTCATCGGCCCGAACGGCGCCGGCAAGACCACCATCATCAACCTGGTCTCCGGGCTGCTCGAGCCGACCGGCGGCAGCATCGCGCTCGAGGGGCGCGCCATCCAGGGCTTCGCCGCGCACCGGATCGCCGGCCTGGGGGTGTCCCGGACCTTCCAGAACATCCGGCTGTTCCCGGACCTCTCGGCGGTCGACAACGTCATCGTGGGCGCGCACCGGCGCCGCAGCCCCTCGCTGGCGGCCCGGCTGCTCGGCCTCCCCTCGGCGGGCGCCGAGGAGCGCGGCGGTGCGCGCGCGGGCGGAGGCGCTGCTCGAGCGCGTCGGCCTCTCCGGGCGGATGCTCGAGCAGGTGAAGCACCTCTCCTACGGGGAGCAGCGCCGGGTCGAGATCGCGCGCGCGCTGGCCTCCGAGCCCCGCGTGCTGCTCCTCGACGAGCCGACCGCCGGCATGAACCCGGTGGAGGTCCAGGCGGTGGCGCAGCTGATCCGGCAGGTGGCCGCGGAGGGGCACTCGGTGCTGCTGGTGGAGCACAACGTGCGGCTGGTCATGGACGTGTGCGACCGGATCACCGTGCTGAACTTCGGCAAGGTCATCTCGGAGGGCGCGCCGGCCGAGGTGGCCAACGACCCCGAGGTGATCACCGCCTACCTGGGGAGGCCGCGGTGAGCGGGCCGCTGCTCGAGGTCCGCGGGCTGGAGGTGGCCTACGGCCACGTGAAGGCCGTCCGCGGCGTGTCGCTCTCGGTGGCCGAGGGGAGCATCGTCACGCTCATCGGGCCGAACGGCGCCGGCAAGACCTCCATCCTCTCCGCGCTGTCGGGGCTGGTCCGGCCGTCCGGCGGGACCGTGCGGCTCGGGGGCGAGGACGTCACCGGCCTGCCCGCCCACGGGACGGTGGCGGCCGGCCTCGCGCTCGTGCCGGAGGGGCGCGCCATCCTGGGCCGGATGAGCATCGAGGAGAACCTGGTGCTGGCCGGCGAGAAGCGGCAGCCGCCCGGCGCGCTCCGCGGCGCCATCGAGGAGCAGTACCGGCGCTTCCCCATCCTCGGGGAGCGGCGGAGCCAGCCGGCCGGCACGCTCTCCGGCGGGCAGCAGCAGATGCTGGCCTTCGCGCGCGCCCTGCTGGCGCGGCCGCGGGTGCTGCTCCTCGACGAGCCGTCGATGGGGCTCTCGCCCGATCCTGGTCCAGCAGGTGTTCGACATGGTCCAGGCCATCCACCGCGAGGGCGCCACCATCCTGCTGGTGGAGCAGAACGCGCGGCTGGCGCTGGCGGTGTCGGACTACGCCTACGTCCTCGAGCGCGGCCGGCTGGTGCTCGAGGGGCGCTGCGCCGACCTGGCCACCGACCCGCGGGTCCAGGCCGCCTACCTCGGCGGATAGCGGCGCCACGGGCGCGCGCCGCGGGGCGTTGCTGCGCTGCGCCGTGATCGCCGCGAGGCTCCACGGGGTCGCCCGTTTACGGCGCGCGGGCTCCCCCGTCGAGTGCCCGGCGAGATATCGCGTGCGGCGAAGCGTGCGTCGTGCAACCGAGAAGTGGATCCGCCGCACTCCATGCGCCAGACTCGTTCAGGATTGCAAAACGTGCGCGGAAAATGCGAGCGTACTTCCACCCCGTAACGCTGCCAGAGTACGTCGTCGCCCGCATCGCTCGTAGTGAACTAACTCGTCGGAGGGTGCTTCGGATGCTCAAGACCTTTGCAGCAGCGCTGCTCGTCAGCCTCACCGCCTCGGCGCAGGCGCAGGAAGCGAAGCCGTCCCCGTTCACGTTCGCGCTTCACGGCTTCGTGTCGATGTCTGGTTACATGCAGGACGCCCGCACCGGCCTGAACGAGGGGCAGCGGGCGCTCTTCGCGATCTCCGAGCCGGCCGCGGATGAGAACTCGCTCGGCTTCGACGTCCGGCAGTCCCGCTTCAACTTCTCGGTCAAGGGGCCGCAGGTCTTCTTCGGCGCGACGCCGTCGGCCGTCCTCGAGATCGACTTCATGCAGGGCTTCGGCGACGGCGCCTTCGGCAACGTCTCGCTGATGAACCGCATGCGCCTCGCCTACAGCGAGCTGAACTGGGGCAACCACCGGCTCGCCTTCGGCCAGCTGAACGACCTCACCTTCGCGATGGCGCCGACCTCGCTCTCGCACATCGCCTTCCCGCTCGGCTACGGCACGGGCAACATCGGCTGGCGGCGCCCCGGCTTCTGGGGCTTCCACACCTTCGCCGCCTCGCCCGAGACCAAGGTCGAGTTCGCCTGGGAGGTCGGCCGCAGCCAGTGGGTGGACGCCGCCACGGTCACAGGCGGGCAGACCTACAACGCCCCGAACGACGCCTCCCTCGGCGAGGCCTCCGCGCTGCCGGCCGTCCAGGCGCGCCTCACCCTGACGCAGGGCAAGCTCTTCAACGTCTGGGTGGCCGGCCACTGGAACCGGGTCGACATGAACGGCGTCGGCACCGGCGGCGGCGTCGACGACTTCGACGTGAAGGCTGGCGCCGCGGGCGCGAAGATCACCGCCGGGCCCATCACCCTGGCCGCGGCCGGCTTCTACGGCGAGAACACCGGCGGGCTGCTCGGCAACCTGGTGCAGTTCCAGGCCGGCGGCGCCACCGCCGACGGCACCCCCGTCCGCGGCGCCGTGCCAGGACGTCGCCGCCTGGGGCGCCTGGGGCCAGGCCGGCTTCAACGTCACGAAGGAGTTCTCGCTCTGGGGGCTCTACGGCGTGCAGGAGCCCGACGAGAAGGACGCCAAGGCCGCCCGGTTCGCCCGCCTCAAGAACGAGACGATCAACGTGCAGGCCAACTACCGCGATGGCGGATATGCGATCGGCGCCGAGTGGACGAACTTCAAGACCAAGACCGCGACCTACGCGGCGGCTCCGGGCGGCTTCCTGTCCAGCGAGAACGTCAAGGCCAACCAGTACATGATCACCGCGAACTACTTCTTCTAGTTCCCGGCGAGAGAGCGGAGCGGGAGGAGCCCCGGTCGCCATGCGGCGGCCGGGGCTCTTCCGTTCCGGGCGTACGCGGCCGGCGCGGCCCCGGGGTCCGAGCAAGGCAGGGTGAGAGGCGACGCCGGGCTCCGCGCCTCCCCCCGCGGTCACCCGTCGGCGGGGACCGCGCCACCGCCGGCGCCTCACAGGTCGTCGAGCCCAGGCGCCTCGCCGGGCGGGTGGACCGGGCCCGGGAGCGGCGTGTCGTCGTCGTTCCAGTGGAGGAAGCCGTAGACGACGCACAGGGCCGTGCTCGCGAGCGTGCAGACGAAGGCCAGGGTGACGCCGAGATTGCCGAAGCCGAGCATCAGGCACCTCCGGGGACGGAAGGCTGCGGGGCGCCGGGGATGGCCGCCGGATCGGGCCGGGTGAGCAGCGAGACGGCCACCGTGACGAGCGCGGAGAGCGGCAGCGCGATCACGATGGGATCGACCACCGCCCAGGTGGTGCCGGTGGCGAGGCTGGGCCGGCCGAGGAGCGCCCTCGCGACGCCGAGCGCCGCCGACTCCCGCTCGTGGACCAGCAGCACCCAGGCGGCCCAGCCGGCGAACCCGGCCAGCATGCCGGTCACCACGCCCGCGCGCGTGGCCCGCGGCCAGAAGAGCGCCGACACGAAGGCGGGCAGGAAGGTCGCCGCGCACATCCCGAAGAAGAGCGAGGTGGCGATGGCGACGATCCCGGGGCCGAGCTTCCAGGCCAGCAGCACCGTGGCGGCGAAGCCGACCAGGATGCCGGCCCGGGCGATGGGCACGGTCCGCTCGGACCCGCCGCCGCGCCGGAAGGCCTGCTCGTAGAGGTCCCGCCCGATGGCCGTCCCGATGGCGTGGAACTGGGCCGAGAGGGTGGACATGGCGGCCGCCAGCAGCGCCAGCATGAACAGGTAGCCGAACCAGGTCGGCATGGCGGCCTGCATGTACGCCGGCATGATCTTGTCGATGTTGGGCTTGCCGGTGACCGGATCCGCCACCACCGCGAGCGCGATCTTCCCGGTGCGCTGGAAGAAGTAGAGGTTGGTGAGCGAGCCCACCACGTAGGCCACGCCGGCCATCAGCAGCATGAAGATCCCGCCGGGCACCAGCGCGCGGTGGAGCTCGCGGCTGCTCTTCACGGTCATGAAGCGGACGGTGAGCTGCGGCTGGGCCAGGACGCCGATCCCGACGCCCAGCACGATGGTCGACACCATCTGCCACCAGAGCGTCGAGCCGGCGGCGGGCATGGCCGTCCACCCCCGGTGACCCTGGGCGCGCAGCCCCGCCGGCACCTGCCCGGCGAGATCGGTCAGCGCCTGGTGGGCCGAGAGGCCGCCCACGTGCCGGTAGGTGGCGACCAGCAGGATGGTCATGCCGAGCAGCATCAGCACCGCCTGGAAGGCGTCGGTGTAGACCACGCCCTTCAGGCCGCCGAAGAGCACGTAGCCCACCGTGATGGCCGCGAAGACGAACAGGGCCAGCTCGTAGTCGAGGTGGAGCTGCACCTCGACGAAGCGCGCGCCGCCGATCAGCACCGCCGCGGCGTAGAGCGGCATGAGCAGCGCGATGGTGCCGCCCGCGAAGCCCTGGATGAAGCGGGAGCGGAAGCGTCGGCCGAGCAGCTCCGGGAAGGTGTGCGCGTCGAGCGCGGCGCCGAGCCGCCGGGTGGGCCGGCCGAAGACGACGAACGCCACGAAGACGCCCATCAGGATGTTGAGCGCGGTGAGCCAGAGCAGCCCCATCCCCATGAGCGCCGCCACGCCGGCGAAGCCGACCAGCGCCGAGGTGGAGATGAAGGTGGAGCCGTAGGCGAGCCCCATCAGCACCGGGTGGATGTCACGGCCGCCCACCAGGTAGTCGGCGGCGCTCTGCGTCCGCCGGTACCCGAGCCAGCCGAGGTAGGCGATCACCGCGGCGTAGGCGCCGATGGCGAGGGTGAGGATCTGGAGGTTCACGGGTCGGCCCTTGTCGGGGACGGCGGCAGGTGGATTCGGACGAGGCGAAGGCGCCATGCTAGCTGGCCCCTGTCGGGGCGAACAATGACGGCGCGCATCCGGTCCGCTTCTCTCGGGGGAGCCCTCGAGGGAGAGCGCTGCGTCCACGTCTCACGACGCGCTAGGACAACGCGTGACGCCGTCCGGGCGTTCTTGACTTCCCAGTCACCGCAGCGGAAACAGGAAGGCGTCACTCTCCTACAGCGTCGTTCACTGTCCGTTTCCGCGTCCCGCAGGAGGCTGCTCGATGTCGCTCCGCCGCTACGGTCCGCTCGCCCTGGCTCTCGCGTCGCTCGCCGCCTGCAAGGACGTCAACCAGGAGCCGCCCGCCTCCCAGATCGTCATCGCCACCTTCGCGTCACCCAGCATCCCGACGCCGAACGACCTGGCGCTCCAGGCCGTCCCCACCCTGCCGGCCGGGGCACAGCGGGACCTGCTCCAGGCGTTCGTCGACGGGGGCGGGTTCCCCTCCGATCAGGAGGTGACGGTGTCGATCCCGTTCCGGTCCATCGCCTGGAACGCCGACACCCACGCCTACGAGCCCGCGCCCGCGCCGGCCATCGACCTCGCCACCGTGACGCCCTCCACCGCCGCCGTCCTCAAGGTGGACGGGACCGTGCAGGTGGTCGAGACCGAGGCGGCCGGCTTCGCCAATGGCGTCCTGACCCTGCGGAAGAAGGCGGACGCGAGCGGCAGCCGCCGCTGGGCGCCGGGCCGGTACGTCATCGCGGTGCGCGGCGGGGGGAGCGGGGTGAAGACCACCGCCGACACCGGCGCGCTGCCGATCGCGCCCGACCAGGCCATCGCGCTGGTGCTCCCGAACGTGGACCTGAAGAACCCCGAGAACCAGCCGCCGGGTGGCCTCCCGCCGGCGCTGGTGGCCCAGGTCGAGGGCGTCCGGGCCGTGCTCTGGCAGCCGCTCGACTGGGCCGCGGTGAATGGCCCCGGCGGGTTCAAGCTGTGGGCTCCGAAGCCGAGCGCCACCGTGACGGCCGCCTTCCCCGCGGTGGACACGGTCTTCCCCCACGCCGAGGTCGCCGCCCTGGCCACCTTCGGCGTCGCGCCCGCCGCGCTGGTCGCGCTCACCGACTCGGGCTCCGGGCAGATCCCGCTGCCCTCGTCGTTCCTGCTGGACGGGTCGCGCCCGGTCGCGGGCAGCACCACCCGCTTCTTCGTCCGGAACGTGCCCGCCTTCGGTCCGGCCGCGGCAGGGGCTCGCCACGCTCGACGGCTTCTCGACCACCGGCATGATGCTCGCGCCGCTCTCCGGCGCCGCCAGCGCGGCCACCCTCACCTCGAACTCGGTCCTGCTCTTCGAGCTCAACGACCCGGTCGCCCAGCCGAGCGGCGTGCCGCGCCGGATGCGCGACGTCCGGCTCGCCCTCCTTGCCGGCGCGCCGCAGACGGCCGAGTACCTCATGCAGCCGCCCGCGCTGAACCGGACCGTGGCGATCGGCGGGGCCGACGTCTCGGTCACCACCGCCATCGGCCTGCAGCCGGGCGTGCCGGTGCCCACCCCGACGGCGGCGGGCATCGTCTACACGCCGCCGCTCAAGGAGAAGTCGAACTACCTGGTGGTGATCACCGACCGGGTCACCGATCCGGCCGGCAACAAGGCCCGGCGCAGCACGATCGCCAACATCCTCTTCACGCTGGAGCACCCGCCGGTCGACGCGCAGGGCCACTCCACGCTGGCCGGCGTCGCCGACGCCGACGCCCAGGCGCTGGCGGCCCTCCGCACGGCGCTCGCCCCGGTCCTCGCCAACATCGGCGCTCTCTCCGGCGACTCCACCCTGACCAAGGACAACGTGGTGATGGCCTACACGGTCCAGACGCAGACCGTGAGCGACGTGTCGGTCGGGCTCTCGGCCCTGCCGTACAAGTCTCCGACCGCCTTCGTGGGCCAGGCCCCCGCGACCCTGGATGTCACCACGCTGGGGTTCCCGGCGGACGCGATGACGACGTTCTTCCCCGCCGTCGACTCGTTCATCACGGCGGTGGCCCCGACGGTGGACGCGATCAACCCGGCCACCGGCGCGCTCAACCCGGATCAGACGCAGTGGGCGCCGACCGGGATCCCGGCGCTGATCGCCGTCCCGAAGTGCGCCGCGCCGCCGTGCATCGCACCGCTGGTGGTGTGGCTCCACGGCCAGGGCGGCGGCCACCGGCACATGCTGACCACGGCGAACGCGCTCGCGGCGAAGGGCTTCGTGGTGGCCGCGGTGGACATGCCGTACCACGGTGACCGCGCCTTCTGCGCCAAGAACTCCGACTGCACCACCGACGGCACCGCCGACGGCGTCTGCACGCCGGATCAGGCGAAGGCCGGACAGGGCGACGCGGTGCCGCCCGGGTCCTGCACCACCGGCCACCTGCGAGGCGCCGACCTGACGACCGTGGCCTCCGGCAACTACTTCCTCTCGGGCAACTTCTTCCGGACCCGCGACATCATCCGCCAGCAGATGATCGATCAGGCGGCGCTGGTGCTCGCCCTGGCCCGTCCGCCGGCGGCGACCGGCTTCCCGCAGCCGGCGGCCGATCCGCTCAAGGCAGCGCTCGCGGCGCGCGGCGTCGGGATCGATCCGACCCGCGTCTACTTCGACGGACACTCGCAGGGCGCGGAGACCGGGACGCTGGTCCTCGCCACGAACCCGCGCTTCGCGCGCGGCGCGCTGAACGCGGTGGGCGGCACGATGGTGGACATCTTCACGAGCGCCCCCGCCTTCCAGAGCGTCGTGGACGCGCTCTTCCTCTCCATCGGCATCGACCGGTCCAAGATCGCCACCGACCCCCTGGTGGCGAGCAAGTATCTCCAGACCCTCATCCTCATGAAGTGGATCATCGACCCGGCCGAGCCGATCAACTACGCCAGGAACCTGGAGCAGAAGCTGGCGAGCCCGCTCCTCGCCGCGCCTCCCGCGGGCCTGGGCGGGACGCCGTTCACGTATCCGACCACCGAGGTGCTGGGCCAGCTCATCAAGTGCGATCCGAAGGTCACGAACGCAACGACCGTGGTCAACGGCGTCCCGCAGCCGTACGGGGACCTGCTCATCGCGCTCGGAGGAGTGCAGGGCACGCTGTACGCCTCCTCGACCGCGAGCGGCTGCGCGCCGCACGCCGTCGCGATCGACACCTTCGCCGCGCTCGGCGGCGGCACCCCCATCGGCGGGCAGCTCCGCGAGGACGCCGCCCAGTTCCTGCTCGACCTCACGTACCCCGGCTCGCTGGTCACGCTGCTGCCGTAACGAGGTGACGACCATGCGGAAGCACGATCCGGATCGCCCTCCTCGCCGTCCTCGCCACCCCGGCGGTCGCGCTCGCCAGCGGGTTCGAGGTCATCAACGTCAACCCGCGCGACCTCTCCCTGGCCTCCTCGGCGGTGGCCGCCCAGCAGGACGCCGCGGCCACCTTCCAGAACCCGGCCGCGCTCTCCAAGCTCTCGGGCCTGAACCTCTCCCTGGCCGGCAGCTATCTCAGCATCCACACCAAGTGGCGGGCGCCGGAGGGGCAGCGGCCTCACCGGCGCCCAGTGGACCAAGTTCGCGCCCACCACGCCGGTGGCGCTCTACGCCGCCTACGGCACCAAGCTCGCCGGCCGTGGGCTCGGCGATCGGCTTCGGCATGGGCACGCCGGCCGGCAGCCAGGTGGAGTACCCCGACGACTGGCAGGGGCGCGGCCGCATCATCACGGTCGAGCGGCGCATGCTCGGCTTCTACCTGAACGGCGGCTACGAGGTGCTGCCCTGGCTCCGGGTGGGCGGCGGCGCCATCTACTACGAGGGCATCCAGTACCTGAAGCAGGGCATCCAGCCCTTCCCGGACGCCTACGCCGAGCTCGCCACCAAGGGCGGCGGCTTCGCCTACCAGCTCTCCACCGAGATCAGGCCGCTCGAGAACCTCACCCTCGGCTTCGACTACAAGCACAAGGGCACCATGAAGATGAGCGGCGACGCTCACTTCGCGAACATCCCGCCGTCGATCGAGGGGCCCTCCACCCAGGACCAGGGGGCGCGGCAGCACCTCACCTTCCCGAACCGGATCGACACCGGCATCGCCTGGCGGATCGTGAAGCCGCTGCTCTTCACGCTCCAGTACTCCTGGGCCCGCTTCCACGTGTACCAGGCCGACACCTTCATCGGGGACCAGGGGCTCGTCATCACCGTCCCGCGCGACTACCGGAACGGCAACATCATCCGCGGCGGCCTGGAGTGGAGCACGCCGATCCGGCCGCTCACGGCGCGCGTCGGCCTGATGCGCGACTGGTCCGGCTACCGCGAGCGGACGCTCTCCCCGACCCTGCCCGACTCGAACACCACCGGCTACGCCATGGGCGCGAGCTGGGCCTTCACCAAGGACCTCGGGGCGCACTGGGCCGTCTTCTACGCCGACCGCGACCAGACCCGCTCCAGAGGCGACGTGGCGTTCCCCGCCATCTCCAAGACGCACGTGTGGGTCGGCTCGCTCGGCGTGACCTGGAGGACCGACCTCGGGGGCGGAGCGCTAGGCCGGAACCGACATCCGGGCGAGACACGGTTCGCGAAGCGAAGCGGCGCGGCAGCCGTAGGCAGCACCGCGTTCGCCTTCGCGAACTGTGCCTCGGCCGAATGTTGGAGGCCGGCTGGCGGCTACGCCGGCTCCTCGTTGTACCGCTTCGCCGCGCGCTCCCCGAGGGCGGTCAGGATGGAGCGCGCCAGGCCGCGGCGGTAGAGCTCGGCCGGGAGCGCCATCCCCTCGCGCGCCTGCGGCGCCGGCCCGGGCAGGAGCCGGTTCACCACGCCGAGCGTCCGCACCACCAGCCCGGGGAAGAGGGCGTGGGCGAGGCGGAGGAGCCTGGCAGGGGCGCCGATCACCACGAACCGCTCGCCCTCCTCGACCGCGCGGACGATCCGCCGGGCGGCGCGCTCGGCGCTCACGGTGAGGAGCGGCAGCGACGAGAGCAGCGCGAAGAGGCTGGCCTCCACGTGGCGCTGGCCCTTCACCAGGGCGCGCCCGAAGGAGCCGGTCCGCATCAGCCCCGGCATCACGGTGATCACGTGCACGCCGTGGCGCGCCGCCTCCGCCCCGAGGGTCTCGGACCAGCCGCGCGACGCGAACTTCGCGGCGGTGTAGGGCGCGAGGTGGGGGATGCCGACGCCCGCGCCGATGGAGGTGACGTTCACCACCGTGCCGCGCCGGCGCGCCCGCATGCCGGGGATCGCGGCCTCGGTGGCGTGGAGCGGCCCCCAGAACATGACGTCCATGGCGTGCCGGTAGTCCTCGAGCGTCATGGCCTCCGACGGCCCGACCTGGATGATGCCGGCGTTGTTCACGAGCAGGTCGATGGGGCCGATGTTCTCCTCCACGTCGGCCACCAGCGTGCGCATCCCCTCCTCGTCGCTCACGTCGCAGGGGAGGGCGGTGACGTCCAGCCCCTCGCCCGCCAGCGTGGCGCGGGCACGCTCGAGCTCCTGCTCGTCGCGGGCGCAGACCACCACCCGCAGGCGCTTCCGCCCGAGCTCGCGCGCGATGAGGAAGCCGAGGCCGCGCGAGCCGCCGGTCACGAGCGCCACGCTGCCGGGGGTGAGCGGGCGCCGGGCCACCCGGCGGGCGAGCAGGAGCGCGCCGGCCGCGACGAGCAGGCCGGCCGAGATCAGGGTCGAGCGGCGCATGTGCGTTCCTCCGGGCGTCACGTTGCACACGCGGGCGCGGATCGGCCGGTCCCGAGGGCGGGCGCCCACGGGCCGGGCCGGAGCGCCGGGAGGAACGCTCCGGCCGCGGTCAAGGGGCAGGGACGCCGCGCGGTGGCGGGGGAGCGAGGATCGCCCCGGGCGGAGAACCCGGGGCGACCTCGACCGCCGCCGTGCTCAGCCGCTCGACGGCGAGGGCGCGGGCGGCCCCACCTGTCCGCCGCCGAGCGCCGCCTCCTCGATCGGGAGCAGCGCCTCGACGCGCCGGGCGACCTCCTCGTCCGGCAGCGCGCCGTCGAGCTCGATGAGCGCGGCGGCGATGGGCAGGCGCAGGTCGAACGGCGCCCCGCCCGCCTGGAGCCGGGCGGCCGCGCGCGCCAGGGCGGCCTGGAAGCGCCGGGTGGTGCGCGCACCGCCGCCCTCGAGGCGGACCAGGCCGTCCGCCTCGAGCCGGTCCAGCACGGCCGGATCAGGCATGCCCGCTCGCCCCCGCGGCGTAGGCGCTCGTCTGCGGCTGGTGCTGCCGCGCGAAGGCCACCATCTCGAGCGTCTCCTTGCGGAACTCGTCGTAGTCGATCTGCTGCGCGTTGAGGAACGTGCTCGCGCACATGGTCACGCCGGCCATCATGCTCGCCTCGCGGATCTCCTCGTCGGTGGCGCCGAAGAGCCGGGCCGCCTCGGTGTGGAAGAGCGTGCAGTACTTGCAGCGGGTCGCCCCCGAGACCGCGACGCCGATCAGCTCCTTGTACTTGTTCGGGATCTGCGTCTCGGCCAGGTAGAAGTCGCGCTCCAGGCTCCAGAACCCGCTCACCGCCGAGTCGGGGATCTCCTTGATCCAGGTGGGGACCTGCCCGAACAGCTCCTCGACCTCCTGGTGAACTCGCTTCACGTCGCTCGTCATGGGATGCCTCCACCGCCCGCCCCGGCGGACCGATCCGTGGAGTGACCGACGACGTGGATCGCGCTGCGCACTCTCGCGGAGGCGCCCGGCGGGCGCAGCGAGGCCGTAATCGCCGCCGCGGGCGGCGTCAGCGTCCGACGCGCGGTCCGGATGGGCCCGGCTGCGCGGCCCCGCGGCGAGGGTGGGGCGGCGATCGGCTCGCTTACGCCCTCGACGAGCGCCGGCGCGTCCCCGCCGGCGCGGGCCTCGCCCGCCGCGTCAGCCCTGCGGCGCGCCCTGCTGCTGCTGCCACGCCTGCATGCGGCGATCGATCTCGCGGCGCGTCAGCTTCTCCTTGGCGGTCCCGATCCCCCACTGGTGGCCGAAGGGATCCTCGAGCCTCGAGTACCGGTCGCCCCAGAACATGTCCTGGGGCTCCTGCAGCGAGCGCGCGCCCGCGGCCACCGCGGCGCGGTGGACGGCGTCGCAGTCCTTCACGTAGAGCATGATGCTCGCCGGCGTGCCGCCGAGCGCCTGCGGGCTCTTCGCGCCCATCTCCGGGAACTCGTCGTTCAGCATCACGATGGAGTCGCCGATCTTGATCTCGGCGTGCATCAGCTTCCCGCCCGGCCCCGGCGTGCGCATCAGCTCCTTCGCGCCGAACGCCCGCCGGTAGAAGTCGATCGCGTCGGCCGCGCCGCGGATCACCAGCGCGGGCGTGATCGAGCCGTACTTGGGCGGCACCGGCGCGATCTTCTGCCGGGCCGGGGCCTTCGCCCGCCGCGCCGGCTTCCTCGCCGGCGCGCGCTTCGCCTTGGTCTTCTTCGCCATGGGAACCTCCGCTGTCGCCAGGGGTGAATGCCTAGCGCGCCGGCCGGCGCGGGCCAAGCGGTCACCGGCCACGGGCCCCACCGGGACCGGGGCGAGCCGCGGAGGCGAGCCAGACGCCGGCCAGGATGAGCGCGATCCCGGCCAGGTGGAACGGCCGGAAGGCCTCGCCGAGCAGGGTCACCGCCAGCACCGAGCCGAAGGCCGGCATGAGGTGGATGAACACGCCGGCCCGGCTCGGGCCGATCCGCGCCACCCCCTCGTTCCACAGGACGTACGCGCCGAGCGACGCGAACAGCGCCACGTAGAGCACGCTCGCCACGGTCGGCGCGTCGAGCGCCATGCGGGCGCCCCCGGCCCGCTCGTGGAGGTAGAAGGGGGCCATCCAGGCGACGCCGATGGCGACCAGGAAGGCGAGCAGCGAGAGCGGGTGCACGCCGGGCGGGCGGCGGGTGAGGAGCAGGGTGTAGACGGCCCAGGCGAGCACCGCCCCCAGCACCCACAGGTCCCCGCGCGCGAAGCGGAGCGCGGCCAGCGCCGAGGGCGCCCCCCGGGTGAGGATCACGATCACGCCGAGCAGCGACACGCCGATGCCGGCCACCTGCCGCCGGGAGGCGCGGCCAGCGCCCACCACGAAGGCGAGCGCCACGATGAAGGCGGGGCAGGCGGACTGGAGCAGGAGGCCGTTGGTGGCGGTGGTGCCGTGCAGCCCCACGTACACGAGCATGTTGAAGCAGCCCACCCCGAGCACGCCGGCGGGGAGGAGGACGCGCCAGGCGCCGCGGAGCGCCGGCCAGTCGGCGGCGAGCCGGCGGCCGGCGATGAGGAGCAGGACGGCGAGCGCGAGCACCCAGCGCCAGAAGGCCAGCCCGACCGGCGGGATCCGCGCGCTGGCCGCCTTGCCGACCACGAAGTTGCCGGCCCAGAAGAGGGCGGCGAGCGAGAGGTACAGGTACGGGCGGAGCGCGCTCGCGCGGGCGGACTGGCTGGGCACGGGACATTGTCGCCGAGGGGCGCCCGGCGGGCGAGCGCCTCCCGCGCCTCCGCCGTCTCCGCAGGCGGCGCCCGCGTCACCTCGGGTCACGGCGGTCCGGGCGGTCCCGGCAAGCGCCGCCCGCTGACCTCGTCGAACCAGTGGACCCGGTCCGGGTCCACGCGCAGGTGGACCGCTGCCCCGCTCGGCGCCTCGAAGTCCGGCGCGGCCCGGACCGTCAGCTGCTCCCCGCCGCGCTCGACCGTCACCCAGGTCTCCGCGCCCACCGGCTGGACCAGCCAGACCCGGGCCTCGAGCGCACCCGCCGCCCCGGCCGGCACGAGGGCGAGGTCCTCCGGCCGGACCCCCACCTGGCCACCCGCCGCCGCGAGCCCGAGCGTCCCGGGGCGGACCAGGTTGACCCGCGGCGTGCCGACGAAGGCCGCCACGAAGATGGTCGCGGGCGACGCGTAGAGCTCGCGCGGCGGGGCGACCTGCTGGAGCGTCCCCTCGCGCAGCACGACCACGCGGTCCGACAGCGTCATCGCCTCGGCCTGGTCGTGGGTGACGTAGACGAAGGTCGCGCCGAGCTCCTCGTGGAGCTTCTTCAGCTCGGCGCGCATCTCGGCCCGCAGCGCCGCGTCGAGGTTGGAGAGCGGCTCGTCGAAGAGGAACAGCCGCGGCCGCCGCACCAGCGCCCGCCCGAGCGCCACGCGCTGGCGCTGCCCGCCCGAGAGCTCCCGCGGGCGCCGGTCGAGGAGCGGCTCGAGCCCGAGCAGCGCGCGCCGTCTCCTCCACGCGCGACGCGATCTCGCCGCCGCGGCAGGCCCGCGACCTCGAGCGGAAAGGCGAGGTTCCGGCGGACGTCGAGGTGCGGGTAGAGCGCGTAGCTCTGGAACACCATCGCGACGTCGCGCTCGCGGGGCGAGAGGTCGTTGACGCGGGCGCCGTCGATCCGGATGACGCCGGCGGTGGGCGCGTCGAGGCCGGCGACCAGGTTGAGCAGGGTCGACTTCCCGCACCCGGAGGGGCCGACGAGCGAGACGAACTCGCCGTCCCGGACCTCGAGGGTGAGCTCCTTCAGCGCGACCACGCCGTTGCGGTCGGATCCGGGTGACGGCCTCGAGGGAGAGCGCGGCCACGTTCACTCCTTCACCGCGCCGGCGGTGAGCCCGGCCACGATCCGCCGCTGGAAGACGCAGCGCGAGGGCCACCAGCGGCAGCGTCGCGAGCGTGGAGGCGGCGGCGATCTCCCCCCACGGCTCGCGGTGCTCGCCGGCGAAGCAGCGCGATGGCCACCGGCACGGTGCGGCGCTCGGGGCGACGACGAAGGTGAGCGCGTAGAGGAGCTCGTTCCAGGCGAACACGAAGACCAGGATGGCCGTGGTGGCGAGGCCCGGCGCGGCGAGCGGGAGGAGCACCCGCCGGAAGGCGCCGAGCGGCGTGCACCCGTCGACCCGCGCGGCCCGGTAGAGCTCGTCCGGGAGGTCGCGGAAGATCGAGGTGAGCAGCCAGAGCGCGAGCGGCAGCGCGAAGGTCGTGTAGGGGAGGACGAGGCCGGCCAGGCGGTCGAGGAGGCCGAGCGCGCGCAGCACGAGGTAGAGCGGGCTCGCGGTGGCGATGGGCGGGAACATCGAGACGCCGAGCGCGACGCGAGCAGCGCGCGGCCGCCGGCGGAGCTCGAGGCTGCGCGAGCGCGAAGGCCGCCGGCGCGGCGAGCCGCGAGCGCGAGCGCGGTCGTCGCGCCCGCCACCAGGAGCGAGTTCCCGAGGGCGCGCAGGAACGGCCGCCGCCGGAGAGCGCCTCCGCGTAGCTCGCGAGCGTGAGCCGGCTCGGGCAGGGCGCGGGTGAGCTCGCCCTCCGGCCAGAGCGAGGTGAGCGCCAGCCAGCCGACCGGCAGGAGCAGGAAGGCGAGGTACGGGATCGCCACCGCGAGCGCGGCTCGCCGGCTCACCGGGCGCCTCCTCGCGCCGGCCGCGAGAGGAGCCCGAGCCAGAGGAGCCCCAGCGCCGCGACGCACAGGAACGTGACCACCGACGAGCGTCGAGCCGTACCCGAAGTCGCCCGGCGCGGAGCAGCGTCTTGTAGGCGTAGATGGAGAGCGTCTCGGTGGTGTTCGCCGGGCCGCCGTCGGTGAGCACGTAAATCGCGTCGAAGACGCGGAACGCGTCGAGCGCTCCGGAAGAGCAGGGCGAGCAGCGATGGCCGGGCGGAGCAGCGGCAGCGTGATGGAGCGGAAGATGCGCGGCGCGGAGGCGCCGTCGACCCGGGCCGCCCGGTAGAGGTCCTCGGGGATGGCCTGCAGGCCGGCGAGCAGGAGGAGCGCGACGAACGGCGTCGTCTTCCAGACGTCGACCAGGATGGCGGCGTGCAGCGCGTAGCCCGGGGTGCCGAGGAAGTTCACCGCCGGCCCCGGCAGAGCCGGTTCACGAGCCCGTAGTCGGGGTCGAACAGCCACGCCCAGAGCCGGGCGGCGACCACGGTGGGGATCGCCCAGGGCACGAGCACCGCCGCGCGGAGCAGCGGCGCCGCGCCGCTGCAGCGCGAGGGCGAGCGGCAGCGCGAGGAGGAGCTCGAGCGCGACGGCCACCGCGGTGAAGTAGGCGGTGTTGCCGAGCGCGGCCCAGAAGCGGGCGTCGCGGAGCGAGGAAGGCGTAGTTGGCGAGCCCGACGAAGCGGTCCTCGCCGAAGACCAGCAGGATGCGCCGGAGCGAGAGCCAGGCCGCCGCGAGCAGCGGGCAGAGCGCCACCAGGGCGAGCAGCCGCCGCCGCCGGCGCGACGAGGAGCAGCGCCTGCCGGCGCTCGCTCAGCTCCGCCGTCACCGCGCCCCCGTGAGGTGATCGACCTGCGCCTGCGCGCGCCGGAGCGCCTCGTCCGGCGAGCGGAGCCCGGCGACCGCCGCGGAGAACTCGCCCTGCAGCGCGTCGGTGAGCAGCCCGTAGTACGGCGTCACCGGGCGCGGACGCGCCCGCGCGAGCAGCGGCTCGAGCGCGGCGATGTACGGGGCACCTTCCGCGCAGGCGCGGATCGGCGTAGAGCGCCCGGCGCGCCGGGTTGCGGCCGTAGGCGAGCGCGAGGGTGAGCGCCGCCTCCGGCGAGGTGAGGTGGGCGACGAGCGCCTCCGCGGCGGCGCGGCGCGCCGGCGGCAGCCGCGCCGAGACGCCGAGGTGCCAGCCGCCGAGCGCGCCGGCCCCCGGCGCGCCGTCCACGGTGGGGAGCGGCGCGACGGCGACCCGTCCCCGGACCGGTGAGCCGGCCGCCTCGAGCAGCGGGAGCGCGTAGGGCCAGTTGCGCATGAACACGGCCCGCCCGTCCTGGAAGACCCGGCGCGACTCCTCCTCGGCGGCGGAGGTGACCGACGGCGGCGAGAGGCCGCTCGCCAGGAGCTCCCGGAGCCAGGTCGAGCGCCGCGCGCGCGGCCGGCGTGTCGAGCACCAGCCGGCCGTCCCGCGAGCGGCTCGCCCCCGTGGCCCCAGATCGCCTCGTAGGCGTTGCAGAAGAGCCCCTCGTACTGCCGGCCCTGCCAGACGAAGCCGCGGAGCGACGGATCGCGCGCCATCGCCACCCGCGCCATCGCGGCGAGCTCGCGATAGGTGCGCGGCGCGCGCGGCACCAGATCGGTGCGCCAGTAGAGGACCCCGACGTCGACGTACCAGGGCACCGCGAAGGTGCGCCCGCCCTGCACCGCCGTCTCGACCGGGCCGGGGAGGAGCTCCTCCCGCAGGCGCGCCGGCGGGAACGCCTCCGAGAGGTCGGCGATCCAGCCGGCCCGCGCGAACTCGGCCACCCAGATCGACGTCGAGCGACGAAGACGTCGAAGTCTCCGCCGCCCTCCAGCGCCGTGAGGAGGAACTGGTGGGCGAGGTCGGAGGCGTTGGGGATGGCCTGCGCCTCCACCTCGACGCCCGGGTGCTCGCGCTCGAAGTCCTCGAGCAGCGCGCGGAAGGGCGCCGGGTCGCCCCAGAGCGGCTGGTGGCGGAGCACCAGCCGGAGCCGGCCGGCCGGCTGTGACTCCTGGTGACAGCCGCCGAGCGGGGCCGCGAGGACCGCCAGGGCGAGGAGCGTGAGGGCGCGCGGACGCATGGCTCCGCCGCAGGATACGGCCAGCCGCGCGGCCGGGATCCGCTCCGGCCCGCGTGGGTGGTGCCTCGGGCGCCGTGCCGTCAGGCCCGGCGGATGGCCGCCGCGATCTCGGCGAGCGGCGTGTCGTCCGCGCCCTCGCCCATCACCTGGATCCCCCGCCCGCCCGGCGTGTGGCGCGGGATGACGTGCACGTGCAGGTGGAGCACGTGCTGCCCGGCGGCGCGGCCGTGGTTCCAGCCCACGTTCATCCCGGCCGGGTGGAGCGCGGCGTCCACCTTCCGCATCACGTCCTTCACGGCGAGGAAGAGGTCCCCCACCGCCGCGGCGTCGAGCTCGAGCAGCGACGCGGCGTGCGCGCGCGGGACGACCATGACGTGCCCGCGCGCGGCGGGGGTGCGGTCGAGGAAGGCGATCGCCGCTTCGGTCTGGTGGACGAGCTCGGCGGGGAGCTCGCCCGCGGCGATCCGGCAGAAGAGGCAGTCGGCCATGGGGTCCTCCAGGCCGAGTCCTACTCCCGCGCCCGCGCCCGGGCCACCTTCGAGGCGGGTGGCCGGCCGAGGTGCCCCGAGATGAACCGGCCGGCGGCGAGGAGCGCGTCGAGGTGCACGCCGGTCTCGACCCCGAGGCCGTCCAGCATGTAGACGAGGTCCTCGGTGGCGAGGTTGCCGGAGGCGCCGGGCGCGTAGGGGCAGCCGCCCAGGCCGCCGACCGAGGCGTCCACCGTCGCGACGCCCTGCTGGAGCGCGGCGAGGACGTTCGCGAGCGCCTGGCCGTAGGTGTCGTGGAAGTGGACGGCGAGCCGCTCGCGCGGGACCCGCGCCGCCACCGCCTCGACCATGGCCGCGGCGGCCCCCGGCGTGCCGACGCCGATGGTGTCGCCGAGCGAGAATCTCCTGGCAGCCGAGGTCGGCGAGGCGCGCCGCGACCTCGGCCACGGCGGCGGGCGCGACCTCGCCCTGGTACGGGCAGCCGAGCGCGCACGAGACGTAGCCGCGCAGCCGGAGCCCTCGCGCGAGCGCGGCCGCGGCCACCTCGGCGAAGCGGGCCAGGGTCTCCTCGATGGAGGCGTTCACGTTCCGCCGGGTGAAGGCCTCCGAGGCCGCCGTGAAGACGGCCACCTCGTCGACGCCGGCGGCGGCGGCCGCCTCGAGGCCGCGCAGGTTCGGGACCAGCGCCGCGTAGCGGGTGCCGGGCCGGCGGCGGATCCCCGCCAGCACCTCGGCCCCGTCCGCGAGCTGCGGCACCCAGCGCGGCGACACGAAGCTCGCCGCCTCGATCACCGGCAGGCCGGCCTCGGAGAGCCGGTCGATGAGGCCGATCTTCACGGCGGCCGGGAGCGGCGGCCGCCTCGTTCTGGAGGCCGTCGCGCGGCCCCACCTCGACCACCTTCACGCGGCGCGGGAGGATCACGCGGCCGCCACCTCCGGCTCGAGGGTGAGGAGCTGGGCCCCCTCGCTCACCAGCGCGCCGGCCGCGAAGAGGACCTCGGCCACCTTGCCGTCGCGCGGCGAGGTGACGGTGTGCTCCATCTTCATGGCCTCGAGGACGAGGAGCGGCGTGCCCCGCTTCACGGCCGCGCCCGGCTCCACCATCACCGCCACCACCTTGCCCGGCATGGGCGCGGTGAGGCGGCCCGAGTCCACGTGGCGCTCGGCGCCGGCGTCGGGATCGTGCACGGTGAGCCGGTGCCCGCGCCCGTGGGTCATGATGACGAGGTCGTCGCCGCTGTGGACCACCGTGGCGCGGACGCGGGCGCCGCCGAGGTCGGCCACCAGGTCGTCCTCGCCGCGCCGCTCGCCGCGCACCTCGAGGGGGCCGCCGGGCAGCTCCAGGAGGAGGCCGCCCGCGCGGTAGTGCGCCACCACGCGGACCTTGGCCCCCGCGTCGACGAAGGCGAGGGCGTGGTGGTAGTCGGCGTTGAGCCGCCAGCCGTCGGTGCGGTGCCAGGGCGAGTGCGGGTCGAGCGAGGCGCGGGCGGCCCCCTCGGCCTCCTCGTTCCGCCGGAGCAGCACGTCGAGGCAGGCCAGCGCCAGCACCTGGTCCGAGGCGGGCCCGGCGTCGCCGACCAGCGCGGCCCGGTGGCGCTCGATGAAGCCGGTGTCGAGCTCGGCGGCGGCGAAGGCCGGGTGGGCCGCCACCGCGCCGAGGAAGGCCAGGTTGGTGGTGACGCCCACCACCTGGTACTCGGCGAGCGCCGCCCGGAGCCGCCGGAGCGCGCCGTCGCGGTCGGTGTCCCAGACGACCAGCTTGGCGATCATCGGGTCGTAGTGGATGGTGACCTCGTCGCCCTCGCGGACGCCGGTGTCGACGCGCACGTGGACGCTCTCGGGCGGCGCGCGCAGGTGGCCGAGGACGCCGGTCGAGGGCAGGAACTCGCGCGACGGGTCCTCGGCGTAGACCCGCGCCTCGATGGCGTGGCCCGCGATGCGAGGTCGTCCTGCGCGCAGCGGCAGCGGCTCGCCCGCCGCGACCCGGAGCTGCCACTCGACCAGGTCCTGGCCGGTGATCATCTCGGTCACCGGGTGCTCGACCTGCAGGCGGGTGTTCATCTCCATGAAGTAGAAGCGGCCGTCCTCGTCGAGCAGGAACTCGACCGTGCCGGCGCCCGGTAGCCGATGGCCCGCGCCGCCGCCACCGCCGCCCGCCCATCTCCGCGCGCAGCGCGGGCGAGAGCCCGGGCGCCGGCGCCTCCTCGATCACCTTCTGGTGGCGGCGCTGGATCGAGCAGTCGCGCTCGAACAGGTGGACGCGTTGCCGTGCGCGTCGGCGAACACCTGCACCTCGACGTGGCGCGGCCGGGCCAGGTACCGCTCGAGCAGCACCCGGTCGTCGCCGAAGGAGGCCGCGCCTCGCGCCGGGCGCCGGCCAGCGCGTCCTGGAACGCCGCCGGCTCGGTCACCGCGCGCATGCCCTTGCCGCCGCCGCCGGCCACGGCCTTGATCAGCACCGGGTAGCCGATCCGCGCCGCCTCCTCGGCGAGCCGGGCCGGGTCCTGGTCCTCGCCGTGGTAGCCGGGCACCAGCGGCACGCCGGCCTCCGCCATGATCCGCTTGGCCGCGCTCTTCGAGCCCATGGCGCGGATGGCCGCCGCGGGCGGGCCGACGAAGACGATGCCCGCCGCCTGCGCAGGCCTCGGCGAAGTCCGCGTTCTCGGAGAGGAAGCCGTAGCCGGGGTGGACCGCCTGCGCGCCGCTCCGCGCGCGCCGCCTCGAGGATGGCCTCGACGGCGAGGTAGCTCTCCCGCGCCGGCGGCGGGCCGATCCGGTAGGCCTCGTCGGCCAGCGCGACGTGCATGGCCCGGGCGTCGGCGTCGGAGTAGACCGCGACCGTCCGCAGCGCCGAGCCGCCGCGCGGTGCGGATGACGCGGCAGGCGATCTCGCCGCGGTTGGCGATCAGGAGCTTGCGAACATGGCGGCTAGCCCTCCGCCTTGACCCAGGCCGGCGGGCGCTTCTCGAGGAACGCCGCGAGCCCCTCGCGCCCCTCGGCGGAGGCGCGGATCGGGCGATGCGCTCGGCGGTGTGCGCGACGAGCGCGTCGTCGATGGGCGCGTTCGCCGACCCGGGCGACCAGCGCCTTGGCCGCGGCGAGCGCGCGCGGCCCGTTCCGCAGGAGCGTGTCGACGATCCGATCGGCGGCCGGCCAGAGCGCCTCCGCGCTCACCACCTCGTGGACGAGCCCGAGCCGGTGCGCCTCGGCCGCGTCGAAGATCTCGGCGGTGAGCGCGTACCGCCGCGCGGCGCGCGGGCCGATGGCGGCGACGAAGTAGGGCGAGATCACGGCCGGGATGACCCCGAGCTTCACCTCGGTGAGGCAGAAGCTGGCGCTCCGCGCCGCGAGCGCCATGTCGCAGCAGGCGACCAGCCCGACGCCGCCGCCGTAGGCCGCGCCCTGCACCAGCGCCACGGTCGGCTTGGGCAGCTCGTCGAGCGTGCGCATGAGCGCCGCGAGCGGCTGGGCGTCGGCCAGGTTCTCCTCGCGCGAGTAGGCGGCCATCCGGCGCATCCAGCGCAGGTCGGCGCCGGCGAGAAGCTCTTGCCGCGCGCGGCCAGCACCACCACCCGCACCGCTCGTCGCGGCCGAGCGCGTCGAGGGTGCCGGTGAGCGCGGCGATCAGGGTGTCGTCGAAGGCGTTGTGCAGCTCCGGCCGGTCGAGGGTGACGGTGGCCCGGCCGCGGTCGTCGAGGTCGAGCAGGATGGCGGGGCGCTCCAGCGGGATGACGGTCCGTTCCATGGTCACATCCGGAAGACGCCGAAGCTGGTCTGCTCGATGGGCGCGTTGAGCGCGGCCGAGAGGCCGAGCCCGAGCACGCGTGCGGGTGTCGGCGGGATCGATGATGCCGTCGTCCCACAGCCGCGCGGTGGCGTAGTAGGGGTGGCCCTGCGTCTCGTACTGCTCGCGGATGGGGGCCTTGAAGGCCTCCTCCGCCTCCTTGCTCCAGCGTCTCGCCGCGGGCCTCGAGCGCGTCGCGCTTCACCTGCGCGAGCACGCTGGCCGCCTGCTCGCCGCCCATCACCGAGATGCGGGCGTTGGGCCACATCCACAGGAAGCGCGGGCCGTAGGCGCGGCCGCACATGCCGTAGTTGCCGGCGCCGAAGCTGCCGCCGATGATGACGGTGAACTTCGGCACCTTCGCGCAGGCCACCGCGGTCACCATCTTGGCGCCGTCCTTGGCGATGCCGCCCGCCTCGTACTTGCTCCCCACCATGAAGCCGGTGATGTTCTGCAGGAACACCAGCGGGATGCCGCGCTGGGCGCACAGCTCGATGAAGTGCGCCCCCTTGAGCGCCGACTCGGAGAAGAGGATGCCGTTGTTGGCGACGATGCCGACCGGATAGCCCCACATGTGCGCGAAGCCGCAGACCAGGGTCGTGCCGTAGAGCTGCTTGAACTCGTCGAACTCGGAGCCGTCGACGATCCGGGCGATCACCTCGCGGACGTCGTAGGGCTTGCGCGCGTCGGTCGGGACGATGCCGTACAGCTCGGCCGGGTCGTGGCGCGGCTCGACCGGGCGGCGCAGCGCCAGCCTCCGGGCGCTTCACCGAGTTCAGGTTGGCCACGATCCGCCGGGCGATGCGCGAGCGCGTGGGCGTCGTCGAGCGGCGTAGTGGTCGGTGACGCCCGAGATGCGGCTGTGGACGTCGGCGCCGCCCAGCTCCTCGGCGCGTGACCACCTCGCCGGTGGCGGCCTTCACCAGCGGCGGGCCGCCCAGGAAGATCGTGCCCTGGTTCTTGACGATGACGCTCTCGTCGGACATCGCCGGCACGTAGGCGCCGCCGGCGGTGCACGAGCCCATCACCACCGCGATCTGCGGGATGCCGGCGGCCGACAGGTTGGCCTGGTTGTAGAAGATGCGGCCGAAGTGGTCGCGGTCCGGGAACACCTCGTCCTGCTGCGGCAGGTTGGCGCCGCCCGAGTCGACCAGGTAGATGCAGGGCAGCCGGTTCTCCCGGGCGATCTCCTGCGCCCGCAGGTGCTTCTTCACGGTCAGCGGGTAGTAGGTGCCGCCCTTCACGGTGGCGTCGTTGGCGACGATCACGCACTCGCGCCCGCTCACCCGGCCGATGCCGGTGACGATCCCGGCCGCCGGGACCTCGCCGCCGTACATGCCGTGGGCGGCGAGCTGCGACAGCTCGAGGAAGGGCGACCCGACGTCGAGCAGCTGGCGGATCCGCTCGCGGGGCAGCAGCTTGCCGCGCTCGGCGTGCTTGGCGCGGGCCCGCTCGCCGCCGCCCAGCTCCATCCGCCGCCACCTTGGCCCGCAGGTCGGCCACCAGGGCGCGCATGGCCTCCGCGTTCGGCGGAAGTCCGGGGACTGCGGGTTCACGGTGCTCTCGAGCGCGCTCATGTGGACCTCGATGGTCGGGTGGGGCTCCTGGCTCACGCGGTCTCGCCGAAGAGCTCGCGCCCGATCAGCATGCGGCGGATCTCGCTCGTGCCCGCGCCGATCTCGTAGAGCTTGGCGTCGCGCAGCAGCCGGCCGGTCGGGAAGTCGTTGATGTAGCCGTTGCCGCCCAGGATCTGGATCGCCTCGAGCGCCATCCGGGTGGCGTTCTCGGCCGCGTACAGGATCGCGCCGGCGGCAGTCCTTGCGGCTGGTCTTGCCGCGGCGGCGGCGCGGGCCACCGCGTAGACGTAGGCCCGGGACGGCGTAGAGGGTGACGTACATGTCGGCGAGCTTGCCCTGCATGAGCTGGAACTCGCCGATGGCCTGGCCGAACTGCCGCCGCTCGTGGACGTAGGGGAGCACCACGTCGAGGCAGGCCTGCATGATCCCGAGCGGCCCGCCGGCCAGCACCACCCGCTCGTAGTCGAGCCCGCTCATCAGCACCTTCACGCCGCGCCCACCTCGCCGAGCACGTTCTCCGCCGGCACCTCGCAGTCCTCGAAGACCAGCTCGCAGGTGTCCGACCCGCGCATCCCGAGCTTGTCGAGCTTCTGGGCGGTCGAGAACCCGGGGAAGTCCTTCTCCACGAGGAAGGCGGTGATGCCGCGCGCCCCCGCGGCCGGGTCGGTCTTCGCGTAGACCACCAGCACGTCGGCGTGCGGGCCGTTGGTGATCCACATCTTGGTGCCGTTCAGCACGTACCGGTCGCCCCGCCGCTCGGCCCGGAGCTTCATGCCCACCACGTCCGAGCCGGCGCCCGACTCGCTCATGGCGAGCGCGCCGACGTGCTCGCCCGGAGACCAGGCGCGGCAGGTAGCGCGCCTTCTGCTCGGCGCTCCCGTTCCGGTGGATCTGGTTCACGCACAGGTTCGAGTGCGCGCCGTAGGAGAGCCCGACCGCCGCCGAGGCGCGGCTGATCTCCTCCATGGCCAGCACGTGCTCGAGGTAGCCGAGCCCGGCGCCGCCGTACTCCGGATCCACCGTGACCCCGAGCAGCCCGAGCGCTCCCATCTTCCGCCACAGGTCCATGGGGAAGTGGTTCTCCCGGTCGATGTCCGCCGCCCGCGGCGCGATCTCCTCCGCCGCGAACTCGCGCACCGTCGCCCGGATCAGGTCGGCCGTCTCGCCGAGGTCGTGGTCGAGCCCGGGGTAGCGGCTCGCGGTCACCACGGCGTCGCCGCCGCGTGGCTGCGCCGGCCCGCCCGCGCTCCGGTGCGGTCCCGCGCCGCCCGCGCCGACCGTGCTTCCCATCTCGAGGCCCATCGGCTCCATGGCTCTGCTCCTTCGCTAGGTCCGTTACTGCCTGGCCGGTGAGGATCGGCCGGGCACATCTCGAATGCCGGCTAGGCGGTGCGGAGCCTGGCCGCGTCCTGCAGCCCGAGCTCCTCCACCGACATCGCCCGCATCTTGAACTTCTGGATCTTCCCGGTGACCGTGGCCGGGAAGGCCTCGACGAACTTCCAGTGGCGCGGGATCTTGTAGGTCGCGATCTTCCCGCGGCAGAACGCGTCCAGGTCCGCGGCGCTGCAGCCGGCGTCCGGCTTCAGGCGGACCCAGGCCATGACCTCCTCGCCGTAGCGCTCGCTCGGCACGCCGATCACCGCCACGTCGCTCACCGCCGGGTGGCCGTACAGGAACTCCTCCACCTCGCGCGGATAGACGTTCTCCCCGCCGCGGATGATCATGTCCTTGATGCGGCCGACGATGTTGACGTAGCCGTCCTCGTCCATGGTGGCGAGGTCGCCGGTGTGCATCCAGCGCGCGGCGTCGATCGACCGGCGGCGTCGACTCCGGATCGTTCCAGTAGCCCAGCATCACCGAGTAGCCGCGGGTGCACAGCTCGCCGGTCTCGCCGCGCGGCACCACCCGCCCGGTGGCCGGCTCGACGATCTTCACCTCGAGGTGCGGGTGGACGCGGCCGACCGTGGCGATGCGCTTGTCGAGCGGGTCGTCCACCGCGGTCTGGGTCGAGACCGGCGAGGTCTCGGTCATGCCGTAGCAGATGGTGACCTCCGGCATGTGCAGCCGGGTCTGGACCTTCTTCATCACCTCGACCGGGCAGGGCGAGCCGGCCATGATGCCGGTGCGCAGGGTGGGGAAGGAGAACTCGCCGAAGCGCGGGTGCTCCAGGATCGCGATGAACATGGTCGGCACGCCGTAGAGCGCGGTGCAGCGCTCGGCCGTCACCGTCTCGAGCACGGCCAGCGGATCGAAGGCCTCGCCGGGGATGACCATGGTGGCGCCGTGGGTGGTGCAGGCGAGGTTGCCGAGGACCATCCCGAAGCAGTGGTAGAACGGGACCGGGATGCAGACGCGGTCCGCCTCGGTGAGCCGCTGCCCCTCCCCCACGAAGAAGCCGTTGTTGAGGATGTTGTGGTGGGTGAGCGTCGCGCCCTTCGGGAAGCCGGTGGTGCCCGAGGTGTACTGGACGTTGATGGCGTCGTCGGGCTCGAGCGTCGCCTCGCGCGCGCGGAGCTCCTCCTCGGTCACGCGGGCGGCGTCCGCGAGGAGCGGCTGCCAGCCGGTCTCGAGCAGGATCACCTCGCGCAGCGCCGGGCAGCGGCCGCGCACCTCCTCGATCATCCCGGCGAAGTCGGAGGTGCGGAAGGCCCGCGCCGCGAGGAGCACGCTCACGCCGGACTGGCGCAGGGCGTGCTCGAGCTCGGCGGTCTTGTAGGCCGGGTTGATGTTGACCAGGATCGCGCCCATGGTCGCGGTCGCGTACTGCGTCAGCACCCACTCCACCCGGTTCGGCGCCCAGATGCCGACCCGATCGCCCTTGGCGATCCCGCGCGCCATCAGTCCGCGGGCGACGCGCCGGACCTCTTCCTCGAGCTCCCGGTAGGTGAGGCGGACCCCCTGCGATCGGACCACCAGCGCCTCTCGGTCCGGGAAGCGCGCCGCGGCGCGGGCGAGGTTCTCGCCGATGGTCTCGCCGAGGAGCGGCGTGCTGGAGATTCCCTGCGAGTAGGAGCGGGTCATGCGTCCTCCGGGGCGACGCTCACTCGAAGCGTAGAGGGTCGGGAGGACCCGGGCGCGCCAGATAGGTTGCAAATCGTGCCACCGTCAGGCGAGGATTCCCCCTATGAGGCAGCCCCGACGACGAGGCTCGGCGCCCGCCGCGGCCGCGACGCCGATCGCCTTCGTCCGGGCGATCGTGCTCGCGTACGAGCGCTACGGCGCCGACCCCGGCGAGGCGCTCCGGGCGGCGCAGATCACGCCTGCGCAGCTCGAGGACCCTGGGGTGCGGATCACCGCCCGCCAGATGGAGCAGGTGTCCGAGGCGGCCATGAAGCAGCTCGACGACGAGGCCCTCGGCTGGTTCTCGCGCCGGCTCCCCTGGGGCAGCTACGGCATGCTCTGCCGCGCCTCCATCACCTCCCCGACCCTCGGCGTCGCGCTGAAGCGCTGGTGCCGGCACCACCGCCTGCTCACCGAGGACGCCGTCCTCCGGCTCTCGGTGTCCGGCGCGGTCGCCACCATCGCCGTCGACGAGCACCGGCGCCTCGGGGCGCTGCGCGAGTTCTGCCTCCTCACCCTGCTCCGCTACGTCCACGGCTACGCCTGCTGGGCGGTCGACTCGCACATCCCGCTGCTGCAGGCGACCTTCCCGTTCGAGCCGCCGCCCCACGCCGACGTCTACCCACTGCTGTTCCCCGGCCCGGTCGCGTTCGGCGCCGCGCAGGCCGGCTTCAGCTTCGACGCGCAGTACCTCGCGCTGCCGATGCGGCGCGACGAGCACGCGCTCCAGCTCATGCTCCAGCGCGCCCTGCCGCTCACCGTGCTGCAGTACCGGCGCGACCGGCTGCTGGTGCGTCGCGTTCGGGGGCTCCTCCTCAGCCACGCCGAGCGGCTGCGGAGCGCCGACGACCTCGCCCGCCAGCTGCACGTCTCGGTCCGGAGCCTGCACCGCCAGATCAGCGAGGAGGGCTCCTCGCTCCAGGCCCTGAAGGACGAGGCGCGGCGCGACCTCGCCATCGAGCTCCTGCGCCGCAGCGGCCGGTCGGTGAAGCAGGTGGCCTGGGCGGTCGGCTTCCGGAGCGAGAAGAGCTTCGCTCGCGCTTTCGGCCGCTGGACCGGGAAGGCCCCGGCCGAGTACCGGCGCGACGCGCGGGCGGGGTGAGCGGGGAGGGGATCGGTGCGCCGGACCGGGTCGCAGGCTAGGTGTTGCCGATGCCGCCCACCCCCACCGCCGCGCTCCTCGCGGACGCCGCCCGCCGCGCCGCCGCCTACCTCGACGGCCTCGACGGCCGGCCGGTCGCGCCCTCTCCCGAGGCCGTCGCCGCGCTCTCGGCCCTGGACCAGCCCCTCCCCGAGGGGCCGAGCAATCCGGCCGCCGTCCTCGACGAGCTCGATCGGCGCGTCTCGCCCGCCACCATGGCGATGGCGGGGCCGCGCTTCTTCGGCTTCGTGATCGGAGGCGCGCTGCCCGCGACCGTGGCGGCGAACGTGCTCGCCACCGCCTGGGACCAGAACAGCGCCAAGTGGGCGGTGACCCCGGGGACGGCGGCGATCGAGCGGGTGGCGCTCCGCTGGACCCTGGAGGCGCTGGGACTCCCGCGGGAGGCGGGCGGGGGCTTCGTCACCGGCGCGACGGTCGCGAACTTCACCGCGCTCGCGGCGGCGCGCCACGCGCTGCTGGCGAGGGAGGGCTGGGACGTCGAGGCGCGCGGCCTGTTCGGCGCGCCGCCCATCACGGTGGTGGTCGGGGCCGAGGTGCACGTCAGCGTGCTGAAGGCGCTCGCCATGCTCGGCCTCGGGCGCGAGCGGGTGCTCACCGTGCCGGTGGACGGCCAGGGCCGGCTCCGGCCCGACGCCCTGCCGGCGCTCACCGGCCCGGCCATCGTCTGCCTGCAGGCCGGAAACGTGAACACCGGGGCGTTCGACCCGGCGCGGCCGGCGATCGCCCGCGCCCGCGCGGCCGGCGCCTGGGTCCACGTCGACGGCGCCTTCGGCCTCTGGGCCGCCGCGGCGCCGGCGCGGGCCCACCTCATGGACGGCTACGCGGAGGCCGACTCCTGGGCCACCGACGCGCACAAGTGGCTGAACGTGCCCTACGACAGCGGCCTCGCGCTGGTGCGCGACGAGGCGGCGCTCCTGGCGGCGATGGGCATCACCGCGGCCTACCTGCCCGAGGCGGGCGCGCGCGACCCCGCCGACTCGACCCCCGAGCTCTCCCGCCGCGCGCGCGGGGTCGAGGTCTGGGCGGCGCTGCGCACCCTGGGCCGCGCCGGCCTCGCCGCCATGGTGGAGCGCTGCTGCCGCCACGCGACCCGCTTCGCCGAGGGGCTCACCGCCGCCGGACACCGGGTCCTGAACGAGGTGGTGCTGAACCAGGTGCTGGTCTCGTTCGGCGACGACGCGCGGACCCGGCAGGTCATCGCCGCGCTGCAGGCCGACGGGACCTGCTTCTGCGGCGGGACCGTCTGGCAGGGGAGGACCGCCATGCGGATCAGCGTCTCGAGCTGGGCCACCACGGAGGAGGACGTGGAGCGCTCGCTCGCCGCGATGCTGCGGGTGGCGGGGTAGCCCGTGGCCGGCCCCGCCCGCGCCGCCGGCGGCGCCGCCGTCGCCCTGCTCGCGCGGCTCGTGGCGGTCGAGCCGCCCGAGGTGCCGGCGCTGCTCTGGTCCTTCGCGTACTTCTTCTCGCTCCTGTGCGGCTACTACGTGGTGCGGCCCATGCGCGACGCGATGGGCATCGCCGGCGGGGTGGAGCAGCTTCACTGGCTGTTCACGGGGACCTTCGTCGCGATGCTCGCGGCGGTGCCGCTCTTCGGCCTCGTGACCTCGCGCTACCCGC
Source organism: uncultured delta proteobacterium (assembly GCA_963733485.1). GTDB lineage: Bacteria > Myxococcota > Myxococcia > Myxococcales > Anaeromyxobacteraceae > Anaeromyxobacter. The sequence continues at coordinate 131,542 of CAVTDL010000001.1, read as the reverse complement.
GCCGGCGCTTCCTGCCGTGGGTCTACTGGTTCTTCATCGCGAACCTGCTCGGCTTCCACGTCCTCCTCCGCCCCGAGGGCAGCCACGTGGCCGCGGCCCGGGCCTTCTTCATCTGGACCAGCGTCTTCAACCTGTTCGTGGTGTCGGTCTTCTGGAGCTTCATGGCCGACCTCTACACGAGCGCGCAGGCGAAGCGGCTGTTCGGCTTCATCGCCGCGGGGGGCACCCTCGGGGCGCTGGCCGGCCCGGCCCTGGCCGCGGCGCTGGCGCGCCCGCTCGGGCCGCCGAGCCTGCTGCTCCTCTCGGCCGGGTTCATGGGCGTGGCCGTGCTGTGCATCCACCGGCTGATCGCCTGGAAGGATCGGCAGGCGGGCGCGGACACGGCCGAGGCGCGCGCCGCGGAGGCGCGCCCGCTCGGCGGCGGGATCCTGGCGGCCGTCCCGCTCGTCCTGCGCTCGCCCTACCTGCTCGGGATCGCGCTCTTCATGCTCCTCTACACCACCACCTCCACGGTGCTGTACTTCCAGCAGGCGCAGATCGTCCGGGAGAGCGTCGCGGGCTCCGCCGAGCGCACCGCGCTGTTCGGGGCGGTCGACCTCGCCGTGAACGCGCTCACCATCGGGTTCCAGGTGCTCGTGACCGGCCGGCTGCTGCGCGCGGTCGGGGTGGCCTTCACGCTGGCGCTCGTCCCGGCGCTGCTCGGGCTCGGCTTCCTCGCGCTCGCCCTCGCGCCGGTGCTCGCGGTGATCGTGGCGGTGCAGGTCCTGCGGCGCGCCGGCGACTACGCCCTCACCCGCCCGGCGCGCGAGCTCCTCTACGTCGTGCTCGGGCGCGAGGAGAAGTACAAGGCGAAGAGCTTCCTCGACACGGTGGTCTACCGCGGCGGGGACGCGGCGAGCGCCTGGGCCTACGCCGGCCTGCGGGCGACCGGGGCGAGCCTGGGCGCCATCGCGCTCCTGGCCGTGCCGGTCGCGGGCCTGTGGGCCTGGCTCGCCTACCGGCTGGGCCGGCGGCAGGACGCCCTCGCCGCCGGCGTGATGAGCGGAGGTGCGCCATGGAAGGCTGGAACGGCTCGTTGACCCGGCGTCGCTTCATCCAGGGGATCGGCCTCGCGGCCGCGGCGCCGCTCGTCCCCGCGGGAGTCCGCGCCGCGCAGGCGGCCCATCAAGAAGAAGATCCCCTCGACCGGGGAGGAGGTCCCGGTCATCGGCCTCGGCACCTCGCGCACGTTCGACGTTGCGCCCGGGGCGGCGCGCGCCGCCCTCGCCCCGGTGGTCCAGGCCTTCTTCGACCGCGGGGGCGCCCTCATCGACTCCTCCCCCATGTACGGGCAGGCGGAGGCGGTGGTGGGCGAGCTCCTCGCCGCCACCCGGCACGGGGCGGTCTTCGCGGCGACCAAGGTCTGGACCGACGGGAAGCAGGCCGGCGTCGAGCAGATGGAGCGGTCGCGGCGCCTGTGGGGCGTCCCGCGCCTCGACCTCGTGCAGATCCACAACCTGCGCGACTGGAAGGTGCACCTCGGCACGCTCCGGGAGCTGAAGGCGGCGGGCAAGATCCGCTACCTCGGCATCACCACCTCGCACGGGCGCATGCACGAGGAGCTCGAGCAGGCGCTCCGGAAGGAGCGGTTCGACTTCGTGCAGCTCTCCTACAACCTGGAGGACCGGGAGGTGGAGGACCGGCTCCTCCCCCTCGCCGCGGAGCGCGAGGTGGCGGTGCTCGTCAACCGCCCCTTCCAGCTCGGCGGCCTCTTCGACCGGGTCCGGGGTAAGAAGCTGCCGCCCTTCGCGAAGGAGCTCGGCGTCGCGAGCTGGGCCCAGTACTTCCTCAAGTTCGCGGTCTCGCACCACGCCGTCACCTGCGCCATCCCGGCGACCTCCAAGGTGGAGCACCTGGAGGACAACATGGCGGCCGGCTTCGGGCGGCTGCCGGACGCAGCGGAGCGCCAGCGGATGCTACGGTTCGTGGAGGAGCTGTGACGGGCGGGCGCCCTGGCGCGGCGCGAGGAACCAGGAGGATCGGCGCGTGAAGACCATCGGCCTCGTCGGCGGCATGAGCTGGGAGTCCACCGCGCACTACTACCGGCTCATCAACGAGGCCGTGAAGGCGCGGCTGGGCGGCCTCCACTCGGCCCGGCTGGTGCTCGCCTCGGTGGACTTCGCGCGACATCGAGCCGCTCCAGCGGGCCGACCGGTGGGAGGAGGCGGGCGCGATCCTGAACCGGGCCGCCCTCGGCGCTGGAGTGCGCCGGCGCCGAGCTGCTCGTCCTGTGCGCCAACACCATGCACAAGGTGGCCGACCGGATGATGCGCGGGGTGCGCGTGCCGCTGGTGCACATCGCCGACGTGACCGGCGCGCGGGTCGTGGGCGCCGGCGTGCGCAAGGTGGGCCTGCTCGGCACCCGCTACACCATGGAGCAGGACTTCTACCGCGCGCGGCTCGCGCAGCGCTTCGGCCTCGAGGTCCTGGTCCCCGGGTCGGCCGAGCGGGACGAGGTGAACCGCATCATCTTCGAGGAGCTGGTCCTCGGCCGCGTCGAGCCCCGCTCGAAGGCGCGCTACCTCGCCGTGATCGAAGCGCTGGTCGGCGAAGGCGCCCAGGGCGTCATCGCCGGCTGCACCGAGATCACCATGCTCGTCCAGCAGCCCGACGTGCCGGTCCCGCTCTTCGACACGACCGAGCTCCACGCGCTCGCGGCGGTGGAGCAAGCGCTGGGGTAGCGGCGTCCACCGCTCGTCTCCCCCGCCGCAGCTCGCGCCGCGTCGGACCGTCCGTTCTGCGGACCACCGGACTCGTGGGGTCGTGGGGCACCGGACGATCCGCGGACCTCGGCGCGACCTGCGTGTGCGACCCGCGCGCCGAGGTGGGCCACGCGCGGGTGGCGTGCGTGGAGAGAGCGTCACCCGCCTTCGGGGATTCCCGCGCGGGCGCGCCGTGGCAAGCTCCTCGACGTCGGCGCGCCGGTCGGGAGGCCATCGCGCACGGAGGCGGCGTCCATCATGGTCCAGCACTGCTTCGAGCTCTCCACCGTTCCGGTCTGCGACGTCTGCGGCGACGGCGCCGCCCGCCTCCACCCCCTGCTCGACCCCACCCGCCAGGCCTTCAGGGCCTGCCCCGCCTGCGCCACCCGCGTGGCGCGGCGCCTCGCCGGCTTCGACCCGCAGCGTAGCCTGGTGGCGGCGCGCGCCCGGCAGGTCCTTCAGGCGCTGGCGCCGATGTAGCCCGTGCGCCGCTCACGTGAGCGCTCGTGACATCATCACGAGGGGGCCGTACCGCTCCACGAGCGCTGTCGCTGATCCTCTGGCGGCTCAGGGCGCGATGCCGTACTTCGTGAGCAGCCTCTCGAAGCGCGGGTCGGCGCGGAGCGGCGCGAGGTAGGGCGAGCGACGAAGGTCGGGGGTGTCGCGATAGCCCAGCGCGAACGCGCGCTCGAGGGCTTCGAGCGCCCGGGCGCGCTCGCCCATCTGCGCGAGCGCCATCGCGCGCCAGGCATGGTAGACGCCCGTCGCCTGCGACTCCGGCAACTGCGCGAGCGCTTCCCGCGGGCGGCCCCGCGCCATCGCGATCCAGTAGCGCCCGATGCCGATGAGCCTCAGGCCGGGATTGAGCTCCGCCAGCTGGACGATCGCCTGCTCTGCCTCGTCGAACTGGCCGCGCGCCGCCAGCACGCGCGCGAGGTGGTAGTAAGCCTCCCCGAACCCCGGGCTGATCTCGAGGGCGCGCCGGCACGCCTGCTCTGCCTCGTCCAGCGCGGGCGGCACCCTGTATCCGAGCACCCAGCAGAGGGCATCCCAGCCGACGTAGTTCCGCGGCTCCTCCGCGACGACACGGCGGAACTCCTCCGCTGCTCCCTCGTAGTCGAAGCGCATCCCGCGGATCTGTCCGGCCGCCATGCGAGCGCGCACGAGCCGCGGATCGATCGCGAGGGCGCGCGCGACCAGCGCGTCGCCGCGAGCGAGCCTCGCCGGGTCGCTGTCGAAGTTCCGGTACGTCTGCGCCTCGGAGCTCGCGAGCCCCGCCATGGCCGGCGCGAACTTCGGGTCCGCCGCGAGCGCGCGCTCGAAGTGGCCGCGCGCCGCGGCGAGCTTGTCCTCCTCGTCGAAGTGCTGAACGAGGGCCTCGCCGCGCAGGTACGAGTCGTACGCGGTGGCGTTCCGCGTCCCCCAGTCACCGAGCGCGCGAGCGTCCTCCCGGCTCAGGTGCACGTCGAGGGCCTGGACGATGCGCGTGGCGACGTGCTCCTGCACCTCCAGCAGGTCCCCGGCCCGCGCGTCGATGTCCTCCGACCAGACCGGAAACGCGTCCGCCGTCTTCACCAGGGAGGCGGTGACCCTCACCCGATCGCCTCCGCGACGGACCGCGCCCTCGAGGACGTACGCGACGCGGAGCTCGCCGCCGATCTCCCGCGGGCCCGAGGTGGAGCCCTTGTACCTGGCGACGCTCGTGCGGGCGGCCACCGCGAGCCCTGGAAGCCGCGAGAGCTTCCCGATGATCTCCGCCGTCATGCCGTCGCTGAAGTAGTCCTGGGCCGGGTCCCCGGAGAGGTTCGCGAGCGGGAGGACGGCCAGGGTCACGGGGCCTGCCTCCGGAGACCGATCCGGATGCGCGCGGCTGCGCCAGAGCGCGGCAGCGGCCGCGAGGGCCACGGCGACGAGCGCCGCCGACAGGGCGGCGACCCGCACCCGACGCACCCGGGGCCGTTCGAGGGCGCGCTGGATCGCGAGCAGCTCCTCCGCCACGGCCTGTCCGCTCGTGGGCCGCGCGTCGGGGTCGTGGGAGAGGCACCGAGCCACGAGCCTCGCGAGGGCGCGCGGCGCGACGCGCGGAAGGGGCTCCGCGGTGGCACGCTCGAGCGCGGCGCTCCGCCCGTCCTTGACCTCGAACGGCGGATGCCCGGCGAGCATCGTGTAGAGCACCGCCCCGAGAGCGAACACGTCGGTGCGGGCGTCGCCCGCCTCGCCGCGACACTGCTCCGGCGCCATGAAGGCGGGCGTTCCCCCGTGCGACGTCTCCCGCGTCCCGAGCAGGTGCGCGAGCCCGAGGTCGAGCAGCTTGACGCGCCCCTCCTCGGTGAGGAACACGTTCGCCGGCTTGAGGTCGCGGTGCACCACGCCCCGCGCGTGCGCGTGGCCGAGCGCCCGCGCCATCTCGAGCGCGATCCCGACCGCCTCGCGCACCTCGAGCGGCTCGCGCTCGAGCCTTTGCCCGAGCGTCTCGCCCTTCAAGAGCTCCATCGCGAGCCACGGGAGGCCGTCGGCGAGGCCGGCCTCGAACAGCGTCACGAGCCCCGGGTGATCGAGCCGCGCGGCGGCCTCGGCCTCCCTCCGGAGCCACTCCGCCGAGAGCTCGTGGCCGGGGCGCGAGGGCCGCAGCGCCTTCAGCGCGACCTTGCGGCCGAGATCGGGGTCGAGGGCCTCGTAGACGACGCCGAAGCCGCCGCGCCCGATCTCACGGAGCACCTCGAAGCGTCCGACCCGCTCGCCCGGCGCGAGCCGCGAACGCATGGGTCGGGCGTCGGCATCCGGGGCACGGGCGATGGCCAGCAGGAGCGCCGACAGATCGCCCCGCGGGATACCGCCCTTCTCGCCATCGCTGGACATGCGAGTCCCCCCGCGTGAGCGGATGGTATGCGGGGGGCCCAGCTGCCTCAACGTTACCAGGCGCCTCCCGGGCAGCGGGTCGGCCGGGAGACCTGGAAGGGTCCACGCACGGGCCTTGCGGCGCACGCCGAGCTGACGGCGAACGCCGCTCCCGGACCCGGGACCCGTCATCGCTCCGTTCACCGGCTGGCGGCGCGGAGGCGTCGGCGAGGAGGGTGGCGGTCGGGGACCCATGCCCGCGGCCGCGGCGCGGACCCTCGGGGCGTTCGTTGCCACGAGGCGTCGCACGCCCGCGAAACGGACTCCGGCGGATCGGGCGGTCGCCCATGTGCGTCCGCGCGCGCGCAGGTGGTTCGGGCGCAGCGGTCGTGCGCACATGGAGCGTCACCCGGCTTCGGGGACTTCCGCGCGGGTGGGGCATGGCATGCTGCGGAGCGTGGTGACCCGCGCGCCCGTGTCGCCAGCGACGGAGAAGAGACACCATGATCGAGCACCGCTTCGAGCTCTCCACCGTCCCGGTCTGCGACGTCTGCGGCGACGGCGCCGCGCGCCTCCACCCGCTGCTCGATCCCACCCGGCAGACCTTCGCCGCCTGCCCGGCCTGCGCCGCCCGGGTGGCGAGGAGCCTCGCCGGCTTCGACCCGCAGCGGAGCCTGGTCGCGGCGCGCGCCCGGCAGGTCCTCCGGACGCTGGCGCCGATGTAGCGCAGGACGTCGCGAGGAGATCTCCCCCCATCGCGGATTCTCGCGGATGCGCCGCGCGCCCGGCCCCGGGTGCCCTTACCATTGGTGCCCGCGGAGGCACGGGGGCGGCGAACCCGCTAGGATGGGCGGCAGCCTTCCGACGGAGCGGCGATGACGGTGGCAACCGACCTGGCGGCGAGCCTGGCCGACCTGCTGTTCGAGGACCCCGGCGCTGGCCGGTGCCTGGTCGCGCCCGACGGAACCGTCCTCCGCGCGAACGCGCAGTGGCTGCGCGCGACAGGCTTCACGCTCGACCAGGTGCTGGGCGAGGACATCCTCGAGCTCTTCCCCGCCTCACGCGACACGGCGCGCGCGCTGCACGCCCGGGCGAGGGCCGGGCACCGCGTCGAGGTCCCCCGCCACGCGCTGGTGGTCCGCGGGCACGAGACGTGGTGGGAGGGCAGCGTCGCGCCGGTCCCGATGGAGGGCGGAACGGGCTTGCTCATCACGGCGCGGCGGCTCGAGGGATTGCAGGCCGCGCTCCGCGAGAGCGAAGAGCGCCTCCGCACGCTGACCGAGGCGATGCCACAGATTGTCTGCGAGCTCGCGCTCGACGGCCGGCCCGAGTACGTGAACTCGAGCTGGGTGGCCTACTCCGGCCTCACCCTGGAGGCGGCCGCCCGCACCGGGTGGCAGGGTGTCCTGCACCCGGACGACCTCACGGCGGCGCGCGACTGCCTGCGCCGCACGCGCGAGCTGAGGTCGCCGCAGGACGTCGAGCTCCGGTACCGCGCCGCCGACGGGAGCTACCGCTGGTTCCTGAGCCGGCTCGCGCCCATCGTGGACGGCGACCGGGTGGTCCGGTTCATCGGCGCCGCCATGGACATCGACGACCGCAAGCGGGCGGAGTCGGAGCGCGAGCGCCTGCTGGCGGAGGCCCGCGAGTCGGATCGGCGCAAGGACGAGTTCCTGGGGATGCTCTCCCACGAGCTGCGCAACCCGCTCGCGCCCATCCGCAACTCCGTGTACCTCCTCGAGCGCGCGGAGCCGGGCAGCGAGCAGGCCGCCCACGCCCGCGCGGTGATCGAGCGCCAGGCGGAGCACCTGACGCGTCTGGTGGACGACCTCCTCGACGTGACCCGCATCGCGCGCGGGAAGATCCAGCTCCGCCGGGAGCGGCTCGATCTCCGCGAGGTGGTGCGGCGCACGGCCGACGATCTGCGCCCGCTGATGCAGGCGCGCCGCGTCGCCTTCCACGTGTCGCTGCCACCCGCCGAGGTGTGGACCGTGGCCGACGCGACGCGGATCACGCAGGTGGTCGGGAACCTTTTGCACAACGCCGCCAAGTTCACGCGGCCCGCGGATCTGGTGGAGCTGTCCCTGCGAGTGACCGACGGGGCGGCCGAGATCTCGGTGCGCGACACCGGCGCCGGGATCGACCCGGCGCTCCTGCCGCGCGTCTTCGACCTGTTCGTCCAGGGAGATCGCACGCTGGCGCGGACCGAGGGCGGCCTCGGGATCGGCCTCTCGCTCGTGAAGGGAATCAGCGAGCTGCACGGCGGGGCGGTCCAGGCCCTGAGCGCCGGCAAGGGAAAGGGCGCGGAGTTCGTGGTGCGCCTCCCCCTGGTCACGTCCGCCGTCGACCCGCGCCTGGAGGCGGGCCGACCGCGACGAGCGAGCACGATCCGCCGGGTCCTGGTGGTGGACGACAACCGCGACGGCGCCGACTCGCTGGCGCAGATCGTGGAGCTGTTCGGCCACGTCACGGAGGTCGCCTACGACGGCCCGAGCGCCCTGGAGCGGGCGCGCGCGAACCCGCCCGACGTGGTGCTCTGCGACCTCGGCCTGCCCGGCATGAGCGGGTTCGAGGTCGCGAGGGCGCTCCGCGCCGGCGCGACAAGCCGGATCCAGCTCGTCGCCGTGAGCGGCTACGCGCAGCCCGAGGACGCGAAGGCGGCGCTGGAGGCCGGGTTCGACCGGCACCTCGCGAAGCCCGCCAGCCCGGACGACATCGAGCGGCTCCTCGAGTAGGGGGCCGCGGCCTCAGCGGGGCTCCGCGCCGGGCGGCGCGACGGTCTCCGCCCGCGGGTAGCTCCCCAGGATCCGCAGGCCGGCGCTGGCCACGTGCACCTCGGCGATCGCGCTCGCCACCGGCTCGTCGGCCTCGTGGCCGTCGAGGTCGAGGAAGAAGACGTACTCCCACGCCCGGCGGGGCGCGGGGCGGCTCTCGATGCGGCTCAGGTTGATGCCGCGGCGCGCGAACGGCTCCAGCATCCGGAGCAGCACGCCAGGGCCGTCCTTCACCGAGACGACGATGCTGGTGCGGTCGCGGCCGGTCCGCGCGGTCGGCTTCCTCCCGAGCACCCAGTAGCGGGTGGCGCCCGAGGTGGCGGCCTGGATGCGCTCCTCCGCGACGCGCAGGTCGAAGAGGCGCGCCACCACGTCGGGCGCGACGGCCGCGCCGTCGGGATCCTCGCGGGCCAGGCGGGCCGCGTCGGCGCTGCCCGGCGCGATCACCCGGGTGGCGCCGGGCAGGTGGGCGTCGAGCCAGGCGCGGGCGGCGGCGAGCGACTCGTCCTGGCCGTAGACGCGCGCGACCTGCGCTGGCTCCAGGTCCTGGTGGACCAGCAGCGAGAGCTGGTGCGGCAGCAGGATCTCGCCGACCACCCGCACCGACCGCTCGAGGAAGGCGTCGAGCGTCGAGTCCACCGCCCCCTCGGTGGCGTTCTCGACCGGGACGACGCCGTAGTCGACCCGGCCCGCCTCGACGGCGTCGAAGACCGCGCCGATGGAGCGGTGCGGGAGAGGGTGGGCGGACAGGCCGAACTGGAGCTTCAGCGCCTGGTGAGTGAAGGAGCCCTCCGGGCCCGGGAAGGCCACCTGCAGCGGCCGCTCCAGGCTGAGGCACGCGCTCATGATCTCCTGGAACACGGCCCGGACCGCGGCGCGCGGGAAGGGGCCGGTGCCGAGGGCCTCGAGCCGCGCGATGACCTCGCGCTCGCGGGCCGGCGCGTGGAAGGGTGCGTCGGGCTGGGCGAGCCGCTTGAGCTCGCCGATCTCGGTCGCGACCGCGGCGCGCTCGTCCAGGAGCGCGAGGATCCGCAGGTCGAGCGCGTCGATGGCCGCCCGGAGCTCCGGCAGGCCACGCGCGGCGGGGGGAGGGCTGTCGGGCATGGCAAGGGCTCCTGGGAGGAGGCGAAGATAGCACCGGGAGCGGAGCGTCGACCTCCCGGGAGGGCCTCGGCCGCCCGGCGGTTCATCGTCATCAAAAGGCGACGACGAGCGAGATCTCGCCGACGCTGGCCCACCTGGGCTCGGACCCCACGCCGACGACATCGAGCGGCAGCCGAACATAGCGCCCGCCGAACTTCCACGCGGCTTCTGGGCCCATTCCAACCAGCAGGCCAAATCCAAGCTGCGGGATGACCGCGGTCGCCATGGCCCGCCCCGAGTCGGAGCATCCCTTCCGCGACAGGTACGCCAGCGCGTAGCCGACATCGCCTACGAGTGACAGCGGTAAATTGGCCGGGACCTGCAGTCCGATGGAGGGACCGGCGATCGCCCAGAAGAGATCGCACGGGCGCGTGACCTGCTCACCCGACACGCTCGCTCCCCGCCATGGAGCGGCGCGCATGCCCCTGTTGACATGCGAGACCACCCGCGCCGACACCGCCAGCCATCCACCTGGTCCCATCAGCCGGTAGTCGTAGGCGCCGTGCACGACCAAGCTGCGATGCAGCTCGAGTCGATCCGGTTGAATTACCGGCTGCTGGTTGTCGTCGAGCGATGCGGCTCCAAGGCCAACGGTGACGAGGTGATGTCGGCGCTGATCGAGGCTCGCGGTCGGGCAGCCGACGAGCGCGAGCACCGCGAAGAGCGACGCCGCGACGGCCGCAGCTCCCCGCAGCGACCCGAAGGCCGCATCCCCGCGACGCCAGCGCATACGCTCGCCCCCTGCTGACGAGGCTAGCACCACGGGTGTGCGCCGGGGCGGCCAAGAATCGCGCGGAGCGGCGGCGCTGCACCGGAGTGACGGTGCGTCTACTAGGTCTTTGGGATGTGACGCATCACTCCGTTGCGGCGTCAGCTCGCTCCGCGGGTGCCCACCGCGGCGCTCTCCCTCGCTGCTCGACAGCAGGGCATGTACAAACGTCCTGGGGCTCAACGCCCGGCGGGGGAATGCATGAAGCGACTGATCTCGAGTGCCGTGCTCGCGGCTTCGCTCGGTGCGATCGGGTGCAGCCACGCCTTGCGGATCACGAACCTCAAGGACTACGAGCCCGCACCGCTGCCGCAGCTCGAGCCGCCACGGAGCGTGGGCGTCACCTCCCAGAACGCCGCCGACCCGGCGACGCGCGGCTTCGTCGAAGCGGTGGTCGAGGGGCTGCGGCGCGACGCGAGCTTCGCCTGGGTGCTCTTCCCGTACGAACCGGCCGTGCACCGGGACCTCGCGGACGTCGTGCTCGACGTCGCGGTGGCGCCGAGCTACTCCGGGAGAGGGAGCAACTTCTTCGTGAGCTGGCCGGGCTTCCTGATCTTCGCGCCCGCGCTCTGGGGCTACGGCTACGTGGCGGCCATAGATACGCGTGTGAGCATGTCCATGCGCGACGGGTACGCCGAGCAATTCGCGGTCGCGACCCGCTACGCCTTCCGCCAGGCGGAGCCCGACCGAACGTGGACCGAGCTCGGATGGCTCGAGCTCGGCATCATCCCGCTCGCCGCAGGCGTCTTCTTCACGCAATATGATCCGGACGTCACGCCCGAGTTCGTGTCCAAGGTCGGACCGAACTACGGCTCGTTCGTCGCGCGCCGCGTTCACGAGGTGCTCGGTGGCCTTCCAGCGCCAGCGCCTCCGGTCGTACAGAAGCCGTCAATCTGACGAGGCGCGGGGAGGCGTTCCGAGCGTCAACGTGCCGGCGGAGTGCGCTGCCGAGCGCCGCGCAGATCGATTCGTCGAGCTTCATTGTTGGGAATGCAGGCATCGACGCGCGGACAAAGGGCCAGCGTCCCGGCCCGTCGCCGCCGATTTCGTCTCGGCGCAGCCGCCCGCGCAGGAGTGGTGCGGCAATGCGCCCGGCGTTGGTACCGCTTCTGCCGGCCGCTGGCGCTTCTCACCGTGAGTGCGCTGCGCGCGACCGCTTGCCGCGTACTTGCCTCACTGTGAGTGCGCTTCACGCGACCGCGTGCCGCGCTCGGCGGCGGTAGGCACTCGGATTCAACCCGGACCTTCCGTTGACCTCGCTCGTCGAGGGGCATCGAATCCATTTTGCTGGCCAACAGGTATCGCGGCGCTCGCGAACGCGTGGGGGGGAAGACATGAGAGCGTTCACTCTGCGGGATGAGGGACGGAGTGGTGTGTCCACTCGCCGGTCGAGGACCCGCGACGTTCCGCGTCGGCTGGTCTCGATACTCGCCTTCGGCTTTCTCGCGCTGTCCTGCGGCGACTCGGGGATCGCGGGAAGTGAAGGCGCGGGGGAGCTGACTGGCCGCGTCGAAGCCGCCGTCGGCGAGGTCGGGGCGGCCGCGTGCAATCCCCCGGCACCGGTCCAGTACCCGATCATCGTGGCCCAGAACGTGACCGCGGGGTACGTGACGGTGGCCAGCAGCTGCACCGGCCTCACCTTCACGGCCCACCTCTACGAGCCATCGCAGACGATCCCCGCGGGCCACGAGCTCGCCTTCGAGGCGATCGCCATCGACGTCCAGACGGCCTTCCCGCCCGTCAGGCTGGCGCCTGGCAAGCTCGCGTTCCAGTACGCGTACGCCACGCCGTCGAGAGCCGACTTCTCCCAGACGATCCCGTTCACGGCCTTCGACCTCCCCGCGGACGTCTGTGCCACCGGGAGCGCGCTGTGCGGCACGCAGCTGGGCATCCTCTTCCATCTCAGGATCAGGGAGACGCTTCCGGGCGGGGCGCAGGTCGTCCAGACCGGCTGGTCCGGCAATCGAGCGTTCACCGGCAGGTCGTGGGGTCACTACATCGGGTTCACGCCCTGCTGCACGTGCCAGACGACGCCAGCGCCGGACCTCGCCAGCAACTGCGAGGGGTCGCTGCACTACAGCGTCGACGGCGCGACCTGCCACTGGACCTTCGCGAGCGGCGGCGCCGTCGTCGGTGCGAGTGATGACTGCACGGGCGACCTGGCGGTCTCGCTGCCGGCGGGGTCGACCGTGGACGCGACGGTCCACGTCGTGACCGCGGACGGCTGCACCGGTGACGCCTCGACCTCCGCGACCACCGTCACCCCCCTGGCGGCGGAGATCACCTCCGACGGCCTGACGTGCGAGGCGAGCACGACCGGCACCGCGACCGCCACGGCGACGGGCGGGACCGGGCCGTACACGTACGTCTGGTCCACCGGCGCGACGACGCCGAGCATCGCCGGCGTTCCCCCGGGCATGTACACCGTCACCATCCAGGACGCGAGCGCCTGCTCCACGAGCGCGAGCGTCACCATCAGCGAGCGCGTGCCGCTCTCGATCGAGATCCGCTCCGACGACGTGGTGTGCGGCGGAGGGTCGACCGGGAGCGCCGTCGCGATCCCGAGCGGCGGCACCGAGCCGTACACCTTCCTGTGGTCGAACGGTGAGATGACCCCGACGCTCACCGGCGTCGCCGCCGGGAACTACACCGTGACGGTCACGGACGCGAACGGCTGCCCCGCCACCGCCAGCGTGACGATCGCGCAGCCCGCGCCGTTCTCGATCGAGATCAGCTCCGCCGGCGTGGCGTGCAGCGGCGGTGCGTCCGGTAACGCCACCGTGGTCCCGCACGGTGGCACCGGGCCGTTCACGTTCCTCTGGTCCACCGGCGCGACGGGGGCATCGCTCGTCGGCGTCCCCGCCGGTGAGTACAGCGTGACCGTCACGGACGCGAACGGCTGCCCCGCCACCGCCAGCGTGAGCATCACGCAACCCGGGCCCCTGGCGGCCGAGATCGCCTCCGACGGCGTGGAGTGCTTCGGCGGTGCGTCCGGTAACGCCACCGTGGTGCCGCACGGCGGCACCGGGCCGTACGCCTTCCTCTGGTCCACCGGCGCGACGGGGCCAACGCTCACCGGCGTCCCTGCCGGTGAGTACGGGGTGACCGTCACGGACGCGAACGGCTGCCCCGCCACCGCCAGCGTGAGCATCACGCAGCCCGGGCCCCTGGCGGCCGAGATCACCTCCGACGGCGTGGAGTGCTCCGGAGGCGCGTCCGGAAACGCCACCGTGGTCCCGCACGGCGGCGTCGGGCCTTACACCGTCCTCTGGTCCACCGGCGCGACGGGTCCGTCGCTCACCGGCCTCCCCGCCGGAAGCTACGGCGTGACCGTCACCGACGCGAACGGCTGTCCCGCCAGCGCCAGCGTGTCGATCGCGGAGCCGCCCGCGCTCGCCGTGAGCATCACCTCCGACGGCGTCGAGTGCTTCGGCGGTGCGACCGGTAACGCCTCCGTGGTCCCGAGCGGAGGCGTCGGTCCGTATACCTTCCTCTGGTCCAACGGCGCGACCGGGGCATCTCTCGCCAGCGTCCCCGCCGGTGACTACGCCGTGACCGTCACGGACGCGAACGGCTGTCCCGCCACCGCCGGCGTGAACATCACGCAGCCCCGGCCCCTGGCGGCCGAGATCACCTCCGACGGCGTCGAGTGCTTCGGCGGTGCGACCGGTAACGCCTCCGTGGTCCCGAGCGGAGGCGTCGGGCCGTACACCTTCCTCTGGTCCAACGGCGCGACCGGGGCATCGCTCACCGGCGTGCCCGCCGGTGATTACAGCGTGACGCTCACCGACGCGAACGGCTGCCCCGCCGCCGCCGGCGTTTCGATCACGCAGCCACCGGCGCTCAGCGCCGGGATGACCGCGGCGCCGACGTGTGGTGGGCTCCACTATGAAGGGTTCGCTGGCGGCGGCACCGCACCGCTGACGACCCTGGTCACTGTCACTGGCCCCGGCGGTTTTTCCGCGCAGTTCCCTGATCTCGTCGGGGCTGTGCCGACGTCGGTCGAGGGTCCGTACACTGCCACCCTCAACGTCACCGATGCCAACGGCTGCCCCGCGAGCGCGGCCGGCAGCATCGACGCCTACACCACGCTCGCCGTGTTCGTGGATGCAAATGGATCCTGCCCGGCCGACGGCAACCTCCAATACGGCTTCTGGGCGAACATCGTCGGCGGGAGCTCGGACCTGGCGTACGACTGGGTCCTCTACGGGGATGGGACGATCGTGACCACCGAGCCGCCTGTGGGCGACATGACCTTCGAGGGAGGGAGGGCGTTCGTCTCGCTCCCCGGCGCCTACTACGCCGAGCTCACGGTCTTCGACATGCAGACGGGATGCGTCGCCACCGACTCGCAGGCTGCGAAGGTTTACGAGCCGCTGGCTGTGAAGCTGACCTTGTCCACCGCCTCCCTGGTATGCCCGATGGACTCGGACGAGGTCACGTTCTCGGCCGAGGTGACTGGCGGCTCGGGCGGGTACGTCATCACCTGGGACGGCGACCAGCCCGGCGACACGTGCCTGGACGGCACTCTCGCCTGCCTGGTCGACGGCAACGGGTTCTGCGATACACGCTCGATCACCGCGACGGCGTCAGACTCGGAGGCGCTGGAATGCGCGGTCACCACCTCCGCGCCCGGCTTGTACGGGAAGCAGACGAACGTCACGGCCACCGTGAATTGACGCCGGATGGCTCGGGGCCCTTCTGCGGCGTCGCCCTCACAGGGCGACGCCGCAGCGGTCCCGCCCGATGCACCGATCCTGGGGCCCGGGATGGCGCTCGCCCCCGACGCCGGTGCCGCGGTCTCCGAGGCGACTACTGGATCGCTCCGTTCGAAGCGTTCAGCTTGTCGATGAGCGGCTGCACGTCCGCGATCGGAACGCCGGACGCGTTGCGGGGAGAGCCGACGAAGGCGCTCATCGCGGTGGCGAGGCCGATGGTACCGCCGTTCGCGGCCATCGGGCTTCCACCCGTCATTCCACCGCCCCCCATCATCCCGCCGCCCATGCCACCCATCGAGATCGGGGTGGAGCCCATCATCCCGTTCATCAGGCCGTCGGACGCGTCTCGCATCATGGCGGTGAACATCGGAGCCGAGGACGAGGTCATCCCGATCGTGCGGGCGTACTGCGACATCGCGGCGATGGTCATCCCGTAGCTCTTCGCGCCGAGGTCCGCGCCGGCCGCGGCCCCCGAGACCGCCGGGTCGATCGGGGCGATCCTGAGGATGTCGCCGACGTTGAAGTAGTTGCCCACCGCCACGTTGGCGGCCGCGACGTTGGCCCCCGTCATGCCGCCAGCCATGTACTGCGCGCGGGCCTGCGCCATCGAGGTGAGGGGCGTGACCTGCACTCCGGTGATCGCCGAGCCCGCCGCGAAGGACGGAACCGCGCTCGTCACGACATCGGAGGACTGCATCGACATCGTCGTGCCCGTCGCCTCGTCCACGAAGGTGCCGCTCGTCATCCGCAGCATGATCGGTCCGGCGTAGTCTCCGACCGGGATGGTGAAGCTCCCCGAGGCGGCGACCGAGCTCGTCCCGAGCAAGGGGCCCATCATCCCGCCGTTGATGACGTAGGCGGCGATCGCGCCGGACCGCATGCCGCCCATGAACACGGCACCGGAGATGGTTCCGGAGCCGCCCTGCGGCGGAGGCGGCGGCGTTCCGCCGCCACCCGGTGCCGCGGGGAGCGTCTTCAGGAAGAGGAGGAGATCGGCCCAGTCCAGGTCGCCGAGCTGCCACCGCGGCATGATCGTGGACAGCGCGCCCCCGCCGGCATCGAGGCCCTGTGTGACCGCGCGCCGGATCAGCTCGTCCGTGTACGTCGGGCCGCGGGTTCCGTCCGGGTCGAGCATGCCGGACGGATCGGTGAGGTTCGCGTACGTGATGTTCGGGGTCGTGAACATCATCAGGGTGCGGCCGAGCCCGTCGTAGCCGTGGCAGCTCGCACACCCGCTCGACATCATCATCCCGTAGCCGCCGGTGCGGACGATCGGCTGTCCGTTCGTGCCGATGCCCGTCTCGAAGATCCGCTGGCCGAGCGCGAGGGGATCGGTCGGCGTGCCGCCCGGGGTTCCACCGCACACCGGCGCCGGCGGCGCCCACGTGTACTGGCCGCCCATCATCTGGCCGCAGCGGTCATAGGCGTGGCCTGCGTACGAGGTCATCACGCCCACGTGGCGCGTGGCCTCGGTCTGGTCGCCGCCGAGCGTCGAGAAGGTGCAGGCCACGAGCCGGTGCGCGTCGAGCTCCTGCAGCATCGCGTTCGCGACGCAGGCCATGTCCGCGTACGCGGACCCGTCGTGCGCGTCCATGAACGCGTCCATGCTCGCGCTCATCTGAACCATCTGCGAGAGCCACGGACGCACCTGCGCGTCGTAGGCGTCGTGCGCAGCGGCACATCCTTCGAGCGTCATGCCGGGTCCCGACGTCGTGGTTCCATACGAGACCGCAGCCGACTGCACGCTCGCGCTCAGGTCCTGGTACTGCGTGATGGCTGGGCTGCTCGCGCCGGAGGGGCCTGCCTGCGGGCTCGTCGCGGAGCCACCGCACGCGAGGGCCGTCAGCAGGAAGGCGCACGACGTAACGACGGTGGCGATTCGCATATCAACGCTCGTTTCGTGACAGTTGGCGGGTCGATCCTGTAACGCGTGCGCCGCGGCGAAAGTCCCGAGCCACCGGAGGGGACCTCCTTCTGCACAGGTCCGAGAGTACGCAAACGAATGCGGAGACGCGGGTGCGAGCGCAGTTTCTCGAGTGGTTGAGCCTGGGCGAGGCTCGCCCGGTTCAGTCGCCAGAGCGACGAGAGCTTCGTCAGAGCCGCGGCCAAGCTGCCGTCCGGGTACCTGCTGCCTGCAGCCTATCGGTCGCAGAGAAGGGTCCTCGCGGGAGAACGCACTTCTGGGACCGGGAAGGTGCTCATCCCCGACGCTGGTGCCGACCGGAATCGACGGGCTCCGCAGGCGCCGAGGCACGACGCCGTGGCGTCACCCGGATCCCCGAGGTTGCCCTCGCGTGACCATATGACCTACAGCACCTCCATGTTCATCGGACACTTCGCGGTGGGCCTGGCGGCGAAGCGCGTCGCCCCGCGCACGTCGCTGGGGACGCTGTTCGCAGCCGCCCAGCTCCTCGACCTCGTCTGGCCGGTGCTGCTCCTGCTCGGGCTGGAGGAGGTGCGCGTCGACCCCGGCAACACGCCCTTCACGCCCCTCGACTTCGTCAACTACCCCTGGACCCACAGCCTCGCCCTGGTCCTCGTGTGGGCGGTCATGTTCGGACTCGTCTACTGGACGAGGACCAGGTACCTCCTCGGCGGTCTTGTCGTCGGCGCCCTGGTGCTCTCGCACTGGGTGCTCGACCTCGTGACGCATCGCCCCGACCTGCCGCTCGCCCCGGGCCTCCCGCGCGTGGGGCTCGGGCTCTGGTACTCGGTCCCGGCGACGCTCGTGGTCGAGGGCGGGCTCTTTCTCGCCGGGGTCGGCATGTACGCGCTGGGAACGCGGCCGAGGACGCTCGCCGGCAGCGTCGGCTTCTGGACGCTCGTCGTCGTGCTCGTCGGCATCTACCTGGCGAACGTCCTCGGCCCGCCGCCACCGAGCCCGGCTGCCATCGGCGTGGCTGGGTTGCTCCTCTGGCTCTTCATCCCGTGGGCCGCCTGGGTCGACCGCAACCGCGGCGCAGTGCCCGACCCGGTTCCGTAGAACGCGGCTCGCCCCGCCGACGCGGGGCGGGCCCGAAAATCGGAAGGCCCAATCACACCTTGCGGCCTGCGGCCACGTCGAGCTGCCTACCACCTGGGCGGCACACCTTTCGTTGAGGCCCTTCGGTGAAGTGGCGGCGTCACCGCGCAAAGTTGTGGAGTGTGTCTTCACAGTCGGTCACGCTCAGGACGGGGGGACACCATGCCGCGGTTCTTGGCAGCTGTCGTCGGGTCGGCGATGTTGGTTGCGTGTGGAGGCTCGAGCACCGAGCCAGCGGCTTCACGACGGAGCAGCGCCGTCGGGGAAGATCCTTTCGAGCGGGCCCGCTGCGCGTCGGGGCCCGTCCAGACGGTCGTGTCGAGGTCCGGGTATTTCGAAGGCGTCACCGCCTCGCCGCAGGGCGACATCTACACGAGCGACCAGACCACGTTGAACGTCTACCGCATCACGCCGGCTGGCGACGCCGAGGTGATCGCCAAGCTCTACGATCCGCCCACGGACGACAGCATGTTCGCCGGCACCTTCGGGCTGACGTTCTCGCCCGACGGCGCCCTCTGGCTGGTCGTGTACGACTACTGGGCCGACTCGCGCAACCACGGCATCTGGCGCGTCGCTCGGGATGGCTCCTCGGCTCTCGCGTTCCCGCTCGCGGTCGAGCAGGCGCCGCTGCCGAACGCCCTCGTGTTCGACGACCGAGGCAACCTCTACATCACCGAGAGCGTCGTGGGCACGATCTGGAGGGTAGCGCGCGGCGACGACACCGCTCGCCCTTGGCTCCAGGACCCGACGCTGGCGCCGCTGTCGGCCAACGGCTTCGGGGCCAACGGCATCACCTTCAAGAGCGGCATGCTTTACGTCGCCAACACGGATCAAGGGACCATCGTCCGCGTGCCGGTCGATGGGCGAGGTGATCCCGGGACGCCCACGATCCTTGCCACGGGCCTCGAAGCCCCCGACGGCCTCACGCTCGGGCCGTGGAAGGACATCTACGTCGCGCTGGCGTTCTCGGGACGGCTGGCTCGGGTCGCCGATGACGGGACGTGGGACGTCGTGGCGGAGACGGGGCTCCCGCTGCTGACGAGTGCCGTGTTCGGTGCCGGGAGCGAGCACACGACGGCGTACATGGTGAACGTGCTCTCGAGCCTGGAAGTGCCGATGCTCGTGAAGGTGAACGTCTGCGTCCATTGAGACGCGGAACGGCCCGGAACGGCGGTGACCCCGGTGAGGGTGCTGCCCCCGAAAATCAGAAGGCCCATCACACCTTGCGGTCTGATGGGCCAGATGCACGAGCCGAGATGTGTGTGCCTGGGGCCGGAATCGAACCAGCGACACGGGGATTTTCAGTCCCCTGCTCTACCGACTGAGCTACCCAGGCGTTCCCCCGCGAACGGCGGGGGCCGCCACGAAGGGTAGCCTTTTACGATCGATCGGCCCCCCGACGCAAACCGAAAAAGGCCCCGGCCGAGGGGCTCCCCCGGAGCGGCGGCGGACGCGTCAGTTGCTGGCCGAGGCGGCCAGCTTGCGGAACGGCGGCGCGGCGGAGGCGGGGGCTCGCCGGGCCTCCCTCGACGAGGCCGCGGCCATCCGCTCCGGACCGGCCGCCGCGCGGGCCGCGCTGCGCCGCCGCTCGTCGGGCAGGAGGCGCCGCGCCATCTCCTCGGCGTGCTCCTCCTGCGAGGCGCAGGCGATGGCGGTCACGCTCTCGTGGCGGCCGCGCATCTCGTCCCAGAACCGCACCCGGGCCTGGTTCACCAGCAGTCGATCCTCGAGGTGGTCCATCACCCGCTCGAGGTCGCGCCCCTCGGCGGCCACCTGGCCGCGCCGCGCCCCGGCCTCCCGCCCGCCGCAGGCGGCGGCGAGCAGCGCGGCGGCGACGAGCGGCAGCGATGCGCGGTGTCTCATTCCACCCCCGGTTCGACCGAGGACAGCTTGAGCACGGGGGCGGCGGCGGGGAAACCTCCCACGGGATACGGACCCGGCGCGGGGGTCGGCCGCGAAGCCGGGCTTCACTCCTCGCGAAACCCCGGATGGGCGGCGGCCCGGCGAGCGGGCCGTCGTTCGAACACGGGAGCACGGGCGGGTCGCCTCGCCCCGCGGCGCAGATCCACCTACACCCTGGGGATGGCCTTCAGCACGGCCTTCCCGTCCTTCACCTCGACGCGGAAGTCCACCGACCTGGCCTTGTACTTCTCGATGAGCACCGGGACCTGCTTCGCCACGGTGCGGGCCAGCGCCTCGAAGGTGAGCCGCGACACGTCCTCGTTGCACTGCCGCTTCGCCGCCAGGTAGGCGTCGTACACGGCGCGGAGGCGCGCCTCCTCCTCGCCGGCTCCTGCCGGGGGCGTCGAAGGCGAGGGGGGCGGCGGCGACGCGGCCTGCGCGGGCTCCTTCACCGTCGCGGCCCGCTCGGTCTCCTCCTTCTCGCGGGCGTGCAGCCGCGCCTTGAACAGGTCGCGCCGGTAGGTGCCCTCCTCCTTCTCGCGCGCGCTCCGCAGCCAGAGCCGCTCGTAGGACAGGTACCGCGCGTGCAGCGACTGGATCCGGAACCGCAGGCCGGCGTTGCGGGTGAAGGCGGCCTTGAGCCGGAGCACCTTCTTCCGCGCCTCCTCGCGCCAGCGCGTCGGCTCGCGCCGCTCGAGGCCGAGGAAGTACTGCTCGTAGCGCGCCCGGAGCGCCTCGATCTCCTCCTCGAGCTTCGACGCCTCCTCGGCCAGCTCCTCGCGCTTCCGCCCGCGCCCGAGCTCCACCACCGGCGACGGCGCGCCCGGGCGTCCGGGCCTCTGCGGCGGGAGCGGCATGCTCCGAGTCTATCGGCTTTGGACGAACGCCGCGCGGCGGCTCAGGCGGCCCGGGCGGGCACCTCGGCCACCATCGGGCGGGGCGCGCGCGCCCACAGCGCCGCGCCCACCGCGAAGATCACGAGCGAGGTCCACTGGCCGACGCCGAGCCCCATCACCACGCCCCGCTCCACGTCCCCGCGGAAGACCTCCACCACCATGCGCAGACAGGCGTACATGAGCAGCCACGCCGCCAGCACCTGCCCGTGGAAGCGCTTCCGCGGCCGCACCAGGAGCACCAGCACCAGGAACAGGCCGAGCTCGCCGAAGGCCTCGTAGAGCTGGGTCGGGTGGAGCGGCAGCGTGGTGAGGCGGTCCGCCGCGAGGAAGGCGGCCGGGTCGGGGCGATCCGCGAAGGTCTGGTAGGCGAGCGACTCGGGCGGGAAGCGGGCCGCCCAGGGCAGGTGCGCGTGAGCGACCCCGCCCCAGCAGCAGCCCGCCCCGAAGCAGCCGAGCCGCCCGAGGAAGTGGCCCACCGCCACCGAGGGGATGAGCGTGTCGGCGTGGGCGAGGAACGGCATCCGGTGGCGGCGCAGGTACCACCAGGCGGTGAGCACCGCCCCGATGAACCCGCCGTAGAAGACCAGCCCGCCCTCCCAGATGGCGAAGAGGCGGGGGATGCGCCCGAGCGGTGAGGCGACCAGCGCGCCCGGGCCGAAGTAGTCGCCCCAGTTCACCAGGATGAAGTAGACCCGGCTCCCCACCAGCGCGGCCACCAGGATCCAGAAGCAGAGGTCGGCGATCCGGTCCGGGCTCTGCCCGCGCCGGACCGCCTCGCGCTGGGCGAGCCAGATCCCGACCAGGAAGCCGGCGGCGACGAGCAGGCCGTAGGTGTGGAGGGGCAGGCGGATGGGGCCATCGAGGAGGCCGCTCCGCCAGAGCACCGCCAGGGCGAGGGCCAGGGCGGCGATCACGCCCGCCTCGCGCCGCAGCGCCGCGAGGAACGAGAGCGCCGCCTTCGCGCGCCGCGCGCGGCGCACCTCCGCGAGGGCGCGGCCGAGCGCGAGGGCGAGCGCGACGAGCACCGCGAGCGGCTTCGCGAGGCCGGCGGGGACGACCAGGGTGAACAGGAGCGGGAGCATCGGTCGGTCGGGCCGCGGCGGGCGGCTTGGCTCCTACGGCAGCCGCGAGGCGGCCTCGCCCCGCCCGGGCGCGGTCGCGGCGTCCTTCTTCGGGCCGGGGTGGAGGACCAGCAGCGCGACGCCGACCACGATGAGCGAGTCGGCCAGGTTGAAGGTGGGCCAGCGGATGTCCGGCCGGTTCCACCAGTACCACTCGACGAAGTCGATCACGTACCCGCGGGCCAGCCGATCGAGGAAGTTCCCCACCGCGCCGGAGAGCACGAGCGCGAGCGCCACCTGGAGGTAGCGCTGGTCGTCCCGGAGCTTGCGGTAGTAGTGGAGGATGAACGCCACCGCGCCGAGCGAGACCAGCGTGAAGAAGGCGTTCCGGACCCCCTGCGAGAACCCGCGGAAGAGCCCCCAGGCGGCGCCCGGGTTCTCCACGTAGTTCATGCGCCAGACCGGCCTCCACACGTAGTGCGGCTCGGTCGAGAGCGGCTCGAGGTGGCGGAAGCCGTAGAAGCCGCGCACGCGCTCGGAGAGCGTGGCGGCGCCGCCCTGCTGGAGCGCCACCGTGAGCCGCTCCACCGCCAGGTACTTGGTCCACTGGTCGAGCAGCACCAGCCCGGCGAACAAGAGGGCGAGCAGCGCCCAGCGCGAGAGCGGCCGCCTCATGAGAGGTTGCCCGCGCACTTCCCGCACACGGTCGGGTGGGCCGGGTCGACGCCCACGTCCTCGGCGTAGATCCAGCACCGCTCGCACTTCACGCCGGGCGCGCGCGCCACCTCGGCCCCGAGCGGCCCGTCCGCGAGCACCACCTTCGAGACGATGAACAGCGTCGCGAGCTCGGCCCGGGCCTCCTCGAGGAGCCGCCGCTGCTCCCCCTCGGCGCGGAGCGTGACCATCGCCTCGAGCCCCGAGCCGATGAGCTTGGCCCGCCGGGCCTCCTCGAGCTTCCCCTGCACCACCGCGCGGACCTCGAAGAGCCTTCCGTAGCGCGCCTCGAGCGCGGCCGCGTCGGCCGGCGCGGCGCGCTCCGGCAGCCCGGCCAGCCACACGCTCTCGGCCGGGCGGCCGGGCAGGTGGCCCCAGGCGTCGGTCGCGGTGAAGGAGAGGATGGGGGCGAGCAGCCGGATCACGTCCTGCGCGATGGCGTGGAGCGCGGTCTGGGCCGAGCGCCGCGCCTTGCCGTCCTTCCGGAAGGTGTAGAGCCGGTCCTTGATCACGTCGAAGTAGAGGGCCGAGAGCTCCACCGCGCAGAGCTGCATGGTGGCGTGGAAGGCCACGTGGAACTCGTAGTCCTCGTAGGCCGCCTTCACCTTCTCGTCCCAGGCGGCCAGGCGCGTGAGCGCCCAGCGGTCGATGGGCTCGAGCTCCTCGACCGGCACCGCGTCGCGGGCCGGGTCGAAGCCGTCCAGCGCGCCGAGCATGTAGCGCACCGTGTTGCGGATCTTCCGGTAGCCCTCGGCCAGGCCGTTCAGGATCTCCTTCGAGATGCGGACGTCGTCGCGGTAGTCGGAGGCCGAGACCCACAGCCTGAGGATGTCGGCGCCGTACTGCTTGATGATCTCCTCGGGGGCGATGGTGTTCCCGAGGCTCTTCGACATGGCCTTGCCCTGCCCGTCGAGCACGAAGCCGTGGGTGAGCACCGCCTCGTAGGGCGCCGAGCCGCGGATCGCCACCGAGGTGAGGAGCGAGGAGTGGAACCAGCCCCGGTGCTGGTCCGAGCCCTCGAGGTACAGGTCCACCGGGACGCCCAGCCCCTCCTTGGCGGCCACCGCCGCCCAGGAGACGCCCGAGTCCCACCACACGTCGAGGATGTCCTGCTCGCGGCGGAACTCGGCCTTCCCGCAGCGCGGGCAGACCTCGCCCTCGGTGAACTCGGAGGCGGGGCGGCGGTACCAGGCCTCGATGCCCTCGGCCTCGAAGGCGGTCGCGACCCGCTCCATCACCCGCGGGGAGACCAGCGCCTCGTCGCAGCCCTCGCAGTAGAAGACCGCGATGGGCACGCCCCAGGTCCGCTGGCGCGAGATGCACCAGTCCGGCCGGTTCTCGATCATGTTGTGGATCCGCTCGCGGCCCCAGTGCGGGATCCAGCGGACCCGGTCGATCTCGTCGAGCGTGGTCTTTCGCAGCCCGGCGTGGTCGAGCGAGAGGAACCACTGATCGGTGGCGCGGAAGACCACCGGGTTGTGGCAGCGCCAGCAGTGCGGGTAGCTGTGCTCGAGCGAGGCCTTCGGGTCGGAGAGCAGGTGGCCGGAGGCGTGGAGGTCCTGCACGATCTCCGGGTTCGCCTCGAAGATCTTCTTGCCCGCGTACTTCCCCGCCTCGGCGGTGAAGCGCCCGCCGCCGTCCACCGGGTTCAGGACCTCGAGGCCGTAGCGCAGGCCGACCGCGTAGTCCTCCTGCCCGTGCCCGGGCGCGGTGTGGACGAGGCCGGTGCCGGCCTCGAGCGTCACGTGGTCGCCCAGGATCACCGGCGACTCGCGGTCCATGAAGGGGTGGCGGTAGCGGAGCCCCTCGAGCGCCTTGCCGTCGAGGTGGGCGAGGACGCGGGACGGGTGGGCCAGGCGGGCCGCCCCCGCGGTGCCCGCGCCGCCGGTGGCCGCCTCGTGGGCGTCGGGCGTGTGCGCGTGCGGGACGAGCTCGTCCGGCGCGACCTCGGAGAGGAAGCGGGTGAGCAGGTCCTTCGCCACCACCACCACCGCGCCGCGGAGGTCGTAGGCCACGTACTCGAGGTCGGGGTGCACCGCCACCGCCAGGTTGGCCGGGAGCGTCCAGGGCGTGGTGGTCCAGATGACCAGGCGGGCCTTCCGCCCGGAGAGCTTCGGGTCGGGCAGCGGCGTGACCAGGTCGAAGGCCACGTGGATCGAGGGCGAGCGGTGCGGCTCGTACTCCACCTCCGCCTCGGCCAGCGCGGTGCGGTCGGAGATGCACCAGTAGACCGGCTTCTTGCCGCGGTAGAGGAAGCCCTTCTCGGCGGCGCGCGCCAGCGTGCGGACGATCTCCGCCTCGTAGCCGCGGGCCATGGTGAGGTAGGGCGCCTCCCAGCGGCCGAAGACGCCGAGC
The DNA here is from genome assembly GCA_963733485.1 of uncultured delta proteobacterium. Lineage (GTDB taxonomy): Bacteria > Myxococcota > Myxococcia > Myxococcales > Anaeromyxobacteraceae > Anaeromyxobacter. The sequence continues at coordinate 106,609 of CAVTDL010000001.1, read as the reverse complement.
CGCTTGAACGAGATGCGCTGGCGGTCGATCGCACTTCTCGGCCGAGCGGCGGCAGGCCTCGATGATGGCCGGCCGGTCCATCTCGCGCTTCTTCGACCCGAGCTCCTTGTCGACCTTGAGCTCGATGGGCAGCCCGTGGCAGTCCCAGCCCGGGATGTACTCCGCCGCCTCGCCCTTGAGGTTGCGGTACTTCACGATGACGTCCTTCAGGACCTTGTTGAGCGCGTGCCCGATGTGGATGTCGCCGTTGGCGTAGGGGGGGCCGTCGTGGAGGACGAACTTCTTCGCTCCGGGGCGCGCCGCGTTCCGGTCGACCAGGCTCCGGTAGCTCCCCTCCTCCTCCCAGGCGCGCAGGATCTCCGGCTCCCGCTGCGGGAGGTTCGCCTTCATGGCAAAGTCGGTCTTCGGGAGGTTGACGGTCTCTTTGTAGTCCACGGGCTTCTTTCGCCTTGGAAAGACAAGGGTTCTAGCAGCCGTGGGGGGCGGGATCAACGAACGCTTCGCGCGTTGCGCGCCCGGGTCGGGGCCGCTAACCTTGCCGCGCCGATGCCCCCCCCGAAGAAGAGCCCCGCGCGCGGGAAGCGCGCCGCCGCGCGCGCGCGCAGAGCGGGCGACGGGCTCGGGGTGGTGATCCTCTCGAGGAACCCGCGGCTCTACTCGACCCGCCGGCTGGTCGAGGCGGCCCTCGCGCTCGGCCACGCCCCGCGCGTCCTCGACACCCTCCGCTGCGACATGGTGGTGGCCCCGACCAGGCCCGCATCTACTACCGCGGCGAGGAGATCGCCGCGCAGGACGTCCACGTGGTCATCCCCCGGATCGGCGCCTCCATCACCGGCTACGGCCTCGCGGTGGTGAACCAGTTCGACCTCATGGGCGTGCCCTCGCTCTCGAGCGCCATCCCCATCGCCCGCTCGCGCGACAAGCTGCGCGCCCTCCAGCTCCTCTCGCGCTTCGGGATCGACATCCCGCGCACCGTGATGTGCCGCTTCCGCGAGGAGGTGGCCGACGCGGTCCAGATGGTGGGCGGCCTGCCCTGCATCATCAAGCTCATCCAGGGGACGCAGGGCGTGGGCGTGATGATCGCGAACACCATGGCCGAGGTGGAGGGCATGCTCGACACCCTCTGGACGCTCGGCCAGGAGATCCTGCTCCAGGAGCTGGTGGCGGAGTCGCGGGGCAAGGACGTGCGCGCGCTGGTGGTGGGCGACCGGGTCGTGGCCGCCATGCGGCGCACCGCCCGCGCCGGCGAGTTCCGCTCCAACATCCACCGCGGCGGCGTGGCCGAGGCGGTCACGCTCGGCCGCGAGTACGCCGAGGCGGCCGTGAAGGCGGCCCGGGTGATGGGGCTCGAGGTGGCCGGGGTGGACATGCTGGAGGCGCGCACCGGCCCGAAGATCATGGAGGTGAACAGCTCGCCCGGCTTCGAGGGGCTCGAGGCCGCCACCGGCGTCGACATCGCCACGCCCTACGTCCAGCACGCCGTGGAGATCGCGCACACGCGCCACTCCGGCTACGGCGGCGGGCATTTATCATGACGGGGGCTGCGCCCGCCGCCCCGCCGGCGGAGCCGTCGGGGCCCCACCCCTGCTGCGCGGGGCCCGTGACCTCGCGCGCCCGACGAGGAAGCGAGCAGCCGCCCGCCCGAGCCTTCATCCGGGTGGGTCTCATGAGTAGAATCCGCGCCCGACCGTGTCGCCCAAGACCCGCATCGCCGAGCCCGTCGCGCTGGTCCTCTACGAGGACCCGCTCTCCCCCTGGTGCCTCGTGGCCGAGCGCCGCATCGGCGCCGCCCTCGAGCGCGTCGGCGGCGGCTTCACGCCGCTCCGGCACGAGCCCTTCCCGCAGCGGCTCGAGCCGCGCGCCGTCTCCAAGACCGAGCGCCGCCTCCTGGCCCGGTCCGCGCGCCGGGCCGCCCGCGAGCCGGAGGCGGCCGGCACCACGCCCGACCTGTGGCTCTCGCCCGACGCGCCGCTCTCGTCGCTCCCCGCGCTCACCGCCCTCGCGGCCGCTCGGCTGCAGGGGTACGCGCGCGAGGCCGCGCTGCGGGCCGCCATCCGCGAGGCGTCGCTGGTGCGCGGCCTCAACGTGGGGCGGTCCGACGTGCTCTTCGAGCTGGCCGAGCGCGCCGGGCTGGACCTCTCCCGCTTCGCCGGCGCGTTCGCCGCGCCCGCCACCGAGCGGCGCGTCCGGGAGACGCTCGACGAGGCGCGCGCCCGCGGGATCCGCGACGCGCCGGCCCTGGTGATCGGCGAGGAGTGGCTGGTGGCCGGGGCGCGCTCGGTGGACGAGTACTGCGCCCTGCTGCACCGCTACGCCTCGGCGAGCTCCGGCCTCCCGCCCGTCCGCACCTTGCACTAGGGCCGTCCGCGAGGTCGGCTCACTCGGCTTCGATCCGACAGACGGCGTGGTGACGCAGACCGCCTCCCACCCGCGCGCACCTCGCACCCGCTCCGCCGCGTGCGCGAGCTTCACGCCGTGGCGCGCGCGCCTCTCTCCGCGCCCGGCCGACCCGCGGAAATGCGCCGAAACCGCCGCTTCCTGGCCGCTGGCACCACCGCTGCTAGGATGCGAGACCCTGAATGCCCGAGGCGCCGCTCTCGTCCAAGCATCGGGCCCTCTCGCCGAAGGAGCCACGCATGAAGCGCCTCGCCCTCCTGCTGTCGCCGCTCGCGCTCGCCGGCGCCGCCTGCGTCGCGGTCCCGGTCGCCGAAGGTCCGGCGCCGGTGGCCTACCCGGCCCCCGCCCCCCCGCCGCAGGTGGTCTACCCGGCCCCGGCCCGCGCGCCCATCGAGGCCTGGTACGGCGGCGAGCACTTCGTGCCCGACGCGTACGGCGGCGGCTGGTGCTACGAGAGCCGGCCGCACCGCCACGACTTCTACCCCGACCAGCCCGACGCCTACGTGCTCGACGGCGGCTACTACTACTACCGCGGGCCGCTCGCCTTCACGTACTACGAGGGCCACCCGGTGCCGGGCGGCGGCTGGTGCTACGCCCGCGGGCCGCACCGCCACGAGTTCCTCCCGCCCCGCAGCGCGGACTTCAGCTGGCGCCGTGACCGCGGGTACGTGTACCAGGGCGCCTGGCGACCGAACCGGCCGCCGCCGGCGAGCTACTGGCCGCGGGCCCCGGTCCGCACCGCGCCCGTCCCGGAGCGCGCGCAGTATCCGAGCCGCGGCGTCCCGGCGCCCGCGCCGTACCCGAGCCGCGCCGTCCCGCAGCCGGCCCCCGACTACCGCGGCTACCCGGTCCGCCCCGCGCCCGCCCCGCGCCCCGCTACGACGAGCGCGATCGCCGCGACGCCGCCCCGGCCATGGGAACCTCCCGCCCGGCCACGGCGGCACGCCGCCCGGTCAGGTGACGGCGCCGCCCGCCGGCCCTGGCCAGCGAGATGACCGCTTCGGCCCGGGCCGGAGCGACCAGGCTCCCGGCCACGGCAACCTGCCGCCTGGGCAGGGCGGCCTCCCGCCCGGTCAGGCCAAGCGGGCCGGACCGGCTCCGGCGGCCCCGGCCGCCATCCCGCCGGCGGCGGCCGCCCCCGCGCCGGCCACCGCGGCTCCGGCTCCCGGCCGACCCGCCAGACCGTCCCGGCCCCCGACCGCCGCGCGCCCACCCGCCAGCGCGGCGACCGCGACGAGGATCGAGCGACGACCCGCAGCGGAAGCCGCAGACCGACGACGGTCGTCCCGCGCGCCAGTCGCCCACCCGGTAAAGACCAGCAGGTCAGCCGACCAGACAGCCCCCTAGCGGGTCGCCCTTTCGGCGGCCCGCTATTTCGTCGCGCATACCTTACGGGTTGCTTGCCCTCCCGCTCGGGGCCCGGGCTAGCGTCCGTGTCATGAACCCGGCCCTCACCGCCCTCCTGCTCCTCGTCGCCGCGGCCGCTCTTCGCCTTCACCATGACTCCGGCGCGTCGTGCCGCTGCTCGCGCTGCGGCGCGACGACCGGACCGATCGCGTGCGGCGAGCGGGTCGCGCGCGCTGCTCCGCTTCGGGCTCGGCCAGCGGCGGCTGGTCGATCCCGAGGAGCGCCGCCCCGGCCTGATGCACGTCGTCATCTTCGCGCCTTCCTGGTGCTCGCGCTCCGGACCGTCACGCTCTTCGGGATGGGCTTCGCCGAGGGGTTCCACCTGCCGCTCCTCGGCGCCGGGCGCCGCCCTCGGCCGACGTCTACGCGTTCGTGAAGGACGTGATGGTGCTCGGCGCGCTCGTGGCGGTGGCCGGGTTCCTGTGGCGCCGGCTCGTCACCCGGCCCGACCGCGTCACGCTCTCGACCGAGGGCTGGCGTCATCCTCCTCTTCATCGCCGGCCTGATGGTGACCGAGATCCTGTTCGACGGCGCCGAGATGATCGCGGCGAGCGAGCCGGGCTCGTGGGCGTCGCCGGCCGGCTCGCTCGGCGCGGCGCTGCTCGAGGGCTCGGGGCTCGCGGCCGGCGGGATCCACGCGGTGGGCGTCGCCTCCTTCTGGCTCCACCTCGCGCTCATCCTCGTCTTCGGGAACGTCCTCCCCTACGGCAAGCACTTCCACATCATCACCGCCCTCCCGAACGTCTTCTTCGCGCGGCTCCCGCCCGCCGCGGCGCTCCGCAAGCTCGACCTCGAGGCGGAGGACGCGAGCTTCGGCACCGCCACCGTGAAGGACCTCTCCTGGAAGGAGGCCTGGGACGTCTACAGCTGCACCGAGTGCGGCCGCTGCCAGACCCACTGCCCGACCTACGTCACCGGCAAGCCGCTCAGCCACAAGGAGGTGAACCGGACCATCCGCCACCACCTCGCCGAGGTGGCGCCCGCGCTCACCGCGCATGGCCCGCGCCAAGGATCCGGCCGCGCGCGAGGCGGCCCTGGCCACGCTCCCGGCCATCGCCGAGGTGGTGCCGCCGGAGACCTTCTGGGCCTGCACCACCTGCGGCTGGTGCGAGACCGCCTGCCCGGTGCTCATCGAGAACGTGCCGCGCCTCGTGGACATGCGGCGCCAGACGGTGCTGGTCGACTCGGCCTTCCCCGACGAGGCGCAGCGCGTCTTCAAGGGGATCGAGACGCAGGGGAACCCGTGGGGCATCGGCTCGAACAAGCGGACCGAGTGGTGCGCGGACCTCGACCTCCCGCGCGCCGCCGACGGCGGCGAGTTCGAGTGGCTGTTCTTCGTGGGCTGCGCCGGCGCGTACGACGACCGGCAGAGGAAGGTCTCGCGCGCCATCGTCCAGATCCTGCGGCAGGCCAGGGTCTCCTTCGCCATCCTGGGCGAGGAGGAGACCTGCACCGGCGACGCGGCCCGGCGGCTCGGCAACGAGTACCTCTTCCAGATGCAGGCGAGCGCGCTCATCGAGACGCTGAACGGCCACGGGGTGAAGAAGATCCTGGTGCAGTGCCCGCACTGCCTGAACACCATCGCGAACGAGCTGCCCCAGTTCGGCGGCCGGTACGAGGTCGTGCACCACGCCGAGCTGATCGCCCGGCTGGTGGCGGACGGCCGGCTCACGCCCGCGGCGGCGAGCGGGCTCGGCGACGTCACCTTCCACGACCCGTGCTACCTGGGCCGCTGGAACGGCGTCACCGAGGCGCCGCGCCAGGCGCTGGCGGCGGCCGGGGTCACGCTCAAGGAGATGCCGCGCAACCGGCGCCAGGGCTTCTGCTGCGGCGCCGGCGGCGGCCGCTTCTGGCTCGAGGAGAAGCTCGGCACCCGCGTGAACCAGAACCGGGTGGCCGAGGCGGCCGAGACGCTCGGCGCGAAGGGCGGGGTGATCGCCACCGGCTGCCCGTTCTGCCTCACCATGATGAAGGACGGCGTGAACGAGACTCGGGCGCGAGGAGACGGTCCGGGTGCTCGACGTCGCCGAGATCGTGGCGCTCGGGCTGCCGCGGCAGGCCGAGGCCGCGCCCGCCGCGGCGCCGGGGGTCCCGGCCGCGCCGCTGGGAGAGCGCTGAGCAGGGGCGGCGACCACGTTCGCTTCAGGGTAGGGGCGCGTGAGCGCCCCGCAGTCGAGAAGCGCGGCCGCGGATTACACGCACCGTGAGCGGCCCGCGAGCGCTGGCTCCGGGAAGGCGGCCGCGCAGCGGTCGAGCCGCGCCCGCACCTCCTCCTCGAGCAGGTCGAGGTCGTTCCCCGAGCGCGGGTCGGCCCCGACGCAGGTGAGGATCTCGTCGAGCGCCGAGGCGTCGCGGCCGAGCGCGCCGTAGTCGATGCGGCGCGGCACCGGCTCGCCGTCGGCGCCGGGGCGGAAGGCGCCGAAGAGCCCGTCCGACCCGGGCGCCAGCTCCTCCTTGAGCGCGAGGAGGTGGCGGAGCGCCGCGCGGAACCGGGCGTCCTCGAGGTGGCGCCGCTCCACCCGGGCGCCGGTGCGGGCGGCCACGCCGGCCAGCGCCGCCCGGAGGAACGGCACGTCGGTCACCACCAGGCCGTAGAGGTGGTAGTCGCCGGTGGCGACCGCGGCGAGCGCCGCCTCCTCCTCGGAGAGCCAGGCGTGGCTCGGGCAGAGGAACGCGTCGCAGGTGGCGACGTCGTAGACGCCGCAGTCGCGCAGGTCCGCGCCGCCGGTGACCAGCGGGTGCGCCAGGCACCCGATGCGCGTCTCCCCCTCGTCGAGGAAGCCGAGCAGGGGGCAGACCCGCACCGACGGGAAGAGCGGCGCCGGCCCGTCCTCGGCGAGCCGCGCCGCCGCGGCCCGGAACGCCTCCCGGCTGCGCGGGACGGGGGCCAGCGCCTGGGTGCGCCGGCGGAGCTCCTGGTGGAGGGCGTCGCGGGAGAGGTCGGCGCGGTTGTACGCGCCGCAGCAGGCGCCGCAGCTCGCCCCGGCCACCTGGCAGAGCGGCGTCATCCGAGCCCGAGCGTGGTCCGGCACCCGCCGCAGAGCCGGGTGCCCTTGCGATCGGTGTCGGCGGCGTCGCGGGCGAGGAACATCGCGCAGCGGGCGTCGGCGCAGTGCGAGAGCCCGAGCAGGTGACCGGCGGCGTGCAGCGCCTCGACCTGCACGCGGTGCCGGGCCTGGTCCGGGTCGGGCGCGGTGAGCCGCGCCACCGAGAAGAGCGCCGCCCCGGCGTCGCGATCCGAGTCGCCGATGACGTAGGGCGCGTCGGGCAGGAACAGGTCGACGTCCACCACCCCCAGCACCGGCGCGCCTCCCACGCCGGCGCGGAGCGAGGCGAGCCGGCGGACGATGGCGGGCGCGTGGTACTGGCCGCGCTCCTTGTTGAAGGCGTACGCGGGCCGATCGAGCGAGGGACCGGCGCGGGGCGCGAGGCCGAGCACCTCGCGCAGCGCCGCGCCCGCGTCGACCAGCAGCCGCGGGCCCACCCCGCCGAGCGCGACCAGCACCACCTTGATCGGCTGCTCGATGGGGGTCACCTCGTCGGGCCCGTGCTCGGGCCGCGCAGCGTTGGCTGAGGCGGAAGGATTCGAACCTTCATGAGCGGATCCAAAGTCCGCGGTCCTGCCGTTAGACGACGCCTCAAAATGCCTGTGCGACACGGCGGCAAGGCTCCCGCGGCGCGCCCCTGCGCGCCCGCTCACCCGGCGCGGGCGCGGAGCGCCTGCTGACCGGGATCAAGTTCGCTACCAGCGTATCAGGGCGCTCGCCCAAGTAAAGCCGGCGCCGAAGGCACACAGACCCACCAGGTCGCCGGGCTTCACGTCCCGCGCCACCACCGCCTCGTCGAGCGCGAGCGGGATGGAGGCGGCGGTGGTGTTGCCGTACCGCTGGATGTTGTTGAACACCTGGTCGTCGCGGAGGCCGAGCGAGCGCTGGACCATCTGGCTGATGCGAAGGTTGGCCTGGTGCGGGACGAGCACCTTCAGGTCGGCCGGGGTGAGCCCGTTCTTCGCGAGCGCCTCGTGCAGCACCTCGGGCATCTTCACGATGGCGTGCTTGAAGACCTTCTGCCCCTCCATGCGCGGGTAGACGGTCCCGTCCTCGAGCATCCGCGCCTGCACGCGCGGGTGGTACATCGACCCGGGCGCGTCGGTGAAGAGGTCGCGCGCGTGGCGGCCGTCGGCGTGCAGGTGGCAGGAGAGGACGCCGCGCCCCGGGTCGTCGGTCGCCTCGAGCAGGGCCGCCCCGGCGCCGTCGCCGAAGATCACCGCCACGTCGCGGCCGCGGGTCGGTGACGTCGAGGCCGGTCGAGTGGATCTCCGAGCCCACCAGCAGGATCCGCCGGTACATGCCGGTGCGGATCCAGGCGTCGGCCACCGCCAGGCCGTAGATGAACCCGGTGCACTGGTTGCGGATGTCGATGGCCGGCACGCCCGGGATGCCGAGCTTGGCGTTCAGGAAGCAGCCGTCGCCCGGGAACATGTGGTCGGACGAGAGCGAGGCGTAGACGATGGCCTCGATGTCCTGCGGCTTCCAGCCGGCCCGGTCGAGCGCCTGCCGGGTGGCCGCCAGGGCGAGGTCCGAGTTCTCGGTCCCCTCCCGCACCCAGTGGCGCTCGACGATCCCGGTCCGCTCCTGGATCCAGGCGTCGGTCGTCTCCATCCGGCGCGTCAGCTCCTCGTTGGTGACGACGCGGTCCGGGACGTGGGTGCCGAGGGCGGCGATGGCTGCGCGAGGCATGGCGATCTCCTGTCGGCTCCGGGTGCGCCCCAGGCCCCGCGCGCGGGGCCGAGGCGATCAGCGGGTCATCAGATGTCGAGGTTCTGGACGTCGAGCGCGTGCTTCTCGATGAACTCGCGGCGCGGCTCCACCGCGTCGCCCATCAGGATCGAGAACACCTCGTCGGCCTCGACCATGTCGTCCACCCGGACCTGGAGCAGCGTCCGCTTCTGCGGGTCCATGGTGGTCTCCCAGAGCTGCTCGGGGTTCATCTCGCCGAGCCCCTTGTAGCGCTGGATGGTCTGGCCCTGGGTGGCCGCCTTCTTGAGGGCCTCGAGCGCCTGGAACATGTCGTCCACCTCGTCGGCGCCCTCGGGGGCCTCGAGGCGGTAGGGGCCGGGGCCGATCTCGGCCAGCGCCGCGTGCAGCGCCGCCAGCTCCTCCCACTCGGCGCCGGACAGGTAGTCGAAGTCGAGCCGGGTCTCGCGGAGCGCGCCGGCCACGGTGGTCTGGTAGACCAGCGCGTCGCAGGCGTGCTCCTCGTCGCGCTCGATCTTGGCGAGGCGCACCTGCAGCTCCGGGTGGAGCTTCTGCGCCTTCTCGTAGATCTTCTCCACCTGCACCTTCAGCTGCTCGTGGTCCTTGAGCAGGCCGAGGTCGAGGTCGCCGAGCTGGATGGCCGCGTCCACGATCCGGCTGTCGCGGCGGCGGTCCACCCGGCCGAGCAGGCTCCGGTAGGCGATGGCGTCGCGCGCCAGGCGGGCCAGGTCGCGCCCCTCGAGCACCAGGTCGCCCGACACCAGCTTGGCCCGCTCGGTGCCGAGGGCGAGCAGGTAGTCGTCGAGCGCGCCCTCGTCCTTGAGGTAGCTCTCCTTCTTCCCCTTCGCGACGCGGTAGAGCGGGGGCTGCGCGATGTACAGGTAGCCCTTCTCCACCACGTCCGGCATCTGCCGGAAGAAGAAGGTGAGGAGCAGCGTCCGGATGTGCGCGCCGTCGACGTCCGCGTCCGTCATGATGACGATCTTGTGGTAGCGGATCTTCGAGACGTCGTACTCCTCGGAGCCGATGCCGGTGCCGAACGCGGTGATCATGGTCGCGATCTCGGCCGACCCGAGCATCTTGTCGAAGCGGGCCTTCTCCACGTTCAGGATCTTGCCGCGCAGCGGGAGGATGGCCTGGATGCGCCGGTCGCGCCCCTGCTTGGCCGAGCCGCCGGCGGAGTCGCCCTCCACCAGGAAGATCTCGGACTCCTTCGGATCGCGCGACTGGCAGTCGGCGAGCTTCCCCGGGAGCGAGGCCGAGTCGAGCGCGCCCTTGCGCCGGACCGTCTCGCGCGCCTTGCGGGCCGCGATGCGGGCGCGGGCCGCCTCGGCCACCTTCGCGCAGACCCGCTTCGCGACGTTCGGGTTCTCCTCCAGGAAGGCGCCCAGCCGATCGTTGAGCATGGTCTCGACCATGCTCTTCGCCTCGGTGTTGGAGAGCTTGGTCTTGGTCTGCCCCTCGAAGCTCGCGCCGGGCAGGCGGATCGAGATCACCGCCGCGAGCCCCTCGCGCATGTCGTCGCCGGAGGGCACCTCGTCCTTCAGGTCCTTGAAGAGGTTGTTCTTGGTCCCGTAGGCGTTGATGGTGCGGGTGAGCGCCGCCTTGAAGCCGATGAGGTGGGTGCCGCCCTCGTGGTTGTGGATGTTGTTCGCGAAGGCGTAGACCTTCTCGTCGTAGGCGTCGTTCCACTGCAGCGCGATCTCGACCACCGCGGTGCCGCGCTCGGTCTCGACCTCCTGGCGCAGCGCGATGGGCGGCTGGAACAGCACCACCCGGCTCTTGTTCAGGTAGGCCACGAACTCGCGGATGCCGTCCTTGAACAGGAACTCGTGCTTCTTGCCGCTCCGCTCGTCCTCGACCGTGATCTTGAGGCCGGCGTTGAGGAAGGCGAGCTCGCGCAGCCGGCCGGACAGCGCCTCGAAGCTGAACTCGGTGGTCTCGAAGATGGTGGCGTCGGGCTTGAAGGTGACCTTGGTCCCGCGCCGCTGGGTCTCGCCCACCGCGGTGACCTTGCCGGTCGGCGTGCCGCAGGCGTAGCGCTGCTGCCACACCTTGCCGTCGCGGTACACCTCGACCTTCATCCACTCGGCCAGCGCGTTCACGCAGGTGACGCCCACGCCGTGCAGGCCGCCCGAGACCTTGTACGCGTTCGACTCGAACTTGCCGCCGGCGTGGAGCTTCGTCATCACCACGTCGAGCGTGTCCATGCCCTTCACGGTGGGGTGCGGTCCGACCGGGATGCCGGAGCCGTTGTCGACGACGGTGACCGAGTTGTCGGCGTTGACGGTGACGTTGATCTCGTTGGCGCGGCCGGCCATGGCCTCGTCGACGGAGTTGTCGACCACCTCGTAGACGAGGTGGTGCAGGCCGCGCGTCCCCACGTCCCCGATGTACATGTGGGGACGCTTCCGCACGGCCTCGAGGCCCTCGAGCACCTTGATCGCGTCGATCCCGTAATCCTCGTCCGCGATCGCCGCGGGGCGGGGGCTCTGCTCGGCGGTGTCCAGGGGTGCCTCGCTCGTTTTCGCTGAAGGGTTCTCGCGGGTTGAGCGCGAAGCAGGGATATAGCAGGCGGCGCCGACCCTGGCAACGACTTATCGGTGCGTCAAGTTCTGGAGATCCTTCACGAAAACAGCGCGGAGACCACCCCGCGCTCCACCTTGTAGTAGGCGGTCTCCGGACCCGCCGCGGGCTCGATGAGCCGGCGGTCGGTCGAGGTGAGGAACGCCTGCGCCGGCAGGCTCGCGAGGTAGGCGAGCAGGAAGCGGTTCTTGGCCGGATTCGAGCTCCGACGAGACGTCGTCGAGCAGGAGCAGCGGCGGCCGGCCCAGCGCCGACCGCAGGTTCTCGATCTCGGCGATCTTGAGCGCGAGCACCACCGCGCGCTGCTGCCCCTGGCTCCCGTAGAGCCGGGCGGCCCGGCCGTCGAGCGCGAGCGCGAGGTCGTCGGCGTGCGGGCCGGCGGAGGTGTAGCCGCGGTCCCGGTCGCGGACGAGCCGCTCCTCGAGCGCCGCGCGCAGCCCGGCCGCGATCGACTCCTCCGTCCCCTCGACCGGCGACGCCGGCCGCGGCCCGGTAGGCGATCCCGGCCGCCGGCGCGTCCGGCCCGGAGATCTCCGCGAAGGCCGCGCCGAGGCGCGGGGCGAGCTCGGCCACGAGGTCCCGCCGGCGCCTGAGCAGGCGGGCGCCGGTGCGCACCAGCGGCTCGCGGAAGCTCGCCTCCACCTCGGCGCTCCCGCCCCGCAGGGCGGCGTTCCGGGCCCGCAGCGCGCGCACGTACTCGCGCGCCTCGCCGAGCACCGCCGGCCAGCGGTTGAAGGCGGCCCGGTCGAGGAAGCGCCGCCGCCCGTCCGGGCCGGCCTTCACGAGCAGGAGGTCGTCCGGCGAGAAGCAGACCGCGGCGAGCCCCTCGAAGTAGCCGTCGAGCCGGTCCTGCGGCTTGCCGTCGAGGAAGGCGGTCCGCCCGCCCGGCGCGACCTCCACCGCCACGCGGCGCAGCCCGCCCGGCCCGTCGAAGTCGCCCGCCACCATCCCCTTGGCGGCGCCGAAGCGGACCAGCTCCGCCAGCCGGACCGCCCGGAGCGGCTTCAGGGTGGTGAGGACGTAGATGGCCTCGAGGAGGTTGGTCTTCCCCTGGCCGTTCTCGCCGAGCAGCACGGTCGCGCGCGGCGACGGCGCCAGCTCGACCGCGGCGAGGTTCCGGAAGTCCTGGAGATGGAGCGCGCGGAGCTTCAAGGGGCGGGCGGCCCTCCGGCCGGGGAACGCGGGGCGCCGCCGGGGAGCGCCTGCCTCAGATGCGCATGGGCATCACCACCGCGGTGAAGCCCTGGTCCGCCTCGTCGCCGCCCTTCAGGACGCCCGGCGAGAGGTCGTCGGCCAGCTCGAAGACCACCTCGTTCGACCGGAGGACCTGCAGCACGTCCATGACGTAGCGCGCGTTGAAGCCGATCTTGAGCGGCTCGCCGGCGTAGTCGACCGGGACCTCCTCCTTCGCCTCGCCGAGGTCCGGGTTCTGCGAGAGCACGCGCAGGAGCCCCTTCGAGAGGTCGAGCTTCACCGCGTGGGCCTTGTCGGAGGAGAGGAGCGAGACGCGCCGGAGGGTCTCGAGGAAGCGCCCCCGGCCCAGCCGGAGCTGCTTCTCGCCGGCCTTCGGGATCACCTGCTTGTAGTCGGGGAAGAGCCCCTCGATGAGCCGCATCACCAGCACCACGCCCGGCCGGCGGTAGATGGCGCTGTTCTCGACGAAGCCGAGCCTCGACTCGGGCTTCTCCTCGCCGGACTCGGCCGCCTCGGCGAGCAGCTTCTTCAGCTCCTGGAGCCCCTTCTTCGGCAGGATCACGCCGCGCTTCAGGCCGAAGCCGGCCCCCACCTCGCGCTCCGAGAGCGAGAGCCGGTGGCCGTCGGTGGCGACCAGGCGCAGCGTCTCGCCGGAGGGCTCGAAGAAGACGCCGTTCAGGTTGTAGCGGGTCTCGTCGGTCGAGACGGCGAAGAAGGTCCGCTCGATCATCTCGAGCAGGAGCGCCGGCGCCACGTCGACGAAGGGGACCTTGTCGAAGCTCGGGAGGGCCGGGAAGTCCTCCGAGGGCAGGCCGACGATCCGGAACTCGGAGGGGCCGCTCTTCACCTCGAGGTAGTTGTTGTTCGCCTTCTTGAGCGTGACCGACTGCTCGGGCAGCGCGCGGACGATCTCGTAGAGGTGGCGGGCCGAGACGGCCACCGCGCCCTCCTTCAGCACCTCGCAGGTGTGCTCGGAGGAGACGGCCAGGTCGAGGTCGGTGGCGGAGACGACGAGCTGTCCGTCCTTCTTCGCCTCGATGAGGACGTGAGAGAGGATCGGCATCGTGGACTTCTTCTCCACGATGCCCTGCGTGCGGCCGAGGGCCTTCGCGAGCTCCTGGGCGCCGATCTTCAGTTCCATATGGGAAGATCCTCTTCTCTTTTTCGATCGTAGTCGTAGCAGGGGGAGAGTGCCTGGGGATAACCCCCCTTCATCACCGGATCGACTCGGCTTTTCGATCTGGAAAACCTTCCGGATCGAGATGGGTCCGGTCTGTGTAGCGCGCTGCTTCGAGAGGTGTCAACAGCGCCACACACGCTCTCCCCAGCCGGATCGGCCGCCGATCCACGGGCGATCCACAGGCTCGCCGGAGGGGCCTGCGCGGCGCGCCGGTCGCGGCCCTGGCCGGCCCGCGCTGAAACGCCGACGGGCCGCCTCGGCCAGGAGGTGGCCGGGCGGCGGGCGCGGGCGCGGGGCCCGAGCGTCACGGGGCGAGCTTGGTGGTGAGGGCCGCCACCGCGGTCCGCACGGCCTGGTCCTCGTCGAGGAGGCCCTTCACGCGCTCCACCGCGGCGATGACGGTGGTGTGGTCCTTCTTGTTGAAGCGCTCGGCGATGGCCTGGAGCTTCTCCTTGGCGAGCTCGCGGCAGAGGTACATGGCGACCTGGCGCGGCAGGGCGATCTTCTGCTCCCGCGAGGCGCTGGTGAGCTTCGCCACGGTGAGGCCGTAGTAGGAGGAGACCTCCTCCTGGATCTTCTCGATGGGCGGCCGGTAGCCGGGCGGGGGGATGACGTCGCCGAGGACGTCGCGGGCGAGCGGCACGGTGATGGGCTCGCTCTTCAGCGAGGCGAAGGCGGCCAGGCGCATCAGGGCGCCCTCGAGCTCTCGCACGTTCGAGCGGATGTGCTGGGCGAGGAGCTGGGTGACCTCGTCGGGCAGGTCGATCGACTCGACCTCCGCCTTCTTCTTCAGGATGGCGGCCCGGGTCTCGAACTCCGGCGCCTCGATCTGCACCCGCATCCCCCACTCGAAGCGCGAGCAGAGCCGGTCGTCGAGCCCCTTCAGCTCCTTGGGGGACCGGTCGCTCGAGAGCACGATCTGGACGTGGTGGTCGTGCAGCTCGTTGAACGTGTGGAAGAACTCCTCCGCGGTCTTGTCCTTGCCGGCCAGGAACTGCACGTCGTCGACGAGCAGCGCCGAGCACTCGCGGTACTTGCGGCGGAAGTCGTCCATGGTGCCCTTCGAGAGGGCGGCCACGAAGTCGTTGGTGTAGCGCTCGGAGGAGACGATGGCGACGCGCCCGCCGCTCTTCTCGACGATGGCGTGGGCCACCGCGTGGAGCAGGTGCGTCTTGCCGAGGCCGGAGTCGCCGTGGAGGAAGAGCGGGTTCCAGGTGCGCCCGGGGTTCACCGCCACCGCCTGCGCGGCCGCGAAGGCGAAGTGGTTCGACGCGCCCACCACGTAGGTGTCGAAGGCGTAGCGCGGGTTGGGCCGCGTGTCGCGCGGGTCGAGCCCGTCGGCGGCCGTGCGGGCGACCGGCGGCTGGGACGGCAGCTGGGGGAAGGCCTGGCCGCCGGCGCGCGGGGCGTCGTCCACCGCGAAGGAGATGCGGAGGCGATCGCCGGTCAGCTCCGGGATGAACTCCTCGAACCAGCCCCGGTAGTTGTCCTCGACGAAGTCGCGGTGGAACTTGTCCGGCGCGCCGATCTGCAGGCGCCCGTCGTCGAGCGCGACCGGCCGGAGCGGCTCGAACCAGCGCTCGTAGAGGTCGTCCCGGAGGCGGGCGCGCAGGAACGCGTCGATGCGGGTCCAGAGATCGTCGAGCGGCACGTCGGCGTTTACGCTCGCGGGTGCTTCCATCCCCATCCCCTCTCCTGCTCAAGCCAAAACGGCACCCGGGCCGCTTTCCGTGGAGGAAAGCGGCGGTTCTCGTCGCTCGGATTGCGAGAGGTCGATCGGGCGCCCTGTGCTGCGGGCGCGGAAGTTAGCGAAGGTGCGCTTCGAGGATCAAGGGCGAGTTCGATCCTTCGTCGTCGGACGCGAAAGCACGGGCCTTTCCGCGCTGCGCCGCGGAGGGCTCCGGCGGGGCTTCCGGCGATCGGGTGGCCGAGCGGGGGAACCTTGACAGCGCGCGAGTGATCGGGGAGGTTGCCGCGCCATGAAGCGGACATATCAGCCGAAGAAGCAGAAGCGGAACCGCACCCACGGATTCCTCAAGAGAATGCGCTCGACGGGCGGCCAGAACGTCCTGAAGAACCGCCGGGCCAAGGGTCGCAAGCGCCTGACCACGAGCGCGCCGAAGAAGTAGCCGGGCGGAGCGTGATGCTGCCCAAGGCGGCGCGGCTGCGGCGTCGCCGAGAGTTCGTGGAGGTCCAGCAGCGCGGCAGGCGGCTGTACTCCGGGGACGTGCTCGTGCTCGCGCTCGAGTCCGGCGCGGCCCGGCCGCGGATCGGGATCACGGTGTCCTCCAGGGTCGGAAACGCCGTCGAGCGCAACCGCGTGAAGCGCTGGGTCCGAGAGGCCTGGCGCGCCGTGGGCGCCGATCTGCCGGCCGTCGACCTGGTGGTGATCGCCCGCCCGGCGGCCCGCGGCATGGGGCTCGAGGGGGCGCGGCGCGCGCTCCTCGCGGCCGGTCGCGCGCTCGCCGCGCGCGGAGCGGGGCCGTGATCCGCGCCGGGCTCGTGCTGCTCGTCCGCGCGTACCAGCGGCTGGTCTCGCCGCTGCTCCCGAAGGCCTGCCGCTTCTACCCGTCCTGCTCCGCGTACGCCGCCACGGCGATCGAGCGGCACGGGGCGGTCCGCGGCACGTATCTCAGCGCGCGGCGGCTCTGCCGCTGCCACCCATTTCACCCCGGCGGGATCGACCCGGTGCCGGAACTTCGAGAGAGGTAGCCCTTGGGCCCCGATAGCCGTCGAATCCTGCTCGCGACCGTCGCCTCGGTCGGCATCCTGCTCGCGTGGCAGGTGATCTTCCCGCAGAAGAAGGCGCCGCCGCCGAAGCGCGCCGAGGTCGCCGAGACCAAGGCCCCGGCCCCGGCCGCCCGCGCAGCCGGGCGCGCCGGGCCAGGCGCCCGCCGCGCCGGCGCCGCCGCCGGACGCGCCCGAGGAGACGGTGGTCCTGAAGGGCGACGGCTTCACCGCCGCGCTCTCCTCGCACGGCGGCGCGCTCAAGGGCCTCGAGCTCGAGGGCGTGAAGTTCCGTCGCGATCAGAACGGCAAGGAGGTCCAGATCGAGCTCGTGCGCCTCGCGCCCGGGCAGCCGTACCCGCTCTCGCTGGTGGCCTCCCCGGAGCTGGGCGGCGCGGCCGACTTCGCCACCGATCCGGCCGCCCGCGCGCCCATGCGCGTGACGGCGAAGGACGCACGCTCGGTGACGTTCGAGGGGCGGGTGGCGAACCTCGACGTCCGCAAGACCTACCGGATCACCGGCAAGCCGTTCGAGATCTCGCTCGACCTCGAGGTGAGCGGCGCCCCGGCTGGCGGCACGGTGAGCCTCCTCTACCCGGCCTTCACGCCGCCCGAGACCAAGAGCGGCGGGATCTTCTCGGGCCCGCCGCTCGAGTACGTCCGCCCGGTCTGCCGCGCCGGGACCACCACCGAGCGCTACGACCTCGCCAAGGCCAAGCCGGCCGAGAAGCTCGAGGGCCAGGTCGCCTGGGCCGGGGTGGACCAGCACTACTTCGTCTCGGCGGTGGTGCCGAAGGATCCGGTGGGCACCTGCGTGTTCGCGCCGGGCGCGGTGAAGGGAAGCGGCGTCACGGCGGTGGTCGTGCCGGTGGAGGCGGCCCGCAAGCTCTCGCTCAACCTGTACTCGGGCCCGAAGGACCTCGACACCCTGCGCTCCTACGGCCGCGCCTTCGACACCGCCATCGACTACGGCGCGGTGGCCAAGTTCTTCGCCCTCTTCGCCCGCGGCCTCCTCTACGTGATGCGGTGGCTCGAGGCGCTGGTCCGGAACTGGGGCGTCGCGATCATCCTGCTCACCGTGCTGGTCCGCCTGGTGCTCTTCCCCCTCACGTTCAAGTCGATGCAGTCGATGAACGAGATGCGGAAGCTGCAGCCGGAGATCGAGAAGCTCAAGGCCAAGTTCGGCGAGGACCGCGAGAAGATGAACCTCGCGGTGATGCAGCTCTACCAGCAGCACAAGGTGAACCCGCTCGGCGGCTGCCTCCCCATGCTGCTGCAGATGCCGGTCTGGTTCGCGCTCTACGCGGCGCTGCAGACCTCGGTCGAGCTCTACCGCGAGCCCTTCCTGTGGATGAAGGACCTCACCGCGCACGACCCGTACTTCGTCCTGCCCGTCCTGATGGGCATCTCGAGCTTCGCCATGCAGAAGCTGTCGCCCCAGCCGGCCGACAACACCCAGGCGAAGATGATGCTCTACTTCTTCCCGCTCTTCTTCACGGCCATCATGCTGTTCGTGCCGGGCGGCCTCACCCTGTACATCTTCGTGAACAACGTGCTCTCCATCGTCCAGCAGCAGGCCATGATGAAGCACCAGGCGAGGGCGGCGGCGCTGCCGGCCGTCAAGTAGTCAGCGGAGAGGTCCATGGACGACACCCACGGCAGGGAGGGCGCGCCGCCGCCGCGCGAGGCGCCCGAGAAGGTGGAGAAGGCCCGCGCCTTCTGCGAGGAGCTCTTCCGCCGGCTGGGCGGCGAGGTGTCGGTCGAGGTGAAGGAGACGCCGGAGGCGATCGGGGTCTCGCTCACGCCGCGGCCCGGCAACACGCTCGAGCTCACCTCGACGCTGCTCGAGGCGGCGCAGTACCTCGCGAACCGGGTGGCGAACCCCCGCGCCGAGGGGCGCAAGTGGGTGAACCTCGACCTGGGCGGCTTCCGCGAGGAGGGCGATCCGGCCGTGAAGGCCATGGCGGAGCGGCTCGCCGCGAGCGCCCGGCGGATGGGGAAGGTGCTGGCGATCGCCCCCATCAGCGCCCGCGACCGGCGGCAGATCCACCTCGCGCTGGTGGGCGTCGAGGGCGTCAGCACGCACAGCGAGGGCGAGGGGCTCTTCCGGCAGCTGCTCATCGTGCCGTCGAAGGACGCGCCGCAGGGGTAGATGGTGGCGAAGCCGAAGACAAGGGACGAGCGGCTCTTCTCCGCGGCGGTGGTCCGGCGCTCGTTCGAGCTGCAGGACGCGCAGTACCGCGAGGGCTTCGAGTTCGTGTACCAGGGCGTGCTGCGCGACCTCGAGCTGACCGAGGCCGAGGTGGACGCCTACCTGGCCGAGCACCGCGCCGAGGTCGAGGCGGCCATCGGCCGGCGGAGCAGCTAGGGGTCCGGCGATGGACCGCGTCTTCCAGGAGGCGCTCTCGCGCGGGCTCGACGCGCTGTCACTCACAGTAACTAGCACTGCGCGTCAACTGCTCGAGCGCTACGCCGATCGGCTGCTGGTCTGGAACCGGAAGGTGAACCTGACCGCCATCACCGCGCCGGCGGAGCTGGCCGAGAAGCACCTGGTCGACAGCCTGGTGCTGCTCCCGCTGCTCGGGGACGCCCGCACCCTGCTCGACGTCGGCAGCGGCGCCGGCCTGCCCGGGCATCCCGCTCGCCTGCGCGCGCCCGGGCCTCGCGGTCACCTGCTGTGACTCGGTGGCGAAGAAGATCGCCTTCGTGAAGGCGAGTCTCGGCCGAGCTCGACCTCGACGTCCGCGGGGTGGTCGCGCGCGCCGGTGGCCAGCCGGAGCGCGAGCACCTCCCGCTCGCCGACGCGGTGGTCTCCCGCGCGTTTGCCGATCCCGAGACCTGGGTCCCGCTCGGCGCTCACTACCTCGCCGAGGGCGGGACCCTGTTCGCGATGCTGGGGCGCGAGGTGGACCGCGCCCGCCTCGAGTCGCTCGGCGCCGAGCACGGGCTCGAGCTCGTCGGCCTCGACCAGTTTCGAGCTCCCGCTCTCCCGCTCCGCCCGCGCGGTGGCCCGCTGGCGGCGGCGGTAGATCCCGCGCCTCCTCCACCCGCCCCGTTCGCCTCGAGCGAAGGGGCGCGAAGAACCGCGCGGTCAAGAGCACCCGCCTTCCCCCCCCGCCTCCCCCCCCCCGCCCACGGACAACGGCGAAGGGCGGGGAGCACGTCTCGCGGCGGTCCGGAGCGCAGCGCGCCCTGGGCAAGCGCCTCATCCACGGCCCGCCGTAGCAATCGACGGGACAGCCGCTGTAGCGGTAACGCCCGTCCCGCCCGCGGATCCGTCGTGCGCGGCTGGCCCGTCCGGGATTGCCGGCGGCCCACTTACGCAGCAGCACCTCCCCAGGACCTCCACGCCTCGGGCCGCGCGGAGCGCAGGCCGCCGAGAGGCGTGTCCCCGCCCCCACAGCCCCGGTCGCAGTACAGCCCCGACGTGCGAACCAGCGCCCGAAGAGCGCACGCCGCCGCAGAGCCGAGTCATCCCGAGCCTTCAAGCCCCGCCGCTCCGATCGACGCTCACCCGCGAGCCGACTGTTCCACGTGGAACAAGCGCCACCGCTCCTCGCCCGGCCCGGAATGTTCCACGTGGAACACTCCGCGGGTATGCTGCCGCGCCGCCGTACGGGATGTTCCACGTGGAACAGGCTGCCCTGTCAGAGGCATCGGGCAGATTCCAGGCGCCGCCTCGCAGGGCCCGGGGCAGGCGCGGCTGAACTTGAAAGGCCCCGAGGAAAACTCGCCTTGCGTGATGAATCGTCGGGGGGCTCGGTCCCCCTGGAAGCCAGGTCCATGAGCCGCATCCTCACCATCGCGAATCAGAAGGGCGGCGTCGGCAAGACCACGACCGCCGTGAACCTGGCCGCGTCGCTGGCCGCCGCCGAGCACCGGACGCTGCTCGTCGACGTCGATCCGCAGGGGAACGCCGGCAGCGCCCTCGGGATCCGCCGCGACGAGTCCGAGAAGTCCATCTACGAGGTGCTCCTCGACGGCCTGCCCATGGTCGATGCGATCCGGAAGACCGAGCTCAAGTTCCTCGACCTCGTCCCCGCCTCCCGCCACCTGGTCGGCGCCGAGATAGAGCTCGCGCAGGTGGAGGGGCGCGAGTCCCGGCTCAAGCAGGCCGTGGACGAGATCGCCTCGAGCTACGAGTACGTGGTGATCGACTGCCCGCCCTCGCTCGGCCTGCTGACGCTGAACGGGCTGGTGGCGGCGAAGGGCGTGGTGATCCCGCTCCAGTGCGAGTACTACGCGCTCGAGGGGCTCGCCGACGTGCTCAAGACCATCGAGCTGGTCCGGGCGTCGGCCAACCCCGACCTGGTGGTGGACGGGATCGTCCTCACCATGTTCTCGGCGAACAACCTCGCGAACCAGGTGGCCGACGAGATCCGCCGGACCTTCGCCGACCAGGTGTTCGACACCGTCATCCCGCGCAACGTCCGGCTCTCCGAGGCCCCCAGCCACGGGAAGCCCATCCTTTTGTATGACGTGACCTCGAAGGGTTGCCAGAGCTACCTCTCCCTGGCGCGCGAGGTCACCAGCCGCTTCAGCGCCGATGGAGGTGTCGCGTGACCCTGGCCGACAAGCGCCGTCCCGCCCTGGGCCGCGGCATGGCAGCCCTGCTCTCCAACGCTCCCGCGCCGCAGAGCGCCCCCGCGTCGGTCCCGGCCGTTCCCGGGCGGACCTTTCTCCTCTTGCCGGTCGAGGCCATCGAGCGGAACCCCGATCAGCCCAGGAAGCGGTTCGAGGACGCCAAGCTGGAGGAGCTGGCGTCGTCGATCCGGCAGCACGGCGTGGTCGAGCCCATCCTGGTCAGGAAGGACGGGCCCCGGTACCGGATCCTGGCCGGCGAGCGGCGGTGGCGGGCGGCGCAGCGGGCCGGGCTGAAGGAGGTTCCGGCGGTGGTCCGCGAGGCCACCGACCGCGAGGCCTTCGAGCTCGCCCTCGTCGAGAACCTCCAGCGGGCCGACCTGAACGCCATCGAGGAGGCCGAGGCGTACGAGGTGCTGCTCAGCGACCACGGCCTCACGCAGGAGGCCATCGCCGGGCGGGTGGGCAAGGAGCGCTCCACCGTCGCGAACGCGCTCCGGCTCCTCAAGCTGCCGGAGGAGGTGCGCGACGCGGTCCGCGGCGGCCAGCTCGACATGGGCCACGCCCGGGCGCTGCTCGGGCTCGACGACCTCGAGACGCTCCGCAAGGTGGCCCAGCGCGCCATCCAGGAGCGACTCTCGGTCCGGGCCACCGAGGCCCTGGTGCGGAGCCTCGCGCGGAAGCCCGGCAAGCCGGGTAAGGAAACCCCCGACGCCGACTCACCCGCCCTCCGCGATCTCGCCCAGCGGCTGCAGCGCCGGCTGGGGGCGCGTTGCCGGGTGATCCCCAAGTCCGCCGTCGCCGGCAAGCTCGAGGTGGAATACACCTCCCTCGACGAGCTCGATGGAATACTGGCGAAAATCGGAGCGTAACAGTAGGGTTCGACGTCCCTGGGACGTGGGACGCAGGGGCCGGGCTCGGTGCGAGCCCGGTATAGACCATCAGTGAGGAAGGATGTCCTTCTGGACCAAGCAGCGGGAGGAGACGCCGTCGCCAGCGCAAGGCGCGGACGCACCGGCGGTGACGCCTCCCACGAAGCCATCAAGCATCGAGGAGCCGAATTCCATGGCCATGCTGAAGCGCGATGACATTACGTCGGTCCCGGCCGCGTCGGGAGATCTGAACGCCCTGCTCGGCCGCGGCTCCGAGTTCGAGGGGAAGCTCACCTTCGAAGGGACCGTCCGGATCGACGGCAAGTTCAACGGCACCATCGTGACGAACGACGTGCTGGTGGTCGGAGAGGGCGCGAAGGTGTCCGCCGAGATCACCTGCGGCACGATCATCGTCCACGGCGAGATCACCGGGAACGTCCGGGCAAAGAGCGCCGTCGAGCTGCACCACCCCGCCAAGATGCGCGGGAACGTCGAGACGCCCTCGCTCATGATCGAGAAGGGCGTGATCTTCGAGGGCCAGGCCAAGATGGAGGGGCTCGACAAGGGCAACGCGAAGCCTGTCGCCTCCAACCCGCCGCCGCCGGTGGCAGCGGTGAAGCCGTAGCGGATCCGACGCACTGCGTCATCCGCAGGAATGAGAAGAGCGGGCTCCCGTCGACGGGGCCCGCTCTTCGTTTGCGCCCGTGCAGATCCGCGCGCCCTAGGTGACCTTCACCTGGATGGCGCGTGGCCTCGCCTCGGCCTTCTTCGGGAGCGACACCGAGAGGATTCCGTTCTTGGCCTCGGCGCGGATCTTCTCCGCGTCCACCGTGCTCGGCAGCGAGAAGGAGCGGGTGAAGGTGCCGTATCCGAGCTCGATCCGGTGGTAGCTCTCGCGCTTGTCTTCCTTCTCGAGCTTCCGCTCGCCGCGGAGCGTGAGGACGCCGTTCTCGAAGCGGATGTCGACATCCTTCGGCTCGACGCCGGCCAGCTCGAAGCGGAGGGTCACGCCCTCCTCGTCCTCGAAGATGTCGCAGGCGGGGGTCCAGCCGACCGACTCACCCGGACGGAACATCTTGTCGTCGAACAGCCGGGACACCTCGGACTGCAGCCTCGCCAGGTCGCGGAAGGGCTCGTATCTCGTCAGAATTGCCATGGTTTCAGACCTCCTGTGGACGAGGGGAACGTAAGATCCGCCTGAGGGCTGTCAAACGCCGCCCCGCAGGGGGCGTAAGTGCGTGAATCGAGAGGCGGACCGCGCTTGACCGGCACGCCCCGCCCGTGATACGGAGCGCGTCCCTTATGATCATGGGTTCAATTGCTCGCCGGTATGCGCGAGCCCTGTTCAGCCTTGCTGTCGAGATGGACCGCGTCGAGCCGTGGAGCGAGGCGCTCCAGGCGCTGAAGACGGCGGTCGAGGGCTCGCCCGATCTCCGCGACGTCCTGTCGAACCCGGTCTACTCGAAGGAGCAGCGCCGGGCCATCGTGGGGCAGCTCGCGGCGGCGCACCGGCTCGACCCCGAGCCCTCGAGCCTCCTCTTCCTCCTCGCCGACCGGAGCCGCCTCGGCTACCTCGGCGCGGTGGTGGACACCTTCCGCGCGCTCGCCGACGAGCAGCTCGGCCGCGTGCGCGCCAGGGTGACCTCCGCGGTGCCGCTCGACGCGGCGGCGGCGCAGGCCATGGCCGACCGGCTCTCCAAGGCCACCCGCGCCACGGTGCTGCTCGACCGCACCGTCGACCCCGCCCTGCTCGGCGGCGTGGTCGCCCAGCTCGGCAACTTCGTCTACGACGGCTCCGTGCGCACCCAGCTCGAGGACCTGCGCAGGACCTTGAAGCAGTAGCCCGAACCCTCCTCACGTAAGCCCTGCCCTCACCGCAGCGCCCCGGAGAACCGATCAGATGGAAATCCGCGCCGACGAGATCAGCCGCATCATCCGCGAGCAGATCAAGGACTACGGGAAGAAGGTCGACGTCGCCGAGACCGGCACCGTCCTCAGCCGGCCGACGGCATCGCGCGCATCTACGGCCTCGAGGGCGCGGCCGCCGGCGAGCTGCTCGAGTTCCCGGGCGGCGTGCGCGGCCTGGTGCTGAACCTCGAGGAGGACAACGTCGGCGTCGCCATCATGGGCGACTACGAGCACATCCGCGAGGGCGACACCGTCAAGCGCACCGGCCGCATCGCCGAGGTGCCGCGTGGGCGAGGCGCTGCTCGGGCCGCGTGGTGGACGCGCTCGGCGAGCCCATCGACGGCAAGGGCCCCATCGACGCCAAGCAGCGCCGCAAGATCGAGATCAAGGCCCCCGGCATCGTGAAGCGCAAGTCGGTGCACGAGCCCATGCAGACCGGGCATCAAGGCCATCGACGCGATGATCCCGATCGGCCGCGGCCAGCGCGAGCTGATCATCGGCGACCGCCAGACCGGCAAGACCGCGGTCGCCATCGACACCATCATCAACCAGCAAGGGCAACAACGTCTACTGCATCTACGTCGCCATCGGCCAGAAGCAGTCCACCGTCGCGCAGGTGGTCGACAAGCTCAAGAAGTACGGCGCGATGGAGTACACCACCGTCGTCGCGGCCAGCGCCTCCGACCCGGCCCCGATGCAGTTCATCGCGCCGTACACCGGCGTGCACCATGGGCGAGTACTTCCGCGACAACGGCAAGCACGCCCTCATCATCTACGACGACCTCTCCAAGCAGGCCGTGGCCTACCGCCAGCTCTCGCTGCTGCTGCGCCGCCCGCCGGGCCGCGAGGCGTACCCGGGCGACGTGTTCTACCTCCACAGCCGCCTGCTCGAGCGCGCCGCCAAGCTCTCCGACGAGGAGGGCGGCGGCTCGCTCACCGCGCTGCCCATCATCGAGACGCAGGCCGGCGACGTGTCGGCGTACATCCCGACCAACGTCATCTCCATCACCGACGGGCAGATCTTCCTCGAGACCGACCTCTTCTACTCCGGCGTCCGGCCCGGCGATCAACGTCGGCATCTCGGTGTCCCGCGTCGGCGGCTCGGCGCAGATCAAGGCCATGAAGCAGGTGGCCGGCACGCTCAAGCTCGACCTCGCGCAGTACCGCGAGCTGGCGGCCTTCGCGCAGTTCGGCTCCGACCTCGACAAGGCCACCCAGGACACGCTGGCCCGCGGCGAGCGCCTGGTCGAGGTGCTCAAGCAGGGCCAGTACGAGCCCATGCCCGTCGAGAAGCAGGTCATCCAGATCTACGCCGCCACGCAGAAGGACGAGGCGGGCCAGGGCTGGATCCGCGCCGTCCCGACCGAGCAGGTGGGGCGCTACATGCAGGAGCTGGTCGAGTTCCTCGACGCCCGCCACCCGGCCGCGGTGAAGGCCCTGGCCGAGAAGAAGGCGCTCGACGACGGCATCCGCAAGCAGCTGGACGACGCGCTGCGCGAGTTCCGCGGCCTCTTCCAGATCGAGGGCTGAGCGCGGCGCGCCGCACCCCGAGGACCGCGAAATGCCTTCCCTGAGAGACATCCGCAACCGCATCGGCTCGGTCAAGAGCACCCGGCAGATCACCAAGGCCATGAAGATGGTGGCCGCGGCGAAGCTGCGCCGCGCGCAGGACGCCATCCTCAAGACCCGTCCCTACGCGCTCCTGCTCGAGCAGACCCTCACCCGCGTCGCCGCGCGCGCCGCGGCCGAGGGCGCGGCCACCCACCCGCTGCTCGTGCCCCGGCCGGCCCGCGCCGCCGAGGTGGTGGTGATCACGAGCGACCGCGGCCTGGCGGGCGGCTTCAACTCGAACATCGCTCGCCGGGTGCAGCGCTTCCTCACCGAGAACGGCGAGCAGTACGACCGGATCCAGCTCGCCACCATCGGCCGCAAGGGCCGCGACTTCTTCCGCGCCCGCAAGATGGAGATCCGCAAGGACTTCGCCGGCCTGCAGGTCGGCCTGGCCCACGCCAAGGCCGAGGCGCTGGCGCAGGAGTACACCGCGCGCTACCTCGCCGGCGAGGTGGACGCGGTCTTCCTCGTCTACAACGAGTTCAAGAGCGCCATCTCGCAGAAGCCGGTGGTGGTGCAGCTGCTCCCCATCGAGACCCCGGCCGACGCCTGCCGCCACCGCCGGCATCGACTTCAAGTACGAGCCGTCCCGGGAGGCGCTCCTCGCCGAGCTCCTCCCCCGCCACGTGGCGATGCAGGTGTGGCGCGCGCTCCTCGAGTCGGCCGCCTCCGAGCACGGCGCCCGCATGAGCGCGATGGAGACCGCCACCAAGAACGCCGAGGAGATGATCGGCGCCCTCACCCTCCAGTACAACCGCGCGCGCCAGGCCGACGTCACCAAGGAGCTCATGGAGATCGTCGAGCGGCGCCGAGGCGCTCAAGTAACCGGCTTTCGAAAGGCACACATGTCCACCTCGACCAGCGCTCAGAACGGAAAGATCACCCAGGTCATCGGCCCGGTGGTGGACGTCGAGTTCCCGCCCGGCGGGCTGCCCGAGATCTACACCGCGCTCACGGTGACGAACCCCGCCATCGACGACCGCCAGGACAACCTCGTCGTCGAGGTGGCGCAGCACCTGGGCGAGAACACCGTCCGCTGCATCGCCATGGACTCGACCGACGGCCTGGTCCGCGGCATGACGGTGAAGAACACCGGCGCGAACATCTCCATGCCGGTCGGCAAGGAGGTGCTGGGCCGCATCCTCAACGTGGTCGGCGAGCCGGTGGACGAGCGCGGCCCGGTCGGGCCACACGAAGGTGATGCCCATCCACCGCCCGGCGCCGCTCCTCACCGAGCTGAACGTCAAGGTCGAGACGTTCGAGACCGGCATCAAGGTCATCGACCTGCTCGCCCCCTACCTGCGCGGCGGCAAGATCGGCCTGTTCGGCGGCGCCGGCGTGGGCAAGACCGTGCTCCTCATGGAGCTCATCAACAACGTCGCGAAGAAGCGCGGCGGCTTCTCGGTGTTCGGCGGCGTGGGCGAGCGCACCCGCGAGGGCAACGACCTCTACCACGAGATGATCGAGTCGGGCGTCATCAACAAGGACGACCTGAACAAGAGCCAGTGCGTGCTGGTGTACGGGCAGATGAACGAGCCGCCCGGCGCCCGCGCCCGCGTCGCGCTCTCGGCGCTCACCATCGCGGAGTACTTCCGCGACGTCGAGAACCGGGACATGCTCCTCTTCATCGACAACATCTTCCGGTTCACCCAGGCCGGCTCCGAGGTGTCCGCCCTCCTCGGCCGCATCCCGTCGGCCGTCGGCTACCAGCCCACGCTCTCCACCGAGATGGGCGAGCTGCAGGAGCGCATCACCTCCACGCAGGCAGGGCGCCATCACCTCGGTGCAGGCCATCTACGTGCCGGCCGACGACCTCACCGACCCGGCCCCGGCCACCGCGTTCGCCCACCTCGACGCGACCACCGTGCTCTCCCGCAAGCTCACCGAGATCGGCATCTACCCCGCGGTGGACCCGCTCGACTCGACCTCGCGCATCCTCGACCCGCTGGTGGTCGGCCAGGAGCACTACATGGTCGCCCGCGAGGTGCAGGAGACGCTGCAGCGCTACAAGGACCTGCAGGACATCATCGCCATCCTCGGCATGGACGAGCTCTCCGAGGACGACAAGCTCACCGTGGCGCGGGCCCGCAAGATCCAGCGCTTCCTCTCCCAGCCGTTCACGGTGGCCCAGCAGTTCACCGGGAACCCCGGCAAGTACGTCGACCTCCCCGACACCATCCGCGGCTTCAAGGAGATCGTCGACGGCAAGCACGACGACCTCCCCGAGCAGGCCTTCTACATGGTCGGCGCGATCGAGGAGGCGGTGGAGAAGGCCAAGAAGCTGGCCGCGGGGTAACCGATGGCGCTCACCCTCGACATCGTCACGCCGGAGAAGCGCGTCCTCTCGGTCACCGCCGACGAGGTGCGCGCCCCCGGCGTCCAGGGCGGGTTCGGCATCCGGCTGAACCACGAGCCCTTCATGACCGCGCTCGAGCCGGGCAGGCTCACCTACATCGAGGGCGGCCGCGAGCACCACTACGCGGTGGGCGGCGGGTTCCTGCAGGTGGCCGACAACCGCGTCATCGTGCTCGCCGACACCGCCGAGGCGGCCGGCGACATCGACGTGGAGCGCGCCCGCAAGACCTTCGCCGAGGCGCAGGCCAAGGTCCTCGCGATGACCGAGCAGGAGGCGGGCTACGCCGAGGAGGCGGCCCGCGTGCGCCGCGCCGCGGCGCGGATCTCGGTCGGCAAGCCGGCGTAGCCGGCCTCCAACATCCGGCCGAGGCTCATCTCGCGAAGCGAGATGTGCCCGGCCGCTCCCTGCCGACCGCCTCTTCGCAGGAACGGCTCCCTCGCACGGGGAAGGCACCCAGCCTTCCCCGTCGTCGTTTCTGCCCGCCTCCCGCGCCCCCGCGCGGCCGCCGTCGGGCGCCTCCCGAACGCACCGCGCGTGAAGCGCGCCGGCGCCGTCCGGCGCCCCCCGGGGCGGCCGCCTCCGGGGCGTAAAAGCATTGAATCCCCAAGGGGTTTCGGTTAAAACCGTACGTCCCGCCCACCCGGCCGTCAGGCCCGAGCGACAGGCGCGCGGACGCGAGCCCGAGATGCCGGAAGACACCCTGCCTCCGCAGCCCCCGAACGACGCCGCCCTGCCCCCGCCCCCCGGGGATGGCGGCCACCGCTCCCAGGTCAACATCGAGCACGAGATGCGCAGGTCGTATCTCGACTACTCGATGTCGGTCATCATCGGCCGCGCGCTCCCGGACGTGCGCGACGGGCTGAAGCCGGTGCACCGCCGCGTGCTCTACGCGATGCACACCGAGGGGCTCCAGCACAACAAGCGCTACTCCAAGTGCGCCGGCGTGGTGGGCGAGGTGCTGAAGAAGTACCACCCGCACGGCGACTCGTCGGTCTACGACGCGCTGGTGCGCCTCGCGCAGGACTGGAACCTGCGCTACCCGCTCATCGACGGGCAGGGCAACTTCGGCTCGGTCGACGGCGACCCGGCCGCCGCCTACCGCTACACCGAGTGCCGCCTCGACCGCCTCGCCGACTACCTCCTCGCCGACATCGACAAGGAGACGGTGGAGTGGGGGCCGAACTTCGACGACACCACCCTCGAGCCGAAGGTCCTCCCCAACCGCTTCCCCAACCTGCTCGTGAACGGGTCGGCCGGCATCGCGGTCGGCATGGCCACCAACATCCCGCCCCACAACATGGGCGAGGTGATCGACGCCGCGGTGCACCTCATCTCGAACCCGAAGGCCACCGTCCTCGAGCTGATGCGCTTCATCCCGGGGCCGGACTTCCCCACCGCCGGGATCATCCAGGGCCGCGACGGCATCCGCGCCGCCTACGAGCGGGGGCGCGGCACCATCCAGGTGCGGGCCCGCACCAACATCGAGGTGCACCCCAAGACCGAGCGCGAGACCATCGTCGTCACCGAGATCCCCTACCAGGTCAACAAGGCGAAGCTGGTGGAGCACATCGCCGACCTGGTGCGCGACAAGCGGATCGAGGGCATCAGCGACCTGCGCGACGAGTCCTCCCGCGAGGGCATGCGCATCGTGATCGAGCTGAAGCGCGACGCGATCGCCCAGGTGGTGCTGAACAACCTGTACCAGCACACCCAGATGCAGACCGGGTTCGGCGTGATCATGCTCGCCATCGACGGCGGGCAGCCGCGGGTGCTCACGCTGAAGGAGATGCTGGAGCGCTTCCTCGCGCACCGGCGCGACGTGGTCACCCGGCGGACGCGCCACGAGCTCCGCAAGGCGCGCGAGCGCGAGCACATCCTGCTCGGCTACCAGATCGCGCTCGACCACATCGACGAGATCATCGAGCTCATCAAGAAGGCCGAGAACCGCGAGGTCGCCCGCGAGGGCCTGATCGCGCGCTTCGGGCTCTCCGAGCTCCAGGCCAAGGCAATTCTGGAGATGCAGCTCCAGCGCCTCACCGGCCTCGAGCGGCAGAAGATCCTGGACGAGCTGGCCGAGGTGCAGAAGCTCATCCACCGGCTGAAGGAGATCCTGGCCTCGGACAAGGTGCTGCTCGACCTCATCGTCGCCGAGCTGCAGGAGGTCCGGCAGCTCTTCGCCGACGCGCGGCGCACCGAGATCGAGGGCGAGGCCACCGACCTCTGCACCGAGGACCTCATCGCCGAGGAGGAGATGGTCGTCACCGTCTCGCACCTCGGCTACGTGAAGCGGAACCCGGTCTCGCTCTACCGCGCCCAGAAGCGCGGCGGGCGCGGGAAGACCGGCGCCGTCACCCGCGACGAGGACTTCCTCGAGGCGCTCTTCGTCGCCTCGACCCACAGCTACGTGCTGGTCTTCTCCGACAAGGGGAAGGTCTACTGGCTCAAGGTCCACGAGATCCCGCAGGCCGGCCGGGCCGCGCGCGGCAAGCCCATCGTGAACCTGGTGCAGCTCGCGCCGGGCGAGAAGGTGGCCGCCATCCTCCCGGTGCGCCGGCTCCCCGAGCCGGGCGGCGCCGCAGAGGAGATCGCCGGCGAGGAGGCGGCCGCCGAGGCGGGCGCAGCGCCGGAGGCGACGGTCGAGGCCCCGGCGCCCGAGGGGGCGGAGGAGGCCGAGGCGGCCGCGCCGGCCGCCGAGCCGGGCGCGCCGAGGTTCGTGGTGATGGCGACGCGCCGCGGGATCGTGAAGAAGACCCGGCTCGACCAGTTCGCGCGCCCGCGCACCGTCGGGCTCATCGCCTTCGGGATCGAGGACGGCGACGAGCTCATCGCCGCCCGCCTCACCGACGGCGACTGCCACGTGCTCCTCTCGACCGCGCGCGGCATGTCCATCCGCTTCGGGGAGTCGGACGTCCGGGCCACCGGGCGCGGCGCCTACGGCGTGAAGGGCATCACCCTCGACGAGGGCGACGAGGTGGTGGCGGTCGCCGTCATCCACGCGCCGGCCCAGGGCGAGCCGGCCCCGGCCATCCTCACCGTCACGCAGAACGGCTACGGCAAGCGGACCGTGCTCGAGGAGTACCGGGTCCAGTCGCGCGGCGGGAAGGGCATCATCACCATCAAGACCACCGAGCGGAACGGGCCGGTGGTCGCCGCGGCGCCGGTCACCGACGCCGAGGAGGTGATGCTCATCACCAACAAGGGCATGCTCATCCGCATGCCGGCGCGGGGGATCAGCGTCATCGGCCGGAACACCCAGGGCGTGCGGCTCATCTCGGTGGAGTCGAAGGAGGAGCAGGTGGTCGGCTTCGCCCGCGTCGCCGAGACCACCCCCGAGGCCGAGGAGGCCGGCGTGCGCGAGGCGCCGGAGGGGGCCGAGCCGGTGGAGAGCGGGCCGGCCGACGCCGGCGCGGACGCGGAGCCCGAGCCGGGCGAGCCCGAGGACCAGGGCTAGCCTCCATCACAAGAGGAGACGCGATGAAGACCGACCTGTCCGAGAAGCTGTTCGCGAAGGCCAACACGCTGTTCCCCGGGGGCGTGAACAGCCCGGTGCGCGCGTTCAAGGGCGTGGGCGGGACGCCGCGCTTCATCGCCCGCGGCAAGGGCTCGCACATCTTCGACGTCGACGGGAACGACTACGTCGACTACGTGCTGTCCTGGGGCCCGCTCATCGTGGGCCACTGCCAGCCCGAGGTGATGCGCGAGGTGCAGGAGGCCATGAAGGAGGGCTCCTCCTTCGGCGCCCCCTCGCCCCGGGAGATCCTGCTGGCCGAGCTGGTGCGCGAGCGGATGCCCTGGGTGGAGAAGATGCGCTTCTGCTCGTCCGGCACCGAGGCGACCACCGCCGCCATCCGCGTGGCCCGCGGCTTCACCGGCCGGGACGACATCCTCAAGTTCGACGGCTGCTACCACGGCGCGGGCGATCCGCTGCTGGTGAAGGCCGGCTCCGGCGTCGAGACGCTCGGGCTCCCCGACTCGCCCGGCGTCCCGGCGGATCTCGCCAAGCACACCCTCACCGCGCCGTACAACGACCTCGCCGCGGTGGAGCGGATCTTCGAGGCGCGCGGGTCCGCCATCGGCGCGGTGATCATCGAGCCGGTGGTGGGGAACATGGGCGTGCTGATCCCGCGCGAGGGCTTCCTGCAGGGGCTGCACGACCTCTGCAAGCGGCACGGCGCGCTCCTCATCATCGACGAGGTGATGACCGGCTTCCGGGTCGCGTCGGGCGGCGCCTGCGGCCTGTACGGCCTGCGGCCGGATCTCGTCACCTTCGGCAAGGTGATCGGCGCGGGGCTCCCGGTGGGCGCCTTCGGCGGGCGGGCCGAGGTGATGGACCGGGTCGCGCCGGCCGGTCCCATCTACCAGGCCGGCACGCTCTCCGGGAACCCGATGGCCATGGCGGCCGGCCACGCCTCCCTGAAGCTCATGACCGAGGCGGCCTACCAGAAGCTCGAGGACCTCTCGGGGAAGCTCGCCGCGGGCCTCGCCGCCGAGGCGGCCAGGGCGGGCGTGCCGGTGCAGGTGAACCGGGTCGGCTCGATGCTGACCGTCTTCTTCTCCGAGAAGCCGGTCTTCGACGCGGCCAGCGCGCGGGCCGCCTCGACGAAGCGCTTCGGCGCCTATTTCCACGCCATGCTCGAGGGCGGGGTCTACCTGCCGCCCTCCCAGTTCGAGGCGGCCTTCCTCTCGACCGCCCACACCGAGGCCGACGTCGCCTTCACGATCGAGGCCTCGCGGGCCGCCTTCGCCGCTGCCGCGAAGGTGTGACCGTGGCCTCGGCCGGGGCGCGGAGCCATTGACGCCGGGGGGCGCGCCTGCTATACGGGCGTGCCTTTTCGCACGCGAAGCGCCGGTAACCACCGGTGATTCCAGGGGCGAAGGGCGGAGGAGCGCAGTGCCGGATCCGAGCGATCGAGAGCGCCGGGACCGGGACGAGAAAGGGCTCTCGAGCCTCGCGGAAGGCTACCGCAAGGCAGCGCCGTACATGGCCGCCTCCACCTCGCTGGTCGCGTCGGTGGGGGTCTTCGCGGGCATCGGCTACTGGCTCGACGGGAAGCTCGGGCACGAGACCCCGTGGATGCTGCTCATCGGCGCGGGGCTCGGGATGGTGGGCGGCTTCATCAGCTTCTTCAAGGTCGTACTCGCACCGGGGAAGAAGGACCGTTGAAGCATCAGCTCCTCACCGCCGTGCTCGCCGCCGCCTTCGTGGCCCTCGCGCTCGCGTCGGGCCCGCACCGCCGCGGCGCGCTGGTGGGGGCCTCCATCTCCGGCCTCTCCTCGGTGATCTCCATCCTGGCCATGGGCCGGTTCGCCCGCGGCGCGAGGCCGGTGCAGCGCGCCCTCGCGGTGATGACCACCGCCTTCCTGCTCCGCCTGGTCCTGGTCGGGCTCGGCACGGTGGCCGTCTCGCGCGCCGGCGAGAGCGTCTACGGCTTCGTGGTCGCCTTCTTCGTTCCCTACTTCGTCTTCAGCGCCATCGAAGGCGCCTTCGTCCACTCCCTCAGCCGAGGCACGGGACCGACCGCATGATCGCCCAGACGCTCCTCTCACTCGCCCTGAGCCTCACCCTCGCCCAGCACGAGGGCGCCGCCCCCGCCGCCGCGGACCACGGCGCCGCCGTCGAGCAGCACGCCGCGCCGGTGGAGCAGCACGGCGCCACCGCCGCCGAGGGGCACGCCACGGCCGGAGAGCACGGCGCTGCCGCCGGCGAGCACGGCGGCGCAGAGCACGACACCAGCCTCGGCGGCGTGATGATGCACCACGTCTCCGACGGCTACGTGATCGAGCACCCCGGCATCTGCGACGGTGGGTTCGCCTGGAACTGCGAGACCGACCTCCGCAAGATCTTCGGGACCGAGGTGGCGCGGGTCGCCGACGAGAAGGGACACCTGGTCGAGAAGAACGTGGCCGGCCCGCTCGTGTTCGGCTCGCTCGACATGACCCCCACCAAGCACGTGGTCATGATGTGGATCGCCTCGGCGCTCCTCGTCGTGATCGTGCTGCTGGCGGTCCGCAGGAAGAGCCTGGTGCCGCGCGGCGTCTACAACTTCGTCGAGGTGCTGGTCTCCTTCGTCCGGAACGAGATCGCGCTGAAGAACATCGGCGAGCGGGACGGGGACCGCTTCGTCCCGTACCTGGTGACCGCCTTCTTCTTCATCCTCTTCATGAACCTGTTCGGCCTGGTGCCGTTCGCGGCCACCGCCACCGCCAACCTCTCGGTCACGGTGGCGATGGCGCTCTTCACCTTCGTCATCACCCAGTACGCGGCCATCCGGGCCATGGGGGTGGGCGGCTACCTGGCCCACCTCACCGGTGGCGTGCCGAAGTCGCTCGCGCCGCTCTGGGTCATCATGATCCCGGTCGAGTTCCTCGGTCTGTTCACGAAGCCCTTCGCCCTCACCGTCCGTCTCTTCGCGAACATGGTGGCGGGCCACTTCGTGATCCTGGCGCTGCTCGGCCTCATCTTCGCGCTCAACACGCCCTGGGTGGCCTTCGCCTCGGTCCCCATGGCCCTCGGCATCTTCCTGCTCGAGCTCTTCGTGGCGTTCGTGCAGGCCTACATCTTCACCATGCTCTCCGCCCTCTTCATCGGCGCCGGCCTCGTGCACCACGGCGACGACCACGGGGACGAGGCGCACGGTCACGCCGGGCCCGGCATGGGCTCGGAGCACGGTTCTCACGTGGCGGGGACGTCCCCCGGCCATGGGTAGTCGAGCGCAGCACGCGCCCCGGGAACGCGCGGCCCGGCCAATCCGCCCAGTGACGTAAGACAGGAGCAGCACCATGACCTCGTTCGCCCTCGCGTACCTCTCCGCCGGCTTCGGCGCCGGCCTCGCCGTCCTCGGCGCCGGCCTCGGCATCGGCAAGCTCGCCGCCGCCGCCATGGAGGGCTCCGCCCGCCAGCCGACCGCCGCCGGCGACATCCGCACCTCGATGATCATCGCGGCCGCCCTCATCGAAGGCGCGACGCTCTTCGCGATCGTCGTCTGCCTGCTCCTCGCCCTCAGCAAGTGACCGCTCCGCGCGTCGCGGAGACGAAAGCCCCCAGGGAGTGACCCCGATGCCCTCCTTCCTCTCGCCGACCCCGGTGCTGGCCGCCGGCGGCATCGCCGACATCAACCCCGGCCTCACGCTGTGGACCGCCATCACGTTCCTCGTGCTGCTCGCGGTGCTCGCGAAGTTCGCGTGGGGCCCGATCGTCAAGATGCTCGTGGAGCGGGAGCGCTCGATCCGCGAGGCGATCGACTCGGCCAAGAAGGAGCGGGCCGAGGCCGAGAAGCTGCTCGCCGCGCAGAAGGCGTCGCTCGCCACGGCGCAGCGCGAGGCGGCCGAGCTCGCCAAGCGCAACCGGCTGGAGGTGGAGGCGCTCCGCCAGGAGCTCACCGCCAAGGCGCGCAAGGAGGCCGACGAGCTCGTCGCCGACGCGCGGCGCCAGATCGCCGAGGAGATGACCAAGGCGAAGGCCGAGCTGAAGGCGCAGGTGGTCGATCTCGCCATCGACGCCGCCGGCCGGCTGGTGAAGGCCAACCTCGACGAGAAGTCCCAGCGGCTGCTGGTCGAGGAGTACATCGCGCAGCTCCCGGCGACCCGGGCGGCGTAGCCAGCCGGAATACGACCCTCGGCCGAGGCACCCTTCGCGAAGCGAAGGTGCCCGGCCGCTCCTCACCGGCTGGGTATTTGCGCTCCGGCGGGCCCCCGCGTCCGCCGGAGCGCTTTCCTTTACAGCGGGCTAGAGAACACGCGTCATGGGCCTCTCGATCGGCATCGTCGGCCTCCCCAACGTGGGGAAGTCCACCCTCTTCAACGCGCTGCTGGGCGCCGCCCAGGCGGCCGCGGCCAACTACCCGTTCTGCACCATCGAGCCGAACGTGGGCGTCGTGCCGGTGCCCGACCCGCGGCTCGATCGCGCTCTCCGCGCTCTTCAAGCCGAAGAAGACCACCCCGACCACGCTCGAGTTCGTGGACATCGCCGGCCTGGTGGCCGGCGCCTCCAAGGGCGAGGGGCTGGGCAACCAGTTCCTCGCCAACATCCGCGAGGTCGACGCCATCGCGCACGTGCTGCGCTGCTTCGAGGACCCGGACGTCGTCCACGTGGCCGGCAAGGTCGACCCGCGCGGCGACCGCGACGTGGTCGAGACCGAGCTCATGCTGAAGGACCTCGAGTCGGTCGAGAAGCAGCGCGAGCGCTCGCTCAAGAACACCAAGGCGGCGGGGAAGCCGGGCGAGCTGGCGAGGCAGGAGGTCGTCGTCCTCGACAAGGTGAAGGCCGGCCTCGACGGCGGCACCCCGGTGCGGGCGCAGGCGCTCTCCGACGAGGAGCGGGCGCTGGTGAGGGACCTCTTCCTCCTCACCTCGAAGCCGGTCCTCTACATCGCCAACGTGGACGAGTCACAGCTCGGCAAGGAGGCGACCGACCCGAGCATCCTCGGGGTGAAGGCGCTGGCCGACGCCGAGGGCGCGCCCATGGTCGAGATCTCCGGGAAGGTCGAGGCCGAGCTGGCCGCGCTCGCCCCGGAGGAGCGCGGCGAGTTCCTCCGCTCGCTGGGCCTCGAGGAGCCGGGCCTCGACCGGCTGGTGCACGCCGGCTACCGGCTGCTCGGGCTCATCACCTACTTCACCGTCGGCGAGGACGAGTGCCGCGCCTGGACCATCAAGGCCGGCGCCACCGCGCCGCAGGCCGCCGGCGTCATCCACACCGACTTCGAGAAGGGCTTCATCAAGGCCGAGGTCATCCGCCACGAGGACCTCCTCGAGCTCGGGACCGAGGCGGCCTGCCGCGAGCGCGGGAAGCTCCGCATCGAGGGCAAGGACTACGTCGTGCAGGACGGCGACGTGATGCACTTCCGCTTCAACGTCTAGCGAGGACCGGCGCCGGCCCCGACGCCCGAGGCGGCCAGCGCGACGCCGGCCCCGCGGGTGAGCGTCCTCACGCGGAGCAGCTGGTGGTCGGCGGTGACGTACAGCACCGACCCGTCGTCTCCCCAGGCCAGGTTGGCGGTGGCGTGGCCCGGGTCGAGCCGCCCGAGCAGCGTCCCGTCGGGGAGGAGGACGTGGACGCCTCCGGGGCCGGTCGCGAAGATGGTGCCGCTCCGGTCGACCTTCATGCCGTCGGGGAGCCCGGGCAGCCCGCTCGCGACCAGCTCGGTCACGTCGCGCAGCAGCCGGCCAGCGCCGAGCGTGCCGTCCGGCAGGACCGGATACGCCATCCAGATCGCCCGCGCCGGGTCGGAGTTCGCGACGTAGAGCGTCCGCTCGTCCGGTGAGAACGCGAGGCCGTTCGGCCGCGACAGCTCGCGGGTGAGGAGCGTCACCTCCCCGGTCTCCCTCGACCAGCGGTACACGCCGCAGAAGCCGAGCTCCCGGCGCTCGTCCCGCTCGCGATCGGGCAGGCCGTAGATCGGATCGGTGAAGTACACGTCGCCGTCGCTGCGGACGACCAGGTCGTTGGGGCTGTTCAGCCGCTTGCCCTGGTACGCGTCGGCCAGGGTGCGCTTGCCGCCGTTCCACTCGAGGCGCGCGATGCGGCGGTCGCCGTGCTCGGCGAGGAGCAGCCGGCCCTCGCGATCGAGCGTGAGCCCGTTGCTGCCGGGCTCGCGGCCGTAGCTCGCCACGCCGGTGTAGCCGGAGGGCTTCATGAAGAGCGTCACCCCGGCCGCGGGCGACCACCGCATGATCCTGTTGCGAGGGGTGTCCGAGAACAGGAGGAAGCCGCCCTCGCGCCTCACCCACACCGGCCCCTCGGCCCAGGCGAAGCCGTCGCCGATCACCTCGAGCGTGGTGCCGGGCGCGACGACGGCGTCGAGCCGCGCGTCCGCCCTCACGATGCGGCGGACCGATCGCGCGCCTCGCGCCCTCACCAGCGCGAGCGCCGCCAGCGCCGCCACCACCACCAACGCGGTGAGCACAGCCCGACGGGCCGTGATGCGCATGTGACCTCCGCAGCCGGGCATCATAGCCCAGCCGAGGGGGTCAGCCTGCGCGGACGGAGGCGATCCGCGCGGCGAGCCGCAGCGCCGCGACCATCGAGGCCGCGCTGGCCTTCCCCTTTCCGGCGATGTCGTAGGCGACCCCGTGGTCCGGGCTGGTCCGGACGATGGGCAGGCCGAGCGTCACGTTCACCGCGGGGTCGCCGCCGACGGCGTCGAGGAGCTTCACCGGGATGAGCCCCTGGTCGTGGTAGAGCGCGACCACCGCGTCGAACTCGCCGAGCGCCGCCCGGAAGAAGACCGAGTCGGCCGGGAACGGGCCGCTGGCCGGGGCCCCGGCGGCGCGGGCCCGCTCGAGCGCGGGGCGGAGCAGCCGCTCCTCCTCGTCGCCGAAGGTCCCCTCGTCGCCGGCGTGCGGGTTGAGCGCGGCGAGCGCGAGGCGCGGGCGCGCGAGCCCGAGGTCGTCGCGCAGCGCGCGGTGCGTGATCTCGAGCGTCTCGACGATCCGGGCCGGGGTGATGGCGCGCCCGAGCCGGGCGAAGGCCACGTGGTTCGTGACGAGCGCGATCTTGAGCCGCTCGCCGGCCAGCATCATCACCGACCGGCGCACCCCGCAGCGGGCCTCGAGCCACTCGGTGTGGCCGACGAAGCCGGGCAGCGCGCGGGCCACCTGCGCCTTCGAGACCGGCGCGGTGCAGAGCGCGGCCGCCTCGCCGCGGCGGACCGCGTCGAAGGCGGCCTCGAGGTAGGCGAGCTGGGCCGCGCCGGCCCGCGGGTCGGGCTTGCCCGGCCGGACGGCGGCGGCCGGGAGCCGGCCCACCGCCACCAGGGCGCCGCCCGCCGGGACCGCCGCGCCGGGGGCGATCACCGGGAGGCCCAGCGCCGAGAGGTCGCGCGCGAGCACCCGCGGGTCGCCGAACACCAGGGGATCGAGCTCGCGCCGGAGCGCGGCGAGCGCGGCGGCGGTCACCTCCGGGCCGACGCCGGACGGATCGCCGAGGCTCACCGCGATGCGCGGCCGCGCGGGCGGCCGGGCGCTCCGCCCCGCGGGGGAGGTGGCCGGCAGAGCGCGGGGACGAGCCGCCCGTGGCACGGCCGGCGAGGAGCGGCCGGGCACACCTGCGCCTCGCGAGCGGTGCCTCGCCCGGGCGCAGGAGGCCGGCCGGGGGGCTCACGGCTTCAGCTCGGGGAGCTTCACGTCGACGAGCGCGTCGCGGCGCAGCTCGGCCACGAACTGCTGGCGGTAGCTCTCGCCCTGCTCCTCCATCAGGCGGGTGCGGATCTCGTCCTTCGCCTGCTCGAACGACTGGGCCCCGCCGCGCCGGCGCTCCTCCACCTTGATGATGTGGAGCCCGGTGCCGACCCGGACCAGCCCGGAGAAGCGGCCGGTCTCGAGCGCGAAGGCGGCGTCCTCGAAGTCGGGCTGGATGGTGCCGCGGCGCAGCCAGCCGAGGTCGCCGCCG
Source organism: uncultured delta proteobacterium (assembly GCA_963733485.1). GTDB lineage: Bacteria > Myxococcota > Myxococcia > Myxococcales > Anaeromyxobacteraceae > Anaeromyxobacter. The sequence continues at coordinate 67,647 of CAVTDL010000001.1, read as the reverse complement.
TCCGGCGCGGACGGGCCCTTCGACGCCTCGCGCGCGACCTTGGCGAAGTCCTCGCCCACCTTGAGCCGCTGCAGGATCCGCTCGCCCTCGGCGCGGACCTTGGCCGCCTCGGCCTCGCTCGCGCCGTCCGACAGCGGCAGGAAGATGTGGCGGACGTGGACCTCCTCGGCCCCCTCGAACTCCTGCGGGTGCGACTGGTAGTAATTGCGGAGGTCCTCGTCGGAGGCCTTCACCTTGCTGCCGACCTTGTACTGGAGCAGCTGGAAGGTCTGCAGCTCGCGCCGGATGCGGGCGCGGTAGGCGACGGGGTCCATCCCCTCGGCGCGGAGCGCCTGCTCGAACTGGGCGTCGGAGAAGGCGTTCTGCTTCTTCACGCCCTCGATGGCCGCCTCCACCTGCTGGTCGGTGACCTCGATCTCGAGCTCCTTGGCCTTCTCCTCGAAGAGCTTGTCGGAGACGATCGAGTCGAAGGCGCGCTGGAGCGCCTCGGCGCGGGCCTTCTGGCGCACGGCGCCGGCCGGGTACTCCTCGGCCGCCCGGAGCGCCGGGCCGGCGCGCTGCTCGACCTCCTGGAGCGTGACGACCTGGCCGTTGACGAGCGCGGCCACGCGGTTCAGTACCCGCCGCGCGGGCGCGGCGGCCGGCGCGGCCGGCGCGGCCGGCGCCGGGGCCGGGGCCGGGGTTGCCGCCGGGGCGGCGGCGAGGGCGAGGGAGAGGAGGAGTGCGCTGTTCAAGGGGTCACCGTCGCGAGGGCCTGCTCGTCGATCTGGATGCTGGCGCGCCGGCGGAGGGCCTCGAGGTACTCCGCCTGCGCGCGGGCGCGCTGCTCGCGCCCGAGCCTCTCGGCGATCCCGGCGCGCGCCTCTTCGAGCGTGCGCCGCCTCGCCGGCTTCTTCTCGACCACCTTGAAGACGTGGAACCCGTAGGGCGAGGGGATCACGTCGGAGACGGCGTTCAGCGGGAGCTTGAAGCAGACGTCGAAGACCTCCGGGAAGCCGGAGCCGCGCCCGATGAAGCCGAGGTCGCCGCCGTCCTTGCCCTCCGGGGCGATCGAGGACGCGCGCGCCACCTCGGCGAACGCGCCCGGGCTCGCGCTTGAGCTTCGCGCGCACCTCCGCCGCCTCGTCCCTCGACGCCACCACGATCTGGAGCGCGTGCACCCGCTCCGGCTCGTCCTGCTCGGCCGCGTGCTCGGCTGTAATGGCGCAGGACCTCGTCGTCCGCCACCTGCAGCTCCGCGGAAGACCTGCGTCTCGAAGAGCCGCTCGATGGTGAGCCCGTCGCGGAGCCGGTCCTTGAGCTCGGCCTCGCTGACCTGCTCCTGCGCGAGCAGGTCGTCGAAGTGGTTCCCGGGGTACTCGGCGCGGAGCGCCTGGAAGGCGCGCTCGACCTGCTCCGGCTCGACCGCCACCGCGCGGGCGCGGGCCTCCTGCAGGAGCAGGGCGCGCTCGACCAGCTCGTCGAGCGCGCGGCGGCGGAGCTGGGCGTCCGGCAGCCGGCCCTCGCCGCCGTCGCCGGCCTGCGCGTCGCGCAGCTCCCGCGCGACCGCGGCCGCCTCGATCCGCTCGCCGTTCACCACGGCCACCGCCGCCGGCGAGGGGCGACCGTCCTGCGGACGGCCGCCGCCGCACCGGCTGCAGCCCGCCGCGAGCGCGGCGGCGGCGAGGAGGACCGGGACGCGCACTACCTGGCGGGCGGCTGGGCCGGCGTCGGCGCGGGGGCCGCGGCGGGCGGGTTCGGCCGGGCCATGGGCGCCGGGAGCCCCGGGGCCGCCCATGGCGCCGTGACCGCCCATGCCCCCGCCCATCGGCCGGGCATGCCGGGCATGCCCGGCCCGCCGGGCGCCGGCGCGGCGGCGATCTCGACCGCCTCGAGCGCCTTCTCGTCCACCGTGACGCCCGCGTCGGCCCGCAGGCGCTTCAGCCACTCGTCGAACTCCTTGGTCTTCTTCTCGCGGTAGAGCTTGTTCGCGATCTGCGGCTTCACCTGCTCGAAGGTCCGGTTCATCTCCTCCTGCTGCCCGGTCACCTTGACGAGGTAGAGCGCGGTGGGCGCCTCGATCACGCCGGAGACCTGGCCCGGCTGGAGCGAGAAGGCCGCCTCGGCGAGCTCCTTCGAGTAGCCCTTCTCGAGCTCCTCCTTGCTCTTGAAGTTGAGGTCGCCGGAGGCGGCTTGGTGGCCGCGTCCTCGGAGAACTCGGTCACGATCTGCGAGAAGGCGAGGGCGTTCTTCTTCTCCTCGACCTTGAGCTTCGCGAGCGCCTTCTTCGCGGTGGCGAGCTTGGCGGCGCGGTCGGGGCTGCCGGACGGCGCGTTCCACACCACCGCGGCCACCCGCACCTTGCGCGGGCGGTAGTAGTCGGCCTTGTGCTCGTCGAAGTACTTCTGCAGCTCGGCCTCGGGCACCTCGCTGGCGCCGGTCCCGGCGGTGTCCTGGAAGTTCTTCTGCACCAGCTTCTGCACCATGATCTTCTTCAGGGTGAGCTGGACGTCCGGGTCCTTGTCGAACCCCTGCTTCTCGGCCTCCTTGGCCAGCACCTCGAAGCGGACCAGGTTGTCGAGGAACTCCTTCTTCCGCTCGAGCGTGGAGTAGCGGGCCCGGATGAAGGGCGACTGCTCGTCGAGCGCGGGCCTTGAACTCGTCGGCGGTGATGGTGAAGCCGTTGCCCTTGGCGACGACCGGGCCGGACTTCTTCTCCGGAGTGCCCTTCTCCGGCTGGCAGGCGGCCAGCGCCAGCGCGGCGAGACCGATCAGCGCGATGCGACGACATGGGTGATGCTCCTTGATTGAGTGAAAAGACCTTGGTTTCGAACGCGCGGGGCGGCGGCCTTGTTCCCCGCCTCGGCAGGGCCGCGCGGGCCCCGAAAAGACCACGGAGCCCCGCTAGGATCAAGGGTTTGGAGCGCCCGGGTCAGTCCGGGCGGGCCAGCCGGGAGAGCGCGGCGAGCAGGTCGCGCGCGGCCGCCGAGGAGCTCGCGCCCGGTCGCGGCGAGCATGGCCGGGGTGGGCTCGGTGCCCGGCATCACCACCGGCACCGGCGTGGACCTCGGCGCCGCCCGGCGCGCCCCGGGCCGCGTCGGGGGTCGCGCCTCGGGCGGCGGGCGCCGGCGCGGCGGCGGCGGGGCGCGCGAGCCGGGCCACCAGCTTCATGTCCGGGGTGAGCCGGAGCGCGCCGTTCGAGCCCTGCACGTGCCTCGCGAGCAGGAACGGATCGAGCACCGCCTTCTCGCCCAGCGTGAGCACGATCCGCCCGGGCCCGCGTCTCCAGCGCCCGGATCCGCAGCGCCCGGAGCCGCACCTTCACCTTCATGACCTCGAAGAGCGCGTCCACCTCGTCGGGCGGATCGCCGCAGCGGTCCACGATCTCGGCGCGCAGCTCCTCGAGCTCCTCGTCGGTGGAGGCCTGCGCGAAGCGCTTGTAGAAGTAGAGCCGCTGGTGGACGTCGGGCATGTAGGGGTCGGGGATGAAGGCCGGCACCGGCAGCTGCACGTCCGGGTCGATCTCCTCCCTGGGCGCCTCGCCCTTGAGCTCGCGCACCGCCTCGTCGAGCAGCTGCGTGTAGAGCTCGAAGCCGACCGCCTCGATCTGGCCCGGACTGGTCCTTGCCGAGCAGGTTGCCGGCGCCGCGGATCTCGAGGTCGTGCGCGGCGATCTGGAAGCCGGCCCCCAGCTCGCTGAAGCGCTGCAGCACCTCGAGCCGCTTGCTGGGCGTCCTTGGTGACCGGGCGCCGCGCCGGCACGAGCAGGTAGGCGTAGGCGCGCTCGCGGCTGCGGCCGACCCGGCCGCGGATCTGGTAGAGCTGCGACAGCCCGAAGTGGTCGGCCCGGTTGACGATGATGGTGTTGGCGCTCGGGATGTCGAGGCCGCTCTCGATGATGGTGGTGGCGAGCAGCACGTCGAGCTCGCGCTCCACGAAGCGGCTCATCACCTTCTCGAGCTGCCCCTCGCCCATCTGCCCGTGGGCCACGCCGACAGCGCGGCCTGGGCACCAGCTCGTCGAGGAACTTCTCCATCGAGCCGATGGAGCGGACCCGGTTGTGGACGAAGAAGACCTGCCCGCCGCGCTTCAGCTCGGTCTCGATGGCCTCCTTCACCGCGGCCGGGTCGAACTTCGATCACGAAGGTGCGGATGGCGCGCCGGTCCTCGGGCGGGGTGGCGATGATGGAGAGGTCGCGCACGCCCGGCCAGGCTCATGTGCAGCGTGCGCGGGATGGGCGTGGCGGTGAGCGTGAGCACGTCCACCAGCTTGCGGAGCTTCTTGAGCCGCTCCTTGTGCGCCACGCCGAAGCGCTGCTCCTCGTCCACCACCACCAGCCCCAGGTCCTTGAAGGAGACGTCGGCGGCGAGCAGCCGGTGGGTGCCGATGAGGATGTCGACCTTCCCCTGCGGCGGCCTCCTTGAGGAGCCGCTTGCACCTCCTCGGCGGTCTTCATCCGCGAGACCGCCTCGATGCGGACCGGGTAGCCCTTGAAGCGCTCGCGGAAGGTGCGCTCGTGCTGGGCGGCCAGGACGGTGGTCGGCACCAGCACCGCCACCTGCTTCCGCGCCGAGCACCGCCAGCATGGCGGCCCGCATGGCCACCTCGGTCTTGCCGTAGCCGACGTCGCCGCAGACCAGCCGGTCCATGGGCGCGCTCGGCCGCGCCGTCCGCCCCTTGCGCAGGTCCCGCAGCACGTCGTCGATGGCCTTCTGCTGGTCGGGCGTCTCCTCGAAGGGGAACTCGGCCTCGAACTCGCGGTAGATCTCGTCCGGCTCCGGGTAGGCGTGGCCGGGGTGGGCGGTGCGGGCGGCGTAGATGCTCGAGCAGCTCGGCCGCCATCTTGAGCAGCTGCTCCTTGACCCGCGCCTTGCGCAGCGCGAAGGACGCGCCGCCCAGCCGGTCGAGCCGCACCGCCTCGGGCGACGGCGCCGGTGAACTTCTGGACCTGCCGGAGCTTCGCCGACCGGCAGGTAGAGCCGGTCGGCGCCGTCGTAGGCCAGCACCAGGAAGTCGCCCTCGACCCCGCGGATCTGCATCTTGGTGAGGCCCTGGTAGCGGGCGATGCCGTGCTCGACGTGGACGACCAGGTCGCCCTCGTTCAGCTCGCGGAAGGCGGCCGCGAAGGCGTGCTCCTCGCGCGGCCGCGCGGGCCCGCTTGCGGACCCGGCGGCCGAAGATCTCCTCGTCGGAGAGGAGCGCCAGCCGCGCCGTCGCCGTCCACGAAGCCGGCCGAGAGCTCGCCCGGCGAGGAGGTGGGCGTGGACGGCCGGGTCGTAGAGCGCGCGCCGGATCGCCGAGCGGCGCCGGTGTGGCTCCGCCCGTCTGGCGGCGGTCCTCGAGCAGCCGCTTGAGCCGGTCGGCGGCGCAGGCGGTGCCGCAGGCGATCACCGCGGTGAGGCCGCGCTTCCGCCAGTCCTCCAGCCGCCGCGTGAGCGGCGCCGAGCGCCCCCTCGTCGCCGTGGGCCGCCTCGATCTCGCCGCGGAGCTCCGAGGTCTCCTCGAGCGAGAAGCGGATCGGCTCCTCGGTGCCGAGCCAGACCCGGTGGCGGCGGACCGCCGGGCGCGCCAGCGCGGCCGCGAGCGCCGCGCCTCGGCGGCGGAGGAAGTGGGCCTCCGGCGGCAGCGCCAGCTCCTCGCGCCCCAGCGCCGCGGCGTGCTCGCGGCGAGCTCCTCGTCGAGCTCGTCGAGCGCCTCGCTCCACCTCGGCCGCGTCGTCGAGGTAGGCGGCGGCGCCGGCCGGCAGGTAGTCGTGGAGCGTGGCGAGGCCGCCCGGGTGGAAGCCGGGCAGGAGCGCCTCCAGGCCGAAGAAGGGCTGGCCGGCCTCGATCGCGTCGAGCACCTCGCGCACCCGCGTGGTGGGCCGGTTGACCCGCTCGGCCGCGGCGCGCACCGCCGTCCCTGGCGGCCGCCTTGCCGGCCTCGTCGAGGAGCGCCTCGCGGGCCGGGCAGAGCAGCACCTCCGGCGACCTCGCCCTCGCTCCGCTGGGTCTCCGGGTCGAAGGCGCGGCAGCTCTCGATCTCGTCGCCGAAGAACTCGAGCCGCACCGGCCGCGGGCTCGGCCGGGCTCCAGAGGTCGAGGATGCCGCCGCGCACCGCGAAGGTGCCGGGGTCCTCCACCAGCGGCGCCCGGGCGTAGCCGAGCGCCACCAGCCTGGCGGCCAGCGCCTCGCGGTCGAGCTCGAGGCCGCCGCCGAGCAGGTCGCGGCCGGCCTCGAAGACGCGCCGCGGCACCACGCGGCGCGCCAGGCCGTGGGCCGAGACCACCACCGCCGACACCTGCTCCGGGCGCCAGGTGGAGCCGGGCCAGGCCGGAGCCGCTCCATCTCCATGCCGCGGTCCGGCGAGAGGTCGTCGTAGGGGAGGACCGCGTCGGCCGGGACGCGCAGCACCGCGCCCGCGCCGAGGAAGAAGGCGAGGTCGCGCGCCAGGGCCTCGGCCTCCTCCTCGTCGGCGGCCACGGCAGAGCACCGCGCGGGCCCGGGCCGGCCCCGGCGAGAGGAGCTCGCGCAGGAGCCGGCCGCGGGCGGCGCCGGGCAGGCCGGTCACCTCGGCGCGGCCGGCCTCGAGGGCGCGGCGAACGCGCTCATGCGCGCTGGCACCTGCGCCTGCGCCGGCGCCCGAACGGGCGCCCTGGATCTCCCCGGGTGCGGTCATGGTCCTCGAAGCGGGCGGCATCTTAGGGGCGTGCCCGGGCGCTGTCACGGCGAAGCGCCGCAGGGAGACGACCCGGAGGGAGGATGAAATGAGGCGCCGGACCCATCGAACGACCTTCGCCGCGCCCCGCACCGTCGAGGTCGGAGCAGGAGCCTGTCGCTCCCGTGACGACTTCGAGGGTGCGCCCGCGCGCCGATCCTCGTCGCGTCCGGCGCCTCGGTGAAAGTGTAAGGTGACCGCGGGACGCGCGCCGGGGTACGTGCAGTTGCTTGATCGAATCCGCCGACCGCTGACTACACTGCCTCCACCGCTGCATCCTCGAGGAACCCCTTGCGGTATCCGAGCTCACGCCTCCCCACACGCCTGGCGCTCGTCGCCGGCCTGCTCGCGACCGCGGCCTGCGGCCTCGCCAATCCGCGCCAGCCCGACGACGCGGCCCCGGTGCTGGCCACGCTGGCCGCCGGCCCGGGGAGCGGGGCCGACCGGCTGCGGTCCGGTGACCTGGCCGGCGCCCGCGCGGCGTTCGAGGGCTCGCTCGCCTCCCGGCCCAATCGGCTCGGGCCGCTCAACGACCTCGCCGTCTCCTACCTGCTCGAGGGCCACCCCGAGGCCGCCCGCCGGCTGCTCGACGAGGTGGTCGCGACCGGGAGCCCGCGCGAGCAGCAGGCCGCGCTGGCGAACCTCGGCGAGCTGTACGCGCTCGAGGGCTACCTCGAGGCGGCGCAGGCCTACCTCGAGACCGCCCGCGGGATCGACGCCACCTGGCCCGGCCCCTGGTACGCGCTCGCGCTCCTCGCCGACGCGCGCGGCGACCGCGCCGCCTCGCGCGCGGCGCTGCGCGAGGCGCTCCGCCTCGACGAGGGCGCTGCGGCGCGGTCCGAGCTCGCTTACGTCTACCAGGAGGAGCGCGCGCACCTCGAGGCCCTGATCGCCGAGCTGTCCGGCGACGCGGGGGCCGCGACGGCGCGGTGGCGGGAGCTCTCCGCGGGACGCTTCGCAGCCCTGGCAGCGGCCGCGGAGAGGCACCTCGCCGGCGAATAGCGGATGCCGGGACCGACGGGAGACCTGGACAGGCGCGAGCGGGAGATCCTCCGCGCTCTGGTGCAGGACTACATCCAGACCGGCGAGCCGGTGGCGAGCCAGCCGCTGCTCTCGCGCCACGAGCTGGACTGCTCGCCCGCCACCGTCCGCAGCGTGATGGGCGACCTCGAGGCGCTCGGCTTCCTCGAGAAGCCGCACGCCTCCTCCGGGCCGCATCCCCACCCAGCGCGGCTACCGGCTCTACGTCGACACGCTGCTCAAGATCCGCCCGCCCTCGCCCTCCGACCGCGACCGGATCGAGCGGCTGGCGCAGGGCGCGGCCGACGTCTCGACGCTGCTCGAGGGCACCGCCGACCTGCTCCACTCGCTCTCGCACCACGCCGGCGTGGTGACCACGCCCAGGCCCGGGGCCGATCCGGTCCGCCAGCTCGAGCTGGTGCGGCTCCGCGAGAACCGCGTGCTGGCGGTGTTCGTCACCGCGGCCGGGATCGTCACCAACAAGCTGGTGCAGCTCGAGTTCCCCATGGAGCCCTCCGAGCTCGAGCGGGCCGCCAACTACCTCACCGAGAAGCTCCAGGCGGCCACCGAGGCGAGCGAGCTCCGGACCGTGCGCGAGGCCATCCTGCGCGACATGCGCGCCGACCAGAGCGCGCTCCACGACCTCCTGCAGAAGGCGCTCGTGCTGGCCGAGCAGACCTTCTCGGCCACGCCGCTCGAGGAGAAGGTGGTGGTGGAGGGCGAGCAGAGCTTCCTCGACGCGCCCGAGTTCGCGAACGTCCGCAAGGCCCGGGCGCTCCTGCGCGGCTTCGCCGAGAAGGACCGCATCCTGCGCGTGCTCGACCGCGTGCTCACCGCGCAGGAGGTCCAGATCTTCATCGGCGCCGAGAGCGAGTTCGCGGCGGTGCCGGACGTGTCGGTGGTCGCGGCGCCGTACGGGCGCGGCGACCACGTGCTCGGCACGCTCGCGGTGGTGGGCCCGACCCGCATGAACTACGCCCGCGTGATCCCGCTCGTCGACCTCACCGCGCGGGAGCTCTCGCGCGCGCTCACCCACCGCTCCGACTGAGCCCGGGGCCCTCTCCGAGGGGGCCGCCGCCCACCGCCCGCGAGCCTTGTTCGGGCCCGCGTGCGTGTGCCATCATGGCCGTCCGGCGCGCCCCTCCGGACGGCGCGCAAGCCCTGATCATCCAACGAGAAAGAAGCGATGGCAGAGAGCCACGAGAGAGGGTCGTTCCAGGCCGACATCCCCGCCGACGCCGTCGAGGAGGCGCTCCGCTCGGTGGAGCGCCGCACCCCCGGCCCGGAGTCCGGCGAGGGCGACGAGGCCGCGGCGCCCGAGGCCGGCGCCGAGGAGCGCTCGCCCGCGGAGGGCGGGCTCGAGGAGCGGGTGCGCCAGCTCGAGGCCGAGCTCGAGCGCGCCGAGGCGGCCGGCCGCGAGGCGGCCGGGAGGCTCCGCGAGGAGCACGACCGCCTGCTCCGCGCCGCGGCCGACCTCGAGAACTTCAAGAAGCGGGCGGCGCGCGAGCGCGACGACGTCCAGCGGTTCGGGAACGAGCGGGTGCTGAAGGACCTCCTCCCGGTGCTCGACGACCTCGACCGCGCCCTGGCCTCCGCGCCGGAGGGCGATCCGCTCGTGAAGGGCGTCCAGCTCGTGAAGGCCGGCTTCGAGCAGGCCCTGGCGCGCCACGGCGTGAAGGCCTTCTCGGCCATGGGCCAGCCCTTCGACCCCGCCCTCCACGAGGCGCTCCTGCAGGTGCCCACCGCCGAGGCGGCGCCCGGCACGGTGGTGCTCGAGCACGCCCGCGGGTTCACGCTCAACGAACGGCTCATCCGCCCGGCCATGGTGGGCGTCGCGACCGCGCCGCCGTCCGGAGGCGAGGGATGAGCAAGGTCATCGGCATCGACCTCGGCACCACCAACTCCTGCGTCGCCGTGATGGAGGGCGGCGAGGCGGTGGTGATCCCGAACAGCGAGGGCTCGCGCACCACGCCCTCGATGGTCGCCTTCACCGAGGGCGGCGAGCGGCTGGTCGGCCAGATCGCCAAGCGCCAGGCGGTCACCAACCCCGAGGCCACCGTCTACGCCGTCAAGCGCCTGATCGGCCGCAAGTTCGCCGACCCCGAGGTGCGGCGCTCGGCGGCGCTGGTGCCCTTCCGCGTGGTGGCGGCCGACAACGGCGACGCCTGGGTCGAGAGCGGCGGCCGCCGCTGCTCGCCGGCCGAGATCTCCGCCATGGTGCTGGCCCGGATGAAGCAGACCGCCGAGGACTACCTGGGCGAGCCGGTCACCGAGGCCGTGGTCACCGTGCCCGGCCTACTTCGACGACGCCCAGCGGCAGGCCACCAAGGACGCGGGGCGCATCGCCGGGCTGAACGTGCTGCGCATCATCAACGAGCCGACCGCCGCGGCGCTGGCGTACGGCATCGACCGGCAGCAGGCCGGGAAGTCCGAGCGGCTGGCGGTCTACGACCTCGGCGGCGGCACCTTCGACATCTCGATCCTCGAGCTGAACGAGGGCGTCTTCGAGGTGAAGGCCACCAACGGCGACACCTTCCTCGGCGGCGAGGACTTCGATCAGCGGCTCATCGACTGGCTGGCGCGCCGCTTCCAGGAGCAGACCGGCCTCGACCTCCAGAAGGACCGGATGGCCCTGCAGCGGCTCAAGGAGGCGGCCGAGCGCGCCAAGCACGAGCTCTCGAGCGCCACCGAGACCGAGGTCAACCTCCCCTTCATCACCGCCGACGCCACCGGCCCGAAGCACCTCGCCGAGAGCATCGACCGCGCCACGCTCGAGGAGCTGGTGGGCGATCTGGTCGAGCGGACCGCCGGCCCCTGCAAGATCGCGCTCAACGACGCCGGGCTCACCGTGCAGCAGATCGACGAGCGTGATCCTGGTGGGCGGCATGACCCGCATGCCGAGGGTGCAGGAGGTGGTCGCCGCCTCTTCGGCAAGGAGCCGCACAAGGGCGTGAACCCCGACGAGGTGGTGGCGGTCGGCGCCGCCATCCAGGGCGGGGTGCTGCGCGGCGAGGTGAAGGACGTCCTGCTCCTCGACGTGACCCCGCTCTCGCTCGGCGTCGAGACCGCCGGCGGCGTCTTCACCAAGATCATCGAGAAGAACACCACCGTCCCCGCCCGCAAGTCGCAGGTCTTCTCCACCGCGGTCGACAACCAGCCGCTCGTCTCGGTCCACGTGCTGCAGGGCGAGCGCGAGATGGCCGCCGACGACAAGACGCTGGGCCGCTTCGAGCTGGTGGGCATCCCGCCCGCGCCGCGCGGCGTGCCGCAGATCGAGGTCACCTTCGAGATCGACGCCAACGGCATCGTCCACGTCTCGGCCAAGGACCTCGGCACCGGCAAGGAGCAGCAGATCCGGATCACCGCCGCCTCGGGCCTGTCCGAGGAGGAGATCCAGCGGATGATCCAGGACGGCGAGGTCAACAAGCTCGACGACCGCCAGAAGCGCGAGCTGGCCGACCTCAAGAACAACGCCGAGGGGCTCGTCTACACCACCGAGAAGAGCCTCGAGGAGTACGCCGCGGCGCTCGCGGCGGGGGACCTCGCCGAGATCCACGCCGACCTCGAGGCGCTCAAGGCGGTCCTGCCGGGGAGCGACGCCGGGGCCATCAAGGAGGCCCTCACCCGCCTCGAGGGCTCGGCCTACCGGATCGCCGACGCCATCTACGGGCAGCAGGGGACCTGAGAGCAGCCGGCAAGGATCGTCCGGTCACATTTCGCGGTGCGAAATGTGCCTCGGCCGGAGGTTGGAGGCCGGCTGATTTACATTTCCCGGCCAGCCATTATATTCCGCGCGCGGCGAAGCAGGCGCGCACACAAATGCCCGAGAGCACGGTGCAAAAACGCGATTACTACGAGGTCCTCGGGATCGGGCGTGACGCCGACGAGTCGGCCATCAAGACGGCCTACCGCAAGCTCGCCCACCAGTACCACCCGGACAAGAACAGCGGGTCACAAGGAGGCCGAGGAGAAGTTCAAGGAGGCCTCGGAGGCCTACGCGGTGCTGTCCGACGCCGACAAGCGCGCCCGCTACGACCGGTTCGGTCACCAGAACGGGCAGGGCTTCGAGGACTTCGGCTTCGGCGCCGGCGCCACCATCAACGACATCTTCGGCGACATCTTCGGCGAGATGTTCGGCGGCGGGCAGCAGCGCCGGCAGCGCGGCCGCACCCGCGGCGCCGACCTCCGCTACCACCTCGAGATCGGCTTCGAGGAGGCGGCCTTCGGCACCAGCGCGCGGATCACGCATCCCGCGGCCGCGCAGCTGCGAGCCGTGCAAGGGGACCGGCGCCAAGCCCGGCACCTCGCCGCGCACCTGCCCCACCTGCGGCGGCACCGGCGAGATCCGGCTGTCGCAGGGCTTCTTCGCCATCGCCCGCACCTGTCACCACTGCGGCGGCAGCGGCCGCGTCATCGTGGAGAAGTGCGTGTCCTGCGGCGGCGCCGGCGCCATCCGCGAGCAGGCCACCGTCGAGGTGAAGGTCCCGCCCGGCGTCGACACCGGCACCCGGCTCAAGCTCTCGGCGGAGGGCGAGCCCGCCCCGGTCCCCGGCGGAATGCCCGGCGATCTGTACGTGGTGCTGCAGGTGCGCGACCACCCCATCTTCCGCCGCGAGGACACCGAGGTCCTCTGCGAGCTGCCCATCTCCTTCGCCCAGGCGGCGCTCGGCGCGCAGCTCGACGTCCCCACCCTGGACGGCCCCACCAAGCTCAAGATCCCGGCCGGCACGCAGAACGGGAAGGTGTTCCGGCTGAAGGGGAAGGGCGTGCCGGCGCTGCAGGGCGGCGGGCGCGGCGACGAGCACGTCCGCGTGACGGTGGAGACGCCCACCCACCTCACCAAGGAGCAGCGCGAGCTCCTGCAGCGCTTCGCCGAGCTCTCCGGCGAGGAGACGCACCCGCAGGCGCAGAGCTTCTGGGGGAAGGTGGCGGAGCTGCTGCGGGATAGGTAGGTGGGGTGCGCCAAGCTTCCCCCCTCCGCGTTTCCGCAGTAGATCGGTCGTCCCATGCGCCTCGCTGGCCGACGCTTCGCCCTGCTGCTCTTCCTGTCCCTCGCGGGCTGCCCGAAGCGCGTCCTGGTGAACGGGCAGGAGATGCCGGTCCACCAGGCCGACGAGCTGGCCCGGGCCGAGCTCACCGAGGTCCGCCGGCAGGCGGCGGCGCTCCCGCCGGCGGCCGGCGCGGACCGGCTGCTCGCGTTCGCCGCGAAGTACCGCGGCGTCCCGTCGGCGGCGGAGGCGCTGCACGAGGCGGCCACGCTGCAGGCGACGGCGGGCCAGCCCGAGCGCGCCGCGCAGACCCTCGGGACGCTCCTCGGCGAGCACCCGCTCTACCCGCGCGCCGACGAGGCCCGGTACGCGCTGGCCCGGCTCGACGTCGAGCGGGGGCGCCCCGCCGACGGGCTGCGCACGCTCGAGTCGATCTACGGGCGCCTCGACCCCGCCCGGCGGCCGGAGGCGGCCGCGCTGGGGGCCCGGGCCGCGCTCGCCACCGGCGCGGCGCCCGCCGCGGTGCGCTGGGTCAACGAGCTCGCCACGATCACCGACGGTGAACAGCGGCGCGAGGCGCAGGCCCGGCTGGCCGACGCGGTGGACCGGCTCTCCGAGGCCGAGGTGGCCAGGCTCCGCCAGGAGCTGCCGCGCGAGGCGCCGGCCCAGGAGCCGCTCACCATGAAGGCGGCCCGGATCGCGCTCCACCTGGGCGACTACCCGCGCGCCCAGGAGCTCGCGCGCGAGGTGTTCCTGCGCTGGCCGGCCGGCCCCTACGCCGCCGAGGCCAAGGAGATCGTGGAGAAGGTCGGGCGGCTCGCCTTCGTGCGCCCCGACGTGATTGGCGTGGCGGTGCCGCTGTCCGGGAGCTACCAGCCCTGGGGCGAGGCCATCCTGCGGGCGGTGAAGCTCGCGCTGGGCGACCGGCCGGTGGCCCGCGTCGCGGTGCGCGACACCCGCGGCGAGCCGGACGGGGCCGTCACCGCCATCGAGGCGCTCGCGCTCGAGGAGGGCGCCATCGTGGTGCTGGGCGGCGTCACCAACGCCGAGGCGGAGCGCGCCGCGGCCACCGCCGAGACGCTGGCGCTCCCCTTCGTCTCGCTCTCCAAGGAGGCCGGCCTCACCGCCGCCGGCCCGTACGTCTTCCAGAACATGCTCACCGCGCCGGCGCAGGCGCGGGCGCTGGTCGACCACGCCATGGGCCGGCTCGGCCTGCGCCGCTTCGCGATCCTGCACCCGACCATCACCTACGGGACGGAGCTCGCGAGCGCCTTCCGCGCCGAGGTGCTGGCCCGCGGCGGCGAGGTCCGGGCGGAGCGGACCTACGAGCCCGAGCGGACCACCTTCACGCCGCTCGTGAAGGAGCTGGTCGGCAAGTCGAACCTGGAGGCGCGGGCGGACTGGGCGCGCGCCCAGCGCGAGATCGCCGACCGGGAGAAGGACCCCTACCGCCGCAAGAAGGCGCTCGAGAAGGCGCGCGACCGGCTGGCGCCGGTGACCGACTTCGAGGCGATCTTCGTCCCGGACTTCGGCGGCCGCGTGAAGCTCGTCGCGCCGGCGCTGGCGGTCGAGGACGTGGTCACGCAGACCTGCCTCCCCGACGAGCTGAAGCGGATCGCGCGGGTCACCGGGCGGCCCGACCTCAGGGCCGTGCAGCTCCTCGGCGCGAACGGCTGGGGCTCGGACCCGTCGCTCTTCGACGTCGGTCCGGGCGGCGCCGGGCGCCACGTCCGCTGCGCCGTCTTCGTCGACGGCTTCTTCGCCGGCTCGAGCCGCCCCGCCACCCGCGTCTTCGTGGACGCCTTCGCGGCGAGCCACGCCGGGCAGCTGCCCACCATCCTCGAGGCGAGCGCCTACGACGCGGCCGGCATGGCGCGGCTGCAGATCGAGCGGCGGGTCCAGACGCGCGCCCAGATGCGCGACGGCCTGGCGGCGGTGACCGCCTTCCCGGGCGCGACCGGTGACATCACCATGGGCCCGGATCGCACCCCGCAGAAGGAGCTCTTCTTCCTCACGGTGGACCCGCAGCTCGGCCTGCGCGAGCTCACCCCGCAGGAGAAGAGCGGCCACCGCGCCGCCGGCCAGCCGTGAGCGCGCGCTGATGGCCCGGGATCCGGCCAGCCTGGACGGGGCGGACCCGCTCATCCATCACCTTGGCCCGCGCCGCCGCTGGCCATTAGCTTCCTCCGAGATGGACGACGTCCTCTCGCCCCCGCGCTCCCGGGTCCGCTTCCCGGCGGTCCACCTGGCGCTGTTCCTCGCCACCCTGGCCACCACGCTCTGGGCCGGCTTCTGGCTCTCGCCGCTGGCGCCGCTCGGGCCGTCGCTCGCGCGGGTCGTGGAGGGCGGGCTCCCCTTCGCGGGCTCCCTGGTGGCGATCCTCTTCACCCACGAGATGGGCCACTACGTGCTCGCCCGGCGGCACCGGGTGGACACCACGCTCCCCTACTTCATCCCGGTGCCCTTCGGCGCCGGCACGCTCGGCGCGGTGATCCGGATCCGCTCGGCCCTGCCCTCGCGGCGGGCCACCCTCGAGATCGGCGCGGCCGGCCCCATCGCCGGCTTCCTGGTGGCGCTGCCGCTGCTGGTCTACGGGCTCGCCCGCTCCGAGGTCCGCGAGGGCGTGGTCGCCGCGAGCAGCGCGGCCGCCTCGCCCTACGCGGCGCTCCGCGCCTGGGCCCACGGTCAGGCCGTCTTCGGCCCCGACCTCGGCGTCCGGTTCTACGGCGACAGCCTGGTCACCTGGGCGGCCCAGCGGCTGGTCTTCGGTGACCTGCCGGCGTCGGCCGAGGTGTTCGTCCACCCCATCGCCTTCGCCGCCTGGCTCGGGCTGCTCGTCACCACGCTGAACCTCGTCCCCATGGGCCAGCTCGACGGCGGGCACGTGCTCTACGCGCTGCTCGGCCGGCGCGGCGCCCGGCTCGCCTCCGAGGCGGTCTCGGCGGGCCTGCTGGCGGCCGGGATCTTCCTCTCCTGGAACTGGCTCTTCTGGTGGCTCCTCACCCGGCTGGTGGTGGGCGTGCGCCACCCGCCCGCGCTGCGCGAGGAGCCGCTCTCGGGGGGTCACCGGGCGCTGGCGCTGCTGGCGCTGGCGCTCTTCGCGATCACGTTCGTGCCGGTGCCGATCGCGTTCTAGCCAGCTCGTGATGCGCGGCCGGGGAGGGGCGGCCGGAGAGGGGCGGCCGGGCACACTTCGCTTCGCGAGCTGTGCCTCGGCCGGATATTGGAGGCCGGCCGGGCCGGCCGCCCGCCTGCTTGGCGGGCGCGCGCTTTCGGCTAGACTCCGCCCGCGCTCCCATGCCGACCGACGAAGCGATCCCCCTCGCGGCCGAGGCGCCGGCACCGGCCCCCGTCGGCCTCGCCGGCGAGCCGGAGGCCTGGGCCGCCGTGCTCGCCGCCTGGGAGGACGAGGCCGCGCACCGCGCCTACCTGGCCCGCTTCGCCGACCTCGAGGGCCTGGCGCTCGCCGGCGGGCGCTACCGGGCCGTGCTGGCCGAGCGGCCCGGGGACGCGCTCGCCGCCCGCTTCCGGGACGAGGTGGTGCGGCGCGCCACCGTGCAGGGGCTGGCCTCGCTCCCGCGCGCGGCGCCGCCCCGGGTCGGCCGGCTCCGGCGCGGCCTCCTCGTGCTCGCGCTCCTCGTCTCCGGCGGCCTCGCGGCCTGGTCCGCCCTCCGCCTCGCCACCCTGCTCTCCGGAGGCGCCCCCTGATCCCGCTCCCCGCCCACCTCACCGTCGAGGAGATCCTCGGCCCGGAGGGCCGCCTCTCCCGGGCGCTGCCCGGCTACGAGCACCGCGAGGACCAGCTCGAGATGGCGCGCGCGGTGGAGCGGGCCATCGCGCGGCGCGGCTACCTGGTGGCCGAGGCCGGGACCGGCACCGGCAAGACGCTCGCCTACCTCGTGCCGGCGGTGCTCTCCGGCCGGCGGGTGATCGTCTCGACCGCCACGAAGACGCTGCAGGAGCAGATCTGGGGCAAGGACCTGCCGCTGCTCCGCGACGCCTGCGGCCTCGAGTTCGGCGCCGCCTACCTGAAGGGCCGCTCGAACTACTACTGCCTCGCCCGCGGCGAGGAGTTCGCCCGCGCGCCCACCTTCGCGGCCCGCGACGAGGCCGCGCTCTGGCCGCGCATCGAGGCCTGGGCGCGCGAGACCGCGACCGGGGACCGGGCCGAGATCGACCTGCCCGACCAGTTCCACACCTGGAAGGACCTCTCCGCCACCAGCGAGAACTGCCTCGGGCGCGAGTGCCAGCGCTACGAGGAGTGCTTCGTCACCCGCGCCCGCGCGCTGGCCGCCCAGGCCGACGTGCTGCTGGTGAACCACCACCTGTTCTTCGCCGACCTCGCCATGCGCACCTCCAAGGCCGGGGTGGAGATCCTGCCCGACCACGACGTGGTGATCTTCGACGAGGCGCACGCCATCGAGGACGTCGCCACCGAGTACTTCGGGCTGCAGGTGTCGTCCTACCGGGTGGAGGAGCTGGCGCGCGACGCGCTCCGGGCGGTGGCGGACCGGCCCGACCTCGCCTCGATGATGCGCGAGGCCACCGGCGCGCTCCGGAAGGCCGGGGACCGCTTCTTCCAGGCGGTGGCGGACGGCCTGTCGTCGGGCGCGCCACGCGGCGGCGCGCGCGGCCACGGGCGCCCGCACGCCGGGGCGCGGCCGTACGCGCGCGAGCGCACCCTCGACCTCGGCGGCGTGGCGCGCGGCGGGCGGGGCGGGGCCGGGCGCCCCGAGCGGCCGGAGCGCGAGGCCGAGGCGGCCCGGGCGCCGCTCTCCGAGGCCATGATGGACGGGGCCCAGCACGACCTCGACCGGCTCGACGAGTCGCTCGGCAGCCTGCGCGACCTGCTCGCCGACGCGCCCTCCCCCTCGCTCGGCCAGATCGCGCGCCGGGCCGGCGAGCTCAGGGTGGAGCTGGCCGCGGTGACCGCCATGAAGGAGCCCTCCCGCGTCTACTTCGGCGAGGTGCGCGGCCGGGGGGTGTTCCTGCGGGCCGCCCCCATCGACGTGGCGGAGGAGCTGCGCGAGCGGCTCTACCGGCGGACCGACACCGCCGTCTTCACGAGCGCCACGCTCGCGGCGCAGGGGCGCTTCGACTACTTCCGCGCGCAGGTGGGGCTCACGCCCGAGCTCGAGGTGGAGGAGCGCCGCTACCCCGGCCCCTTCGACTTCTCCCGGCAGGCCGCGCTGGTCTCGCCCGACGGGCTCCCCGAGCCGAACGATCCGTCCTTCGTGCGCCTGGCGTCGGAGGCGATCCGCGCGCTCGCCGAGGTCACCGGGGGCCGCGCCTTCGTGCTCTGCACCTCGAACCGCAACATGACCGCCTTCCACGCCGCCTGCCGGGCGCTGCCGTACCGGATCCTGCTGCAGGGCGAGAAGCCCAAGCACCGGCTGCTCGAGGAGTTCAAGGCGGAGCCGTCGGTGCTGTTCGCGACCGCGAGCTTCTGGGAGGGCGTCGACGTCCCCGGCGAGGCGCTCTCGCTGGTGGTGATCGACCGCCTCCCCTTCGCCCCCCCGGGCGACCCGGTGATCGCCGCCCGGCTGCGGGCGCTCGAGGAGCAGGGGCGCGACGGCTTCTCGGAGCTGCAGGTGCCCGCCGCGGCGCTCGCCCTCCGGCAGGGCTTCGGTCGGCTGGTGCGCACGCGCGCCGACCGCGGGCTCGTGGCGGTGCTCGACCGGCGGCTCGTCACGAAGGGCTACGGGCGAGCCTTCCTCGCCACGCTGCCGCGCTGCCCCCTCCTGCGGACGGTGGAGGAGGCGCGGCGCTGGTGGGGGGCCTAGCCGGCATCGACCTCCGGCCGCGGCACAGTTCGCGAAGCGAAGTGTGCCCGGCCGCTCCTCACCGGCTAGCACCACGAACTACTGGGCATCGCGGACCGCTCCCCCCGCCGGGTCACGCGGAGTGGTCCACACCCGCGCCCAGCCCGGGCCGCGAAGTCGGAAAGAGCCCGGAGATCGGGTACATTGCGGTCCGCGCGGTGCGCCAGACGCCCGCCCCGGAACTCGAATGGTCCAGTTCAACGAAGAGAGCCGCGAGATCGCGGTCAAGGTCGTCTATTACGGCCCGGCGCTCTCCGGGAAGACGACCAACCTGCAGGCGCTCTTCCACAAGATCGACGCCAAGGTGCGCGGGCGGCTCATGACGCTCGACACCAAGGACGACCGCACCCTCTTCTTCGACATGATGCCGGTGTTCTTCCGCACCCGCGCCGGCGTGAAGGTGAAGCTGAAGCTCTTCACCGTGCCCGGGCAGGTGATGCACGAATCGACCCGGCGCATCGTGCTCCAGGGCAGCGACGCGGTGGCCTTCGTGGCCGACTCGCGGCGGAGCGAGGCCGCCTCGACGCTCGCCTACTGGAACGACATGCTCGCGAACCTCGAGGCGAACGGCCTCGACTACCGGACCGTGCCGCTGGTCGTGCAGATGAACAAGCGCGACCTGCCCGACGCGCGGACCGAGGGCGAGCTCGACGACCTCCGCCGGGTGATCCAGCCGCCGGTGGTCCCGGCGGTGGCGATCCGCGGCGAGGGCGTGGTCGAGACGCTCTACCTGCTCCTGCAGCGCTGCTACCGGAGCCTGGACCGCCAGTTCGGCCTCGACTCGGTCTGGCAGATCCCGGAGCAGGAGTTCCTCGGACAGATCTTCTCGCACGTGGACGTGCGGGGCACGCGGCTGCCGCCGGAGGCGACGGTCCCATGAGCCTCGCGTCGTCCTTCCTGAACCAGCGGGTGCCGCTGGGCGACCTGCTCGACCTGGGCGCCTTCGCCGAGGTGTGCCAGTCGTTCTCCGAGCTGTACCGCGTCGGCCTCAAGGTCTTCGACGAGGCCGGCAACAAGCTCGTGGACGTGAAGATCGGCAACGCCGACTTCTGCGGCTACATCTGGTCGAAGCCGGCCGGGCGGGAGCAGTGCATCGAGACGGTGGGGCGCGTGAAGGCGGCCCCGGTGGGCGAGGAGCCCGTCCCGACCACCTTCACCTGCTTCTCCGGCTGCCGCTACGTGGTCCAGCCGGTCCTCTACGAGGGCGACGTGCTCGGCCGGGTGGTGTTCGGCCCGTTCGTGCCGGACGACCTGGTCGGCCTGCCCACCGCGCTCACCGCGATCTCGGGGGACTTCGACGCGCGCCTGGCGCTCGGCTACCAGTCCCAGGTCCGCCGCGTCCCGCTGCTCACGGCCGAGAAGATCCTGAAGCACTTCATGGACCTCGTGGACGTGATGGTGTTCACGGGGCACAAGAACCTGATCGCCGCGAAGCTGCACATCGAGGCGGTCACCGAGAGCTACCGCGAGCTGCAGGAGAAGAACCTGCGGCTCGAGGACAGCTACGCGCGGCTGAAGGAGCTCGACCGGCTCAAGTCGAACTTCCTCGCCACCATGAGCCACGAGCTGCGCACCCCGCTCACCAGCGTCATCGGCTACTCCGAGATGATGCTGGAGGGGCTGGGCGGCCCGCTCACCGCCGAGCAGCGCGAGTACCTCGGCATCATCATGGAGAAGGGCGAGAACCTGCTGCAGCTCATCACCTCCATCCTCGACATCTCCAAGATCGAGGCCGGGCGCGTGCGGCTGGTGCTCGGCGAGGTGGACGCCGCCCAGATCATGCGGGACGCGGTGGCGACGCTGCTCCCGGTGGCCCGCAAGAAGGGGCTGCGGGTGATCTGCGAGCCGGTGGTGCTGCCCCGCATCCTGGCCGACCGCGACAAGCTCCGGCAGTGCCTGGTGAACCTCTGCTCGAACGCGGTGAAGTTCACGCCGGCGGGCGGGACCATCACGGTGCGGGCCGAGGTGGCCGGCGAGCGGCTCGCCCTCCACGTGGCGGACAGCGGGATCGGGATCGCCGAGGAGCACCTCCACCGCGTCTTCGACGTCTTCTACCAGGTGGACGGCTCCACCACCCGCGAGTACGGCGGCGCAGGGCTCGGCCTCTCCATCGTCCGGAGCTTCGTCGAGGCGCACGGCGGCGAGGTGAAGGTCCGCTCCACCCCCGGCGCGGGCTCCACCTTCTCGCTGGTCCTGCCGGTGCGCGCCGGCCTCGCCCCGGCCCTCGGCCCGGAGCCGGAGACGGCGGGGGAGAGGACCGCGTGACCGCCGGCGCGCGGCGCCCCGGCCGCGCGTCGCCCGGCGAGTTCGAGCTCATCGCCCGCTTCACCCGCGCCCTCCCGCTCGCGGGCGAGGGCGTCCGGCTCGGCCCCGGCGACGACACCGCGCTCCTGCGCCCGCCGGCTCGCCAGGACCTGGCGGTCACGGTCGACGCGGTGGTGGAGGGGGTCCACTTCGACGAGCGGTTCACCCCCGCCGACGTGGGCTGGAAGGCGCTCGCCGTGAACCTGTCCGACCTCGCCGCGGCCGGGGCGCGGCCGCTCTGGGCGCTGGTGGCGCTGGCCCTGCCGCCCGGCACGCCGGCCGCGCGGCTGGCGGGCCTGGCGCGGGGGCTCGGCGCCTGCGCCCGGGCCCACCGGATCGCGGTGGTGGGCGGGAACGTCACGCGGGCGCGCGAGCTGTCGGTCACCGTCACCGTGGCCGGCGCGGTCCCGCGGAGCGCGCCCCTCACGCGCTCGGGCGCCCGCCCCGGCGACCTCCTCCTCGCCACCGGCACCTTCGGCGACGCCGCGCTCGGTCGCGCGCCCGGCGCCGCGGGGGCGCTGGCCCGCAGGCAGCGGCGGCCGGTGCCGCGCCTCGCCCTCGGACGGGCGCTCCACGGGATCGCCCGGGCCTGCATCGACGTGTCGGACGGGCTGGTCCAGGACCTCGGCCACGTCTGCGCCGCCTCGGGGGTGGGCGCCGAGGTGGAGGCGGCCGCCCTGCCCACCTCGGCGGCCTACCGGCGGCTCACCCGCGGCCTCGAGGCGCCGCTCCTCCCCGCGCTGGCCGGCGGCGAGGACTACGAGCTGCTCCTCGCCGTGCCGCCGGCGCGGCTCGCCCGGGCGCACGCCGCGGCCCGACGCACCGCGACGCCGCTCTCGGTGATCGGCCGGTTCGTGCGCGGACGGGGCGTGCGGGTGCTCGCCGAGGGCGGCGAGGAGCTGCCCCTCGCGGCGGCAGGCTTCGACCATCTTCGGACGGGGCGTGCCGCCCCGCCCCGCCGGCGAAGCCGTCGGGGCCCCACCCCGGCTGCGCGGGGCCCGTGACCGCGCGCGCCCGCCTTCGCGGGCTCGCGCGCGGTCCCCGCGGTGAGGGGCTGCGCCCCTCCCCCGCTGCGCGGGGCCCCCTCCCTGCGTTCCGCGGGCGGCATGCACCGCGCCCACTTTGACATCACCTGCCGCGGGTCTAGGATCGGCCCGCACCGGCTCGCCGCCCTCCGCGGCGACGACGTCCGCCGACGCACCGACGCACAGAAGAGAGGCAGCCCCTGGCCCGAGCCCGAGACGATCGCCTGTCGACCCGCCCGAGCGCGCGCTACCCGGACGCCCCGCACCTCGTGGCCGTGCGCGGCCGCGCCGCCGAGCCGCCGCTCCGGCCGGCGCCCCCCCCGGCCGGCCTGACCGTCTCGCTCCAGACCAAGATCCTCTTCTCCTACTTCATCGTGGGCGGGGTGCTGCTGTTCGCGGTGCCGGTGGTGGAGCGCTGGGCGGCCAGCCGCACGGTCGAGGTGGTGACGATCCTGGCCGGCTCGCTCCTGCTCGGGCAGGGGCTCACCCTGGCGGTGGCCCGCCTCGCGCGCATCGGCCGGCTCAAGGCCAGCGCGGTCGAGATCAGCCGCGGCGACCTCTCGAAGGCGGTGGTCTCGGAGGAGCAGAAGGCCTTCCACGACGAGATCGACGACCTCACCGAGGCCATCCGGGTCATGCAGGAGAACCTGCGCGATCTGGTCTCGCGCATCCAGCGCACGGCGCAGTCGGTGGCCGAGAGCGCGAACGGCCTGCAGACCACCGCCGAGGACGTGAACGCCTCCACCGACGAGGTGGCCTCCTCCATGGAGAAGATCGCCGAGGGCGCCGGCCAGCAGTCGGACCTGGTCGAGCGGACCTCCAAGGTGATCGGCCAGATCGCGGCCTCGATCGAGCGGACCGCCCGCAGCGCCGAGGAGGCCGCCCGCACCTCGGTCGAGACCAGCACCTCGGCCGCCTCGGGCGGCGCGGCGGCGCGGCTGGCCGGCGAGAAGGTGAAGAAGGTCTTCGCCCGCATCGAGGCGGCCAGCGAGCAGGTCTTCGCCTTCGGCGAGCGGACCAAGGAGATCTCCAAGATCGTCGAGGGCATCACGCAGGTGGCGAACCAGACCAACCTGCTCGCGCTGAACGCCACCATCGAGGCGGCCCGCGCCGGCGAGTACGGCCGCGGCTTCGCGGTGGTGGCCGAGGAGGTGCGCAAGCTCGCCGAGACGGCCGGGCGCTCGGCCGAGCAGATCTCCTCGCTCGCCGCCGACATCTCCGGCCGCGCCGCCAAGGTGGTCGAGACCATGAAGGAGTCGGTCTCCGAGCTGGGCGACGGGCGCGAGGACCTGAACGCCATCATCCGGACCCTGGCCGACATCGCCAAGGTGGCCCAGAGCGGCGCCGACCAGGTGGGCGTCATCTCGCAGGCCGCGCGCGACCAGCTCAAGGGCTCGGCCGACATGGTCCAGGCCATGGACCACATCTCCGACGTGGCCTCGTCGAACGCCAGCGCCACCGATCAGGTGCGCAAGGTGACCGCCGAGCAGACCGCGGCGGTCTCGCAGATGGCGAGCGCGGCCCAGGAGCTCTCGAACCTGTCGCTCGAGCTGCAGACGGTGGTCTCGCGCTTCCGCCTCCAGTGAGCGCGGCCGAACGCCAGGTGGTGTTCCGGGTGGGCGCCGAGCGCTTCGCGCTGCCGCTCGAGGCGGTGCGCGAGGTGGTGCTGCCGCAGCCGCCCTTCGCGCGCGTGCCGCGCGCCTCCGACGCGGTGCGCGGCGTGATGAACCTGCGCGGGCGGGTGGTGGCGGTGGTGGACCTGGCCGCGCTGGTGGGGCTCGCGCCGCAGCCGCTCGACGGGCGCGCGGGCCTGGTGCTGGTGCTCGACCCGCAGGGCCGGCGCGCGCTCGGCGTCCTCATCGGCGGGGTGGTGGGGGTGGAGACGCTCGCGTCGCCCGACGAGGCGCCGGCCGGCCTGGTGCGCGGGGTGGCCCGGGCCCGCGACGGCGCGGTCACGCTGCTCGCCGCCGAGGCGCTGACGCGGGACGCCGAGGCGCTCTTCGGCGCGCGCTAGCCGGAACTCGAAACCCGGCCGCTCCTGGCCGGCTGCGCGGCTTCAAGCTCCGGTGTCCCCCGTCCGCGCGCCTTTCGCTCGCACGGATCCGGTGGTAACGTCGCGCCACTTCCGGGGGGGAGGAGCCCGCGTTCATGTCGAAGCGAGTCCTGATCGTGGACGACGCGATCTTCATGCGGAACATGATCAAGGACATCTTCGCCGGCTCGGGGTTCGAGGTGGTCGGCGAGGCGGCCAACGGGCTCGAGGCGGTCGAGAAGTACAAGGAGCTGAAGCCCGACCTCACCACCATGGACATCGTGATGCCGTTCAAGAGCGGCATCGACGCCACCCGCGAGATCGTGAAGCACGACCCGAAGGCGGTGGTGGTGATGTGCAGCGCGCTCGGCCAGGAGTCGCTGGTGATGGAGGCCATCGAGGCCGGGGCGAGCGACTTCATCGTGAAGCCGTTCAAGCCGGAGGACGTCCTCTCGGTGGTGAAGAAGGTCCTCGGCGACGGCTGACCGAAGCGCTCCGCGGAGAGGGCGCCCCTTGGATCTCTCGAGGTACCTCGCGCTGTACGTGGCCGAGTCGGGCGAGCACCTCGCCGGCTACGCGCGCGATCTCGTCGAGCTGGAGCGCGCCGGCCGCGAGCGGCGCGACGCGGCCTCCACCGTCGACAGCCTCTTCCGCCACGCCCACAGCCTGAAGGGGATGAGCGCCGCCATGGCGCTCGACGGCATCGCCACCCTGGCCCACGCGGCCGAGGACCTGGTGGACGTGATCCGGTCCGGGCAGGGCCGGATCGACGCCGAGGCGGTGGACCTCCTGCTCGCCGCGGGCGACGCGCTGCAGGCGATGGTGGGCGCCGCCGCCGACGGCCTGCGGCCCGACCCCGACCCCGGCCTGGTGGAGCGGCTGGCCCTCGCGGCGCGGCGCGCCCGCGCCCCGCGCCCGCCCCGGTCCGCCCGACGTCGCGGTCGCGCTGCCCGACCCCGGCGGTCGGGCCGCCACGACCGATCCCTCCCCGGCGCCTCCGCCCGAGCCCGCCCGCGCTCCCCGCCGCGTGCACGCCGAGGTGGAGATCGCCGCGAGCTGCCCGGTCCCGGCCGTGCGCGCCTTCCTGGTGGTGAAGAAGCTCGGCGGCCTGGGCGCGCTGGTCGGGTCCACCCCGGGCGTGGACGACCTCAAGGCGGGCCGCCTCCCCGGCCGCAAGCTCGAGGTGGTGCTCGACACCGAGGAGCCGCTCCAGGCCCTGGAGCGCGCGCTCGCGCAGATCTCCGACCTCGGCGGCGTCACGCTCCGGGCGGCCGAGCCGGAGCCCCGGCCCGAGGCCCCGCCCGCCGGCGTCGCGGCGCTCGCCCAGGCGCGCGAGCCGCAGGACCCGGCCCGCACCGTGCGCGTCCGGACCGAGATCCTCGACGGCTTCCTCGACGCGGTGGGCGAGCTGATCCTCGCCACCGCCCGCATCCGCGAGGTGGGCCGCGCCGTGCCGCGGGACCACCGCGGCGCCCTCGACGAGGGGGTGGACCGGCTCCACGCCATCGTGAAGGACCTGCACGACAAGGTGATGGCGGTGCGGATGACGCCGCTCGCGCTCCTCACCGAGCGGCTCCCGCGCGCCGCTCGCGACGTGGCCCGCGCCACCGGCAAGCAGGTGGAGGTGGACATCCAGGGGGCCGAGATCGAGATCGACCGCGCCATCCTGGAGGAGCTCACCGACCCGCTCCTGCACGTGCTCAGGAACGCGGTGGACCACGGCCTCGAGCCGCCCCACCTCCGGCTCCTGGCCGGCAAGCCCGAGACCGGCAGGGTCTCGCTCCACGCCCGCCGCGAGCGCGACCGGGTCATCCTCGAGGTCGCCGACGACGGCCGGGGGATGGACCCGGCCCGCCTGCGCGCCGCGGCGGTGGCGCGCGGCGTCCTCTCCGAGGGGCAGGCCGCCCTCCTCTCGGATCGCGAGGCGCTGCTCCTCTGCTGTCACCCCGGCGTCTCCACCGCCGAGATCGTCACCGAGGTCTCGGGGCGCGGCGTCGGGATGGACGCGGTGAGGCGCGCGGTGGAGACGCTCGGCGGGACCATCGAGCTGGAGAGCGCCCCGGGGCGCGGCACCCGCGTCACCCTCCGCCTCCCGCTCACGGTGGCGGTGCAGCCGGTGCTGCTGGTGCGGGTGGGCGAGGAGGTGCTCGGGCTCCCCATCGCCAAGGTGCACGGGGCCGCGCAGGTGCGGCTCTCTCAGCTCGACCACAGCCGCGGCGAGCCGGTGCTCGCCCACGGCGGCGCGCTGGTGCCGGTGCACGAGCTCACCCGGCTGCTCGGCTTCCCCGAGGGCCCCGAGGGCAGGGAGCGCGCGGTGGTGGTGACCGAGGGCGGGGAGGGCGGGCGGATCGGCCTCGCGGTGGACGCGCTCCTCGGGCAGCACGAGGCGGTGCTGAAGCCGCTCGGGAGCCCGCTCGACCAGGTGCCCGGGCTCTCCGCCGTGACCGTGCTCGGCGACGGAAGGCCGGTCTTCATCCTCGACGTCCCGAGGCTGCTCGCGTGACGGCGCCGCCGACCGAGCGCCGGCTCCGGCCCCGCGAGCTCGACGCGCTGCAGGAGCTGTGCGGGATCGGCTGCGGCCGGGCCGTCACCGCGCTGGCGCGCCTGCTCGGCCGGACCCTCGCCATGGACGTGCCGGAGGCCTGGGTGGGCGCCGCGCCGGGCGCCATCGCCGCCTTCCTGGGCGGCCTCGGGCAGGACCTCGTGGCGGTCCGGGTCGGGCTGGTCGGGCTGGTCGAGGGCGACCTCCTGCTCGCGCTCCCGGAGCGCGACGCCGAGGCGCTGGCCACGCTGCTCGGCTTCCCGCCCGCGGCCGGCTGGACCGGCATGGCCGAGAGCGCGCTGCTCGAGTCGGGCAACATCGTCGGGAGCGCCTTCGTGACCGCGGTGGCGGCGCTCCTGGGGGAGCGGCTGCTCCTCTCGGTGCCCACCCTCGCGCGCGGCAGCGGCCGCGCCTGCGTGGAGCGGCTGGTGGAGCACGCCGGCTCGATCGCGCTGGCCACCCGCTTCAGCAGCCTCGAGCCGCCGGCCCTGGAGGGGCTCATCCTGGTGATGCCCGAGCCGGCGCGGATCGCGAATCTGCTCGGCCACCTGAAACTGAGATAGACACCTCCCCCATGGACGAGAAGACGCTGCGCGCCCTGCTCGCTCGCGTGAGGCGGGGAGAGGCCACGCTCGACGAGGCGGTGGGCGCGCTCAAGCACGCGCCCTTCGAGCGGATGGGCGACATGGCCACCGTCGACACCCACCGGTCGCTGCGGATCGGCATGCCGGAGGTGGTGCTGGCCGAGTCGAAGACCGGCGCGCAGGTGGCGGCCATCGCCCGGAAGCTCGCCGCGCAGGGCCCGCTCCTGGTGACCCGGCTCGCGCCCGACAAGGCCGGCCCGGCCCGGCGCGCCGTGAAGGGCAGCGTCTACGACCCGGTCTCGCGCACGCTCAGGAAGGGCCGGATGGACCTGCCCGCCCTCGGGCCGGTGGCGGTCTGCTGCGCCGGCACCTCCGACATCCCGGTCTGCGAGGAGGCGGCCGTCACGCTCGACGTGATGGGCGTCGAGGTCGTGCGGGTCTACGACGTGGGGGTGGCCGGCATCCACCGCCTGCTGGCGCGGCGGGAGGATCTCGCCGGCGCCCGCGCGGTGATCGTGGCGGCCGGCATGGAGGGCGCGCTGCCGTCGGTGGTGGGCGGGCTGGTGGGGCGGCCGGTGATCGGCGTCCCCACCTCGGTCGGCTACGGCGCCTCGCTGGGCGGGCTCGCCCCGCTGCTTCACCATGCTGAACTCCTGCGCGCCCAACGTCACGGTGGTGAACATCGACAACGGCTTCGGCGCCGCCTTCGTGGCGGGGCTCATCGCGCGCGGCTAACCTCGCGGCGGAGCGACGCCGCATGTCCATCCTGCTCCTCGAGCCCATCGGCGGCATCGCCGGCGACATGTTCCTCGCCGCCGCGCTCGATCTCGGCGTCGCCGCTGGCGGCGCTCGAGGCGCCGCTCGCGCACGCTCGGCCTGCCCGGCTGGCGCCTCGAGGTGACTCGCGCAAGGCCGAGAGCGGCATCCAGGGCACCCACCTCGACGTGGTGGTCGAGGGCGAGCAGCCCCACGCGCGCCGCCTCTCCGAGATCCTGGCCGCTCGTCGACGCGAGCGGCCTCACGCCGCGCGCCAAGGCCGCCGCCCGCGCGCTCTTCCAGCGGATCGGCGACGCCGAGGCCAAGGTGCACGGCATCCCGGTGGACGAGGTGCACTTCCACGAGGTCGGGGCGGTCGACTCGATCGTGGACCTGTGCGGCGCCGCGGTGGCGCTCGACCTGCTCGGCTGGCCGAGGGTCCTCTGCGCGCCGCCCGAGCTCGGCCGCGGCATCGTCCGGACCGCCCACGGCCCGATGCCGGTGCCGCCCGCCGCGGTGCTCGAGCTGCTCGCGCGGCGTCCCGGTGCGCCCGGGCGGCCCGCCCGGCGAGGCGGTCACCCCCACCGGCGCGGCCATCCTGGCCGAGCTCTGCGAGGTGGGCCCGCTGCCGGCCTTCGTGCCGGGGCGGATCGGCTACGGCGCCGGCACGGTCTCCTGGCCGGACCGGCCGAACCTCCTCCGCATGACGCTCGGTGAGCTCGCCCCCGCCGCGCGGGCCCCCGCGGCCGCGCCGGCGCCGCCCGCCCTGGCCGACCCGGACGGCGAGGGGGCCGGCGCGCTCTTCGTGCTCGAGGCGAACCTCGACGACTGCCCCGGGCAGCTGGTCGCCCGCGCCATCGAGGCCGCGCTCGAGGCGGGCGCGCTCGACGCCTGGGCGGCGCCGGTCACCATGAAGAAGGGGCGCCCCGGGATCCTGCTCGGCGCGCTCTGCGCCGAGGCGGAGCGCGGCGCCGTGACCGCCGCGCTCTTCGCCGAGACCACCACGCTCGGCGTCCGGCGCCACCGGGTGGAGCGCGACGTGCTCGACCGCGCCCTCCGCGAGGTCGAGACCCCCTACGGGATGGTGCGCGTGAAGGTCGCGAGCCTGGCCGGCCGCGAGCTCGGCGCCCACCCGGAGTACGACGACTGCCTGGCGCGGGCGAAGGAGAGGTGCGTGCCGGTGCGCGAGGTGATGGCGGCGGCGCTCGCCGCGCACCGCGCGCATCGCTGACGCACCGCCGCCCCGGTGCTAGAGTCCGCGCACCTGGGGGACAGCTGATGCCGCGTGGTGGTCGGAGGAGCCCGGTCCGGAAGGCGCAGCCCGCGAGGCCCACCCCGCTGCCGGGGGCGACGGCCCGCGCCGAGGCGTCCCCCGGCGTGGGCGAGGCCGACCGCGCCCTGCTCGCCCTCTCGCGCGAGCTCGCCGAGGCGCGGGCCGAGGACCAGATCAGCGCCGCCCTGGCGCGGGCGCTCGAGGCCCTCTTCCCGGGCCGCGCCTTCTCCATCCGGCTGGTCGATCCGCGCTCGCTCGCGCTCACCACCTTCCACGCGCAGGGGCGGCTCCGCCCCGGCGTGCGCGGCCGGCTCACGCTCCGCCGCGAGGCGGTGGCCGAGGCCGGGCTCTCGCCCGCCGCGCTCGGCGCGGGCGGCGTGCTCCTGGTCGACCACGACGAGCCGCTCTTCGACGGCTGCGTCGACGCGCTCACCATGCCGCTCGCCGTCTCCGGCGCGCTCTTCGGCGTGGTCGGGCTCGAGTACCGCCGCGACGGGAAGGGCGACCCCGCGGGCGACGCGCCGCTGCTCCGGCAGCTCGCGAACCACGCCGCCCTCGGCGTGCGGAACGTCCGGTCGATCGAGGAGCTCACCTTCGTCCGGACCTACCTCGACAACCTGATCGAGCACGCCAACGCGCTCATCTGGGCGGTCGACCGCGACCGCGCGGTGATCGTCTGGAACGCCGCGCTGGTGAAGCTGACCGGCTTCTCCGCCGCCGAGCTGCTCGGGGGCGAGGCGCTGCTGCGCGTCAGCGACGACGAGCGGCCGCGCCTGGCCGAGATGCTGGCGCGCAGCTTCGCCGGCGATCGGGTGGACGGGTTCGAGACGCGCCTCGGCCGCCGCGAGGGGGGCGAGGTGCGGGTGTCGGTGAACACCGCCCCCATCGTCGGCGCCTCCGGGGAGGTCGAGGGCGTCATCATGATCGGCCAGGACGTGACCCTGCTGCGGTCGATGCAGGTCGCCGCCGAGCACGCCGAGCGGCTCGCCGCCATCGGCCGGCTGGTGGCCGGCGTGGTCCACGAGCTGAACAACCCGCTCACCGCCGTGACCATGTACTCCGACGTGCTCCACGAGCGCTTCGTGGCCCGCGGCCAGGACCCGGCCGACGTCGAGAAGATCCGCGCCATCCGCGACGCCGGGCAGCGCATCCAGCGCCTGGCCCGCGACCTCGTCACCTACGCCCGCCCCGGCGCCGCCAGCCTCGAGGTGCTCGACCTCGGGTCGGTGGTGGACGAGGCCATCCGGCTGGCCGGCCCGTCGCTCAAGGAGTCCGGCGCGGCGCTCGACCGCGAGGGTCCCGAGGGGCCCCACGTGGTGGAGGGGACGCGGGCCAGCCTGAGCCAGGTGGCCGTCGCGCTCGTCACCAACGCCGCCCAGGCCGTGCCGAAGGGCGGGAAGATCCGGGTGTCGGTGGACCGGGAGGGCGACGCGGTGGTCCTCACCGTGGCCGACGAGGGGAGCGGCATGACCCCCGACGTCGAGGCGCGCGCCTTCGAGCCGTTCTTCACCACCCGGCCCGGCGTGGGCATCGGCCTCGGCCTCGCCATCGTGCAGGGGATCGTCGATCGGCTGGGCGGCCGGATCTCGCTCGCGACCGAGACCGGGCGCGGCACCACCGTGACCGTCCGCCTCCCCGCCCGCACCGCCACCGCCGCCGAGCTGCGGACCCCCGGCGCGAGCCGCCGCGGCCGACAGCCGGGCGACTCGCCCACCCACCCGCGCACGCCGAAGCCGTCCCGGCGCTGAGGCAGGCGCCCCCGGCCGTGCCGACGGCGCGCCCGCCGCGCGGGCGCCACGCTCGGCATGACCGGGTGAGCGATTCCGCCCTACGCCGACAGCGAGAGCACCGCGTACCCCTTGAAGCTCGGCAGCACGGTGGAGATCGAGTAGCCGGACGGGTTCAGCGGGATCCGCACGTCGGACCCGTCGGCCGACATGAACCGGCCGCGGCGCACCCCGCCGGCCACGTGGTCGCCGAGGAAGAGCATGGCGCCCTGCGCGCGCTCCTCGCCGACCGCCACCAGGTGGACGTCGAGCGCCTCGCCGGTGCGCTGCAGCACCACCAGCACCGGCGCCCGGCCCGAGACGCGGGCGGCGCGGCGCCCCTTCCCGAGCAGCGCCGTGAGGGCGCGCTCGAGCAGCGCCGGCTCGAGCGGCGCCGCGGCCCCGCTCTCCGGCGCGAGCGGCGGGAGCGCGGTGAGCGTCCCCTGGCCGACCTTGGCGCCGGCGGCCTTGCCCGCGGGCAGGAACGACCCCGCCGGCCGGCCGAACTCGTCCACCTGGGCCGGCTCGCCGAAGCAGAGCACCCCGCCGCCGCCCTCGAGCCGGCGCCGGACCAGCGTCGCCTCGAGCGGCGAGAGCGCCCCCGCGTCGGCGAGCACCAGCGCCGCGCCGGCCGGCGCGTCGGTCAGCCGGGTCACCACCGGCGCCTGCACGTGCACCGACGCGAGCAGGTCCCCGGCGCGCTCCACCGAGAGCCGGTGGCGCCCCCGCGTCCAGAGGTCCGCCTCGGCCGAGTAGAGGATGGCGCACTCCGCCACCGGGACCGCGCCCGCCGGCGGGCGCCCGGCCCGCTGCGCCAGCTGCCGCGCCAGCCGGCGCACCGCGGCCACCTCCGCGCCCGCCTCGCCCGCGGGCTCGAGCCCGGAGATGGCCACCCCGCAGGTGGCCGCCACCGCCGCGAGCCGCGCCAGCGCCCCGGCCGGCGTGGTCCCCTGCGGCGCGAGCGCCACCGGCCGCCGCCGCGCGGCGGCCCGGAGCAGCCGGCACAGGCCGAGCCCGGCGCCGGGCGCGGCCGGCACGGGGGCCGGGTAGATGCTGGCGTCGAGGAGCCGCGCGGCGCGGAGCTGGGCCGGCCCGAGCACCTCGAACTGCGCGATCACCTCGAAGCTCCGGCCGCTCTGGCGCGCGGCGTCGTGGACGGCGCGGACGCTGGCGCGGAGCGTCTCCTCGAGCGCGTCGGTGCGCACGCGCCAGTAGTCGCGGCCGAAGGGGAGCTGATCCACCGTGACCGCGCCGGAGGACTGGGCGAGCACCTCGCGGGCCAGCGAGAGGTAGTCGAGCGGCTGGAAGTGGTCGCCGTACTCCCGCTCCAGGTACCGCCCCAGCGCGCGCTGGCACTCCGGGCAGAAGCCCGCCCCGAGCGGTCCGAGCGTGAGGGCCGCGTCCGGCCGGTCGAGGCACACGCCCGCGAAGCCCGCTTCCAGGGCGGCCCGCGCGGCCGCGGCCACCCGGGCGCGCTGGCGCTCGGACGACAGGCAGGCGCGGAGCACGCCCGGGGCGCCCGCCGGCGCGCCGTCGGCCCCGCGGCAGGCCTCGGCCGCGGTGGCGGCCCGGCCCGCGGGCAGATCCGCCAGCGCGCGGTTCACCATCGGCGCCGGGAGCGGCTCCGCCGGCGCCGCCAGCAGCGGCGCGGCCGCGATCGCGTCGGCCGCGCGGGCGGCCTCCTCGGGGAGCGCGCCGGGCGCGAGGCGGTACGGAGCGAAGGCGTCTTCGAGCGGCATCGGGTGTGGGTCCACCGGCGCGCGGGTGGGAGGGCGCGCGGGTCGGGCCCGAGGGTACGACGCTCATGCGCGGTCGGGCAATTGCCCCGGCACGGGTTCGGGTGCACCATCCGCGTGGGGTTTGGATTCGCGCGCGTGGTGCGCGCACGGAGCGGAGAATACTGGTGGGCCGGCTGCACACCCCGGTGCGTTGACGCTCCGAAAAACTGCGTGATACGGGATTGGCCGTCCCTGGGCAGTCCGCGCTTCGTGGGACACGACGCGCGCCTGCCCTCCTCGGAGGACTTCTCGACCATGGGCGAAATGTTCGGAACGCTCGCGAAGCACTATCACGAGGGTGGGTGGATGATGCACCCCATCCTCGCCTCTCTCTTCGTCGTCGTCGGCCTGGTCGTGGACCGGGTGGTGACGCTGTACTTCAAGGCCTCGGTCGACAAGGAGGGATTCCTCCGCGGCCTGAAGGAGCACATCTACCGCGGCGATCTCGATCGGGCGATCAGCTTCTGCGCCTCGCAGAAGAAGACCCCGCTCGTCTCGGTCATCAAGGCCGGCCTCATCAACGTGCCCAAGGGCGAGGCCGACGTGCAGGCCGCCATGGACGAGGCGACGCTGCGCGAGTCGCCCCGGATCGAGAAGCGGACCGGCTACCTCGCCATGCTCGGCAACGTGGCCACCCTGCTCGGCCTGCTCGGCACCATCGTCGGCCTGATCGGCGCCTTCGGCGCCGTGGGCAACGCGAGCCCGGCCGACAAGGCCACCATCCTCGCCAACTCCATCTCGGAGGCGATGAACTGCACCGCCTTCGGCCTCCTCACCGCCATCCCGGCGCTGGTCGCCTTCTCGGTGCTCCAGGGCAAGTCGCAGCAGATGCTCGACGAGATCAACGAGACCTCGGTCTCGGTCCTGAACCTGATCGTGGCGAACCGCGAGAAGATGAAGATGCCGGCGACGGTGAGCGTCGAGGCGGAGCAGGCCTGATCCGCCCGCGCGCCCGCGAGGGCGCGCGGCGCGGAGGTCGGCCCCTCGCGAGGGCCCGACGCGCACGTCGCGCGGCGGGCCGGAGCGGGGGGCCAGCGAGAGGGAGGTAGGCGATGGGCGGCGGCGCGATGCCCGAGATGGGCGGCACCGGCAAGCGGAAGCGGAAGGCACTCGACGCCACGATCAACGTGGTCCCGGCGATCGACCTCCTCTCCTGCTGCATCACGTTCCTGCTCTACACCGCGGTGTGGACGCAGATCTCGCGGCTGCAGGTGCAGCAGTTCGGCTCGGGCGCGCCCGAGCCGGTCCAGGCCGAGACGCAGAAGACGCTCATGGTGACGCTGGCCGTGGGCGAGCGCGGCATGAACCTCACCACCTCGGCCGGCCTGGCCGTGGAGATCCCGGTCGATCGGGCCGGCGGCGAGGTGAAGCAGGACTACCGCGCGCTCTCCGAGCGGCTGAAGACGCTGAAGAGCCAGCACCCCGACGCGGCGGCGGTCACCGTCGCGGCCGAGGACACGGTCAACTACGGCGACCTGGTGCACGTGATCGACACGTGCATGGGCCAGGGCCTCGTGGCGGTGTCGGTCACCGGAGTCTAGGCGAGCCCCCCATGCCCATCGTCATCCCAGGCAAGCGCCCCGCGAAGCGGTTCGAGAAGTCGAAGATCCTCGGCGGCAAGATGATCCGCGGCCACAAGGCCACCAACGCGGAGCTGAACGTCGTGCCGATGGTCGACATGATGGTGATGCTGGTGATCTTCCTGCTGCAGCAGTACTCGTCCACCGGCGAGGTGCTGTACATGCAGAAGGACATCCGGCTGCCCGACGCCAACCACGGGCAGGTCATCGAGATCGCCCCGGTGATCGCCATCAGCCCGGAGCAGGTGGTGGTGACCGGCGTGAAGGTGGCCGACGTGTCCGACCTCGACGGCGAGGGCGCCGGCTACCTCAACATCCCCGCGCTCGAGGAGCGGCTCCGCGACGAGAAGAAGCGCTGGGACTTCATCCACCAGCAGGATCCCGATCGGAAGTGGGACGGCGCGGTGAACATCCAGGCGGACAAGGGCGTGCCCTTCCGCATCGTGAAGCGCGTCATGTACTCGGCCGCGGTGGCCGGCTACTTCAACGTGAACTTCGCCGCGCTCGAGGCCTCCACCAGCGGCGCGGTCGCCCAGGCCCCGGCGCCGGGCGCCGGGTAGCGCCTGCCGCGGGGTCCTCCCCGCCGCCGGATCCAGCCCCGCCTCACCGTCCGCCTGGCCGATCGGCCGGGCGGTGCGTTTTCGCGGACTTGCAAAGATCGGTTCGGGGTCGGTAGTATCCGCGTTCCCGTTTACCCGAGGGCGGCGCCGCCGTGTCTTCCAAGGCGCTGGTTTTCCACGGGGTTCTCCCAAGAAACGCGACCCAGGGGCCGTTCCCGCCATGATCCTGAAAAGCCTCCTCTCCTCGCTCACCCTGGCCGCAGGCGGCCACGGGGGCGAGGCGAACCTCATCCTCCCGGCGCTCGACGGACCTGAGCGGTTCCTCGGGATGTCGGGCCACAACCTGCTGTTCATCGGCATCCTGGTCTCGGCCCTCGGCCTGGTCTTCGGCCTGGTGGTCGCGAAGCAGCTCAAGGCGCTCCCGGTGCACCGGTCGATGCGCGAGATCTCCGAGCTCATCTACGAGACGGCCAAGACCTACCTCGTCACCCAGGGCAAGTTCATCGCCATCCTCTGGGCGTTCATCGCGGTCATCATCGTCGCGTACTTCGGCTTCCTGACCACCGGGCCGGACGGCTCGCGCGGGATGGGCGCCGCCCGGGTGGCGCTGATCCTGGTGTTGAGCCTCATCGGCATCCTCGGCTCCACCGGCGTGGCCTGGTTCGGCATCCGCGTGAACACCTTCGCGAACAGCCGCTCCGCCTTCGCCGCGCTGGGCGGCAAGCCCTTCCCCACCTACGCCATCCCGCTCAAGGCGGGCATGTCGATCGGCACGATGCTCATCAGCGTCGAGCTGCTCATCATGCTCTGCATCCTGCTCTTCATCCCCGCCGACCTGGCCGGCCCGTGCTTCATCGGCTTCGCCATCGGCGAGTCGCTCGGCGCCTCCGCCCTCCGCATCGCCGGCGGCATCTTCACCAAGATCGCCGACATCGGCTCCGACCTGATGAAGATCGTCTTCAAGATCAAGGAGGACGACGCCCGCAACCCCGGCGTGATCGCCGACTGCACCGGCGACAACGCGGGCGACTCGGTGGGCCCCTCGGCCGACGGCTTCGAGACCTACGGCGTCACCGGCGTCGCGCTCATCACCTTCATCCTGCTGGCGGTCACCGCCCCCACCCA
This sequence comes from uncultured delta proteobacterium, assembly GCA_963733485.1. Classification (GTDB taxonomy): domain Bacteria; phylum Myxococcota; class Myxococcia; order Myxococcales; family Anaeromyxobacteraceae; genus Anaeromyxobacter. The sequence continues at coordinate 31,815 of CAVTDL010000001.1, read as the reverse complement.
CCAGGTCCAGCTGCTGGTCTGGATCTTCGCGATGCGCATCATGATGGTGATCGCGTCGGTGGTGTCCTACTGGATCAACGAGGCGGTGGCCTCGGCCAAGTACAAGAACGCCGACCACATGAACTTCGAGGCGCCGCTCACCAGCCTGGTGTGGCTCACCTCGATCATCTCGATGGTGCTCACCTACCTGGTCTCGAACCTCCTCATCTCCGAGATCGGCGACGGCACGCTCTGGTGGAAGCTCGCCACCATCATCACCTGCGGCACCCTGGCCGGCGCGATCATCCCCGAGCTGATCAAGGTCTTCACCTCGACCAACTCCGCCCACGTGCGCGAGGTGGTGACGGCCTCCAAGGAGGGCGGCGCCTCGCTCAACATCCTGTCCGGCCTCATCGCCGGCAACTTCTCCGCCTTCTGGATGGGGCTCGTCATCATCGCGCTGATGGGCGTCGCCTACTTCGTGTCCATCTTCGGCCTCGACCAGCTCATGCTCGCCCCGGCGGTGTTCGCCTTCGGCCTGGTCGCCTTCGGCTTCCTCGGCATGGGCCCGGTCACCATCGCGGTCGACTCCTACGGCCCGGTGACCGACAACGCGCAGTCGGTCTACGAGCTCTCGCTCATCGAGAACGTCCCGAACATCAAGGCCGAGCTGAAGAAGGACTTCGGCTTCGACCTCGACTTCGAGAAGGCCAAGGGCTTCCTCGAGGAGAACGACGGCGCCGGCAACACCTTCAAGGCCACGGCCAAGCCGGTGCTGATCGGCACCGCCGTGGTGGGCGCCACCACCATGATCTTCTCGATCATCTTCGATGCTCACCGCCGGCCTCAAGGACGCCGGCGCGATCGCGAAGCTCTCGATCCTGAACCCGCTCTTCCTGCTCGGCCTCATCACGGGCGGCGCGGTCATCTACTGGTTCTCCGGCGCCTCCACCCAGGCGGTCTCCACCGGCGCCTACCGGGCGGTCGAGTTCATCAAGCAGAACATCAAGCTCGAGGGCGTCGAGAAGGCGAGCGTCGAGGACTCGCAAGAAGGTGGTCGAGATCTGCACGCAGTACGCGCAGAAGGGCATGTTCAACATCTTCCTGGTGGTGTTCTTCGCCACCCTGGCCTTCTGCGTTCGCCAACGAGTTCTTCTTCATCGGCTACCTCATCTCCATCGCCATCTTCGGCCTCTTCCAGGCCATCTTCATGGCGAACGCCGGCGGCGCCTGGGACAACGCCAAGAAGATCGTCGAGATCGAGCTGAAGATGAAGGGCACCCCGCTCCACGACGCCACCGTGGTCGGCGACACCGTCGGCGATCCCTTCAAGGACACCTCCTCGGTGGCCATGAACCCCATCATCAAGTTCACCACCCTGTTCGGCCTGCTGGCGGTCGAGCTCGCCATCCAGATGGAGACGGGCCCGCGCATCGGGCTGGCGGTGCTCTTCCTGGCGGTGGCCCTGGTCTTCGTGTGGCGGTCCTTCTACCGGATGCGCATCGAGACCGGCGTGAAGGCCGCCGAGCCCGCCGGCGCGGCCAGCGTGGCGCACTAGCATGAGCGCGGAGCGGATCGCTCCGCCGAGCCCGAGGGCGGCGCTGAAGCAGGCGTGCGCCGCCCTCAAGGTGTTCCCTCTCCACGGCGTGGCCGTCCTCCCCGGGACGCCCACGCCGTTTCACGTCTTCGAGCCCCGCTACCGCGCCCTGGTCGAGGACGCGCTGCACGGGGACCGCCTCCTGGCCGTGCCCGGGCTCGTGTCGCGGGACGGCGCCGAGCAGCTCCACCCGCCGCTCCTCCCGGTGGCCGGGGTCTGCGTCATCGAGGAGGACGAGCGGTACGACGACGGGCGGTACGACATCGTGGTGCGCGGCCTCGCCCGCGTGCGGCTCCTCGAGGAGCTGCCCGCCAGGAACCTCTATCGCGAGTTCCGCGTCGAGGTCCTCGAGGACGTCTGGCCGGACGGCGGCCCCGCCGCCCTCGAGCCCCGCCTCCAGTCGCTGCGGCAGCTCGTCTACGAGCTCTCCACGCGCCTCCCCGCCGAGTCCGGCGCCTCGTCGCTGGCCGAGGCGGTGGCCCAGCTGAAGGACCCCTCGCAGATCGCCGACCTGGTCGCCGCGGCCGCCATCGGCGAGCCCGGCGGGCGCCAGCGCGTCCTCGAGGAGCTGGCCGTCGCGGCCCGGCTGGACCGGGTGATCGACGAGGTGGCCGGGGTGGTGCTGATGCTCTCGCGCGGGAAGGCGCCGAGGGTCTGACCCCTCACCCCGCCGCTAGCTCCGCCCGATCCCGTAGTACGTGAACCCCGCCGCGCGGACCCTGGCGGCGTCCCAGACGTTCCGGCCGTCGAGGAGCACCGGGCTCCGCATGGTCGCCTTGAGGCGGGCCAGGTCGGGCTGGCGGAACTCGTTCCACTCGGTCACGAGCAGGAGCGCGTCGGCGCCCTCGGCGGCCTGGTACGGCTCGTCCACCAGCTCGACGCCGCGGCCCTCGAAGAGCCGGCCGGCCACCTCGCGCGCGACCGGGTCGTGCGCGCGCACGCGGGCGCCGTTCCCGAGCAGCCCCTCGATCACGGTGATGGCGGGCGCCTCGCGCATGTCGTCGGTCTTCGGCTTGAACGCGAGGCCCCACACGCCGATGGTCTTCCCGGCCAGGGTGCCGAAGTGGCGGGTGGCCTTCTCGACCAGCCACCGCTTCTGCCGCTCGTTCACGCGCTCGACCGCGCGGAGCAGGTCGAAGTCGAGGCCGAGGTGGCGGGCCATGCTCATCACCGCCCGCACGTCCTTCGGGAAGCAGGAGCCGCCGAAGCCCGACGCCGGGGAACAGGAACGGGTGGCCGATGCGCCGGTCGGAGCCGATGCCGCGGCGCACCTGGTCCACGTCGGCGCCGAGCTTCTCGCAGAGCGTGGCCATCTCGTTCATGAAGGAGATGCGCGTCGCCAGCATGGCGTTGGCGGCGTACTTGGTGAGCTCGGCCGAGCGCAGGTCCATGAACAGCACGCGGTCGCTCGGTGCGGACGAACGGCGCGTAGAGCTCGGCCATCACGGCGCGGGCGCGCTCGGAGGCGACGCCGACGATCACGCGGTCGGGCCGCATGAAGTCGTCGATGGCGGCCCCCTCCTTCAGGAACTCGGGGTTCGAGACCACGTCGAACGGCTGCGAGGTCACGCCGCGGAGCGTCTCGGCCACCTTGTCGGCGCTGCCCACCGGGACGGTGCTCTTGTTCACCACCACCGTGTACCGGCTCATGTGCCGCCCGAGCTCGGCGGCGGCGGCGAGGACGTAAGACAGGTCGGCGTCGCCGTTCTCGCCGGGCGGGGTGCCCACCGCGATGAACGCGACCTCGCAGTCCTTCATGGCCTCGGCGTACGAGGTCGTGAAGAGGAGCCGCTTCTCCCGGGCGTTCCGCCGGACCAGCTCCTCGAGCCCCGGCTCGTAGATGGGGATCCCGCCGGTGCGCAGCGTCTCGATCTTGCGGGCGTCGAGGTCGAGGCAGATGACGCGGTGGCCCGACTCGGCGAAGCAGGTGCCGGTGACGAGGCCGACGTAGCCGGTGCCGACGACGGTGATGTTCATGCGGGCAGACTCCCGAAAATGACGGGGGAATCTACCACGGGGGGCCGCGCGATCGAAGGCGGCTGGAGAGGCCCGGGGGCCCCTCGACCGCGCGGGCCTGCGGCCCTACGGCGCCACCACCAGCCGCGCCGCCGCGTCGGCCCCGCGCAGCTGCCGGAGCTTCGCGGGGTCCCGCGCCGCGTCCACCACCCGCTCCACCGCCAGCCGCTCCGCGGCGCCGAGCGGCGGGCGCACCCGCGCGGCCGCGTCGGCCACCTCCGGGAAGAAGTGCGCGGCGAGCAGCGTCGCCCCGTGGAGCGCGCGCGAGAGCCCGAGCGCCTCGGCGCGGGCGCGGACGTAGCCCACGTCGAGCGCGAGCCCCAAGAGCTCGCGGACGTCGACGTAGGTGATGATCGGGGCGCGCAGCCCGAGGAGCGCCTGCTCGCCCACCGTGGAGAGGAGCGCGTCCTCCGCCGAGGGGCGCCCCGCCTTCGGGCCGAGCACGCGGTAGGGCGTGGCGCGCTCGAACAGCCCCGCGTCGGCGGGCGCGCCCGCGAAGTGGCCCTCCTGCGCGTGGAGCGACAGTCGACCGTCGGTGAACACCGCCGTGTGCCCGCCGTCCTCGGTCCGGTCGAGCGGCATCGCGCCCTTCACCCGCTCGGCGAACCGCTCCGAGTCCTCGGCGCGGAGCGCGAGGCGCAGCTCGCCGATGGGCCGGAAGGCGAGGTGCGGGTAGAGCCAGTCCACGTAGGCGGCGCCGTCGAGGAGCACCACCGGCACGTCCGCCGCCGCCCGCACCAGGCCCCGCAGCGTCACCATCTTCATGACGTTGTCGTTCACGATGCCCTGGTAGAAGCCCAGCATCCGCTCGCGGAAGGGCCCCGGCGCCGAGGCGCCGAGCCGGGTGTGCTCGAGCTGGAACGAGGCCATGCGGGGCGAGCCCGTGCGCGACGAGCACCTCGCCGAGCAGGTCGAGGTCGGCCTCCGGCAGCACGGCCGGCGGCGAGAACGAGGTGAGGGCGCGGAGCGCGTCGAGGATGGCCACGGGACCGCCGATGTAACCCGGCCGGCGGCCGGCGGCAATCGGAGACGCGGTCTCCCGCGACCCGCGAGCCTGGCTCGAGAGAGCGCGCTGGGCCCTAGTCCCCGCTCGCGAGGACCTTCAGCATCGCCTCGACGTCGACGAACTTGTCGCGCGGCGCGCCGCGCCGGGCGCCGCGCGCCATCTCGATCTCGTCGAGCCGCTTCCAGTCGTCGAGCGTGACCAGGCGGACCCCCCGCTCGCGCAGGAGGTCGTCGATCGCGTCGCGCCGGGGCAGCGCCCGCGCCGGGAGCGCGGCGCCGTCCTCGATCATGTGCGCCACGACGTGCGCCGAGGCGCGCTTGTGCTCCCCGATCAGCCCTTGCGGCCCGCTGCGCGCCCAGCCGACCACGTACTCGTTGGGGATGACGATGCGGAGGACCGGATCGACGACCCGCCCGTCCTGGTTGGCGATGATCCGGGCCTTCTCGTCGAAGTGGACGCCCGGGATGCGCTCGGCGGCGTAGCCGATGGCGGGCAGCACCATGCCGACCTCGAGCACCTCGATCTGGCCCGTGCCGCGCGCGGCGACGGTGCCGTCCGGACGCGTCTCGAGGCGGTTCCGCTCCAGCGCGAGCCCCGCCACCCCGCCCGCGGCGTCGGCCAGGACCTCGGTCGGCGACAGGAGGAACCGGAGGTGAAGCCGCTTCGCGTCGGGGCGCGGGACGCGCTCGGTGAAGGCGCGGAGGAGGGCCACGTTCCCGCCCGGCTCCGTCTCGGTGCAGCCCGCGAGGTCGGCAGGGTCCACCACCGGGTCCGCCGCCTCCATCGCGCCCAGCTCCCTGAGCTCGGGCGGCGTGAACGCCGCCTGCTCCGGGCCCCGGCGCCCGAGCACGAAGACCTCGCGCACCTGGCTCTTGCTCAGGGCCTCGAGCGCGTGCGCGGCGACGTCGGTCTGCTCCAGCTCGGCGCGCGTGCGCAGCAGCATCCGGGCGGCGTCGAGCGCGACGTTGCCGTTGCCCACCACCGCGACGCGGCGGACCGACAGGTCGAAGGTCGCGTGGCGGTAGTCGGGGTGGCCGTTGTACCAGCCGACGAAGACCGAGGCCGGCGTGCAGCGCGTGATGCCCTCGCCCGGGATGCCGAGCCGCCGGTCGGTCTCGTTGCCGGTCGCGTAGACGATCTGGTGGTAGTGCCGGCGCAGCTCCTCCACCGTCAGGTCCCGCCCGAGCTGCACGTTTCCGAGGAACCGGAACGACGGCCGCGCCGAGGTGGCCGCGAAGATGCGGGTGACCGCCTTGATCTTCGGGTGGTCGGGAGCCACGCCGCCGCGCACCAGCCCGTAGGGCGTGGGGAGCCGGTCGAACATGTCCACCTCGACCGGCGCGTCGGTGCGCTTCAGCAGCGCCTCGGCGGCGTAGAAGCCGGCTGGGCCGGACCCGATGATCGCGACACGCATTCGGCACCACGGTTCATCGATGCGGGCCGCATCGGAGCGGCCCGGAGGATTCGTCAGCTCCCGGCGAGGTCAGTCGCCCGCCCCGCGCGACGAACGAGCCAATCGGCGCCTGCGCGGGTGCCTGAAGGGTAGTTAACCGCGGAGCGGGCCGCGCCGATGACCTCGATGGGGCACTCCGGCCGACGCGTCCTGGCCCGACCTGAATGGACGTGCTGCACCTCGGCTTTCAGGTTCGCGACGTCCGGAGGTCACCGACGAGCGTCCCCGAGCTCTCCGCGTGGAAAGAGAAGGGCCGGCCCCGCCATGGAGCCGGCCCGTGGAGTGGTTCGACCTTCCCGGACGCCGATCAGCTCAGTCCTTCGCGTGGCACTTGTTGCACTGCACGCGGGCGTACGGGCCGAAGTATGGCAGGCCGGGCGCTCGTAGTACGCGCGCTGCTGCTGCGCGGTGCGTGAAGCCGAGGTTGATCTTGTTCTCGGTCGTGGACGAGTCGTAGGACGCGACGCCGGCCGCATCGCCGATGGTCATGAACTCGTTCCCGTAGAAGAACCGGAGCATCGACTCGAAGCCCGAGGCGTGGGCGCGGTGGCAGGAGAGGCACATCACGTTGTTGGACGTGGCGGCCGAGCGGTCCTGGGCGCCGGCGAGGTTGCGCGGGTCTTCAGGACGGCGAAGTCAGTCGTGCCGACCTCGAACGGGGTCAGGGTCTGGTACGCGGCGTTCACGTTCGTGTTGGTCTTGATGCCCGAGGTCACGTACGAGTTGTAGTTCGCGACGATCGCGGCGGGGAGCTTCGCAGCGTTGCCGGCCGGGTGGCGGAGGCCCTTCATGCCGGAGGTGTAGGATGTTCGAGAGGATGCCGGTGTGGCAGTTCGCGCACCACTCGGACATGCCCTGGCCGTAGGCGACGAAGGTCTGGGTCTGCTGGGTGGTCTCGAGCGCGGTTGTAGGAGGACGGCGCGGAGGCGGCCGGGACCTGGTTCGCGAAGGCGTAGCTGCCGGACGAGCGACTTCGGCTGGTAGCCCATGCCGGCGAGGATGCGGTACGCGCCGACGGCGTAGATGCCCGCGATCGGGTCGGCGCTGCCGTTGTAGGAGCCCGAGTTCTTGATGGGCAGGCCGGTGCTGGCGTAGGTGCCGTCAGCGAAGCGGCGGGTGCGGCCGTGCGGGTCGTGGCAGGAGGAGCAGGCGAGGGTGGCCGCCGGGTAGGTGCCGCCCGGGGCAGCCGTCAGGGTGCGAGTCGGCGGTGTAGCCGAAGTCCGACCGCGACGATGTTGTGGCCGTGACGCTCGCCGTGCTGCGTCGGCGATGGTGCCGCGGATGCCGAGGTCATGTCCTTCTTCAGCCAGGAGAAGTCGCCGCCCGGCGTCATCTGCGCGGGAAGGTCGAGTCCTAGGGGTTCACGCCCTCGGTGGAGACGTGGTAGCCGCTCAGCGTCGTGCCGGCGCCGTGGCAGTTCAGGCAGGCGCCCGACTGATCCTGGGCCTTGAGGAGGTACGGGCCCGACGGAGAACTGCGCCATGCCGGTGACGTTGGCGGAGCCCTCGAACGAGTTGTGCATCGAGTGGCAGCCCTCGCACTCGGCGACGCCGCCGGAGTGGAACGCCCGAGCGTTCAGAGCCACAGCAGACAGGAAGACGCAGAGCAGAGCTCTGCCGAGCTTGTTCGAACACTTCACACATGGATGAGGTCCCCCGACCGAAGAATAGAGGGCGCTACCCTATCAATGACCGTGATCGCGTCTGTCCCTCACGCATGAGATGCCGCTGCGCTTTGCGTGAACGGTGAGTGAACATCGTTGCGGAAACGGGCGGCGTGAGGTTGTCGACCGAGGAAGTCCACGGAGCCCGAGCCCCCTGACCCTCGCCCGGGCACGAGGCGTGACGGATTCGCTTCCCCGAACCCTCGGCCGAGCCGCCCCTCCCCCGGGCCCTACCCCCGCCGCCGCGCACATCCGTAGCTTTCGCCCGTAGGCCCGCCGACCGGGCGACCCGCGCGAATGACCTTCCACCGCTACCCGCGCATCCTCGTCGCCTTCGGCACCCGGCCAGAGGCCATCAAGCTCGCGCCGGTGCTCCGGGCGCTGCGCCTGCGCCGCGGGGCCGAGGTGCGCGCGTGCCTGACGGGGCAGCACCGCGAGATGGTCGAGGGCATCCTCGACTTCTTCGGGGTCGAGACCGACGACGACCTCGACGTGATGCGCCCCGACCAGGCGCTGAACCAGCTCGCGAGCCGGGCCTTCGCGGGCTTCGAGCGGGTGCTCTCGGCCTTCCAGCCCGACTGGACCGTGGTCCAGGGCGACACCACCACCGCGCTGGTCTGCGCGCTCGCCTCCTTCCACCGGGGCGTGCGGGTGGCGCACGTGGAGGCGGGGCTCCGCAGCCACGACCGGCGGCGGCCGTTCCCGGAGGAGGCGAACCGGGTGATGACCGCGGTGGTGACCGACCTCCACTTCTGCCCGACCGCCCAGGCCCGCGCGAACCTGCTCGCCGAGCGGGTCCCGGACGAGCGGATCCAGGTGGTCGGCAACACCGTGGTGGACGCGCTGCACCTCGCGCTGCCCAGGTGGCGACGCCCAGCGTTCGCGGCCGAGGCGGCGCGCGCCTTCCCCTGGCTCGACCCGGCGCGGCCGCTGGTGCTCGTGACCGGCCACCGCCGCGAGAGCTTCGGCGCGCCCTTCCGCGAGCTCTGCCACGCCATCCGCGACCTCGCCGCCGCGAACGACGTCCAGATCGTCTACCCGGTGCACCTCAACCCGAACGTCCGCGCCCCCGCGCACGCGATCCTCGGCCATGCACCGCAACGTGACGCTCGTCGATCCGGTGAGCTACCCGCTGCTGGTGTGGCTGGCCGAGCGGAGCCGCTTCATCCTGACCGACTCCGGCGGCATCCAGGAGGAGGCGGCCGCGCTGGGCCGCCCGGTGCTGGTGATGCGCGAGGTGACCGAGCGGCGCGAGAGCATCGACGCGGGCGTCTCCCGGCTGGTGGGGACCTCGCGCGACTCGATCCGCGAGTGGGCCGAGCGGCTCCTGCGCGACGAGGCCGCCTACCGCGCCATGGCGCGCAAGGTGGACGTCTACGGCGACGGCCGCGCCAGCGAGCGGATCGTGGACGCGCTGCTCGGCGCCGCGGTGGAGCGCAGCTGGCCGGAGCCGCTCGGCGCGAGCGCGGGCGCGGCGTAGAAGCGCGTCCCGCCGGACCGAGCCACGAACACCTCGGCCAGGCCGGCCGCGAGACGTCCATGTTCCCATCGCGGCTGTCCCCGCGAGCCCGTTTGCACCAGCCTTCCCGCTCGCCGCCGCCGCACGCGTGTCCTACAGTGCCCGCCCATGCGCCCGCTCATCGCCACCGCGCTCGCGGCCAGCCTCGCCTCCGCCGTCCCAGCCCCACCGGCCCGCGCCGACGACGGCGCGCCGACCTGCACGCCCGCCGGCGCCATCGCGGTGGACGGCCTCGGCACGCCCTGGGACGACCTCGTCCGCGCCGGCGTCCTCACCGGCGCGGTCGCGCCGAGCCCCGGCGTGCTCCGGCGCGGCGGCGCGCGCGTCGAGCGGCTCTGCGCCGAGTCGAACCTGCCCTGGGCGGCGCGGGCCGGGTCCGCGGCGAGCGCGGCGGTCGGCCCCGGCGAGGCCGGGAGGGACGGCCTCCGGATCATCCCGCTCCGCCTCGACGCCGCCTGGAACGCCAAGTACCCCTCCGGCGGGAACGACGGCCTCCTCTGGGCCGGCCGCGGCCTCTCCTCGATGCTCTCCGGCGGCGTCGCCTTCCGCAAAGGCGTCGTCTCCGGTGCGCTCGCGCCCGAGGTGGCCTGGTCCGAGAACCGCGCCTTCGACCTCGTCCCGAACGGCCAGACCGGCGACCTGCGCTTCCGCGATCCCTGGTACGGCGACGGGATCGACCTGCCGCAGCGCTTCGGCGACTCGACCTACACCAAGGCGAGCTTCGGCCAGAGCTACCTGCGGGTGGACGCGTTCAACGTGGCGGCGGGCATCTCCACCGAGAACCGCTGGCACGGGCCCGGCCTGCGGAACTCGCTCACCCTCTCGAACGCCGGCCCCGGCTTCCCGCACCTGTTCGTGGGCACCTCGCGCCCGGCGAACATCTGGATCGGCACCGCCGAGGCGCTCGTCTTCTGGGGCCGCCTGGAGCGGACGCGCTACCTGACGAACCCGACCCACCCGCTGCTCCAGGGCTTGCTGGTCGACTACACGCCGCGCTGGGTGCCCGGCCTCACCGTCGGCGCCTCGCGCCTCTACCTGCAGGTCTGGGACGGACCTCGGCGCGAAGGACTGGTTCGGCATCTTCCAGAGCCCGCGAAAGGCGGACCTGGTGGGCCAGTACGGATCGGGCGGCGACAACCCGTAGGACAACCAGCTCCTCTCGCTCTTCTTCCGCTGGGCCTTCCCGTCGTCCCAGCTCCAGATCTACGGCGAGTGGGGCCGCGAGGACGCCGAGTCCACCCTCGACCACGTGATCCGCGAGCCCGACCACAGCCAGGCGCACATCATCGGCCTCGAGAAGATCTTCGTGGTGAAGGGCGATCGCTGGGTGCGGGTCCAGGCCGAGCTGACCGGGCTCCAGGAGAAGCGGCCGCTCGCGCAACCAGCGCGGCGTGCCGGTCTGGTACATCCACGGCAACGACCTCTCCTTCACGAACCGCGGCCAGCTCCTCGGCGCCTGGATCGGCCCCGGCGCCGACTCGCAGACGCTCGCGGTGGACGTGTTCTCGCCCGGCGGCCGCATCGGCGGCTTCGTGGAGCGGGTGCGGCGCCACGACGACATCTACTGGAGCCAGATGGAGCCCGTCCTCGGCCAGCGCCACCACGACGTCGAGATGGCCGGCGGCGTGCGCCAGGTGCTCTTCGCCGGCCCGGTCGACGTGTCGTGGGAGGCGTCCGCCGCCTACCGCTGGGAGCGCGACTTCCTGCAAGAACGAGCCGAACCTCAAGCTGGGCGTGCAGCTCTCGGTGCCGTTCGGCAGCGCGGGCGGCCGGGATGGGTAGTCCGCAGGTTCGTCGAGCGCGTCGGAGACGAGCCCCTCGTGGAGGTGAACGGGCTGCCGTCCAGCGGCGCTCGTAGCGCGGCGTCCGGCCCGCGTCACCCGCGACCCGCCCGCAGCCCGATCCCGGTCAGGTCCACCCCGCACACCGCCGAGAGCGCGCCGAGGGCGGCGCGCTTGCGCCACTTCCAGGAGGCGGCGCGCTTCAGAGCGTCCGCGTGCCGGCGCCAGGGCGGCCGAGCGCCGGCCCTCGCCGAACGCGATGAGGCCGTCGTAGTACGCGCCCTGCACCGCGCTCTCGCGGAGCAGCCGGCGCTCGAGGCCGGCCTGCTCGAGCGCGGGCTCGCCGACGAGCTGCGCGAGCTCCCGCACCACCTCGGCGTGCTCGACGAACATCCGCAGCTCGTTCTTGCGCGGTGGTCTGCGACGCGTGCCGGCGCCAGGCGCCGAGGACGTGGTCGAGGTACACGAAGGAGCCCCGCGAGTCGTGCCGCGAGGCGCAGCCAGGTGGGCAGGTCCACGAACAGCCCGAGCCGAGCTGCGTGAACCCGCCGATGGCCTCGAGCTCGGCGCGCCGGACCATCACCGTGACGTAGGGCGTGAGGAAGTTGCCGAGCGCGAGCCGCCGCAGCACCTCCGCGCGTGCTGAACGCGCGGCGATCCCCCGCGCACTCGACCCGCCGCACGGTCTCGATCACCCGGTCGGACTCGTCCACCAGGTTGCCCGCACCCCGAAGGAGAGCGCGACGCACGCCGTCCTCGAACGCCGGCACCTGCAGCGCGAGCTTGTGGGCCGGCCAGAGGTCGTCGCCCTCCAGGATGGCCACCAGCTCGCCCGACGAGCGGGACAGCGCGGCGTTGTAGGTCTCGGCGAGCGCCGCCAGGCCGCGGTGCGGCAGCCGGATGCAGCGGATGCGCGGGTCGCCGTACGCCTCGACCACGTCCGGCGTGCCGTCGGTGGACCCGTCGTCGACGACGATGAGCTCCCAGCGCGGGTAGGTCTGGGCGAGCACGCTCTCGACGCAGCGGCGGATGTAGCCGGCCTGGTCGTAGGCCGGGGTGACGATGGTGACGAGCGGCTGGTAGGTCATGAGAGTGGCGGCGGGAGGAGCCCCGGGCGCGGGGCGCCGGGCATCCTACAACGCGCCGCCGGCCCCGGAACCACCTGGGCCCCGGAAACCCGGACCGGCCCACGCCGGCCCGGGGCCTCCGATCGCTCACGGGCTCTTGCTGCCCTGCACCGCCAGATCCCGGACCCGGTTCTCGCCGGCGTAGATGAACGTCCCGAGGCCGGCCACGTAGTCGCGGACGACCGAGAACTCGGAGGCGTCCATGAGCTCGCCCGACACGATGGGAATCCCGAGCGCTGGCAGCATCTGGAAGAGCAGGGCGTTCATCGTCGCGCTGTACACGCGCCCGTACTCGAGCGGCTCGCCGCCGACCTCCACCGAGACGATGCGCTGCCCGACCGGTAGGCTCGAGTCGTAGACGTACTTCATGCCGGAGACCTGCAGGATGAAGTCGTCGTCCGAGAGCGAGGCCTCGACGGTGGTCTCGATGGCCATCGCGAGCGCATAGCCGAAGACCTCCGCCCGCGCGATCCGCGGGAGGGGCGCGCTGTCGAGCCCGACGCCCACCATCCGGAGCAGGTCATCCTGCACCACCGGCCCGGCGGCGAGGCCCTGCGGCGTCTGACCGGTCACGGTGAAGGCGAGGTCGGTTCCGGTGTGAGCGCGGAGCGCATCGGTGACGAGGTTCCCGGCGCCCGTGTCGCGCTTCGGCACCTTCATGTTGATCTCCTTCGACACGTTCTTCTCGGCGAAGGCGATGGGCGTGTGGAACGGATCCGGCGGGTCGAACGTCCCGGGGGGAAGCATCGCGGGGACCCACTGCTGCAGCTGCGCCACCGTCGCCGCGACGAGGCTCTCCGCCGGCGTCGGCCGCGGGACCCGCTGCTCCACGCTCAGGAGCTCGGTCGAGAGGACCGAGGAGACTCCCGCCGCGCCGACCGAGAGGCGCACCTTGCCGATCTTCTGGTAGTACGCGCCGGCGTGGACGACCGGGACCGGCGGCAAGTCCGGGTAGCCCAGGCGCTCCACCAGCTCGGAGATCTCCAGATGATCGTGCCCGCCGATCACCGCGTCGATACCGGGGAGGGTGGCGGCGAGCGCCTCGTCGAGTCCGCGCCCGAGGTGCGAGAGCAGGATCACCACCTCCGCGCCCTGGTCGCGGAGCGCCGCGACGTGCGGGGCGGCAATACCGATGAGCGCGGCCACCGACGCCGCCGGCGAGTTCGCCGCGCCGAGGACGGACGCGTTCATCCTGGCGATGAGGTCGAACGGCGTGGTGAGCCCGACCACGCCCACCGTCACGTCGCCGATGTGGAGCAGCGCGCTCGGCACCACGAAGGAGAGGCACCCCTGGTTCACGACGTTCGCCCCGAGCAGCGGGAAGGTGACCTGCGAGGCCGCCCAGACGGGCCCGAGCACCAGGCACGGCGGGTACCACAGCTCGTGGTTGCCCACGACCATGGCGTCGAGCCCGAGCTGCGCGAGGAGCTGCAGCTCGGGCACGCCGTGGAAGGCGTTGAAGTAGACGTCCCCCATGAACAGATCGCCCGCGTGCAGGAAGACCGTGTTCGGCTGCGAGGCGAGCTCGGCGAGCAGCGGCGCCGCCTTCACCAGCCCGCCGATGGTGCCGTCGAGGTTCGCGTCCTTCGGACCCGACGCGTCGAGGTTCGAGTGGGTGTCGTTCACGCTCACGATGGTGAGCGTCCTCTCCTGCCCGAGCGCCGGACTTCCGAAGAGCGCGATCGCGGCGAACGTGCGGACGAGCCTGCCGAGCAGCCGTGCCATGTCCATCCCCCCCGGGATGGGCGCCCGTGCGGATGCTCAGGCGCCGTGGGTTTCACCGGCGGCATGGTCACACGCACAGTTCAAGCACCGGTGCGGCAGATGTGGGGGCGGGTGATCGAGGCAGGTCGTTCGACCGTGGCAGCCGGCCGCACGGCCGCCGAATCCCGTGCAATCACGGCCACGGGCGCGCGTGCAGCGACAGGCTCCCGTAGGCCCTTGAGACGAGTCCGCGGTTCGTCCCTTCACTGTGAGCCGCAGGCGAGCCGGAAGGGTCTCCGCTCAGGGGCTCCCGCCGAGGGCCGCTCTCCCGCGCCAACCCCCGAGTTGCACCCGAAACAACGCGCCTATATTCTTTCACCTGAAAGAAGCCGCCCCCAGGCGCCGCCTGGAACCCGCTCTTCCCCGATCCGAGGCCCTACAGAGAGCTCCCGATGCGCGCGACCCCAGCCACCTCCCCGAGCGCCGGCGCCGTCCTGACCAGGGCCACCCGCCGGGCCGCGCGGCTCCTGGGCCTCACCGACGCCGCGCTCGCGGACGTCCTCGGGGTGAGCCCGTCCACTGTCTCGCGGCTCGGAGGCGCGCGCTCGATCGATCCGGCCAGCCGCGAGGGCGAGTGCGCGCTGCTGCTCCTGCGGATCTTCCGGGGGCTCGACTCCCTGCTCGGGGACGCCGAGAGCTGCCGCAAGTGGATGACGAGCAAGAACACGCACCTGCGAGGCACACCAGCCGACCTGATCCGCTCGGTCGAGGGGCTCGTCCATGTCACCCGGTATCTGGATGCGATGCGGGGGAAGCTCTAACCTCCGCACCCTCGAGGCCACCCCCTGGCGCGTGGTCGAGTCGCAGCAGCGGATCTCCACCCGCCAGCTGGTGGACTCCGACGCCGAGCACGCGCTCCTCGAGGCGCTCATCGAGCAGAGCAAGCCGTCGCTCGCGGAGGACGCCGCGCTCGCCAGGCTCCACTTCCTCCTGTTCTCCCCGTTCCGCTACCCGCCGCTCCGCCACGGCTCGCGGTTCGGGAGGCCCGACCAGCCGTCGCTCTGGTACGGCTCGGAGGCCCTCCCGACCGCGCTCGCCGAGATGGCCTACTACCGGCTGCTCTTCTTCGAGGGGACCACCGCCGACCTCCTCCCGAACCGGGTGGCCATGTCGGCCTTCCAGGCCGCGGTGAGGTCCGCCGCGGCCATCGACCTGACCGCCCGGCCGTTCGACGCGCACGCCCGGGCGCTCACCTCCCGGACCGACTACGCGCCCACGCAGCGGCTCGGCTCGGACATGCGCGCGGCCGGGGTCGAGGCCTTCCGCTACGCGTCGGCGCGCGATCCCGGGCGCGGGACCAACCTCGCCCTGTTCACGCCGAAGGCGTTCGTGCGCAAGAAGCCGCTCCGCGCGCCCGTCACCTGGTACTGCACCGTCACCGCCGCCCGCGACGTGTCCTGGATGCGCGAGGACGTCTCGGGCCTGGCACGGCACGAGTTCCCGCGGAGCGCGTTCCTGGTGGCGGGGAAGCTGCCCGCCCCGGCGCCGTGACCGGGCTCGCGTCGCCGCGCGCGCCCGAGGCGCTCGCCGACTCCTCGGCCTGGACCTGCTACTGTGCCGCCCTCATGACGTCGGCCCCCTGCGCTCGCCGCGAGCAGAGGGGCGCGCCCCCCCGAAATCGAGAGGCCGCCACTGCCAGCAGGCAACACGCCCCGTCCCGTCCTCACGTGACGCGCGCAGGAGGACCGCCTTGTTCGATTGCTCACGCTAGAGTCGTCCGGTTTCGAGCGGGATCGGGAAGCGAGCCTCGGGGGAGAACCACCATGTGGAAGATTGCCGTCGGCGTGAGCTGCGCCTTGGTCGTGGCAGGTTGTGACAGCAACGACTGCATCGCCACCGAGGTCGGCTCCTGCCAGTCGAAGTCCGAGAACACCAATCCACCGGTGGTGCCGGGGCTCGCGGCCTTCGGCCTCAAGGCGAGCGGCAGCACCTCTCCCTCGACTGCCGCCCTTCAACGTGCCGGCGTTCGCCAGCACCGACTGCCTCTACTCGCACTGGTGCAGAGGAGACGGCAGCCGGTCGACTGCACCATGAAGCTCGCCGACCGGTACGGGCTCATCGTCGGCGAGGCGACCAAGGTGCAGTTCAACAGCGAGGCCGGCGCCGTCTCGCCGCTCGCGGTGAGCCCCGCCTTCGACCCCGCCGTGCCGGTCTCGGGCCAGAAGGACATCGGCCACGCGGTCGGCTTCCTCGAGGTGTTCGGCGCGCCGCTGCCGGCCGACCAGCCGCCGCTGCCCGGTGAGAGGTTCGTGCAGGTGGACTTCGGCTGCGGCTCGAGGATCGCCAACCCGCGCGACGGCCTGGTGACGGTGATCGCCTACGTGCCCGGCGAGGAGGGGTTCGCCGACGTGAACAGGAACGGTCAGTACGACGCCGGCGAGCCGTTCGTCGACCTCGGCGAGCCGTTCGTGGACGCCAACGACTCCGGCGAGTGGGACACCACCGAGTGGTTCGCCGACGTGAACGGCAACGGGAAGTGGGACGCGCCGCAACGGCGTCTGGGACGCCGACACGGTCATCTGGACCGAGACCCGGGTGCTCTACACCGGGAACCCGTGGTTCGGCGCGGATCCGATGGCCGGACCGTTCTCCAACTACCAGAAGTTGGCGCTTCCCCCCATCACGGGCACCGTCGATGACCTCGCAGTCAGCCTCACCCCCTCGATGTTCGCCCTCTACGATGCGTTCATCGCCGACGCCATGCTGAACCCCATCACCCCGCTTGCCACGTACGAGGTCTCCACCATGACCGGCAGGGCGTCGGCCAAGCTCGAGCGCTTGACGAATACCTTCCCCGGGACCGGTAACTTCCGCCTGCTGTATTGCAACGCGTCGGCGGGGAACAATCCGACCACGTGCCTCGACGGGCCGGTGGAGTCCGCGTGCAAGACGACTCCGTGCTACGTCGTCCCCGAGGTCGGCCTCTGCCGGACGGGCAACTGCTCCGGGATCCTGTACGGCACGGATGCGGCACATCAGGGTCCTGCCGCGAGTTCGAGAAGGAGGAAGACGGCAGGCACCGACACGGTCAACTTCACGGTCACCATCGACGGGATCGTCACGTGGTTCCCGCCGATCTCCGTGACGGTCGGCTTCCCCAGCTACGCGCCTCGATCCGCCTCCGGTCGCCCGGCGTGCTCCGCCGGGCGACGGACGCGGCTGCGCCGCCTTCCCTCCGTCCGCTCGCCCCGAGCGCTGAGGCGCGCTTCGCGCGCCGTAGTCGAGCGGCGTCCCGCCCGCTACCCCTCCGCCCCCATGATCCCCGGCCCCGGCTCCGGCGTCAGCACCGGCTTCACCTCGCCGCACCCGCCGCCGGCGCCCGCAGGAGCGCGATGAGCGACAGCGGCGGGAAGGGCAGCCCGCGGTCGACCAGCCGGAACAGCGGCGTGAGCACGTTCAGCAGCTTCACCTGGAGGAGCCCGAACGACCGCCGCTTCATGATCTTCCCGTTCAGCCACCAGGCCGGCGATGCCGATGCGGTTGAAGTGCAGCGAGCTCCTGCACCTCGAACCCGGCCTCCCCGGCGAGCCGCGCGAGCGAGGCGTCGGTGTAGCGCCGCCTGTGGCCGAGGACCTCGTCGAGCGTGCCGAACAGCTCCGGCCCGCGCGGCACCAGCACGATGGCGCGGCCGCCCGGCGCGAGCACCTCGCGGATGTTCCGGAGCGCGCCGAGGTCGTCGTCCACGTGCTCGACCACGTTCAGGCACACCACCGTGTCGAAGCCGCCCGGGATGCGCGGGAAGGACTCGCCCCGGGTGACGTCGGTGAGGGTGACGTCGAGGTAGGGCCGGTCGGAGGTGAGGCCGCGCAGCGTCTGGAGGTAGAGCGGGTTGATGTCCGAGGCGACGTAGGCGCTGCGCGGGACGAGGCGCTTCGTCAGGTTGCCCGTCCCGCTCCCGATCTCGAGCACCTTCTGGCCGCACCAGGGCCGGATGGTGTCGGCCATCCAGGCGTTGAAGCGCGGGGCGCGGGCGATGCGGGCGAGGATGTGCGAGCCGTACTCGTCCTCGGCGTAGATGCGGTCGGAGACCCAGTAGCGCGCGATGGCCATCAGGGCCTTGAACCCGTCGCGCCAGTTGATCTTCTTGCCCTCCTGGTAGGTGCGCCCCGAGTAGCTGATGGGGATCTCGAAGATGCGCGCCTCGCGCTTGGCGAGCTTGATGGTGAGCTCGGGCTCGAGCCGGAAGTCGTTCGAGAAGATCGGGATCGACCTGAGGAGGTCGGTGCGGACGGCCTTGTAGCAGGTCTCCATGTCGGTGAGGTTCACGTTGGAGACGAGGTTCGTGAGGAACGTGAGGAAGCGGTTCCCGAGCTCGTGGCGGAAGAGCAGGGCCCGCCGCGCCTCGCCGCCGGCGAAGCGCGAGCCGAAGACCGCGTCGGCCTCCTCCTCCACGAAGACCTTCACGATGCGGAGCGAGGTCGCGCGGGTGGTACTCGAGGTCGGCGTCGTGGATGACCGAGATCGCGCAGTCCGCCCGGGCGAGCGCGGTGCGGATGGCCGCGCCCTTGCCGCCGTTCAGGACGTGGCGGAGGAAGACCCACTCGAAGCGCCCGTGCGTCCCGCGCGCGCGAAGCTCGACGCCGTCCTCGATGGGCCCGTTCTCCTGCCAGACGATGCCCCGCTCGGCGGCGAAGGCCTTGAGGACCTCGGCGGTGGCGTCGCGGGAGCAGTCGTCCACGACGACGACCTGGATGCGCTCGAGGTGCGGCGAGGTCTCGAGGACCTCGAGCCGCGCCAGCGAGGTCGAGACCAGGTGCTGCTCGTTGTAGACGGGGACCAGGACCGAAAGAGAGGTCATGGCGGGGGGTTTTAGCACCACCGGGCCGCCTCGCGGAATCTCCAGGAGTTCCGCGAAGGAGGACATGGCCGACCTCGCGCCGCATCGCCGGGTACGTCGGCTTCTGGCACGGCGTCGAGGTGGAGCGGTAGCGACGCCGCTACGTCCCCGGACGCCGCGGCGGCCTCGGCGGCAGGGGGGAGGTCGGCAGCGCCGGTCCCGCCGGGTTGCGCGGCGGCGCCGCCTGCTGCCCGCTCCTGAAGACGTTCATCGCCAGCGCGATCATGGAGCCGACGTCGGAGAGCGTGGCCGGGAGCACCAGGGTGGTGGAGCTGCGCGCCAGGTTCCCGAACTCCTTCACGTACTGCTCGGCCACCCGCAGCTGGACCGCCTCCAGGCCCCCCTGGCCCGACAGCGCGGCGCCGACCTTGGCGATGCCCTCGGCGGTGGCCTTGGCCACCTCGAGGATCGCGAGCGCCTGGCCCTCGGCCTCGTTGATCTGCTGCTGGCGCTTCGCCTCGGACTCCTTGATGACCTGCTGCTTGCGCCCCTCGGCGCTGTTGATGGCGGCGTCGCGCTCGCCCTCGGAGGTGAGGATCACCGCCCGCTTCTCGCGCTCCGCGCGCATCTGCTTCTCCATGGCGGCGAGCACGTCCTGGGGCGGCGTGATGTTCTTGATCTCGTAGCGCAGCACCTTGATGCCCCAGGGCCCGGTCGCCTTGTCGAGCTCCGACACCACCTGGGTGTTGATGTGCGTGCGCTCCTCGAAGGTCCGGTCGAGGTCGATCTTGCCGATCTCGCTGCGGAGCGCCGTCTGCGCGAGCTGCGAGATGGCGAACCGGTAGTCCGAGATGCCGTAGCTGGCCCGCTGGGCGTCCATCACCTTGAGGTAGAGGATGCCGTCCACCGCCACCTGGACGTTGTCCCGGGTGATGCAGATCTGCTCCGGGATCTCGAAGGACTGCTCCTTCAGCGTGTGCTTGTAGCGGACGACGTCCATGAACGGCATGAGCACGTGGAAGCCGGCCTCGAGGACGCCCGAGAAGCGCCCCAGGCGCTCCACCACGAAGGCGCTCTGCTGCGGCACGACCACCGCCGTCTTGGCGACGACGAGGACCACGAAGGCGGCCAGCAGGATGACCAGCACGAAGACGGCGCTCACGGTGTCGAACCTCCCCGACCGCTCTCCGGCCGGATCCACAGCATCAGCCCATCCACGCGGACCACCTCGCATCGCTGGCCGCGGGCGAGCGGCACGTCGGCGTCGTTGCGCGCGGTCCAGGTCGAGCCGCGCAGCTCCGCCTTTCCGGTGGCCTGCGGCGGCAGGTCCTCGAGCGGCACCGCCAGCTCGCCCACCAGGGAGTCCACCACCACCGACTTACCCGCGAAGCGCGACCTCAGGCGGCGGCGCAGGAGCGCCAGCGTGCCGAGCGAGACCGCGCTGAAGAGCAGCCACTGGAGCTCTCTCGGACCGCCTGCGCCGAGCAGCACCAGTGCCCCGACCAGCAGGGCGCCGAGCCCGAAGAAGAGGAAGAAGAGCCCCGGCGTCAGCATCTCGGCGACGAGCAGCCCGAGGCCCAGCAGGATCCAGATCCACCACTCCATCGCCGAACCTCCGCGGGCGCGAGCCTAGCACGAGAGCCTCGAGTCCCACCCGTCCGCAGCGCGGCGAGCGCGCGGAGGCGCCGGTCGACGCCTCAGAGCCCCAGCACCGCCCGGTCGTAGTACTCGGCCCGCGGGATCCCGCTCGCCACGGCGGTGTCCCGGGCGCGGTCGATGACGAGGCGGAGGTTGCTCTCCGGGACCGCCCCGACCACCTCCTGGCCGTTGATGACGAAGGTCGGCGTCCCGCCGATGCCGAGGCTCGTCCCGAGCGCCACGTCCGCCGCCACGCGAGCGGCAGCCGCCGGCGTGGCGAGGCACGCCTGCCAGGCGGCGACGTCGAGCCCCGGGACCCGCTGCGCGTCCGCGAGGAGGGTCGCGTCGTCCAGCGCCGTCGTGAACAGGAGGTCGTGCAGCTCCCAGAACTTCCCCTGGTCCCCGGCGCACCTCGCCGCGACGGCGGCGGCCTGCGCGTGCAGGTGGAGGCCCGTCGCCGGGAAGTGCTTGAAGACGAGGCGGAGGTCCGCGCCGTAGGCGGCCTCGAGGTCGGCGAGGACGGGCTGCTCGACGCGGCAGTAGGGGCACTCGAAGTCCGCGAACTCGACCATCGTCACCCAGGCGTCGCTCGGGCCGCGCTGCGGAGAGTCGCCGACCGGAACCTTCAGCAGGGCGGAGCCGCTCCCGGTGGACTGGCCGCAGGCGAGCAGGGTCACCGCCAGGAGGGCAGGGACGCGCGTCGTCCGGAAGGTCATCGACACAGCCTACTGCCCGATGGTCGTCGCCGCTCGCGATCGTCCGCCGCCACCTCCGGGGCCACTCGCGAGGATTCGGGGCCTGCGCTTCACTCCTGTCCGATCACCCACTAGACTCCGCGCCGCACGGCGTCATTCCCCGGGGGAGCGTTCTGGCCATGGAACCGCTGCTGTCGCGCATTCAAGATCGTACCGCCGTGGTCGGCGTCATCGGCCAGGGCTACGTCGGGCTGCCCGCTCGCGCTGGTCTTCTGCGAGGCCGGCTTCCCCGTCGATCGGCTTCGACGTCGACCCAGCCAAGGTCGACGGCCCTCGCCCGCGGCGAGTCGTACATCAAGCACATCGGGCCGGAGCGCGGTCCGCGGCGGTCGACGAGCGGGCGGTTCTCGGCCACCACCGACTTCGACCGGCTGGCCGAGTGCGACGCCATCATCATCTGCGTGCCCACGCCGCTCGGCCAGCACCGCGAGCCGGACAACTCCTACATCCACGCGACCGCCGAGCAGATCGCGAAGCGGCTGCGGCCGGGCCAGCTGGTCGTGCTCGAGTCCACCACCTACCCGGGCACCACCGACGACGAGGTGCTGCCGATCCTCGCGAGCGGACCGGGCTCCGCTGCGGCGAGGACTTCCTGCTCGCGTTCTCGCCGGAGCGCGAGGACCCGGGCAACGCGAAGGACTTCGACACCCGGACCATCCCCAAGGTCGTCGGCGGCGTGAACCCCGGTCCACCGAGGTGGCGGCCGCGCTCTACGGCGCGGCGCTCGAGAAGGTGGTCCCGGTCTCGAGCGCCCGCGTGGCCGAGTCGGCGAAGCTGCTCGAGAACATCTTCCGCTCGGTGAACATCGCGCTCGTGAACGAGCTGAAGATGATCTTCGACCGGATGGGCATCGACGTCTGGGAGGTGATCGAGGCGGCCGAGACCAAGCCGTTCGGCTTCATGCCGTTCTACCCCGGCCCCGGCCTCGGCGGGCACTGCATCCCGCTCGACCCGTTCTACCTGTCCTGGAAGGCCGCCGAGCACGGCGAGTGGGCGCGCTTCATCGAGCTGGCCGGCGAGATCAACACCCGCATGCCCCGCTGGGTGCGGGCCAAGGTGGCCGAGGCGCTGAACGACGACGGCAAGGCCGTGAAGGGCGCGCGGGTGCTGGTGCTCGGGCTCGCCTACAAGGCCAACATCGACGACGACCGCGAGTCGCCGTCCTACGAGATCATCGAGCTGCTCCAGGAGTCGGGCGCGCAGGTCGACTACTGCGACCCGTACTTCCCGGTGGCGCGGAGACCCGCAAGTACGACCTGGGGCTGCGGTCGGTGCCGCTCGAGGCCGGCGCCTTCGCCGCCTACGACGCGGTGGTGATCGCCACGGCGCACGAGCTGTTCAAGGACCCGGCGCTCTTCCAGGGCGTGAAGCTGGTGGTGGACACCCGCAACCTGATGGCGGGGCTCGGCGGCTTCCCGGCAGGCGGCCCACGAGTCGTGAAGGCCTGAGCGCGGCGCGAGCCGCTCGCGCTCGATGTGCGCCTCAGGGGCGACGTGAGCGGCCCGATCACGCAGCGGTGAACGGCTCCCCGTGCAGCAGCCAGGTGAGCCCGTCCGGCGCCCGGCCGGTCACCGTCAGGTGACCGCCGTGGACGCACCGTAAGTGATGGAAGCCGCACAGCGCCACCTGGTTCTCCGGCTCGTCGCCGCCGCCGCGCGAGCGGAACAGCACGTGGTGAGAGTGGTCCGCGCGGTGGCTGCACCCCGGGACCTGGCACCAGCCGAGGTCACGCTCCAGGACCTGCTGCGAGCGGCTCGGAGACCCCTTCAGCAGCCCCTTCCAGTGCTCCAGGAAGTGGACCGCCAGGACGGCGAGGCAGGTGCCGGTCGAGACCGGCCGCCCGGCCCGCTCCCGGACGGTCTCGGTCGCCGCAGCGAGGAGCACCGCCACCCGGCGGGGCACCGGCAGCGCGAGCGTTCGCCGCGCACGCATCTGCCGCTCCCGCTCGCCCTCCACCGCGCGGCGAAGCGCCACGCAGGTCATCGCCCGCGCCCGGGGGATCCAGGCGCGAACCTCGCCCTCGGGCAGGAGCGAGAGGATCCGGAGCCGCTCGTAGGAGACCTTCTGGCGCCGGGCCTCCTGCAGCGCGGGTGATCTGCAGAGCTTCTCCTCGAACGCCGCCCGCTGCTCCACCGCGCGCGGCGGCAGCAGCAACCGTTCCTCCACGTAGTGACGAAACGTGGCGAACCCCAGGCGCAGGTGCATCCCGCTCCGCCGGATCGCGTGCGCGCAGTGGCCGACGACGTCGTCCCACCCCGCCCGCAGCGCGGCGAGCGCGCGGAGGCGCCGGTCGATCTCCTGCGCCGTCATGGCCTCGTCGAAGCCCGCCTCCGGCGCGGCCCACTCCCCGACCGGCGGCAGGTCCACCCAGCGCTCCATCTCCTCCTCGAGCGCCGCCCGGCGCGCCGCGCTCCGGTGCGCCTCGCTCGCGCGAGCGGCCGCCCCGAAGGCGGGGCCGAGCGGGCGCGCCTCGTCGCCGTCGGCGTCGGTCGAGAACTCCCCCAGGTACTCCTGCGCCAGCGCCTCCAGCTGCTCGCTCCGGGTCGAGCCGCCCATGGCCAGCCCGGCGACGTCGAGCCCGAGGTCGAGGATGCTTCGCTCGTCCTCCGGCAGATGCGTGCGGAGCCGGAGCCACTCCTCCTCGGCCTCGCCCGGGCCGGACCCCGTCCGCCGGACCGCCTCCTCGAGCTCGCGGACGGTCCGCCGCGCCGCGCGCTCGACCCAGAGCGCCTCCGCCTCGCCGGTGGCGACCGGGAGCACCGTCTGCGCCGCGCGGAGGCCCACCCGGCCGGCCCGCAGCGCCTCGCGGAGGCGCGGCCGCGTCCGCAGCTCGGCCCCCAGCCGGGCGAGGCTCTCGGCGGCCCGCTTCCCGAGGTCGAGGACCTCGCGCGCGTAGTCGTCGAGGCGGAAGCCCAGCTCGGCGAGGCGGTCGCCCTGGCAGAGCGCGTGGAGCCCCTCGGCGATGGCGACGTCGAGCCCGCCGCGGGCCCGCGACGCGCAGGCGAGGAGCCGCTCGCAGTCGTCCGCCTCGGGCTCGCCGCCCCGGAACCACAGGTCCAGCTCGGCCGGCGTGAACGGCTCGAGCTCGACCTCCGGCGGCGCGTGCCGGGCGAGCCACGGCTCGGTGGCTGGCGGCGGCCGGAGGGCGGAGGACGCGGCGTCCATGGAGGAGGGAATCCTCGCACGCACGTCTGACACTCGACGGTGACTTCGATGCTGCCCTCCGGCTTCACGGATGGGCGCGCGGCGATGCATTCGCTGGGCGTCGCGAGGTGCCGGAGCGTCCGACACGCGCGAGCCCTGCGCGCCGAGCCGTTCAGAGCTCCGGGACCTCCCTCAGAGGAATACGGAGCACGTCCGCTCCGAGGTCCAACCCGTCGCCAGCATCGCCGCTGCGAAGGGCTGACGACGCGTAGAGCGGCTCCGCCCGCGCGAGATCGACGCCGTAGCCCATGTCGCCCAGGGAAGCGATGCTGGTGCGGCTGAGGGGCTGCACGCCGGGCGTCAGCCATCCGGTCATCAGCTCGTTTCCCAGCACGGCCTCCCGCCAGTGCGCGTCGCGCGTTCCGGCGCCGCCGGTGTTCTCGACCGGCACGGGGATCCCGGAGTAGCTCGACCCTCCGTCGAAGCCGAGGTAGGCGGAACGCGCCCCTGGGCCCGTGAAGTAGGGGTCCGTCGTCCCGAGGCCGGCCGCGAGGCCCAGGTCGCGCCAGATGACGCCGAAGCCGACCACGTGGAGCATCTCGTGGAGGATGACCACGTCCAGCTGCCCGGCGTCGTCCAGCCACTGCAGGTCAGCCGTGTCGAACATCATGATCCCGACGGCGGGGAGCTTGCTCGAGGACCGGATGATGCAGGGCCCCGCCTGGCCAAGGATGCCCCCGTAGCCGTCGATGGGGCGCAGATCGACCCAGATCACCAGGTCGTCCACGACCTCGGAGATCGGCGTGTTGCCGCAGTCCGTCATCGCGGCCGAGCCGACGAACAGGTCGGGCACGTCCCCGGTGATCACCTCGGCGATGCGTGCGCGCGCTGCTTCGAAGGCGCCCGTCTGTCCCGCGGTCGCGCCGGTCAGGAAACGCAGCGTGATGGAGTAGGCCGAGCCGCCGCCCGCCGCCGCCCCCACGTCCACCGGCGCCGACTCGATCGAGGCCCGCTGCGTGCTCGAGAAGACGAGGGTGCGATGTCCCTCGGCGGCGCCGGCGAACGCCAGGGCCGGGAAGGTCGCCTTGCCCGTCGCGTCCGTCGTCGCGATCAGGCTCCCGACGACGGAGCCCGAGCCTCCTCCGATGCCCGCGGTCACGGAGACGCCCGCGACCCGGCTCGGGTATCCGTACGCGTCGAAGAGCTGGACCGCCGGCGGCGGAACGAGGACTTCACCGATCCGTGCGGACCCAGGAGGCTGCTGGACCACTTGCAGCATCCCCAGCGCCGGAAGCGCCGTGGCCGAGAAAGCGACCGGGGTGCTCTCCAGCCCCTCGACGCGCGCCTCCACGACGTGGTCGCCGACGGCTCCAAGCACCCACGACGCCGCCACCGCCTGACCGTCCCGGCCTGTCACTGCGTCGCCGGCGAGCATTCCGGCGCCCTGGACGAGCGAGAAATCACGTGAGCCCCGGTGACCGGGTTGTTCGTCGCGTCCGTCACCAACACGCTCGGTAACTCCCGGACCCCGGACCCAACCGGCCCGTACTGCTGCTGGAGGGTCACGGCGCGGATCAACGCCGGTGAGCCCGCGGCGAGGTCCAGCGCGGAGCGCGCGCCGTTCAGCCCGGAAGAGGAAAAGGCCAGGTGGTACGTCCCGACAGGACCGACCACGCGCAGGTCGGGAAACCGAGCCTTCCCGGCGGCGTCGGTCATCTGGACGGCCGTACCCGACAGCGTGCCGTGCAGCTCACCCAGCACCACGGTCACCTGCACCCCCGCGCGCGGCACCGCTGCTCCCGACGCGTCCGTGAGCTGGATCGCAGGGGCCGGGCTCAGCAGTGCGCCGTTCGCGGCGTGCGCGGAGCCTCCCGCGACGACCGTCAGGCCGGCGGGTGAAGCGGGAGCGTCGCTTCCCCCGCCCGAGCATCCGAGCGCTGCGAGCGCGAGGGCCGCCGCCAGCATGGCGATGGCACGGGCACCGAGGTTGCCTGACGCACGAATCGAGTGTTCCAAGCGATGCCCCCAACCAGGCCCGCGCGCGCCCCGCCGACGTGGCGAGGCACGCGCAGGCGTTCGAATCGATGGCTCAGCGCTTCGGCGGCTGAACGTCGCTCAGCGTCGAGCGGATGCTCGTGCTGGCGGACGACGGCGCCGGGGCGACGACTGACAGGGTGCCGCCACGAACGCCGCTCTTGGGCGCGCCCTCGGCGCTCGACCCACGTGCGGCGGCTGCGTCGCCCGCCTGCACCGTCGAGCCCGACAGCGTTCCGCCCGAGACTTCGCTCTTGCGGCTCCCGGTGCCCGCGCCGGCGCGCAGGGCGCTGGCCTTGCCGGTGGTGAGAACGTCGGGGAGTGTCCCGCCGGGCACCCTGCTCTTCGCGCTCTCACCCTCGCCGGTGACGAGCGCCTGCGTGTCGCCTCCGGGCGTGACGGCACCGTGCAGCGTTCCGCCAGGAACGCCGCCCTTGGAGGAGGATGCGGCGATGGACGCTCTGTGGGTGCCGGACGGACCCTCGACGATCCCCGTGTCGCCCAACGTTCCGCCAGGGATACGACTCTTCTGCTCTCCCCCCTGCACCTGCCGATGCTGCTCGACCGGCGCTGACGGTTCGGAGGGTGCCGCCGCGGCGGGCCCCAGCGTCCCCGCCATCACGAGGAGCCCGAAACAGACCTTGCACGAAATGATCATGTGAATCTCCTTGAGGACGAAGGCTAGGGGATCAGGGTCCAGGTGAAGGTCGAGCCTGGGGCGAGGTACTGGCCATAGCGCACCCAGTACCCACCGGCGGTGACTGCGTTGAAGTCGTAGGTGCCCGAGGCGAGGCCCGACACCGTGTAGCTTCCGCCCACCGGGATCGGCGCCGGAAGGCGATTGGCGCCCCATGACGGGGAGCTCGACAGCGCGACGTACAACTCCGTGATCGGGGAGATGTAGCCATTCACGACCGTGAGCGAGGCCGTGACGGACAGCGTCCAGACGACGTTCTCGCCAGCGCCGAGCAGGACCTCGTAGTCCTCGGCGGCGGCGCCGTTCGAGGCGACGGCGCGGAGGTCGATCAGGCCCGCCGGGACGTCGGTGATCGTGATCGAGCCGCCGACGGGGATCGGCGCGGAGAGCAGGTTCGCTCCCCAGG
The DNA here is from genome assembly GCA_963733485.1 of uncultured delta proteobacterium. Taxonomy (GTDB): domain Bacteria; phylum Myxococcota; class Myxococcia; order Myxococcales; family Anaeromyxobacteraceae; genus Anaeromyxobacter. The sequence continues at coordinate 4,459 of CAVTDL010000001.1, read as the reverse complement.
TAGGCGAGGTCGAGGGCGTCACGTACAGCTCGGTGAGCGGATACGAGTAGTTGTTCACCACCGTCACCGAGCCGGTCGCCGGTGCAGGGGCAAGCGTCCAGGTCACCGTCTCGCCAGCGCCGAGCGACACGCCGTACCGCTCGCCGTACGCGCCGTCCGACGCGACGGCGAACAGATCGATCAGGCCCGCCGGGACGTTGGTGACGGTGAACGATCCGCCGGCGGGAATCGGTGCCGACAGCTGATTCGGGCCCCAGGTGCTCGAGGTCGAGGGCGAGACGTACAGCTCGGTGATCGGGTAGCCGTAGTTGTTCACGACCCGCACCGAGCCGGTGGGGACGGTGGGCGTGGAGAGCGTCCAGGTCAGCGTCTCGCCGGCGGCGAGTTGGACGTCATAGCGCTCCGAGTAGGCTCCATCCGAGGCGACGGCGCGCAGGTCGATCAGCCCCGCGGGCACATTGGTGATGGTACGTGAGCCCCCCACCGGGATCGGAGTGGAGAGCTGGTTCGGTCCCCAGGTGGCCGAGGACGAGGGCGCGACGTAAAGCTCGCTGATCGGGTAGGCGTAGTTGTTCACCACCGTGACGGCGCCGGTCGGCAGCGTCGCGGTGGTCAGCGTCCAGGTGAGAATTCCGCCCGCCTGCACGGAGACGCCGTAGCTCTCCACGTAGGCGCCGTCGGCCGCGACCGCGCGCAGGTCGTAGTTTCCCGCCGGGATGTCGGTGAGCGTGAACGAGCCGCCGACCGCGATCGGAGCGGAGAGCTGGTTCGGTCCCCAGGTGCCGGAGGATGCGGACGCGACGTACACCTCGGCGATGGGCGAGGTGTACCCGTTCACGATTCGCAGCGATCCGGAGGTGGGCACCAGCGTCCAGGTGAAGGCACCACCTTCCGTCAGCTGCACGCCGTATCGCTCGACCTGGGAGCCATCGCTGGAGACCGCCCTCACGTCATAGACGCCGGCGGTGATGTTCGAGATGGTGCGAGACGAGCCGGGCGCGATCGACGACGAGAGCTGGTTGACTCCCCACGTCGAGGACGAGGCAGTCGCCACATACACCTCGGTGACCTGGAGGCCGGTCGAGTTCACGACCGTCAGCGAGGCCTTGGCCGGAGGTGGTGCTGGCGGCGGCGAGGATGAGCCACCGCCGCCGCTGCACCCCGCGACGGCCAGCAGCAGCATCCCAAGCGTCGCTCGACGTGCTCGTGATGAGAAGTTCAAGGATGTCCCCCAGTGACGATGTGTGAATGCACGATCTCTTGCGGAGGCCATGAGGGCCCCCGTCGGATCGCCAGCGCTGTACGCGGTTCCCCCCGCGCGACGAACAGCCGGTGCTGCGGCCGACGTCGCGACGCAATCTAGCAGACGCCCGGACATGCACCATCCGGCGCGTGCACGGTCCGTCACTTTCCCCGGGAGCGATCCGGGAGCGACGGAGATACCGCGGTCGATCGTCGCGGCTGCGTCACATCCGGTGCACGAGGACGTTCCAAGATCAGGCCTTCCCGGCAGGACGCCCGCCGCGTGCCCAGGAGAGCGGCCCGTCGCGTCGTTGGCCGTAAACCGCGGACGGTCCGCCGCGCCGCACGGCCGACCAGCTCACGGTGACGGCGGCGCTGCCCTCCTGCCTCACGGACGGGGCGCGGCGACGCATCGCTGGGCGTCGCGCTGGCTTGATCTTGCGTCCCGCGGCTCAGGGACGCGTGGGGTCATTTGCGGCGCAGTAGGCTCATGTCCCGCAGTGAACGCGCAGGCGAACGCAAGGGGAGGATCTCCATGCATCGATACGGCTCGTCGTTGAGGATGGTGGCAGTCGCGCTGGGCCTGTTCTTCACGCTCACCAACCGCGCCGCAGCGGAGCCCAAGCTCGTCACCGGCTCCGCGACGCTGTGGGGCGGCGTGTGGAGCTTCGGAGGCGACGTCCACGTCATGCCGGACGGCAGGACGGCGGGGTCATTCGTCATCACGCTGAACCACCCGCCGTACGCGCCGATCGTATGTACCTACGATCAGTTCGCGGAGTTCGTGGTCGTGCCGTGGGAAACGGGCAAGCTGGCGTCGTTCACCTCGACGGGCCACTGCGTCGGCGAGGCGGACTTCGGGTACGTCGACTTCTTCTCCGAGAACCGCTTCGGGATCGTGGATAACGGCGAGCCGGGCGTGAATGCCGACATCATCGACGTGAACGGGCTTGGCGCCGGACCGTGGGTCGCGATCGGTGGCGTGATCGACGGTGGAAACTTCCAGGTAAGACTTGGCGACTGAGCCTGAGATGGTCGTGAATCACCAGCAATCGACGGATCGGGGAGCCCGTCAGTAGAACTGCGCCACATTCCCCATCACGATCACCCCTCCATCCGCCAGCCCCGCCACCCCACGCGCCCGGAGCGGCCCGCGGTCGAGCGCGGCGGCTGCCCGGAGCGACCCGTCGACCCCGTACCGCGCCGCGAAGAGGTCGACGTGCCGCCCGAGCAGCGCGGTCTCCCCAGGCTCGCCGGCCCCGAGGACGAGCGTCGCGGGGGGCTCGGGGAGCGTCCCCACCAGCCAGGCTTCGCCGCCCGGCGCGGCCGCGACCGCCACACCGTAGGTGGAGTCGCGACGCCGACCGCCCGCGCCCACGAGAACGTCCCGGCGTCGCTGAAGCGGGCGAGGAACGCGCCCACCGGCAGGGACGTTTCGGCGGGGGTTCCGCTCCCGAAGACGCCCGGGCCCCAGAGATGGCCGGCGACCGTGACGCCCGCGCCCGTGGCGGCGATGCTCTCGCCCACGTCGTCGCCCGTCCCGCCGCCGCGGTCGGCCCAGGCGAGGGAGCCGTCGGCCCGGTAGCGCGCGACGAAGACGTCGTAAGTGATGGCGTCCAGGAAGTCGGCGGAGAGCGAGGTCTCGCCCGGCTCGCCGGGCCCGAAGACGGCGGGCCGGGAATTGAAGCGGCCGGTGACGGTGACCGCGTCGAGGGGGCCGGCCGCGATCCCGAGCCCCTCCTCCCAGGAGCAGCCGCCCGCCCGCCGCGCCCAGGAGAGCTGCCCGCTCGCGTCGTAGCGGGCGACGAACAGGTCGAAGTCGTTCGTGTTGCAGCCCGCGGTGGTGGTGAGGGTCACGTCCGGCGTCCCGGGGAAGGTGATCGCTCCGAAGAACGACCCGGTCACGACGACCGAGCCGTCGGAGAGGCCCACCGCGGCGCGCCCCTCGTGGCCGCCGCTGGCCGGGAAGACGCTGCCCCCGGCGCGCCGGGCCCAGGCGAGCGTGCCGTCCTCGAGGAAGCGGGCCACGAAGACGTCGCCGACGGTCGAGAGCGGGGAGAGGGTGACCTGGCCGGGCGTGCCGGGGGCGAGGGTGAGGTTCCCCGCGTACGACCCGGTCACCGCGACCGAGCCATCCGCCAGGACCGTGACCGCGAGGGCATCCCCGACCCGGCCGCCGACGATCGCGACGCCGCTCGACCCTCGGACCCACGAGAGGAGGCCGTCGGCCGTGTAGCGCGCGACGAACAGCATGCCCGACGAATCCGCGGTCAGCGTCGTCTCGCCCGGCTCGCCGGCGCCGAACGTCGTCGCGGAGCCGGCCGTGAGGCCCACCACGTAGAACGAGCCGTCCGGGCGGGCGGCGATCGCGTATCCGACCGCGTCGTTCACGCCGTGCCGCCAGCTCCGCGCGCCGCCGGGACCGAGCCGGGCGAAGGTGGTGGTGAACGGGACCGTGGCGGAGACCTCCGCCGACTCGGCGCTGGACCGCCCGTCGGGGAGGACGCCCACCACCACGTAGTGGTAGGTCCGGCCGCGCTCGAGGCCGGTGTGCTCGAACGGCAAGACGCCCTCGATGCGCGTCCCGGTCGCCTTGGTCACCCCTGGCGAGGTGGACCAGTAGAGGTCGAGCCGGGCGTAGGGCTGTGGCCGAGGCGGTACACCGACCATCACGCTCTGGACGCGCGGCGTCGCGGTCGGCGCCGGCGGCGGGTCGTACGGGAAGCGGGGCGTCGCGATCGCGTGGAGCGAGTCGGCGCTCTCGAGCCCGTCGCTCGACACGGCCGTCACCACCGCGGCGAACGGGACGTCGTTCGCGAGGCCGGTCACGACGCGGGGCGAAGCCACCCCCGCGACCTTGGTCCAGGCGGACCGCGCCGGGAGAGGGTAGGTGGACCAGTACAGGTTGTACGAGGCGGCGCGCTCGACCGGTGTCCAGGAGACCGTCACCTGCTGGTCCCCCGCGACCGCGGTCGCCACCGGCGCGGCCGGCGCGCCCGGAGGGCCAGGAGGTCCAGATGGCGAGCTCGAGGAGCCGCCACCGCTGCATCCCCAGGCGAGCAGCGCGGCGAGGACCACCAGGGCGAGCGGGGCGCGTCGGACGGGCGTGACGACCATCGGGCCACCTCCGACGCCAGGATACAGCCGAACGGCCAGCATCCCGCCTCCACGACGCGTCGGCGCTGGGCCAATCCGGCCTCAATGCCTCAGGGACCCC